>NZ_CP036262.1:6615207-7216590 GCF_007741495.1 Roseimaritima multifibrata
TCGACTCCGATCACATGCGCTGCCCCGGCGGCAGCGGCCACCAACCCAAACCCGCCGGCATAACAGCAGACGTCCAGAACGCGCCGGCCAACCAAATACCTAGCCGCCGCAGCGTGATTGTCCCGCTGATCTAAATAACCGCCCGTTTTCTGCCCGTGCAGTAGATCGACGGCCAATTGCAACCCGTTCTGTTGATAAAGGATGGCGCCCTCAGGTGCCGTCCCACGGACCAATCCCTCTTGCTGCTCGATCCCTTCTTTCTGCGCCGTCTTGGCGTCGGTTCGCAGAAAAATAGCCTGAGGCTTTAACCGCTCCTGTAGGAAATCCAGAATCGCTTCCTGACGCAATTGAATCACACCGGCGGCAATCTGAACCACCAAGTAGTCGGCGTACTGATCGACAATCAATCCGCTCAAACCGTCCGCTTCGCTAAAAATCAGACGCGACGCGGTTAGAACGCCTTCCAAAGTTGCTTGCGGGTCGCCCGGCAGGAAACCTGCCAACCGGCGTCGAGCGATCGCCTGATCGACTTTGGTGGTGAAAAAATCGGTATCCAAGTTCTGATTACGATCCCAGCTGTACAGCCGGACCTTCAGTCCGCTTGATGGGTTGTACAAGCCTCGCGCTAACCAGGTGCCGTCGTGCTGAACCAAATCGACCTCTTGGCCCAGCGGATAAACCTCTTTCGATTCCGCAAGCGAACTGGAATGAACCCACGGATGCCGAGCCAAGAAGGGGAACTGACGTGAGGGTTTAACAATGATGCTAGGCAATTTCACCTGGGAATCCTACAAAAAAGCTTGTCTAATCTTTTCACAACTTTAAAGAACCAACGCAGATCCTACCTCACCAGCCGCATTCCAGCGACGTACCGGCCAAATCAGCCGTAAATCAAGTCCACACCGCCGTATTGCTACAATAGAGCCAGGAATTTTGCGTGGACGGTCAATGATCTTGCAGTCATGATGGACCCCGCCTTTCCGATGCTGTTGCCCCCAACCTACCTACCCGTTTCCCTTTTTCGGCAAAAAAACATCCATGAACCTTCCGAAATATGCGTTCCTAACAGCTTGCTGCCTTTCTCTCACAGCCCTTCCATCGCTAAACGGTGAAGAGTATTTAAACGGAATCAAATGGGAGGCCCCCCCGATCGTCGACCCCGGTGCAACCAACGCCTCTCCCCCTTCCGATGCGATTGTCCTCTTTGATGGCAGCAACCTATCGCAGTGGGAAAATGGCGAAAACTGGCCGGTCCGCGACGGGATCGCATTTTCGGGAAAAGGCCAGATTGTTTCGAAAGAGTCGTTCGGTGATTGCCAGTTGCATGTGGAATGGTCTGCTCCTACCCCGGCGAAAGGAACCGGACAGGACCGAGGCAACAGCGGTATTTTCATGATGGGCACCTACGAACTTCAGGTGCTTGATTCCTACGAGAACGAAACCTATCACGACGGCCAAGCAGGTGCGATCTACAAGCAAACGCCTCCGCAAGTGAACGCGATGCGCAAACCAGGCGAGTGGAACACCTATGACATTTTCTGGACCGCCCCGCGTTTTGCCGAAGATGGCAGCCTGGAATCACCAGCCTACATCACCGCAATCCATAACGGTGTGCTGATCCAGAACCACTTCGCGTTAAAAGGGGACACCCCGTACCACCGTCCGCCAGCTTACAACAAGCATCCCGAAAAAGGTCCAATCGCGATCCAAGATCACGGTAACCCGGTCCGCTTTCGGAATATCTGGATTCGCGAAACCAAACCGACCGTCGGCACTCAAGAACGCGAACCCTTTCTCCGCGACGGCGACAAAGAAACCCCGATCAAAGAGTAACGCGATCGGGTAGCTGGCTTTTAGAGTCGCCTTTCGCTACGCGAAAGTTGCGTCCGCAAACGACACTTTCGCGGAGGACGTGAAATTTACAGGTGACGATTTCAACCCTGCCCATCCGAGTCTGAGTGCAGTGCTTTTAGCCCAGCGGGCGGCAGACAAGGTTGGTTCTGTCGCCCGCTGGGCTTTCCTTTTCGCGATACCCACTCCGGCGGCTCGCGCCGCCGGCAAGTATCTGCCGCCCTCCGGGCTACCTGTTCACTCGGCCCCATGCAGACTCGTCACTTGCTGCAAAATCTTCATTTATAGATATCACGTCCCGAGCGAAAGGCGACACTCGCACTGGGCTGTGGTGCGTTTGCTTTTGACAGCGGAAACCTAGTGATCAACTAGGCAGATCCGATTACTGACGCTTTTGATAAATCGCTGTTAGCATCGCCTCGGTGTCTTTGAATTTTTTGCCAGATTCAACCGCTTCATCGATCAGTTTTCTGGCGTCCGCTTCGCTATGGCCCAGGGCAAGCAAGGCATCAAAAGTATCTCCGGCGACACCGGCTGCTCCATCCATCACTTCGGCGATTTCGCTGCGTGCAACCATCAATGCAAATCGCGGCATCTTCCGGCGCAGCTTGGCGATGATCCGTTCGCTGGTCGCGGGTCCGATTCCCGGCAAGGCGGACAACTGCTTGGCATCCTGCTGTTCGATATAGACGGCCAATTCATGGACCGGACGCACCATCGCTCGCAACGCTTTTTTTACACCGACGCCATCGACACTGCAAAACAGATCAAAAAACTGTCTTTCAGGCAGCGTCTGAAATCCGATCAACTTGGGCGTCAAACGCCCGCCTTGAGCATTCCCGTCGATGTAGTCCAAAGTATGCAAGCGGATCGTGTTGTTCACCTCTGCCTGAAGCTGACGGCGCGTGTAATCGCCGACCATCACTTCGTACTCAAAAGGAGGTACTTCGATCGAAACGGCCTCGGCGGAAACAGCCACCAACGGCCCAGTGATTTTCGTGATCAAACTGACAGGTCTTTGACTTTAGAGGGAATTTCGCAGGTTAATCCCAATCCGGCTTTCGTGATGGCCACAGATGGCTATCGCCAGTGCATCGGCGACATCGGCCGGCTCGGGGATCGAACGGAGTTTCAACTGGATTTTTACGGCTAACTGAATCTGATGTTTCGGCGCACGACCGTTTCCGGTCATCAACTTCTTAACTTTGGTCGGTTCAAAACTGTCGACAGCGATCTCCGCTTGGCCAGCGACCAACGTGATCACGCCCCGGGCATGCCCCATCAAGATCGCGGTCCGAGGGCGTTGGTAGTGCGAAAACAACTGTTCAAGCGCCATCACATGCGGATGATGGGCCTCGACAACTTCGGTCAGACCATTGTGCAGTTCCAACAACCGTTGGGCCATCGTCTGCCCACGCTTGGTACGAATGATCCCCGCTTCCAATAAACGAACCGAGGCCCCCCGAGATTCAATGACTCCGTAACCGGTGACATTCAACCCCGGGTCAATCCCCAGAATTCGCCGTACCTCGCTCACTTACTGCGTTCCCATGACGTGCCATCTTTTTTATCAAGCAACGCAATCCCCAGGGCGGTCAATCGATCGCGAATGGCGTCGGAAGTGGCGAAATCTTTGTTCTCGCGAGCCGACTTCCGCAGGTCGATCAGCAGCGTCATCAGTTCGCCGGCCAAAGCGGAATCAGCGTCATCACCACCCGCTGCTTGAACAGGCGGTTTTTCGAACAACCCAAGGACTGACACCAGTTCACGCAACACGCCAGCGGCGGTCAACAAGACTTGCACGTCGGAGCTATCGGCAGGCGAATCTTTGGTGATCCCACTTTGGTCAATATGCCGGTTCATGGTTCGCAACATGTCAAACAACACGCTGATTGCCGACCCTGTATTGAAGTCGTCATCCATGGCGGCAAAGTATTTGTCACGGAGCTTGACGATCTCGATCAAGACCGCGTTATCCCCCGCTTCGATTTTTCCTTCGTCGCGACGCCGTGGAGCTTTCAGATCGTAGAACGAGGTTCCCGTCAGTTCTTCCAAGCGGTCGAAAAAGCGATAGAAGGTTTCCAGCGAAGTGCCCGCTTCTTCCAACCCTTCGTCATTAAAGACGATGGTCGATCGGTAGTGCGTGCGCAACAAGAAGAATCGCAGCCGTTCGCCCGTTTGATTGCGAATCAAATCGGCCAGTCCGCCGCCCCCTTTGCTACGGCTGATCTTCCCTTCGGTCTGCTCGGCCAAGGTTTCCGTGTTAGCGTTAGCTTCTCGGTCGCTCTTGCCACCCACTTTGCCTTTGCTTCCCGCTCGCATCAGCCCGTTGTGCATCCAGTACTTCACCATCGGAGCGTTATGGCAACAATTGCTCTGAGCCCGTTCATTTTCGTGATGCGGGAACATCAAATCCAAACCGCCGCCATGGATATCAAAGGTCTCGCCAAGCAAACGGTGGCTCATCGCGGAACATTCGATATGCCAACCGGGGCGTCCTTTTCCCCATGGACTGTCCCAAGCTGGTTCGCCCGCCTTGGCTGATTTCCAAAGGGCAAAGTCGCTTGGCGAGCGTTTTCTTGCCGCGGCCCCACCACCTTCGCCCTGCTGCTGGTCGGTCGATCGATTCGACAATTCGCCGTAACTGGGGTCTCGCGACGTTTCAAAAAAGACGTCCCCTTCCACTGCATATGCATAGCCTTGCGATTCCAGCGACTGAATGAACTGGATAATGTCCGACATATGGTCGGTGGCGCGAGGCATGTAATCGATCTGGTTGACCCCCAACTCTTTCAAGTTGGCCATGTAGTCGGCGGTCATTTCGATCGCAATCTGACTCATCGGAACCCCGCGTTCACGACTCTTGGCGATCAGTTTGTCGTCGACGTCGGTGATGTTCACGACCAACGTGACTTCATAGCCATTGTGGGTCAAATAGCGTTTGATCGTGTCAAAAATGACCGGCCCCACCATGTGCCCAATGTGAGATTCGGCGTAAACCGTTGGGCCGCACAGGTAAATGCCAACCTGTGGGGCTTTCAGAGGCACAAAGGGTTCTTTGGTCTTAGAGAGCGTGTTGTAAACGCGAATCTCAGGCATCGTCTGACCAATCGATGTGGAGGTCTGTGAATCGGATACGGTACTCATGGAGCCAAATTATAAGTTGTGGACGTACAGTAAATAAATGCAGGTAACCAAACGGAACCAAAATGCGATGCAACCGGCCCCGAATGAGCCAGAAGTTCGCCAAGGCCTATCACCGAAACGATCTCAACCAACCCGGTGCAACAAGGCCACACAACGAGCTGCGATCGCTTCGGAATGGCCGATCGGCCCGATTCCTTCCCCCGTCTTACCTTTTATCCCGATCTGAGTGGGATAGAGATTAGCGATTTCCCCAATCCGCTGCCGAATTTCGTCAATATAAGGGGCGATCTTTGGTCGCTGTGCTAGCAAAACACAGTCAATATTGGTCACTTCCCAGCCCGCCGCTCGGACCAAGCGGATCGCTTCGGCCAAGAATTCCGCACTATCCCGGCCTCGATTTTCCGGATCGGTATCAGGGAAAAGCTGCCCGATATCTCCACAATCGGCGGCCCCCAACAACGCGTCCGTAATCGCATGCAAAAGGACATCGGCATCGCTGTGGCCCAGGGCATGCAAGTCTCCTTCGATATCAATGCCGCCGACTCGCAGCGGACCGCCATTGCCCAAGCAGTGGGTGTCATATCCCAGACCGATACGAAGAGGGGGCATATTCATTATTCAAAAACCATCAACTGGAGGGACGAAGCGTGACGCCAAAACATTGTATCGACCTTCGGACCAGCGGCCACTCGCCAAGCAAGCTGGCACGCAGGCAGCCGAAATCCCAACCCGCTGCGTAAGCGAGGGACCGCAAGAGCAGCCCGTTATCCCTCGCGGACGCAGCGGATTGATTTAAGGATTGTCGCCTTTCGCTCCGCCTTCGATTGAACCGACAGGCCGAAAAGGGACGCGGCGGCGGCGACGTCGCCTGCTTGGAAAGCTGAGACATCGGCCTACAATCAACTTTGCCTGCTGGCCGGACGGGTGCGTCCAGCAAAAAATCAGCCGCAGTGCCACCTCCTTGCCACGTACAGCCCGCTTATTATGCCGATCATCGAGGTTTCTCAGCTTACAAAATCCTATCGCGTCTATCAGAAACGCGAAGGGTTAATGGACAGCGTCCGTGGACTGTTCCACCGTGAATACCGCGAAGTCGAAGCGGTCAAAGGGATCGATCTAAAAGTCGAACAAGGCGAATTTGTCGCTTTCCTCGGTCCCAATGGGGCAGGAAAAACGACCACGCTGAAGTTGCTGTCGGGGGTGATCAACCCGACCAGCGGTTCCGCCAAGGTGATGGGTTTTACTCCCTGGGAACGAAAACACGAATACCGCCGCCGCTTCGCTTTGGTAATGGGGCAAAAAAATCAGCTTTGGTGGGACCTCCCGGCGCAAGAATCCTACCGACTTCATCAACAGATCTACGGCATTGACCCGACGGAATTCCAGCAACGCCTGGATGAACTGTCGGAATTGCTAGACGTCAAACGCCTGCTCGGCCAACCGGTCCGCGAGCTGTCGCTGGGCGAGCGAATGAAGATGGAATTGATGGCGGCACTGCTGCATAACCCGGACGTCCTGTTCCTCGATGAACCGACGATCGGGCTGGATGTGATCGCTCAGCACAACATTCAGCAGTTTCTAAAGTACTACCAAGAGAAACGCAAAATCACGATCCTGCTGACCAGCCACTACATGAAAGATGTGGCGGCCCTTTGCAAACGGGTTGTGATCATCGCCGACGGCCGCATCCACTACGACGGTTCGCTATCGGGAATCATCGACAAGTTTTCTGGTAGCAAAGTGGTCACCTTGCAGTTTGCCGAAGACGTCCAGCCCGACAACTTGTCTGAAATTGGCGAAGTCATCGAAACCAACTGGCCAAAGGCGAAAATCCATATTCCTCGCAACGAAGTCGCCGCACGCTTGGCTCAGGCCCTTCGTGACCACGTCGTTGAAGATGTCTCGGTGGAAGATCCTCCGTTGGAAGATGTGATTGCAGATCTCTTCCACTCGGTCGGTAACCACCCTCGAGCCGAAACGTCCCACAGCTCCGAGGCTCCCCAGGTATGAGCGCCAGCGAAACGCGATTGCCGACTTTCCACCGAATCCAGACATGGGGGGTGATCCTCCGCATCGCTTTGGAAGAGCGACTGGTATATCGCGGTGATTTCGCGTTAGGAACCCTGATGCGGTTCTTGCCGATCGTGACTCAGATTTTCCTGTGGCATGCCGTCTTTGATTCAATCGCCTCAAGCGACGATCCAAACGGCGAGAAGACGATCGGGGGATTTGGGTTTACCGACATGGTCGCCTATTACCTGATCACGATGATTGCCCGCGCCTTTTCAAGCATGCCGGGACTGGCCAGCGGAATCGCCCAGCAGATTCGGGAAGGGGAAATCAAACGGTACATGGTGCAGCCGATCGACCTTATCGGTTTCCTGATGCTGCAAAGGATCGCCCACAAACTGGCCTACTACACAATCGCGATCTTTCCGTTTGCGTTCGTCTTTTTTCTCTGCCGCGGTTACTTCACCGAAGGCTGGCCCTCGGCGCCGGTGCTGCTGGCATTCGCGGGATCCCTAATCATGGGATTCCTGATCGGTTTCTTCCTGGAAGCGACCATCGGGATGATTGGATTCTGGTTCCTGGAAGTCAGCTCGCTGCTGTTCATCTATATGTTGTTCAGCTTTTTCCTCAGCGGACACATGTTTCCATTGACACTGCTGCCACCCCAAATTGAACAGGTCGTGCAGTGGCTGCCGCTGAAGTACCTAGCCTATTTCCCGGCAGCCGTCTTCCTGGGGAAAATTCCCGAAGACGAATTGGCGGGCGAGATGGCAATCGAAGCGGCTTGGCTGGTCTTCTTCATCATTTTGTGCCGATTCATGTACTCCCGAGGCGTCCGCCGCTACAGCGGATTCGGCGGCTAAGCATCCGCCTGCTAAAGACCGATAGAGCCCGAAGCGGCTGCGAATCTTGAGTGTCGCCTTTCGCTCGGGACGTGTGATAAACAAGTTGACGATTTCCGCTCAGGCTGCTCTTGTTTGTTTCCGCCGGGCTCGTCCCGGTCGGTGCAACAACTGGCAGCTACCTATATGCCTTCCCCCACTCGATCCTTCTCCGCCAGCCCCGAATCGCCTAGGCGATTCGGGGCTGGCGGAGAACTGCATTTCGATCGTACAAGAGAGTAGCTGCCAGTTGTGAGCCCGCCGGCGCAAGCCCGAAAACGGAACTCTGTCGATCAAATTTCAAACCTTGGCTTCCTGCTAGGCAAGCTGGCATGGGGCCTTTTCTCCCTGCCACACTCGCAACTTATAAATCGCACGTCCCACGCGAAAGAACGCCCGAAGCAAGAAAAGGACGCTCACGCCCACCGTGCGGCCAAAAACGTTTTCGTCTAAAAACGAAACAGCGATGCGAGGCTGCGATAGATGCGCTGAGCGATCGACTGCGATTCGACCAACACTCGCCCCTGCCCTGATTCGTAGTAGGTCAATGGCAACGCGGTCGCATCCAATTGAATGCGAACCGGATAGGCAAGCTGCTGCGTCCCGTCTGAGCCCGTTCCCTTCGATCCCTGAACCGTATCGCTAAGGTTATCCTGCTGTGCAATTTCGACGACTTGGCCCGCCAACGCCTGTGATGCAAACCCGTTCAATTGAACAACCACCGGTTGCCCGATTTGCACAAATTCTAGATCGGCTGGCTGGACCGTTAATAACGCATCGTACCTATCCGGCTTGGCGATCACTCCCAGCGGAGTTCCCGTTTCCAGGTAAGCCCCTACATTTGCGTCCGCGGTGACTTGTCCATACCAACGTTCCAGTCGCTGCGAATCGCCCTGCTTTGGCAACCACTTCGCTGGCACAAATCGACCGCTGGCCGGTGAAGTGATTGTGAGGGCTTTCCTTTTCGCAGCCAGTTTATCGGCTCGTTCCAACAGATCGTCGTAGGCCGATTGAGTGAACGGGATTTGACTTGCAGCTTCTTCGTCACTTGCCTGAGTCTGCTGCAAACGCTCCAACAACAACCGCTGCGATTCGACTCGCCGCATCGCTTTCAGCCACTGCAGTTCCAAGGCCTGGTCCTCCAACTGCAAAACCGTCTCCCCTTTTTCGATCGGTCCCCCAGCCCAAAATCCTGGCATTGCATCGCTCAGCCGTCTGCCGGCGGCGGTGACATAAACAGGGACTGGATGATGAGGCACTATTTCGACTTCACCAACGATATAGCGAGGCAGTGGAATCAGCAGCCCTCCCACCAAGGCAATCCCCACCACACCGGTTCCCAGCAGGTTCCATCGTCTGAATTTGCGAGTAGCGCCGGGAACCCGCAGCATTCGGGTCCATTCTTTCAGCGGTCGATAAACCATTACCGCAACCGAAAAAACAGCCAGCACCCAGCCAATCGATTGCAAGCCATAAGGTTTAAGAAATTGGCTGACGAACCACAAAATGACAAGGGTCAGTCCCCACCGGTACAGCGTGGCGGCCACTTGATAAACGATCATCCCAACCGCCGCCCGCCGAGAAACTTGCAGGGGGGCTGGGTTGCGAACTCCCAGCATCCAACGAGCGACTTGCTGATTTAGATAGCGGCGACTTTGCTGTGCCAGATTCGGCGAATCACACAGATCCGAAAGGATGTAATAGCCGTCATAACGCAGCAAAGGATTCGCATTAAATAACAGCGTGCTAACCGAACAGACCAGCATCACCTTCATGGCAGCCGCATGCACAAACCCAGGTTCGCTATACCACCACACAAAGGTCGCAATCGCCGCCAATAAAACCTCCACCCCCATACCCGCAGCCCCAACCGCTGCACGCTGCCAGCGGTTGGTCAACATCCAGGCGTCCGATGTGTCGCAGTAAAGCGCAGGGGTCATCACCAATAACATCGGACCGATTTCATGGCACTCACGACCGTAGTACTTACAGACAACAGCATGCCCCAGTTCATGAGCGATCTTGGTCAATCCCAACACGACGGCGAATCCCAGCAGTTGCCTGGGTTGGAACAGTTGCTCGGCCGATGGCATGTCTTGCCAGTAGGTCCCCGCCTGCGTCACAAACAAAACCACTGCCGCGGCAACCAACACCGCATAACCTACAAGAAACAGAGGATGCAAAGCGAACCGAACCACAGGGACGGTCCAACGCAAAAACGGTTCGGGATCGATTCCAGGAAACCGAATAAAAAGGGCACTCTGCAAAACGCCCCAACGTTTTTGCCAACGCGACTGTGTGCTTCGTTTCCCCAGTGGCATCGCCTGCCCCAAGGTATTTGAAAGCAATAATTCGCTTCGGTGGAATCGAAAAATCAAAGACTGAATCTGCCGTAGGGTCACGCGATCAGGAGCAAACTTTTTTTGATACGCTGAGCGAATGGATTCCAAATTGGTTCCCTCACGCAACAATTGCAGCACAAACCATTCGTCATTCCGCAACGTGTGATATTTCAGCGAAATCGGATCTTTAATCGTCACCCGACCCCCAGCGGGAGATTCCGTCTGCTGAGCCTGCAGATCAGCTCGCATCCGCACCTGCAGCGACTGGCGAGCCGCCAACGCGGGCGGAGGAGGCACGAAAGTCATCTTTCCGCCCGCCAAAAGTGAAAACCAATCGACTGCTGAAAAACACGCACCACGTCGCTAAACCATGACGCCGCCAGCGATCGTTGACCGCACGCGATCTTCGCACGAACCTCCGCCCCCACGTGCCGCTGATTGGGTTCTTCTGCCAACCTAGCCTCCAGCGGAACATAGCTGGCCCTTGTTTCGTCTCGTTCCGCAGCGGTCCCTATCCGGTTCAACGTCGCAGCGTATTGATGCTCTGGATCGGTCGCCAACGCGTATTCGATCGCCAACGGTTTGCCTGCGATTTCGGCAGCCGAGCGAACAGTCCCCAAATCTTCGTCGGGCAAAACCAATTCAAGGATCCAGTCTCCCTGGACATCCGCGATCGTTAGCAACTGGTGCCCCCGACTGACCGGACGACTACCGATCCGTTGTTGCAAATCCCAGCTAACAACCTGCCCCGCCAAAGGACTTTGAACCTGGAGTTGTTCTTGAAGCTTGCGCAGCAGTTCTACCTGACGCTGCAAATTGTCTCGTTCGGCGACCAACTGCTGTTCTTCTCCGGCCAATCCACCGTTCGCGGCAACTGCAGAACCTACCGCGGAAGCATCCCCTACCCTTCGCCTTCCTTCGGATACTCGATTCGATCGCACGGCGGTCAGTCGCCGCTCAATCGTCTGGATCTGACCGAGCGACTCTTCAAGTTGACGTTCCAGTTCGGAACTTTGCAAAGTGACAAGAACATCGCCCGGCGTCACAAAATCGCCATGCTGCACGCGGACTTCATCGATCACACCATCCAAAGGCGCGAACAGATGTTGACGGTGTGCGGGTTGCAAGCGTCCTTCGGCAACGACGTAGTGCTCCACTTGAATCAACGCACCTGCGGCGATCAACCCGACCAGCAGCAGACACGCAACCAGAACCCACCAGCGTTTGCCTCGATCCCACATGCCCCCCAAAAATCGCCAGACAGGCAGCAAAAACAATCGGCTATGCGATTGCGAATTATGAAGCGCCCATGCCGCATGATCGATCATCGCTCCTGGGTCAGGAATCGCGACGACGTTCAATGCTTCGGATTCAGCTGCGATTTTTTCTAACACCAACATTGCAAAGGGCAATGGACGCGGAACATCCACACCATCGCTATCCGTGGCCGCGTCGGCAACCAGCGGAATCATCCGCATCCGATCAACAGACGATTGATCCAAATAATCCGCAAGGGCCTCTTCAATCTGCGGCGGCAATTCATCTTCATGAGGATACAGAAAGGGCTGTTTTGTGACGGCGACGATCCCCGCTAACTGCTCGAGAGCCCGGATCAGATTCGACCGTCGATGAAATTGTGCCGCCCCGCTGACCGCCTCCACGCGATACCTGCGTCCCCGCCGGACCAGAACCGTCACCCGATCCAACTGCAATAAAAATCGCATATCGTTTGCGATTTGTGCAGCGGTTTGCGAAGCATCCAACGAGTGATGAAAACGACTTAAGCTGGACGACGCGGCAGGTTGCATCCCTTGCTGAATAGAAGCGTCGACATGTGGGACCAGGGCGTTCAAACAGCGGAGCCAAACCGTTTCGGAAACAAGATCCAGTTCACTTGGCATCCAAACCAACAAACGAACATCGTTCAGCGGATCGCTGACGGTCCAGATTCGTCCCGTCGATTGCAAAACCGAATCAGCAGGCACCGCCGAAGGCTGCGGCGCCATCCCACGGAAACATGCAAGCAAGTTCGCCTGGACTTCGCTCCGCTGAAAATCATCTTTTGCGGGCCCGACAAACTGCAAATCGGCCGTCGCGAGTGAACTCGTAATCGGGCCGATGCGATAGACGACCATCCCCGCATGGGTCGTTTCGACGATGGCTTGGACAACCGATCGCCAGTGATTTTCCGAAACATCCGCTGACCGGGAAGCGGCAGCATCGTGAATCTCGCGGTTATCGATAATCCGCAAAACCCGATCAACCAATCCAAGCGGACCGCTAGCCGCACGAATTTCCTCGCGTTGCTCTTTTGCGACATCAGCGGATGAGGGAGGAATCACGGGAACAGTCAAACACCCATTGGAAACAGCTAGAAAACCGAACACCACCATTCAGTATTCGTTTCACCGTACAGAACGGCAGGTTCCGACAATCGATTCCTATCTTATTCAGTCGAACGACAGGGACGGCTTGCACCGGAGGCCCATCCTGTTCTGGCAATGATCCTGGCCCCATTTTGACGGTTGTAACGATTGTGCGACCCGCGCCGAGTGAATGACAATTCTTAGCATCCCTCCCCGTCAAAAACCGACAATTACCTACAGGAGGAAGGAACCTCAAAAAAGGAAGTGAGACCCAATTGGCAATGCGGCGAGGCAACTGGATTTGGCTGGTCCTACTAGGAGGGGTGACCCTTCTGGTAACTGGCTGCCGGTCTAGACCTTCCATGCCGGCCGCGCTCTCCTGGGCCCCACCAACTCCGATCTTCTATGAAACCGACGTTGCGGCATCGACGCCCGTTCGTGCTCCCCATGCCATCAGCACCCGACCGCCGCAGTCCATCTCAGCCGCCCCCGAATCGTTCTTAGATTTGACTCGGGAACAGGTCATCGAAATCGCGTTGCAGGACAGCCGAATCTTACGCGAACTGGGCGGACGGATCGTCGACGCACCGGCGGCTACGATCACCGCCTACGACCTTGCGCTCCAGCGCAGCGATCCCTTTTACGGTCCCGAAGCGGCACTGGCGGAATTTGATTCGGTGCTGTCCAGCTCGCTGACGTCAGCGAACAACGATCGCGTCTTTAACAACGCGGTTCTGGGGGGCGGTGCACAAGAATTAACCCAGGACGCCCTTTCCCTTAAAAGCGGGGTCTCGCGGCGGTTGATGAACGGAGCCGTCGTCTCGCTCGACCGCCAATTGGATTACGACAGCAACAACCGTTCGGCGAACCTCTTCCCCAGTGCCTGGGAATCGCAAGTGCAAGTTGGTATCCGCCAGCCCTTGCTGCAGGGAGCCGGCAAAACATTCAATTCAATCGCAGGCCCGAATGCCCAACCAGGATTCTATTTTTCAAACGGGATCGTGATCGCCCAAATGAATTCGCAAATCAGCGAACTTGATTTTGAAAAAGGACTACAAGACTACATAAGCGAAGTCGAAGAAACGTACTGGGGGCTGCAAATGGCCTACAAACTTTACGAAGGCGAACGCAGGGCCAGCCAAGCTGCGGAAAAGACCTGGAAAGCCGTTGCTGCGAAAGCGGCCATGCGATTGGGTGGCGCCGAAGCGGACAAAGAAGCGGAAGCTCGAGCCGATTTCCTGGGTGCCGAGTACCGCACTTTGCTTGCCTTAAATGGCACGAACCGACTGCCTGGCGTCCATGATTCCGAACGCCGCCTACGCTATCTGATTGGTCTGCCCGCAACCGATGGACACCTGATCCGGCCGTGCGAGCCCGTCTCGACAGCTCCGATCGTGTTTGATTGGTCAGCGATGCTGGCGGGTGCGATCAACCACCGAACCGATTTACGCAAGCAATCCGTCCGCATCGGACAAGAGGAATTACGGCTGATCGCGGCAGAAAACTTTCTGCTTCCTCAATTGGATCTGATCGGCCGTTACCGACTAAGAGGCTTCGGCGATGACCTAACCGGCGCGGGACCTCGGTTCGCAAGTGCATCCGATGATCTCTTTTCTTTTGACCATCAAGAATGGGAATTCGGAGTCGAAATGAAAGTCGTAGCGGGCCGCCGCCAAGCCCACGCAGCGGTCCAACATGCAAAACTGCAGATCGAACGCGAACGCTCGATCCTGGTAGAACAGCAGCGCTATGTGGCTCACGAATTAAGCCAAGCGATCGCCAAAGTCGAAGTCCTGCAGGCGGGGATCCGGATCAGCGGACGTCGCCAACAGGCGGCCTACGAGCGTTTAAATGCCGTCCAAGCACAATACGACATCGGGAAAACAGACATCCATCGCTTGCTGAATGCCCAAGAGGATGCGATCGAAGCCGAACGGCAAGCGATCGAAACGACAACCGATTACGCGATCGCTCTCAAAGATGTCGCGGTTGCCAACGGGACATTGCTGCGTGAGCATGGCGTCATACTGCGCTAAAGCACAACGCGAGGCAGAAGTTTTCTAGTCGTGAAGCTGCGTGTCCCCTCGGAGGTGCTCTGAATTTGTCACCCGCCGCGCCCGGTGCCGATGGGTTCCCCGTCGCGGGGGACGTGAAAAATTCTGTAGGCCGGATCGAGGAGCAATAGCGACGAAGATCCGGCAAGCAAGGAATCAGAACCATCTGCCGGAGCTGTATCGCTATCGCTCTTTGATCCGGCCTACTTTTATCATCCCCGACAAACTGGCATGGGGCCGATCCCGCACGAACGGATGTAGGCCCGATCGAGGAGCAATAGCGACGAAGCTACGGCAATCAAGGAGCCAGAACCATCCGCCGGAGCTGTATCGCTATCGCTCTTTGATCCGGCCTACTTTTATCATCCCCGACAAACTGGCATGGGGCCGATTCCGCACGAAGGGATGTAGGCCGGATCGAGGAGCAATAGCGACGAAGCTCCGGCAATCAAGGAGCCAGAACCATCCGCCGGAGCTGTATCGCTATCGCTCTTTGATCCGGCCTACTTTTATCATGCCCGACAAACTGGCATGGGGCCGATTCCGCACGAAGGGATGTAGGCCGGATCAAGGAGCAATAGCGACAAAGCTCCGGCGATCAAGGATTGCCAGAACCATCCGCCGGAGCTGTATCGCTATCGCTCTTTGATCCGGCCTACTTTTGTCATCCCCGACAAACTGGCATGGCGCCGATTCCGCACGAAGGGTTGTAGGCCGGATCAAGGAGCGATAGCGACGAAGCTCCGGCAATCAAGGAGCCAGAACCATCCGCCGGAGCTGTATCGCACTGCGTCCCCTCGTCGGTTTACCCGGCAGGAACGAAAGATTTGAAATTAGAAGCGGCTACGAAGCAATTCGGAGGTATCTTCCTCCCCCCCCTTTTCGCTTGCAACGCTGCACAACACGAATTATCGTCGGGACCGGTTCACCCTCTCACTGAAATCGGTATTTTCGGCATGTTTCGTTTTTCCCGCCTCCTCCGCAAATCCCTTCAAAAAAACAGCCGTTCGGCTCCCAAACGACTGGCTCCTGCCTGGGAAACCTGCGAATTAGAACCTCGAGTGATGCTGGCCGGCGACGCCGGAGCGGTTGTTGCCGATGCTGCTACCGCACCCGCCGCCGAAATGGCCGAGCGGACTCCGGGCACTCCCTCGGCCGCCGCAAACGACGCCGTTTCCGATGTTTCCAGCGGCGTCACATCAACAGCATCCAGCCTTCTGTTTGTCGATTCCAACGTTGCCGATTTCTCGCAATTGACCGACCAGGTCGGCTTGAAAACCGAAGTCATTTTGCTCGATTCGGCGCGTGATGGCTTGGACCAAATATCGGAAATCCTGGCCAGGCGATCGAACATCTCCTCGATCCATTTATTGACCCACGGCCAAGCTGGACAGATCGAACTGGCAGGTCAAACGATCGATCGGACGACGCTTGAAAATCGCTCCAACCAGTTGCAAAAATGGGCCAACGCATTGACCCCCGATGCGGACATTTTGCTGTATGGATGCCACACAGGCGCCGATCAAGTGGGTGCCCAGTTTGTTCGCCGAATGGCTAATCTAACGGGCGCCGATGTGGCAGCCTCCAACGATATGACAGGGCACAAAAATTCAGGCGGTGACTGGGAACTGGAACAACAGACCGGCTCGATCGAAACGTCAATCGCTTTCGCCGCGACCGCAACGGAAACCTATCAAGGGGTCCTGCCCATCAGCATCCGAGCCGCTGGGGCAACGGGCGAAGAACAGATGTCGCTACAAATCGATGGTGTCACTGTCCAAACATGGAATAACATTGGCGGCGATTTCGATGCGGGCGAATTCGAAACCTATACCTTCGACCCCGGTGAAAGCATTGCGTCCGACCGAATCCGGGTCACTTTCAACAATGACATCTACGAGGAAAATGGAACGGACCGGAACCTCCGTGTTGACAGCATCACCGTCGACGGACAAACGCTCCAGACCGAAGACCCTTCGGTCTATTCCACGGGCACATGGAAAGCGGAAGATGGCATCGCCCCAGGGTTTCGAGAAAGTGAAATCCTGCATGCCAACGGCTACTTTCAATTCGGCCAAGCGGCAACCATCGGATCGCGAATCACGATCGATGCCGCCGGATCGACCGGCGAAGAAACAATGGAACTGCGGATCGACGGACAAACCGTTCAGACCTGGCAAAATGTTAGCGGCGACCCTGACAATCGGAACTTCAATACCTACGAATACTTCGCTTCGGAAACCGTCACTGCCGATCGAATCCAAGTCGCTTTCACGAACGATTTATACGACCCCAATGGAATCGATCGCAATCTAGTTGTCGATAAAATCCAGGTCGACGCGATCGAGTACGAAGCCGAAGCCCCCGAGGTCTTTTCCACAGGATCATGGAAACCAGAAGACGGCGTCCAACCAGGATTTCGAGAGAGTGAATTCCTGAACTCCAATGGCTATCTGCAGTTTGCCGCAGACGACACTTCAGGCCCTCGTTCAACGATTCGCATCTTTGCGGCCGGGACCACCAACAGCGAACAGATGTCTCTTCAGATCAATGGCGTGTCATGGCAATCGTGGGACAATATCGGCGGCGATGCGACCACGGGTGATTTTGTTGCCTACACCTACCAAGCTGAAGGAGTCGTATCGGCTGACAACGTGCGAGTCGCGTTTACCAACGACTTGCTGGACGGAGACTTTGATCGCAACCTCCGCGTCGACCGAATTGAAATTGACGGGGTTGTCTTTCAGACCGAAGCCCCCAACGTATTTTCGACCGGCACTTGGTTACCGGAAGATGGACTGGTCGAAGGGTACCGCGAGAACGAATTCCTCCATACCGACGGGTACTTTCAGTATGCAGCGGCACCTGACAATCCTGGTGTCATCGCCCTCTCGGGAAGTGTTCTAACCGCCAGTGAAACCGACACAGAAGTGGCGATCACCGTCCTTCGCAGCGGGGGAAGCGACGGCCTGAGCACTGTCGATTTCAGCACATTGGATGGGACCGCGATCGCCGGTGAAGACTACCTACCACAAAGCGGAACGCTGACCTTTGAACCGGGACAGACCGAAAAAACGATTTTGGTTTCAATCCTGAATGACAGCCTTGCGGAAGGGAATGAGACGTTCAATTTCGCCATCGACAACATCAACGGCGGAGCCACTCTGCTGGCACCGCGAACGGCTACCGTGACCATCGCCGATGACGATACCATCCTTCCCGCCTACACCGATTTCAGTAGCCTCGCCGGGCTGACATTAAATGAAGATGCGGTCACCAGCAACAATGAACTGCTGATCACAACCGCAACCCGAGCCGAAGAAGGGTCGGCCTTCTTCAATGCTCCGTTGCCGATCAATGTTGACACCTCTTTTCAAACTCAGTTTCAGTTCAAACTAGACGGCGGGCAACAGTCTTTAGGAGCCGATGGATTCACATTTGTGCTCCAGAATGATCCGCGTGGCGTGAACGCATTGGGTCCCGGTGGGGGCGACCTAGCGTACACGGGAATCGTCAATAGTTTGGCGATTAAATTTGACACCTATCAAAATGACGGAGAAATCAACAACAATCACATCTCCGTTGTAACGAACGGCGACATTGCCAACCCGCTGGAAACGCGTATCCCTTTGCTTGACATCAACAATGGCGACATCGTCAATACGTGGATCGAGTACAACGGAAACACCAATCAACTGGCCGTTTACGTTTCCGATTCCACGGTAAAACCAGAACAACCTCTGATTGTCTCCAGCATCGACCTGCCCGCTCTGGTCGGGTCGCAGGCCTACATGGGATTCACCGCTGCAACGGGTGGTTCCTACAATAACCATCGCATTCTGAACTGGAATGTAAACCTGGAAACGCCCTCCGACATTCTGCCACCGACGCCGGGATCGACGCTCGTTGGCGAAACCCTTTTCGCGGAGCTGAACCAACCGACAGATATCGACTGGAACCCGGACGGGACCAACATGTATATCTCGGAGAAATCGGGACTGATCAAGGTTTCTCGAAATGGAGAACTGCAAGCGACTCCATTTGTCGACATCCGAAACCAGGTTAACGACACCCGCGACCGCGGCTTGCTAGATATCGCCGTCCACCCTGATTTCGAAAACAATCCTTACGTCTACTTGCTGTACACCTACGATCCACCCGAGGTTTACGACAATTCCGGACATAGCTTGGCCGGTCCAGACAAAAATGGAAACCGAGCGGGTCGCTTGATTCGGGTGACCGCCGATGCGTCGACCAACTACACCACGGCCGTCGCGGGAAGCGAAGTCATCCTATTGGGCGCGAATAGTACCTGGGACAACTTCAATGGATTCGCCAACAGCACCTCCGACTTTAACGAACCACCTGCCGGGATCCTCCCGGACGGTTCCAATGTGCAAGATTTTATCGCCAGTGATAGTGAATCGCACACCGTAGGTTCGTTGGCGTTTGGAGCGGACGGAAATCTGTTTGTTTCGATCGGTGATGGGGCCAGCTACAACCGAGTCGACCCGCGGGCCGTCCGCGTCCAAGACATCGACAATCTCTCTGGCAAAATCTTGCGAATCGATCCACTGACCGGAGCCGGCCTGAGCGACAACCCTTTCTTTGACGTCAGCGATGCCAACGCAAACCGGTCCAAGGTCTACCAACTGGGGCTTCGCAATCCCTTCCGAATCACCGTCGCCCCCAATAGTGGCGACCTGTTTGTCGGTGACGTTGGCTGGACCAAATGGGAAGAAATCAATTCCGCAGCGGCCGGAGCCAATTTCGGTTGGCCCTATTATGAAGGTGGCAGCGGAACCAGCGTGCAAACCAACGGCTACAAAGACCTAGCCGAAGCGATTGCGTTTTATAACAGCGGAGAAATTGTCACCCCGTCGCAGTTTGCGTTGAACCACGGAGCCGACGGAATCAATGCGATTGTCCTTGGAGCGGTCTACAGCGGCGACGTCTACCCAGAAGAGTACCAAGGCGACTTATTCTTCAATGACTTGGGCCAAGGCTTGGTCCGCAACGCCAGCCTGGACGTCGACGGAAACGTCATCAATGTGCAGAACTTCACCACCGATGCCGGCGTGGTCGTGTCGATTCAGCAAGGCCCCGATGGGACGTTGCACTACGTCGATCTAGATGACGGATTGATCGGACATTGGTACTTCGCCTAAACCACAACCCTGAAACGAATCGCGTCGATCCTAAATCTCCTTGGGTTTAGGAGGCCTGTTTTCTTTGGCCAAATTTCTCGAATGCCAGGACGGCGAAAAAGGCGGCGGCCGCTAGGCAAATCAAACCGGCGATCGAACCTTCCCATGCGGCCGGAGGAACCAATTCCCAGGTCCGCTGGGAAAACTTCTCGGCGGCGGTCTCCGCGGTCGCTTGCTGCAGCGGCCACAATTTCCGCAGCGATCCCAACATCAATCCCAACAACATCGCAAACGTTGCTCCGGGGCGATGGTCTAACAACCAACGCAGGATTCGGCTGAACAAGGCCAAACCGGTCAAGCATCCACAGCCAAACATCACCAGCTGTAAAAAACCGGGCATCGTGATTTCTCTTGCGACAAAAGCTTTGATCTGCTCCATGATCGGCTGGTAGGCGCCCAGCAGCAACAACACGAAGGCCCCACTGATTCCTGGCAAAATCATCGCACAGATCGAGATCATGCCCGCGAAAAAGATGAATCCTAGCGACGTATCACTACCCGCCGCGGTCAGGCAACTTAATTGGTACGCTCCGGCCGCCCCGGCAATCAACAAACACCCTCGCTGGATGTTCCACGTGCCGATCTCTTTGGCAACGATCACGCTGCTGCCCAAAATCAGGCCGAAAAAGACAGCAAACGTTTCGGCCATCCGGTGATCCAGCAACCAATGCATCAGGCTGGCCAGCGAGAGAATTCCGCCAGCGATACCGATCGCTAAACCGATCAAGAACCTCAAATCACAATGTTCGCCAACCGCCCGCCAGCGGCGTTCCCGCAGCAGAGCAAGCGCCGTCGGATCGAAGTGACTGATCGCCGTCACCAGCCGCTGGTAATGGCCAAGAACCAATGCGACCGTCCCACCACTGACCCCGGGAACCGTGTCGGCGGCTCCCATGCAGTAACCGCGCAGCACGTTCATTCCATCGGAGTGCCAAGAAACTGCGGGAGAAGCCTTGACCGTACTTCCTTCAGCCACGGGATCGATTGTCGAGAGATTCATAAAGATGGGTCGTAATAAACGAAAACGAAAATTTTTCTTCAGTCCTTCGCGATCACCATTGACGTAGCCTTTTCGTTCGAAAAACGCTACTGTTCGGCTTCTAACCAGCGGAACCTCTGCGAACCGCTAGCTTCCCACCGTCTTTGTTTTGCGGGATTTGTTTCCGATGCCCTGGTATCACGTCGTCATCTTAGCCATTGTCCAAGGAATTGCCGAGTTCCTTCCGATCAGTTCTTCGGGCCACTTGGTTCTGCTGGGCGCATTGATGGAAATCAAAGACGAATCGGCATCGCTGGAAATCATCCTGCACACCGGAACCCTGGCGTCGATCCTGGTTGTCTACTGGAAACGCATCCTGGCGATGCTAAAGTCCGACGCTCGGGTGATTCCCTTGTTGGTGATCGGAACCATCCCTGCGGCGGTTGTCGGCCTGACGATCAAAAGTCAGTTTCCCGAATTGCTTAAGAACCCGCTGCTTGCCGGCTGCATGCTGCTGGTAACCGGCTGCCTCTTGATTTTGCTCCCCTGCATTCCTGTTGGAAAAACCGCATACCAAGGACTCTCTTGGCGAAACAGTTTGCTGGTCGGCTGCTTCCAAGCCGTTGCCATTCTCCCCGGGATCAGCCGAAGTGGATCGACGATTGTCGGAGGCCGTTTATTGGGTTTAAAAAACGATGACGCGGTAACGTTCTCGTTTCTGTTAGCCATTCCCGCGATCATGGGTGCAACGGTGCTGGCGCTGAAAGATCTAATCAAAGAACCACCAAGCGGCGAAAATATCGGGATTCTAGCGATCGGAGCCCTGGTTTCCTTTGTCGTCGGGTTCTTCGCCCTCCACTGGATGATCAGGTGGAGTCGCCAAGGTCGGCTGGACTGGTTTGCCTACTGGTGCATCCCCGTCGGCCTAATCTCCATCGCCTACTGGGCCTTCGCATAACTCCCAACTCCCAACTCCCAACTCCCAACTCCCAACTCCCAACTCCCAACTCCCAACTCCGTGTCTCCGTGTCTCCGTGTCTCCGTGTCTCCGTGTCTCCCCCCAACCCCACCGCCCCTGGTCAAGCCGATACCATAAAAGAAACAGCCAATCCCGCGGATCGCCCTCCCCAAGCCTGATCATTCGCGGCAAAACGTCACAACCTTATAAGTAAGGACGTAAAACCCGATGAACCGACAGCTTGCAACCGACGCCGTCCGTGACATCTTTCGGCTCGACGTCCTCAGCGGGTTGTCAAAGAAAAACAAGTCGCTCCCCTGCAAGTATCTGTATGACGAACGCGGTTCGCAACTGTTCGACCGGATCTGTGAAACCGACGAATACTATCCGACCCGCACCGAACTCCAGATCATGGAAGAGAATGCGGATTCGATTGCGAATCAGATTGGCGAACGGGTGATGCTGGTCGAATACGGCAGCGGCAGCAGCATCAAAACAGTCAAATTGCTTGAATCGTTACGGGATCCGGCCGCCTACGTCCCGGTCGACATCTCTGAGGAACATCTGCTGCGAACGGCCGAAAACCTCCGGTCGGCTTTCCCTGACATTGCCGTCCTGCCGGTGGTTGCCGATTTCACTCAGCCATTTGAACTGCCAAAGACGGGATGTGATTTCTCGCACATTGCGTTGTATTTCCCGGGTTCTACCATCGGCAACTTCACGCCCGCGGCCGCCGGCGAACTGCTGGAATTCATGTCGTCCATGCTTGGCGACCATGGCGGACTACTGATCGGAATCGACTTACAGAAATCCCCCGCCGTGATCGAAGCGGCCTACAACGACGCTTTGGGAGTGACCTCTGAATTTAGCCTGAACCTGCTGAAACGAATCAATTCAGAACTGGATGGAAATTTTGATTTGGATCAGTTCAAACACAAGGCGGTTTACCAGTCAAACGAACATCGCATCAAAGTTTCGATCGTCAGCGGGCGAGCCCAAACGGTCATGATCGCCGGACAGGAATTTGATTTCGAAGAGGGGGAAGAGATCCTGACCGAGTATTCGCACAAATACACGATAGACGGCTTCGCAGACTTCGCGGCACAGTATGGATTTTCGCTACATAAACACTGGACCGATCCGAGACAGTACTTTGGGCTTCTGCACCTAGTCCTTGATGCCCCGTTACCGTAGTGGATCGTCCCAGGAACGTTTCCGGCTGACCAAACGTACCAAGCTGACCAAACGTTCCAAGCTGACCAAACGTTCCTTGCCAAACGACCTCCATTTCACCCCAGAGCAAAATTGATGAAAGCCATCTGGAACGGCAGCGTCATCGCGGAAAGTGAAGCGACCGAAATCGTGGAAGGGAACCACTATTTTCCTCCGGGATCCGTCAATCCGTCATTCCTGACAGAATCGACGAAAACGTCGACGTGCCCCTGGAAAGGGCTGGCGAACTATTACAACATTGTGGTGGACGGCAAAACAAACTCGGGTGCCGCGTGGTATTACGCGAACCCTCATTCCCAAGCTTCGCAAATCAAGGGGCATGTCGCCTTTTGGAAAGGTGTCGAAATTCAATCGTGAGCGAACCACTCACCCCCGCAGAATCAGACGGCGCGGCGTTGGCCAAAGCGTACTGCGACACGCGACAATTCACCCAACGGATCGTCCAGCCTCTCTCGGCTGAAGACTGTATGGTCCAATCGATGGACGACGTCAGTCCCACGCGTTGGCACCTGGCCCATACGACTTGGTTTTTCGAAACCTTTGCGCTGCGAGAGGAACCGGACTATCCGATCTACGACGAATGCTACAACTTTCTATTCAATTCGTACTACAACACGATCGGCCAGCAATTCAATCGATCACGTCGCGGCACGATCTCTCGGCCCGGCCTAGCCGACATTCAAAAATACCGCCAGCATGTCGATGCCGAAATCACAAAACGTCTGCAGTCACCGGAGTACGTCGCCCGTAAGCGTGCCATTTTGGAAGTCGGCATCCAACACGAACAGCAGCACCAAGAATTGATCCTGACCGACATCAAGCATGTTCTCTCGAGCAACCCAGTGCATCCCGTTTACCAGGACGTTCCGTTTGATCCATGCTGCAGTCCCCACCAAGATCACCCTATACGCATCGACGCAGGCCTTCACGAAATCGGGCACTGTGGAAACGGTTTTGCCTTCGACAACGAATCCCCACGGCACCCTATTTACCTTCCCGACGCCCAGCTATCGAATCGCTTGGTGACCTGTGGTGAATTCTTGGCGTTTATGGAAGAGGGCGGTTATCAGCGGCCTGAATTCTGGTTGTCCCTCGGCTGGAACACGGTGAATCAAGAACGCTGGCAGGCTCCGCTTTACTGGACAAAGCAGAACGACAAGTGGATGCAATTCACGCTGGCGGGACTTGTTCCGGTAAACCTGGACTGGCCCGTCTGTCATGTCAGCCTATTCGAAGCCGACGCGTTTGCGCGATGGTCTGGCAAGCGACTGCCAACCGAATTTGAATGGGAAATCGCCGCGACTCAGAACCTGCAGGATTCGGATTCCACAAAGCACGGTTCCAGCCCTGATCCCATTACCGACCCACCGTTTACCAATCCACCGTTTGCCGATCATCTGCTTGCGGATCAACGAGCGATCCATCCGACCCGCTCGCCAGCATCGCTTATGGGAAGTGTCTGGCAATGGACCAGCAGCAGCTACGCCGCCTACCCCGGCTACACTCCGGCCCCCGGGGCGATCGGAGAATACAACGGAAAATTCATGTGCAACCAATACGTCTTACGTGGCGGCAGCGTCGCGACGCACAGCACTCATATCCGCCCGACCTATCGGAACTTTTTCCCCGCCCAGACACGCTGGCAATTCACCGGCATACGGCTGGCCGAATAAGCGAGGCGGCGTGAAATCAATAAGTGACGGTTTCCGAGGCAGTCATGTCGGAACGCTCGCCAGAGCGTGGGCAGACTGCAACGGCGGTTTGCCAATGCGTTTGCTCTACTTTTCGACGCGTGGACCCACCGTCAGCACTTCCCAAGGCTTCGGGTACATGTACATCGGCTCAATTCGCCCGGCGTGATTGCGGTAGCTGCCGCGATGAACGTTCTCGTGCCAGCTCATCGCTCCCTGACTACTGGGGGCAATAATATAGGCGACTTTACCACCCAGATAGGTTGGCCTGTTATAGACCCGGCGGTGGGACGGCGGGAGTCGATTCCCGAGCGGCGGAATGGGATTAAAACGCTCTCCACCCGGCCGAATCGGCGGAGAATGCTCGTGCGGTGGGTGTCCCCAGGACGTGGAAAAGACCGCTAATGTGAGCATCAAAGCAATGATTCGCATGATTCCGCTTCCTTTTTGATCAGGGAGACTTGGCCGCCTGGCCCGCATAGCCATCTTTATCGGCGATTCCGGTCTTTGTCTGCCAATCGAACCGCCGAAGGTTCGGTCCTAACGATCTTACGTTTTCGCCTGGGCGAATCTCCCTTCTATTCGCTATAGTATTCCATCGTCCCCTTCTTGTTTCCCTACCATTAACAAGCGATTCTGCCCCCAAGCCGATGGCCCTTGACCCCCGCTACAAACCGATTTTAATCGCCATACTGGCTGCACTGGGAGGCTGTTTTGCCTCAGGCCCGGCACCTGGCGAATCGGTTTCCACGTCGGTTTCGGTCCCCTCCGCACAGCTGGAACAGCGTGCGATCGAGCAGATTCAGCGTTTTGGCACGACCAGTTTTCGCAATGCGGGGATGCCCGCATCGGAGTGGCGTGATTCCACGCAGCAATTGGTCGTGGAACTGCTCGAACGACTTCCCCGCCGCGACCTCGCCTCGCCGCTACCTCAGCAGCCCTCCGAGACTCGGCAGGAACTAAACCGAGCCGTTTGGCGGATCGTGAAACGCTGGAAACGCCAGCGCCGGCACCAATCCCTTTTCGTTGAAGAAGCCTACCAACAATCGGCGCACGATAACCGCCGCCGAAACCGTTGGACGCTGAAGGATCTTGAGCAACTGCCCGACACCCTTCTCACCGAACGGCAAACGAGTATCCTCAGACGCTTGAGCGAAGGGGAAAGTCCTCAGCAAATCGCAACCGCGCTGAACCTTGACCCACCGCAGGTCAGCCGGGAAAAGTACCTTGCCATTCACAAACTGCGTCGAGCCTGGCTCCGCAGCCAACAGGTTTAAATCGTGCCGACCCCACATCGTCCGCACTACGGCCGCGTCTTTTTGACGTTTGCAAGAAACAGTCTGATTCGAGACATGACGTTTCGGACCAACTTTATCTTCCAATGCATCAGCAGTGTCTCCTGGACGCTGATGAACATTGGCTTCTACATGATTATCTTTCAGTTCACCCGTTCGATTGGTGCGGACACCGGGTGGGAGAAGTACCACTTCTATATCTTCCTGGCGACCACCTGGCTGATCAACAGTTTGGTCCAAGCCTTTTTCATGCCCAACGCAGAAGAGTTCAGCGAACTGATTCGGACGGGGGGCCTTGATTTTGCGCTCTTAAAACCGATCGATACGCAGTTCTTGATTTCCTTTCGCCGCATCGACTGGAGCGCCCTGTCAAACTTTTTTGTCGGTTTGGCCCTGCTGTTCTGGGCGGTCTATCGACTGATGACCGATCCGGTGAACCCGATGACCTTTTCGCTCCTAGCAGCGTTTCTGTACGTGTTTTATATCGGCTGCGGGGCGCTGATCATGTACAGCCTGATGATCTGCCTGTCCGCCACAAGTGTCTGGCTAGGCCGCAACCAAACTCTCTATAACTTTTGGTTCTACATCACCAATTTCAGCCGTTATCCGATGGAAATCTATCAACGGAGCTGGGGCTGGTCGCTATGGGGGTTGTTCACGTTTGCAATCCCCGTCCTGGTGGTCGTGAATGTCCCCGCACGCATCCTAGCGCGCCCCCTCGATCCTCGAGCCTGGTGGGAAGTCCCGCTGGCCGTCTACGCCCTGTTCGCCACCGTGATCAGCTTGGCCGCCAGTCGCTGGATCTTCAAAAAGTCACTAGGCGCGTACCGCAGCGCAAGTTCCTAGCAAAAAAAGCAACGAGACTACCGTCGCCAGACGGTGGACCAGCGACCAGCGACCACGCCATCTACCTTCTTAGCGGAACGGCGCGAGCCGTCCGGCAATCGCATCGGAAACACAATGAACTTGCCGGTCGGCTTGTTGATTTAGTGATTGTCGCCTTTCGCTCGGGACGTGAAATGGGTTTGCAGCGGTGGACGAGTCTAAATGGGGCCGAGCGAACACGTAGCCCGGAGGGCGGCAGATACTTGCCGGCGGTGTTAGCCGCCGGAGTGGGTATCGCAAAAAGGAAAGCCCAGCGGGCGACAGAACCATACTTATCTGTCGCCCGCTGGGCTTTCATACGCACGCTAGGTTTCCGTTGGCTTACACCAACGGCAAGTATCTGCCGCCCGCTGGGCTAAAAGCATTGCACTCAGACTCCGATGGGCAGGGTTGAAATCGTCACCTATAAGCTTTACGCCCCGAGCGAAAGGCGACAATCTTTCTCCGCTTTCAATTAAATCAACAAGCCACTCGCGCCGATCCGCTAGGAAATCCGCACGCAGATGCCAAAGAAGATGGCGTGGGCCCGTACCACGCTCTGGTGAGCGTAGCCACAAAACTAGCTCTCGGGTGAGGAAATTACCAAACGGCCGTCCCTACTGGGGATTTAGCACTTTGCATTTTGCTATTCTCATTTTGCTATTTACAGTCTCTCACGCAGCTCGCGGAAACTCGCACTACGCAACACGACCAGCCTCCCCTCAAACTCCGTTACCCTTCCCTCCTCAGCTTCCCCTTCGTATCCTCTGAGGATGCCAAATACCCAACCATCACGCACTCGCTTCCGCGAGTATCGTCAACAGATCCGTCAGCGCAAGAGCTCCCCTTCGTCGCCTCATTCCAGTGAACCGGCGACAAAAATGGTCGGAGGCAAAGAGCGTCACGCGAGGAAACTGGGGAATCGCCAACGCGGCTTTTTTGAGCTGGTCGGCGCCTTCTGGTTCCTTGTTCGCGGCTATCGTTTATCGATCGTTCAGGCGATCCTGCTGATGGCCCTTTCGGTGGTCCTCAGCCTGATCCCGCCGGCGGGTACCAAATTGGCGATCGACTGCGTCTTGACCGACCCGCCGCGCCCACTTCCTGACTTCCTTCTTCAGCTGCCCCTTCCCGAATCCAAGATGGGGTTGCTGTTTGCGATCGCTGTCACGGTCACCGTCCTGACTCTGATCGCCACCATGATCCGCTTGGGTGGACGCTGGCTGGCAACCAAAGCGGTCAACCGAACGCAGGTATCGATTCGCAATCAAGTCTTCGAGCATGCCGTTCGCTTGCCACTGCACAAGGTTTATGACCTCAAAAGCGGCGGCGTGGCCAGCCTGATTCGTGAAGATGCAGGGGGCGTGTCCGACCTAATTTTCAGCATGCTTTACAATCCGGCTCGAGCGATCATTCAGTTCGTCGGCAGTTTGATCATTTTGATGTGGGTGGACTGGAAATTGATGCTGGGCGGGTTGGCTTTGCTGCCAGCGGTCTGGATCACGCACCGAACCTGGATCGCCCGAGTCCGACCACTGTTCCGCGATATCCGTCGCCAGCGACAACATATCGACAGCACGGCTACCGAAACCTTTGGTGGCATCCGAGTCGTCCGCACGTTTGCACGTGCCCGCAGCGAAGCGGCTCGCTTCGTTCGCGAGGGGGACTTCATGGTCCGCCAACAACTATTCACTTGGTGGTGGACGCGGATCATCGAAATCATCTGGGAAGTTCTTATCCCGTTGGCTTCGACGGGACTGCTGCTTTACGGTGGATATCAAATCATCAATGGGCAGCTCACCCTGGGAGACCTGATGATGTTCTTGGTCTACTTGACGATGCTGCTGGATCCGCTGGCGACGCTGGCCGGTAGTGCGGTCACATTCCAAAACAACTTGGCCGGGCTGGACCGAATCCTGGATGTGATGGAAATGGAACAGGAACTGCCGACCAATCCCGGCGCGATCGCGGTCGAACGCGCCAGCGTTCAAGGGACGCTTCTGCTGGACCAGGTTTCCTTCCGTTATCCCGACACCGAATCCGTAGTCTTGTCAAACATTCAGCTGGAAATTCCGGCGGGGCAAACCGTTGCATTGGTAGGGCGCAGCGGAGCCGGCAAGACGACTCTGACGAACCTGGTCGCTCGCTTTTACGATCCGACCGAAGGGACAATTCGGCTGGACGGACGCGATCTAAAAGACATCCAACTAGACAGCTATCGGCAGCTTCTAGGAATGGTCGAGCAGGACGTCTTTCTGTTCGACGGAACGATCGGCGAAAACATCGCTTACGCTCGCCGAGGTGCTGACCCGCAGGACATCCAAGCGGCCGCAGTTGCCGCCGCCGCCGACGAATTCATTGTTCGGCTTCCTAAAGGCTACGAAACCCTGATCGGCGAACGAGGCGTTAAACTATCCGGTGGTCAACGCCAACGAATTGCGATCGCCCGCGCGATCCTGGCAGATCCAAAAATACTGATCTTGGATGAAGCGACCAGCAATCTGGACAGCGAAAGCGAACGTTTGATCCAAAGCAGTCTGGAACATTTGTTGACCGACCGGACCGCTCTGGTGATCGCCCATCGCCTGAGCACGATCCGCAACGCAGACAAAATTGTCGTTCTGGAGGATGGACGAATCGTCGAATCCGGAACCCACGATGAACTGATCGCCAAAGGGTCGAAATACAGTCAAATGGTCGAACTACAAACCGAATTCCAACCTTAACAGCCCCCCCGTAGCAGCGGCTCTCGGGACGTGCGATAAAATAAGTCACGAGCAAGGTCGTGGGCAGCCGACATCCCAACCCGCTGCGTAAGCGAGGGACCGAAAGAACAACCCGCCATCCCTCGCATACGCGGCGGGTTGGGATTTTGATCTCTTGCCACACCACTGCAATCCACCAACTTATAAATCGCTCGTCCCCCAAGACGCTGGATTTTCGATTCTCGCACAGAATCGACTACGTGACCTTACCTTCAACGACATGCACAACGGTCTCCGCAAAAGTGTTGCAGAACAGCGATGCCCCTGTGTAAGACAAACCTACCTGCCCCTCTACACACGATAGGCTCTACCAATGCGTACCCTCCCTGCGTTCCTTTCCCTCTCTCTTGGTTTGCTTGTTTCCATTCCTAGCTGGTCGGCCGACGGTGACTGGCATCAATGGCGTGGCCCCAACCGGACCGGGCATGCCGCCCCTCAAGCATTGCTGCAAACCTGGCCCGCCGACGGACCTTCGGTGATCTGGTCCTTCGCCAACGCAGGCACGGGATACAGCAGCATGTCGATCGACAACGGTCAGCTGTTCACGATGGGGACGATCGATGACGAATGTGTCGTCCTCTGTTTGGACGCCAACAACGGCGAACTGAAATGGAAGCAGGCGATCAGTCGTGCCGCCAAAGAGGACGAGTACCTGCAGAAATGGGGCGGAGGCCCACGCAGCACCCCGACCGTCGATGGCGCTTCCATTTATGCCATCAGCGATATCGGCACGTTGGCGAAACTGGATCGCAAAACCGGCAAAGTGCAGTGGTCGGTCGACTTCCTTTCCCTGCCCGAAGCTCAAATCCCGAAATGGGGTTACGCCGAATCCGCACTCATCGATGGCGACCGAGTGGTTGTCACCCCAGGCGGCGAGAACTTCATGGTCGCTTTCGACAAAGAAACCGGCAAACAGGTTTGGACCAGCAAAGGGGTCAATGAAACGGCCGCTTACGCTTCGATCATCAAGCACACCTTCGACGATGTCACGTTCTACACCACCGCCGGCCCCGGCGGACTCTACGGGTTTGACACAACCTCCGGCGAACAGCTGTTCCATAGCCCGGTCACCGGCAACCCGACGGCCGTCATTCCAACTCCAATCGCCGACGGACCTCACGTCTATCACACGTCCGCTTACGGAGCTGGGAATGCTTTGCTGGAACTGAAATCGGATGCAAACGGCAAACTGACCGCCTCCCAGCAATACCACATCGACGAAAAGAGCATGCAGAACCATCACGGCGGAGTCGTCTTGGTGGACGGGGTGATCTACGGTTTCAGCAAATCCGACGGCGGACAATGGATGGCTCAAGACCTACAGTCCGGCGAAACCCTGTGGCAAGAACGCCTCCGCGGGAATCGCAGCGGATCGATCGCCTACGCCGATGGCCGTCTGTACTGCTACAACGATGGCGACGGAACCGTCTACCTGATCGAACCAAATCGTGACGGCTGGAAAGCGACCGGCGAATTAACGATCCCCGAAGAAACCGAACTGCCTCGAGGCAGCGGTGCCATCTGGACGCATCCCGTCATCGCGGGGCAAAAACTATACATCCGCGACCAAGACCGAATCTTCGCATTCGATATCGCAAGATAAATGCGAGAAACCGTGGATCAACGCATCGCGGCAGCGATTGCAAAAATCAGGTAATACTGCACGAGATAACACGTCAGCGGATACTGACCGATCGTCTCCAATCCTGCCACATGCCACTTCGGACGCTTTGCCGCCCAAGCAACCATCCCGGTTGCGGGCAAGATGAAGTAGCAGAGCATGTAAGAAACGCCTCCGGATTGCCCCATTCCCAGCCAGGCAACCCCCGAGGCCAACAGACAGCCACTGACAAGTGCAGCAAGCGTCCCATAACGTTCAAGAATCATTCCCTGCGCGACGAACGGGACGACCACCGACAAGGGATAATCCAACCATGCCGCCGTCGGATCGACCGAATAGAAGAACAACGCGAGGACCAACGCCACGAAATATCGACCGGTGACGACGGCCACCACGTAGGCCAGCGTCAAACTAGCCAGAATTTCTAGCTCCTGATACCAAGCATAAAAAGCGACATTGATCACGATCGTCGCGAGCACCAATTGGATAAACCGCTTCCTCGGCAGCAACGTCATCACGCGGCCGGTGAACGATCGGTCTTCAAACGCCGCGGGCAAAAAGTACCCCATCAAAACACAGAACAGCGGCATGCTCAGCCGAGTCCAAAACCGGACGGTGGAGTAATCGATACTGACATGCATCAATATTCCAGCAACGTGGTCAACGACCATTAACAAGATCGCAAACCCACGCAGCGTATCGAGTGCACGATTCCGCTGGCCAAACTGAGACATCAAAGCCAAGCGACTGGCAATCTGATTGGAACCCATCAGGGGCCTCGAACAAGAAGAACGTCAGAAAGACCGCAAACCTAGCACACCCACAGCGTCAGGCGAGACGGCAGTTTTTGTCGTTGAGTTGCTTGAAGGGCGGACGCGACGTAGGGCCGGGTTCCCACCGGCCAATCGCAAGCCATCGCGCGAGTCACAAACAGCCCGGAGGGCGACAGATACTTGCCGGCGGCGTGAGCCGCCGGGGAAGAACAAGCGGAAAGCAAAGCCCAGCGGGCGACAGAATTTATCCATCACCAATTCTGCCGCCCGCTGGGCTAAAAACCAAATCAACACAACCCGCTTCGCAGCAGATCAAATATCAGGCAGCCAGGCCGGACGGCTCGCGCCGTTCCGCTAAGAATTCAGCCCGCTGGGCTAAAACCAAATCAACACAAACCGATTTGCAGCAGGTCAAATTTCAGGCAGCTCGGCCGGACGGCTTGCGCCGATCCGCTAAGAAGCATTCGGACTCGAAAATGCCAGATCCGGCCTACGGACAGTCCCCAAAACCGGAAAATCTGCTACTTCAGGCCTTTTTTCACTTCTCCACTGGCAAGCGGGCAGGAAATTGTTGCCCGATCGCCAATCTCCAATTAAGCTCGGGGAAGGACTTTTCTGTTCCTGCTCCGATCCCTTTTTGGCTCAGATTCTTTTGACAAAGGCAAATCTTCCGATGCGACGCCGTCCGACCTTCGCACTCTTCGCCAAATCTGCCCTTTGTTGCTTGGTTGCACTCGCTGTAACCTGCTTCTCGACAACCGCAGAAGCGCAAGACGACAACAATAATAACGACAACAACAACGATACGAATGTATTCGTCCAACCTGTTGCTGGAGTCGAAGTGGACGCCACGGGTGTCCTTCGAGTTAAACACTTCGATCCACGACTTGCGATCGCACGTGCTCAAGCGGCGGTCCAGGCCCTTCCTGCCGACCTGAAAAAACCTTCCGAACTGCGAAAAATCTCGCTCAATCGCTTGGAAGCAGCCATCGAGAAAGCCGAAGGGGCCGACGATGTGATGCAAGCGATGGCCGGTTTGACGCGAATCGAGAACGTCTTTTTCTACCCCGAAACCAACGATGTGGTGATCGCCGGCCCGGCAGAACCCTTTGCCTCGGACGCCTCAGGGCGAGTCCGCGGAACGATCACAGGGCGACCTGTCATTCTCTTGGAAGATATGGTCACCGCCCTGCGAGCCTACGCTCCAGGCGATCGCCCCACCAACGTGATCAGCGTCTCGATCGACCCCACCGAAGAAGGCCTGAAACGACTGCAACAAGTCCTTCGAACCGTCCGCAGCGGCCTTCGTCCCGGCGATGCGGCTCGCCTAGCGATGACTCTGAAGAACAACCTTGGCCTGCAAAACGTGACAATTCAGGGAATCCCTGCCAACACCCACTTCGCTCAAGTACTGGTCGAAGCGGATTATCGAATGAAATTGATCGGGATTGGCCTTGAGCAACTTCCGATCCGCATGGCCAGCTACGTTGAACGAGCCAGCCCAACTCAAATCGCTTCGAATGCGATGGAACGTTGGTACTTTGTGCCCAATTATGACGGCGTCAAAGTCAGCCCCGACGGGCACGCCATGCAACTCAGCCAACATGGCGTCAAACTGGTTGGTGCAAACGAACGAGTCGCCGCCGATGGACAGCGAGTCGCTGCAGGCCGCGGCAACCGCGCCAGTGAAGCTTTCTGCAAAGACTTTACCGAGAAATACGACCAAATCGCAGCCGTTGCCCCTGTTTACGCTCAAATGCGAAACCTGATCGACGCTTCGATTGCCGCCGCCTACATCCAACAGCAGGACTTCCACACCCAAGCGGGTTGGCAGATGGAACTATTCGGCGACGAAGCCCGCTTCGCTGTCGAATCGCATCACTCGCCCGTCCAGGTAGAAACCGCCGTCAACGCGGTCTGGAAAGGAAACACACTAATGACGCCACTCGGTGGTGGAGTCAACGTGCAGCCTCGCAGTGCCCTCAGGAGCGATCGTAAAACGGTCGATTCCAGTGGTGAAACCGAAGCCAGCCGCCAAGCCCAAGCTCCACACCAGCTACAAGACGGCCAGTGGTGGTGGGACTGATCCGAGTATCACCTTTCGCTCGGGACGTGAAATTTACCGGTGACGTATTATCGGTCTGCCCATCCGAGCCTGAGTGCAGTGCTTTTAGCCCAGCGGGCGACAGACAAGAATGGTTCTGTCGCCCGCTGGGCTTTCCTTTTCGCGACACCCACGGTGGTTCTTGTAATCTGCCCACACTCTGGCGAGCGTAGCTACGTGACTGCCTCGGAAACCGTCACCAATCGACTTCACGTCCCCCACGAACGAACCGTAGCAACCAAATTCCCGTCACCTGACGGGAATTTTTTGGCGCCTTTCGCTCCACCAAAGAACGTTTTCTTGTGAGCATTCTTTCGCGGAACGAAAGGCGACATAGCAAGCCGCTCCGCTAAGAATGCTTTCCTCTGCTGCGGTTTTTTAGACGACGCCGAGCTTTACCGCTTGCACGGCCGCGTCGGTCCTGTCCGAAACGCTCCACTTGCGCAGTATGTTCTGGACGTGCTCTTTTACCGTTTCGACACTGATCTGAAGCGACAGCGCAATCTCTTTGTTGCTTAACCCCAGCGCGACGTGCCTCAAGACCTGCATTTCTCTTGCGGTCAGGGGCAATTCAGGATCGTCCGTTGACATCCCGCTTTTTCGCATCGTATCGCGAACTTTGCCAAACATGCCCTCTGCGGGGGGAGTTACCTGCAAACTGGCATGGCGGAGTGCCAGCAGCAATTCGTCGCGTGAGTCGCCCTTCAGCACGTAATCGCTTGCCCCCAAAGCGACCGATCGAGCGACATAGGTGGGATTCTCGTAACTGCTGATCATCACGTAACGCGCTTCGGGACAGACCTCGCGAAGCAGTGCAATCCCTGCAATCCCATCAACCTCCACCATCCGCACATCTAACAAAATCAAATCGGGCTGTACCGAATTTGATAGCTCCACGGCTTCTGCGACGCTGCCCACTGCCCCCACAATCTCGTAATCGTCCGCTTGAAGAAGCTCTCTCAAACCTACTCGGACGACCTCATGGTCGTCCACAATCAATAATTTAGGAATCATTACATCTCAAGAAGCAAAGAAAAGACCGCTGTCGGCGGCGTTCAAACAAATAAGAACCCAATCAATACAAATCGAAAAATCGGCACACCTTCCCCAAAACCACCCGTCTAGAGGGGACGTTGCGGTTCTTAAGGACCAGCACAAAACACTACGCGTTTTGACGAACGCTAAACCGCAACCTAAATCCTTATGTGCGATTTTTTTTCTCGCTGCCCTTATTTGCTTTATCCATTTCTTTTTGTCTGGCGTCACAATGCGGGATACCACTGCGATTTTATTGGTCGACGATGACCGATACCTAGCTGAATCGATGGCACTTTGGCTGGAAGAACAAGGGTATTTCGTTCAAACGGCCGGTTCGCTGCAGGCTGCAAAGCTAGCGATCCAAGCTCAAACGTTCGATTTGCTGATCACCGATTTGCGATTGGACGATGGCGATGGCTTCGATCTGATTGCCCACTCCAAAAAAGCGGCTCCCAGCTGCGAAATCCTGGTCGTTACGGGATACGCCACCCCTCAGACGGCCATCGATGCGGTCCGAGCCGGGGCATTTGACCTGCTGACCAAACCGCTGATCGACGAAGAACTAACACTCGCGATCGATCGCGCCCAATCCCAGCGATTGATCCAAACCGAAAACGAAAGCCTCAAACAGCAACTCGACCGCCGGTTCGGGATGGAGAACATCCTCAGCCACGACTACCGGATGCTCAAACTGTTTGATGTGGTCGATAACGTTGCCGATGCCAAAGCCTCCCTGCTGGTGACGGGCGAAAACGGAACCGGAAAATCGATGATCGCCCGCGCGATCCACCGTCGAGGCAACCGGCGCGACAAACCGTTCATCGAAGTCGCCTGCGGTGCGCTTCCTGACAACCTGCTTGAAAGCGAACTGTTTGGGCACGTTGCCGGAGCCTTTACAGGGGCGTCCAACAACAAGGTTGGCAAATTCAAATTGGCCGACGGTGGGACCATTTTCCTGGACGAAATCGGCACGGCCAGCCCGGCCATGCAGGTCAAACTCCTTCGCGTCCTGCAAGAATTGCAGTTCGAACCGCTCGGCGGCACCGAAACCGAAACGGTCGATGTCCGCGTAATCCTAGCGACCAATGAAGACCTCACGGCCAACGTGGCGGCCGGCACTTTTCGACAGGATTTGTACTACCGAATCAACGTCGTCAATATCGAACTACCTCCTCTGCGTGAACGCGTCGGCGACATCCCATTGCTCGTAAAACACTTTTTAGAAGTGTCGATGGAATCGTTGAATCGAAAAATTGAGGGTTTCGACAGTCAAGCAATGCAAGTCCTACAACGCTACTCATGGCCGGGCAACGTCCGCGAGCTGGAGAACATTGTCGAACGAGCTACCTTGCTCTCGCGATCTCCCGTCCTCACAACCGAAGATTTACCAGCCGATATGGTCCGCGGTGAAACCCCGACGCACTCGACCAGCCAACGCCCTGCCCCAACGGTCGCCGGCAATCGCTCCGCCTCCGAAATCGCCTACTCCATCAGCGAGGGACGAGTCGCCAGCCTAAGAGAAGCCCTAGAAGAACCAGAGCGTCAGATCATCCTGGAAACGCTACGCATGTTCCAGTGGAACCGAGCCGCCACAGCAGACGCACTAGAAATCAATCGAACAACGCTCTACAAAAAAATGAAACGACTAGGCCTAGACGATCCAAGACTCCAGTTCGCAAACTAGCAACCGGAATTCCCAACAAAACCCAAACAGCGCTCCTTCACTCCTTCACTCCTTCACTCCTTCACTCCCAAACGCAGCAGGCTAAATCAACAGGCAGCGAGGCCGGACGGCTCGCGCCGTTCCGCTAAGAAGAGGAAGACAGAATCAAAAATCGATACTCGATTTTTTGGCAAGCCACCACCACTAAGATGCGACTAAGCGATTCGTCTGCTGCCGACACCATAGCTTGAATCGGTTTTTTCGAGGCAACAATTCGACCTTCTTGGCGGGTGAATTCGTTTGCCTTTCACGGATCCACTGGACCATCAACGGGAAGAAATTGTGCTCATCCAGCACTCGTTGACGTTGTGTGATGACCGCCTCCGCAGCCTTGCGGTCGCGTTCTTCCTGAATCGCTTTTTGAATCTCTTCGATCGCTGCTTCGGGCTTGTGGATATCGATCGCGGTAAAAGCCTCTTCCGAAAAATAGTCACCGACGTTTTGGCATCCGTAATAAAACGGATAGGCACTCGCTAAGAACGCATCCGACAATTTCTCCGTCATGTAATTCGGAAGACGCTGATTCTCTAGCGCCAAATGAAATCGATATGGGGCAATCGCATCCCACTTATCGGCGATCTCGCGGAAGCCACGGCCGTACAGATGAAAGTCATCCCCGAGAGCTTCCTTTAACATCGAAACAAACCGCTGCCGCTGTACATGATCAGGGGTGATCGCCTTGGTCGATATCACCGCACTGATCAATCCGCTCTTTTCAGGCGCGGAATCCGCAATTTCGTCGTACCCCCAAGCCGCTCGCTCATCCTGGTCGCGGTCCACTCCGACGTGCCACGGATGGGCTTGGTGATAATCCAACCGACGTGGGTGGCGGACGGAATGACAGGTTATAAACCAACGGAACTGAGCGACAAAACACTCGCGATAACGTCGCAGCGCAGGCGGCTCTGCAGAAAAGAAATAGGTTTGATCCGGCGGGACATTCACCGTCATCCGCTCGGGAACCTCTTCATAAACCACCCACGCGTCACACGATTCAAGCGGTTCGTTGACCACAAACTGAAAATCTTCCCAGACACCCTTGCCACCAGGAGTCTGCCTGAGCAAGGGCCAATCGGGAAACGGAGTGGTCACTAGAACTCGAGGCATGGACTCTACTTCCTACAGAGGTAAATCAGTTCAAGACTTCCATCCAAACCCGAAAGGTCATGGGGTTCGTTCCGATTGGCGATCGTTTTACGACTCGCCCGCTTAAGCGACTTTGTGGATGGATGATGTCCGAGACACCTTGGCGATGCTGGCATCCAACGTCTCCAGCATCCGCTGGAACACCACGTCGTCGAACCCGGGGCTTAGCCCCAAGTAAAACCCGCGTTGATGGATCTGATCGGCTCCTCGATAGGCGGACGGATCAACATCGCCCAGGATTGCGGCGGCTGGCTGACGAGCCAGATTGCCTGCCACGATCGGACGGGTCTCAATCCCTTTCGATTCCAATTCCGTCGTCAGTTCGCCACGACGATCGGCCAAAGCTCCAGAAAGCATCACGGGCAATGCAAAAGGACTTCCTTCGCCGCCGCGTGGCACCTTGGGAGTCGACAGCCCTGGATGAGCCGCAACAAAGTCGTCGAAACGGGTGGCCAATTCACGGCGTCGATCATTCATCGCTGGCAGCTTGACCAACTGATGCATCCCAAATGCGGCCTGCAATTCAGTCGGTCGCAAATTGAATCCCCAATTCACGAACAGGTAACGAGAATCGATCGCTGGCGATGCGTCGGCAACCTGATTCTGCAATCCACGACTCCAGCCGTGCGCTCGCAGCACTCGCAGTTCGTCCGCCTGTTCCTCGCTGGTGCAGGTAACCATCCCTCCTTCCATCGTCGTCATGTGATGGGAAAAGAAGAAGCTAAAGCTGCCTCCCAGGCCAAACGTCCCGACATGCTGATCATCGAACTTCGCGCCCAATGCTTCGCAGCAATCCTCAATCAACAACAGATCGTGCTCATTGCAGAATGCACGGATCGCATCCATCGCACAGGGATTGCCCATCAAGTGAACGGCAAAGAAACATTTGGTACGCGGAGTCAAACGGCGTCGCATGTCGTCCAAATCGACGTTTAACGTCTGCGGATCAACATCGACCAATTCGACTTTTAACCCAGCCATCGCAATCGACCAGACCTGAGTCGGCCAAGTCACAACAGGCACCAAGACTTCGTCACCCGGCTGCAATTTTGGATTCAGTGGATTGACCAACTGATAAGCCAACAACAGATCGGCAGACGACCCACTGTTTACCATCACCGCGTCGGTGGCGCCAACGTAATCAGCAAACTGACGCTCGAAAGCTCGCGTTCGCTGGCCCATGGATGTCTGAAAATCGACCATGCACTCGATGGCTTCCCCGATCTCATCAACGCCGTAAGTCGGCATGGTCAGAGGAAACCAATACTTCGGATTGGACTGGGTCGCATCCGGAAGAGCGTCCTGCAACCAAGTCTGCATCGTCTGTCGTGTCGCGTCGTTCATCCCTGAAATTCTCAGTAAGAGTCCATTGTCAGGCCAAGCCTACGATGGGGCTGGCCACTAACTTGTCATCAATTTTGTAATCAACCGCTGCTGGAATGTGAGTCTTTCCAGTGTCGCCTTTCGCTCCGCGAAAGAACGTTTTCTTGTGAGCATTCTTTCGCGGAGCGAAAGGCGACAAACACCCTACTTATTTTTCACCAGTTCTCTGTATTCTTTGACGGTTCGCTGAATCCCTGTGTCCAAATCAACCTGAGCCTCAAAGCCGAGGGATTTCAGACGCGTGGTATCAGTACATTTTCGAGGCATCCCGTCGGGCTTGGTCACATCCCACTCGATGCGTCCTTGATACCCTGTCGCTGCAGCGATCCGAGTTGCCAATTCTGCGATCGACAGGTCGACACCGGTCCCCAAATTGACAATCTGACCATCGTCCGTCGATTCAAACAGGTACAGCATCCCGGCAACCACGTCATCAACATGGATGAATTCACGTCGAGCCGATCCGGTGCCCCACAGCGTGATCACCTCCACTCCCTGATCAACCGCGTCACAAAACCGGCGGACCAAAGCACTCAATACGTGGCTATTTTTCAGATCGAAATGGTCGCCCGTCCCATAGATATTGCACGGCATCGGCAGGACACACTGCATCCCGTACTGCTCACGATAAGCCTGAGCCAACCGGAGCGCCGCAATTTTGGAGAGGGCATACCCTTCGTTTGTCGGTTCCAGCGGACCGCTCAGCAACGCCTCTTCCTGCATCGGTTGCTCGCACGCGCGAGGATAGATACAGGTGCTACCCAGCAGGAGCAATTTTTCAACGCCAAATCGATGGCATGCGCTCAACTGATGGACGGCGATCCGCAGATTATTTTCAAGAAAGCCAACAGGATCGGCAACGTTTGCCGCAATCCCACCGACCTGAGCCGCCAACAAAAAAGCAAATTGCGGGCGATGTGCCTCAAACCAAGCATCCACACTCCTCGAATCACACAGATCCAGCTCATCACGGCCAGGCGTGAGAACGTCGGTGAAACCAGCACCTCGCAATGACTGCGCGAACTGGCCGCCCACCATTCCCGTGGCACCTGTCACCAGTATGCGATCGCTAAGTTCCATGGGAATTCCTTTTCCCGGCATTAATTTAAATCCATTGAGCCGGAATCATGAGTAATCCCCTCAAAAGCGTCAAGAGGAAACTGCAGGTTCCAGGATCGAGCAGCCTTCGGAGAGGTTGAATTGCTGGAGGAAGCGGCTGAAGCCCGATGCCAAGTACTTTCTTAGCGGAGAAAGAATGTAGCCTTTCACGCCGCGAAAGTAGCTTGAAAGGAGCGTTCTTTCGCTCGGGAGATGCAAAGAACAAGTAAAAAAACCTGGCTCCCCTCGCCCTCAAAACAAGCTCGCTTAAAACAGGTTGGATATTGAATCAACGGTTCGCCAGCTAGTTCAGTTGAATGCGATTCAAAGGCTTGTTTAGGGGCGAGGGAAGCCAGATTTTGATCAGTTATAAACTTCACCTCCCCCGCGAAAGCCCCCTCCCTCCAGGACGCGTTCGCTAGGGACATGGAAAGAATAAGCAAAAAAACCTGGCTCCCCTCGCCCTCAAAACAAGCTCGCTAAAAACAGGTTGAATATTGAATCAACGGTTCGCCAGCTAGTTCAATTGAGTGCGATTAAAAGGCTTGTTTAGGGGCGAGAGAAGCCAGATTTTGATCAGTTATAAACTTCACCTCCCCCGCGAAAGCCCCCTCCCTCCAGGACGCGTTCGCTAGGGACATGGAAAGAATAAGCAAAAAAACCTGGCTCCCCTCGCCCTCAAAACAAGCTCGCTAAAAACAGGTTGAATATTGAATCAACGGTTCGCCAGCTAGTTCAATTGAGTGCAATTAAAAGGCTTGTTTAGGGGCGAGGGAAGCCAGATTTTGATCAGTTATAAACTTCACCTCCCCCGCGAAAGCCCCCTCCCTCCAGGACGCGTTCGCTAGGGACATGGAAAGAATAAGTAAAAAAACCTGGCTCCCCTCGCCCTCAAAACAAGCTCGCTTAAAACAGGTTGGATATTGAATCAACGGTTCGCCAGCTAGTTCAGTTGAATGCGATTCAAAGGCTTGTTTAGGGGCGAGGGAAGCCAGATTTTGATCAGTTATAAACTTCACCTCCCCCGCGAAAGCCCCCTCCCTCCAGGACGCGTTCGCTAGGGACATGGAAAGAATAAGCAAAAAAACCTGGCTCCCCTCGCCCTCAAAACAAGCTCGCTAAAAACAGGTTGGATATTGAATCAACGGTTCGCCAGCTAGTTCAATTGAGTGCGATTAAAAGGCTTGTTTTGGGGGAGAGGGGCTGGGGGAGAGGGGGCCGACAGAGGAAGACAAGGCGTGACATAACCGCTTGAAATGCAGGGCGTTATCCAGGCCTGCACTGCAAAATCGCCTCGCGGAAATCCCCCCTCTCCCCCAAGCAAGCTCCGCCAAATTAAACGAAAAGGCCGAGACCACGGAATGAGCTAGCTAAGGTTTCTTCCGCAACAAAGAGCTTGCTTAGGGGCGAGGGGAGCCAGACTTTCGCCAGTTATAAATTTCACGTCCCCCACGAAAGGCGACAATCACTAAATCAGCAAGCCGCTCGCGCCGTACCGCTAAGAAAAATCGCAAAACAAACCATGCGGCGAATTCTTTTAAAACTCGACCGTTGGTTCTTCGTTCCCTCTTTGGTGCCGCAGCTGCTGCATGGTGGAGATAATCGCTTCGGCTTGCCAGGCTACGGCTTGTCGCCAGTCCCCTTTTTTCACCGCGGCTTCAGCTTTTGCTTGCTGCTCGTCAATCGTTTCCCAGCGCACCTGCCAGCCCTTCTCTTCGGCGGCATCTCGCAGGGCTTGAACCGTCCCGGCCAGCCGCTCGGCGAACTCTGCGGTTGGCTTCGCCGAATAACGTCGATACGGTCCTCGGCCTCTGGGACCACTTCCCCCGCTCTGCCCGCTGGCGCCCGCAGGTGGTCCGCTGCCAAAACAATACCACGCAGTAAACAAAGCCAACCCGGCCGAAAAAACCAAAGCCCCTCCGACCGCTGGCCAAATCCCTTGAATCGCAAACACGATTGCTAGCAAAGCGCCAACAATCATCATCACCGGCAGCAACACCGGCGGGGAACGACGTATTCGAGGCCCAGAGACGGAGACACCGCTTTGATTAAAATTCGCATTCACGCAAAGCGAGATGACGGTGATATTGTCCGGTCCTCCACGTAGGTTCGCCAGATCGACCAAGACTCGATTGACTTTTTCCGGCGGCAAACAGCCCAGCAAGATACCGATCTCTTCGTCTTCGACCGGGCCGGTCAGACCATCGCTGCACAACAGGTAGCGGTCTCCCTCAAGCGCCGGCCAGGGACCTTCCATATCGACCTGCAGTTCAGGACTGGGGCCCAATGACCGGGTGATCACGTTTTTGGGGATCGCTCGGCTGAGTTCACTATTTGGCTGGACGTGACCATTGGCTTCCATTTCCCAAGCCAAACTGTGGTCAAACGTCAGTTGTTCGAACACGTCGCGGCGCAAGCGATAGACTCGGCTGTCTCCCACGTGCCCCACCACAATCCCATCGGGCACCAAGGCAAGTGCACTCAGGGTGGTCCCCATATTATGGAATTCGGGGTTACTCTGCCCTTTTAGATAGACCTCACGATTCGCTTCATGAATCGCTCCACGCAGGGCTTCGGGGATCGGAGCCATCGAATCGCGGAGGTAGTGCTGAGGAATTCGCTCCGCCGCCATCTGGCTGGCCAATTCGCCCGCGGCGTGAGCTCCCATGCCATCGGCGACAACAAACAGATGTCCCCGTTTTGTAAAGCGAGCCTCCGAATCGGCCACCACGGTCGCCGCGGAATCTTGGTTATTCGCACGCCGCATCCCAATGTCCGATAGCATCGCATGCTCAATCGCGGCGTTCCAGTAATCGGAGTCGGACATACTTACAGGGATTCAAAGGGAGTTTTAGGCAAAGGACCAGTGTAACCTGTCCGACGCCAGCATTGTATCGGTTGGCAAAATCGATCTGGATCGCTCCCCTCCGACTTTGCTACGGTCCCCAATACGTCGGCTCCCCTTCCGTCTGAGGACCGTCGATACAACCAATGTCGCCTTTCGCAGCGCAACAATCGTCACGAAAGAACTCAACCGTTGATTCAAGCGGGGCTGGAACGGTTGCGAACCCGACCATTCCGTTCAGATAACCGTCAAACGCTCACCTCCCAAAAACCTTCAAACCGAACGCCAGCATGGGAATTTCCTACATCCCCACCCGAAAGGCAGGGCTGATAGCCACAATCGCGATGACGGTTGTCGCTAGTGGCTGCGTTCGCCGCCGGATGACGGTCCGTACGACTCCCCCCGGAGCGATCGTGTCGGTCGACAACCAAACGATCGGAACCTCGCCGGCCTCCTCCTCGTTTACCTACTACGGCACCCGCGAATTCCGAATCGAAAAAGACGGCTACGAAACCGAAACGATCCAGAGGCGATTAAATCCACCCTGGTACGAATACCCACCGCTCGATTTCATCACCGAGACGTTGTGGCCATGGGAGATCCGCGACGAACGGATCATCGACATCGAACTAGTCCCTAAAAAGATCCCAGCAATAGATGAAGTGCTAGGACGAGCCGACCAACTCCGCGGACAAGCAAGATCAGGAGTCGTCACCGCCCCCCTAGAAACAACTTCACCGCCAACCCTGCCGCTCCCATCCACCCCCCAAGGCCTCCCACAAGGAGGAGTCCCCGCGGTCATCGGGAACTAGGAAGGCATCAAACGATCCCAACCCGCTCGGAAACCGTCACCAATACATTGCACGTCTCGAGCGAAAGGCGACAAACGTTACTTCAGCCCTAGCCCAGTCGAACGTTTATCCAATGCTCCCTTCAACCCCAACTGCCTTGGATCGCGAGCCAATTTATCGCTGAGGATTCGGACATCGTCTAAGATCGGGCGGATTCTGGTCGAAGCTCCTTCGACATTGTCGACGACTCGTTTGATCTGCCAGTACAGCTCGTCATCTTCGATCAAGCGACGCAGCGTCCCGTCCCCCTCGTTCAAGCGTTTGCTGAAGACGCCGACTTCATGCAACGTCACCTGCAGATTGTCCAGGTTGACCAACAATCCATCCACCAGTTCATCACTCCGCTCGGCGAACGGACGCGTAATCTCTTCGACGTTTCTAACGGTCTGGCTCATGCTATTGACCGTTTCCTCCGCTGCGATCCCGACCTTTTCAAAACTCTGCATCGTCCGCTGAGTCGACGCGAAGGCTTGCCCGGCTTCGTTTAAGACCTTGGGAAACTCCTGCATCGAATCTTTGATCGCTTGCTGCATTTGAGGATCTCCAACCAATGACCGGACCTCCTGCAACGTATCACGGAAGTCCTGCACGGCAGCTCGAGTCTGATCGGTCATCTCGTTGATTTGAGTCCCCGTGCCACCGATGGCGGTCCGAGCATCGCCCGCCAACATCGTGATCGAATCACTTGCCTGAGCCACCGAATTGCCGGCGGTCTGCATCGTCGCCAACGTCTCGCGGACCTGGTCTTCTAAACCGACCAAGACAGCAAACGGATCCCCCGCAACTTTGCCACGTCCGATGAAATCGCCATCCGAAGCCCGTACCGAAATCAACTTGCGTTCGGCAGGTTCCAGCAATCGATTGGGCGGAGTCCCCGCTTGCCCGTCCAGCAAACTAATCAACTCATGCTGGCTGCGGCGAACGAATTCTAGGTTCGCGTCGCCGGTCACAAACGACCCCATCGAAATTCGAGGGATGTAGGCCGGCGTCGGCGCGTACTTTGATTCGATCTCCATCGTCAATTCCACTCCCCCGTCCAGCATCAGCTTGATATCGCTGACGCGGCCGATCTTGACACCGTCGCGAAGGACCGGAGTGTTCGCACTGACACCTGGAGCCGAATCGAAGATCGCTGTCACCTGCACATCACTGGACAACAGCGCAGGGAAAGCCCCGAACAGGAACATCAAAATAATGAAGACGGCCACCGAGGCGACGACTAATACGCCGACTCCAAACCGCAACCGATTCTCATCCATGATTCAAAAACTCCTAGGCCGAAAAACAACAACTCACACAAACTTTCCAGTTTGCTCTAGCCCGAAAAAACCGGCTCACTCCTTCACTCCTTCACTCCTTCACTCCTTCACTCCTTCACTCCTTGTCTCCTTGTCTCCTTGTCTCCTACCCTCTTGCCGCAATCAACTCGTTCAATCTCTCTCCTGCTTCTCCTCGCACAAACTGCCGCACGCGTCGATCTTCGGCATGTTCCAAATCGCTTGGAGGCCCATCGAAAAGGACCTGCGATTCATGCTCGGCCAGCCGAGTCCTTGGGAACAACATCAGCACGCGGTCGGCAACTTTCCTTGCCGTATGCATGTCGTGCGTCACCACGATACTGGTCACCGGAAAACGCCGCCGAGTCCCCAAGATCAGTTCGTTAATGACGTCACTCATGATCGGATCCAACCCGGTCGTCGGTTCGTCGTAAACCAACAGCTCGGGTTCCATGATCAGGGCTCGAGCCAACCCGACACGTTTCCGCATCCCTCCCGACAACTCCGCCGGCCGTTTCTTAGCGACTTCCGGAGGCAACCCGACCTCGGCCAAGCGGTCCATGACTCGTTCGTTGATTTCGTCGTCGTCTGCCATCCGATGCTGTTGCAACGGGAACGCCACATTCTGGCGAATGGTCATACTGTCGAACAAAGCCGCATTCTGGAAAACGAAGCCCATTCGTTTGCGGACTTCCGTCAACCGCTTGTCATCCAGCTTGGCCAAATCATCATCATCAAACAGGACGCGCCCCGAGATCGGTTTCACCAGCCCCACCAACGTCTTCAGCAGGACCGTCTTGCCACATCCGCTCTCGCCGATGATCGCCAGAGTCTGACCACGGGGGATACTCAACTGGATATTTCGCAAAACCATTTGCCGGCCAAACATCACCGACAGATTCTCAGCGCGAACCAAATCCGCCCCCGGTTCGTTCTCGTCATCCCGATCCAGTTCATCAAGATTCATCGTATAAGCCAGTAAAGAAACAACAAAAACGAAAACCAGAATTTCTTAGCGGAACGGCGCGAGCCGTCCGGCCCTCCCCACCACCATCAACCGAACCACCACCACCTAGCCCGGCCTTCACATGCCCGACCTTCCTATGCCTCCCTCACACATCAGCCGAGCATGAATGTCTCACGCTTGTCACCTCTCGCGAAAGACGTCGATTCATAAGTGCCGGCCAAAAATCCCAACCCGACGCGTAAGCGAGGGACAACAGCCCACCCTACAAAATCGAAGCCCCTTCCGGATAGAAAGCAAAATACAGCGAATCGAGCACGATATTCAAAAACAAATCGATCGCCAGGATCAACACAAACGAGTGGACGAACGAAGCCGTCGCAGCTCGCCCCACTCCATCGGCACCAGGCTGACAATTGAAGCCGCGATAGCAACTAACAACCGCAATCGTCCCCCCGAAGAAAAAGCTCTTAAAGATCCCACTACAGAAATCAAACCCACTAACAAACTCTCTGGAGTGATTCAGATAGGGAGCATGATCGATCCCCAGCACGATCACGCTGTAAAAGTAGCCACCGACGATCCCCATGAAATCGGCCATCACCGTCAATGCCGGGATCAACAAGATACAAGCCAAAAAACGGGGGACGACCAGGTAGTGAATCGGATCGGCGCCCATCGTCGTCAGAGCATCGATCTGCTCAGTCACCCGCATCGTGCCCAAAACCGCCGCCATCGCACTACCGACACGCCCTGCTAGCATTGTCGCGGCAAGCACCGGCCCAAGTTCCCGCACCAGCGACATATTGATCACGGCGCCCAGTTGATTTTCCAGCCCAATCGACTGGAACTGGTAATAGCTTTGAACCGCCAAAACCATCCCGATAAAGGTTCCGGTCAGGGAAACGACTGGCAGACTGAGCACGCCGACCTGATAAAAATTCGTCAGCAAAGTCCCCCGCGGAGGCAATCGCGTGAACAGCCAAACCATCATCCGCCAAGTAAAAATCCCCATATCGCCGACCAGCATCAGCCCATCAACGGTACCGGCCCCCCAAGCCGAAACCCAGCGCACCAAGCCACTTGCTTGGGGAATCGAAGCCGAGCGTTTATCGGAAGCAACGGTAGCCATCGCAGAATCCATCCTTCCCAGCAACAAAGGGGCGCAAACCGACCACCAACAAAGCAGCCTGTTAAACTGTATCGACCACGCAAACCCAACCGATCAACAAAAAAAGAATAAAGACCCACCACCCCACCACCAATTGTCTCCTCCACCACTCCACCACTCCTTCACTCCTTGTCTCCTTGTCTCCGCACCCTACCAACTCCACAGAGGGATCCCTGTTTTGTTTTCCCAAGCTACTACGTACAGTAAACAAACGACTTCCGGAAAAAACCGATATCCAAGCAGCCTAGGTTTTTAGGCAGCGCGGCCGGACGGCTCGCGCCGTTCCGCTAAGAACCCTAGTAGGGCCGGCTTTCCACCTGCCAAAGCACGAAGAGGTCCGGAACCACGTCGGAGACACCTCGATGTCTCCGCGAGCACACAGATTAAATCGACGAAAGATCCGAACAAGAACTGAAAACGACAACAGCAAGCACGGTGCTTGCTGTTAAACCAAATGGTTAAGCAGTTGCCTACAAGGTTGGGTGCAACGGTGAATCAAGTCTCTTCTCCGCTCTGGGCCGCCTCCGCTTGGTCCGTATCGATCGCTGCCGCGGGAGAAACGCGCGTCGTCACACCGCGGCTTCCGTTTGCTCGAGTCGGCTCTCACCCTAAATGCGAGATCTCGCTCCCCGCATCGGGGCTACCCGACGTCGCATTCCTGCTGATCGTGCACGGGACATCCGCCGAAGCTTGGCCGCTGGCGTTGATGGAGCCTGCCGCATGGGGGCCTCTTGCCCCCGAGCAAGTCCTATCCGTCGGCGCCTGCAAACTGACGGTAACGCTGAACCCAAAGGCCAGTTCAAATGCCCAACAGCCGGCACCACATTTTCCAGGGTTAGAATTCTCCGGCCCCAAAGGCCGCTGGGACACGCAACTGAAACGCCCAGTCACCATCTTTGGCAGTGCCCCGCCCAGTGCCATGCGGCTGAAACACGACTCACTGGCCCCCTGTCACGGTTGTTTTGTATCTCTAACAACGGGCCTCTGGTTTCTAAAGCTAGCCAGCCGAATCACCCCACAAGGCAAATGGACGCTAAGCGAAAAACCAAGCCTCACGCGAGTCCAATCCAACACCGGCCTAGACCTAGGCAGCGTCCAAGTCCGACAACTAGCCCCCCCAGCGAGCAAGAAGAACAGCGCAGCAGATAAGAAAACCAAGGCGGCGGCACAAAAAACCAGCGTAGCCACGAAAACCAAGCCACCTGCGCCACAAACTCAACCAAGCAGCACCGAGAGCGGCGCAGCAAGAATCGTCAGCGCCGAGCAACTAACTCACAACGTCACCGGCAGCATCGTCCACCTAAGCCGCCGCAGGCACTGGAAACGAAGACTAGCCGTCGGGATCGTCCTAGCCCTAGTAACCTTCGTAGCCACCGCCATCATCCTCCAAATCTGGAAAACCGTCCAAGCGGAAGTAGCAGGATGGGCTTAGGGAGTGAGGAGACAAGGAGACAAGGAGACAAGGAGACAAGGAGACAAGGAGACAAGGAGTGAAGGAGTGAAGGAGTGAAGGAGTGAAGGAGTGAAGGAGTGAAGGAGTGAAGGAGTGAAGGAGTGAAGGAGTGAAGGAGTGAAGGAGTGAAGGAGTGAAGGAGTGAAGGAGCCACGCATGCAGTGGCCGTCAGTTGGATTGCGAAACAAAGGATTTCCTACCAACGACCAACAATCTATTTCAGCACCGCCCCAAAAAAACGCCCGCCCCTCTCCGTGTCTCCGTGTCTCCGTGTCTCCGTGTCTCCGTGTCTCCGTGTCTCCGTGTCTCCGTGTCTCCGTGTCTCCGTGTCTCCCAACTCCCAACTCCCAACTCCCAACTCCCAACTCCCAACTCCCAACTCCCAACTCCCAACTCCCAACTCCCAGCTGCGCTAGGGAATCCCTCTTACAATCTCCGGCCCCATTAGCTTCGTGACCCACACGGGTAATCGCTGCCAGATCTTGATCAGCTTTTGGTTTCCGTCCGAATCGGGACGCATTGCGTCGGCGGATCCTTTTCGGATGTAGTATTGCCAGACGGCCGGGAACGGCTCGGCTCCCCATTGAGCCTTGAACTTATACGTCCCGCTGCCGACGCTACTGCGGCCAAAGTCGAACGTGTGGCTTTGCTTCTCGATCGCTCGAGCCAACAAGTGGCGGTACATCCACATATTGGCTCCGGTGTAATTGAACGCCCGCAAACAGCTTGCACTCGGCACTTCAGTCACTCCGTCACAGTGAACCAGCAAAGCCCCTGCAACCGCTTGGCCATCTTTACGGACCACGCACAGCTCCGCACTCCCGGCGAACTCTTTCAGCGTCGCGGCGAACAGGCGCCGCGAGAAAACGGGAGTCCCCAAATCGCGCATGTTGACCGCGAAGACGGAGTAGAAATCAGACAAGAGTTCCTCGCCGCCCCAGACAACCGTCAACTCCGACTGCCCCGCCTTCCGAACCTGACTCCGCAGCTTTGACTTAAACGACTTGTCCAGCGCCTCATCCGAAGCCGGCAGCGCAAGTCGCATATGCACCTTATCGGTCCGCGAGAAATTCAATTTCGGGTGCCCCTCCACAGGAACTTCATGCCGAAGCTCCAGATAGCGAACATCCAACTCATCCGCCAGCGCACAAGCCCGATCAACCAACAACCCAGCGCCAACTCCTCCTCCACCGCCACCTCCTAGCGGAACGGCGCAAGCCGTCCGGCCCTCATCAACTCCACAAACCGAACCGCCACCCCAAACCCCACCGGTATTCAAATACGGCAACGAGACCAAAAACTTCCCAAACAGCGGCCCTTTCACCAGCATCAACGGCAGCACACCCAGGACGTCATCACGATCGCGCAAGACAAGCAAATAAGTCCTATGCCGCAGTCCCGCCGAGATCGCCCGCCACCATTCCGCCCGGTGGCCAGCCAGCCGAGGCATCCCACCGGCATCCTGACCTTCATCCTCACCACGGCGCAGCAGAAAATCACCAAAAGCCGCTTCCGCAGCCCCATCACTCCCCCACCGCAAAACGTCCACATTCAAAGACCAAACTCCAAAGAAGCACAACAAGACAGCAAACTCTAGAACATTCTAACCAAGAACAAAGGATCCCAGCCGCCCCAAGCACAAGCCACAACCTCCGCACCTCCGCACCAACTCCCAACTCCCAACTCCCAACTCCCAACTCCTTGTCTCCTTGTCTCCTTGTCTCCTTGTCTCCCCTATACTCCCATTCAAACAATCAACCCACTGCCCCAATCCCGAACAAACCAAAATGCCCCGAGCCCCATGGCTTGACATCACCCGACTAATAGCGATGGCGATGGTCGCCGTGCAGCACGTGCTGTCAATATGCGATTTCCCGACTCCCCATCTACTATTCCAACTAGACTTAGGACAGATCGGTGTTGCAATCTTCTTTGCGATCAGCGGATTCCTGGCCCTCTCACCAAGTCCCTTAAACACACGCCAATGGCTCTTTAGGCGACTACTGCGAATCTACATTCCCTACTGGATTACTGTAGCAGGCTTGCTTACAGCAAACGCGATAGCGGGATACAAGCCAGTTTCAACATCCTTAGTCATCTCAGAGTTCCTCGGCTTAGCAGGCTGGACTCATCGCGGCCAATTGATAGGCGTCCATCTTTGGTTTATTTCCCTCCTACTATTCTGCTACCTTCTAGCTGCATTGATTCGTAAATTCCCGGCCTTACTACCGCTAACCATCATCATTTCAATCGCATCCTTAGCAGCGGATGCACACTTTGCACAGCATACGATAGCCTTCCTAACCGGCGTCACATTATCGACCAACCCACACGCCATCAGGCCGCGATACCAGATACCAATCATCGCAATTGCTAGCCTAGCCGCATACAGTATCCACCCGGGGTTCATCACAATTGCGGTTGCAATAGTCGCCATCGGCACACAATTCCTCCCTGGATCCTTCTCACCAGCAACCATCACAAAACTTGCCAGGACATCCAACCTCTCCTACCACTTCTACTTGGTTCACGGCCCGGTCTACCTAGCGACCGCAAAGGGGCTAGACAAGTCGTTGCCAGCAACACTAATCATTGGAACCATCGCTGCAATTGCCGCCGCGTTAGTGCTTCACAAAATCGAGACCTTTATTCGCACACGGTTCTCCAAGCCTACAACAAACAAATAGCGAAGCCCCCCCTCGGGCAGCCTCTCGCTCCAGAACGGATACCGCACGCCGTTACCATACATCAACGAAAAAAGGCAGACCCTCCATTCGAGGACCTGCCTTTCGTTCTATGTGCGGAACCTGAAAATCAAGGCCCGTCAATTACTAATGACTCACTAAGCAGCAGCAACCTTGCGACGACGACGTCCCATAACGCACGCTCCTGCAACACATCCCAACAAAGTCAGGATCGAAGCTGGTTCGGGGACAGGATTGACCAAACCTTGGGCGACACCACTACCGACGACACCAGTAGTAAAATTCACGTTGAAAGATGAACCATTCGCACTAGATCCAGACCCCAGGAAAAAATCCGAAGTCGAGCTAAAGAAACCCGGAGCATCAAAACTTACCGGAATAAAGCTAATTGAACCAGGCTCGATGGGAGGATCGACAGTCGTTGCACTAAAACCAAGGTACAGAGAACTGCTTGCTGCCAACTGCAAATATCCATCAGTTACGGTCAGGTTCAGTTCATCAAAACCATCCCCCAAAACCGTGGCAGTACCTGTCACCAGATTACCAATAAACGGACCCGCGCCAGTCAGGGCGCCGATTGTGCCGACAAATTCAACAGTCAAATTGCCCACGGGTCCTCCATCATTTCCCGTTAACATATAGTTAACAGTGATGCCCCCCCCTACATCCGCAACCCCCAAACCATCCATCGTCACCAGCCCACCTGTGACGCTAAACGCTAAATCATTCTCCACGCTGTCAAATGGACCACCGTCGATTTGCGGAAAAACTCCCCCTGCATTTGCCTGAACGCAAACGGCCAACATCAAAATGGCTTGAATCGCCAATACTTTCATCTTCATAATTCAAATTCTTTCATATCGAGAACATCGAGAAAAATACATCAAAGCAGATATTTTTCTCTACGTCCGCGGTATATCGTCGATCGGCAGACCCCAACAGCGAACATTGACGCGGGCTGGCTGGCGACCGAGCCAGACAGCAGGCTCTTCGCCAACAACGGCTTCGATACCGCTCAAGGCAAAAATTGATACGGAAGAGATTCCGTTATCCGAAACACCTAATTCCAGGCCGTCACTTTTCTCGACGACTGGCATCGATTCTGCCGGCTCACCTATCACTTCGATTCCCGGCTGATCACTTTCCGCCCCAAGCTGCAGCGCAGCCTCCGCCCGGCCTGCCATTGCGGCAAAAGCCGCTACGACAAACAAAAACGACAAAACGGTTCGGTGAACAGAATTTTTCATTAAAAGCATTATGCACCGCCCACATGGGGAGTGCAACCCCTACACACGGAAAAACCTTACCCAAACCACCAGGATTCGGGCTTTGTACGAAACAAAGAAGCTTAGGGCGTGCGAATTTGCGGCCTGGCGACTTGCTTCAGACGCCTTCACGTTGCTTCCGGCGGACAGTCTGAGCACTTGCTTTTCTCGCCTTTCGCACTGGACGTCCCCTCGTCGGTTTACCCGACAGGATCGAAAGATTTGCAATTAGAAAGGGTCACCCTCAGCGTTTTGCTTCCGGTTCGGTTTGCCGCTTTCAGCGGCAAACCGAACCGGAAGCAAAGTTATCCAAAACATGCGATCTAACTTCAAATCTTTGCTTCATGCCAGGCAAGCTGGCACGGGGCCGATTCCCTTCGGAAACCTGCAAGCAGGACATTTATAAATTGCACGCCCAAGGGAGAGTGAAGACCGAAATCACTTCAAAAACTTGAGCAATAGAATCGACGTTCCTCGCGAAAGAATGCTTAACAAAAACGATACTTTCGGGGCGGAGGAGGCAGTTACAACTCGCCTATTCGTAGCTCCGTAGCCTCCATCCCGATCGCCCAGGCCTTCCAACCAACCGCCGCGCCCGCGGCGTAAATAATCACATCCGCTGCATCCGGCACCAGGGGCACCAAATAGATCTGCGTTACCTCAATTACGACGCCCAACCCAAGCACGAGAGCGATCGACACCACATACCCAAGCACTGGCATTCGCTCGCGGCCGTAGCCGAACAGATTGGCGAGCGCAGCTCCCAGAACCGCAAAAGTCAGTAACTTGCCGGCGAAATTCGACCCGGCACTAAATTCACTGCCGTAGTAATACTTTACGAATGGTGCCGAGAAGAAAGAGTCGACCCCGGCGGCGATTTCCTTCGCGTCCGCCCACCGCTCGGCCCCCCCAAAAAATCCGACGGCAATCCCAGCAACAACGACCATCACCACCCCTAGCCGCAAAATCAGAAACCGATTCCAGCCCCACAGCCTCTGGCGATTCATAGCGATCACCACTCCGGCCATCCCGCCGAACCAGCCCAGCAAGACTTCAGAGACCGAGGCATAGCGAGTGAAGACGGGCAACTGCAACGCCTCCACCAGCACTGGCACTCCAAACACCAGGAGGCGTTGCCACTTCGCCGAAAGACACAGCCACGCTAGAAATCCAACCGGAACGATCCGCACGCCCGACATGAACAGCGAAAACAGATCGCTCCACCCACCATTCCCTTGCAGCCAGCGAAACGCTTCACCTCCGGGAATCACCTGGATCCGCCCCGACGCCCATTTTGCGTGCCACTCTCCACTACTTAAAACCAAATCCAACGGCATCACCGAATAGACAATCAGCATCATCAAGTACGCGGCCAGGTTCAACCGCAGCACCAACTGCCGGCGCTGCGCCCCCAGAGAGGCACCTTGAATCCGCGCCCAAGCGGCCAACAAAGGAGCCCCAAAGATCGGCCAGGCGAAGGGCCCGAGAATGGCGCCAGCACAACCAGCGGCGATATCATTCTGAGAAACGGTCCGGGGCGGAAACCAGACCTGAACAAATTCGATGCCGAAAACCAACAGCATCGTCGCCAGAACTACCGCAATGACTGCGCCCCAAACACGGAGCAAGCCAAATCGACCACGAGCAAAACTGACAGCCCCTGCAGCAAAGAAACCGATCGGCATCACCACCAACGCGTTGGCCACCCAGTCGGCCCGCTGGTATAGCGATAGATTTAGCCAGGGTGTCTTCCCGAATTTCGCGACCGCATCGTCAAAGGCAAGCGGTTGATAGTGCAAGGGGACGACCGAAGCATAGACCAACGCTACGGCACTAAGACAGGCAAGAACTAGCAGCCACCCACGTAAAGGTGCACGGATTTCATATCCTGACATATAGTTTCACTCGAGAACCGTCTTGTACCGCCCAAAGCGGCAATGGAGCCAACCATTTCTGCGACGCCGCCGAGATTTTGATGACATCGAGACTATTTCAATCACTCGACAAATAATTCACGATAATGCTCGTGCCTCACACAGCAACACACGATCCCACACTGAATTGCAAGGAACAGCGATTTACAGCTGTCCGCTAGTATCGCTCAAGACATGCACAAAAAATCAAAGTACGCACTACCAGTGAATTCAGTTGACGAAAAACAATCGTAAGCACTCGTCATTATCATGCACAACGAGGTATTCCCCTAGATCGGCCGTGCCTGGCTAAGCACGCCCCTATCAATCGATCCCTTCAATGCTAAATCACATTACCCAGCACCCTAAAACCACCCGCATTTACCGTGTTAGACAATCCAAAGATCCGTACACCTGAACGATTTCCTTCATGCGCGAATCAAAGCTAAAACGGTCTTCAATTGTCTTACGCCCCATCATGCCACGACGCCTACTCTCAGAAGCAGAATCGATAGCCACTCCAATCGCTGCTCCTAGTTTTTCAGCGCTACCAGGCTCGACCAGCCAACCATTTTCGACACCATCGATCAACTTAGGAATTCCGGCCACTGCGGTTGCTATAACTGGAATTTCATATGCCATTGCCTCCAACAAGACATTAGGTAGTCCCTCACGCAAACTGCTGAGAACATACAAATCCATTGCCTGGTAATACTTCGAGGGATCGGCAACGAAACCGGCAAAATGGACACTATCCTCCAAGCCCAACTCGCGTACCTGCGCACTTAGCTCTTCTCTGGACGGTCCATCACCAACAATGACCACCCCTACATCGATGCCTTTACGACGAAGAATTGAAACCGATTCAACTAAATAGTCAAATCCTTTCTCGGCAGACAGTCGCCCCACCGCTCCAAGCAGATACTTAACCTGCGGCGCGCGAATAAGCGTCCGGGCAGCCTCTCGAGAAACCGTTCGCTGATATTGCTCCAAATCGATCGCATTGTCGATCAAATGCAGGCGTTCATCAGCGAGCCCCAATCGTTGACAATCTTGATGTAAATCTGTCGACACACAGACCACTTGGTCATAACGCTTCAGACTCCATCGATCTAGCGAGTAGTACAGTGGCGTCTTCCAGGTCTTCAATACCCAACCATGGACGGTGCTCACCAACGCCATTGAGTACTGCTTACGCAACCGCAGACCAACAAAATTACTTTTGTAATCATGCCCGTGCCAAATTAACTTGCGTCCCTGAAAATTTCCCAGCGCGCGTCTGACTCGACCAAGCAAGCGACAGTCTGCAGCTCCTCTGTCATCCACCCCGATCAATGGGGCCTCCAACTCGTCCGCACGCTGTTCAACAATACTAAATCCCTCGTCTTCCGGATCACGAAAGTACAGACAGACCGAATCATAACCATGACGCGCGAGAAAACGTGGCGAGTTCAAAATGGTTTTTTCTGGGCCTCCGCCGGTCCCACTAATCACACGCGCATGAATCACCAACGGGCGATCACAAGACGATGTCAACAATGCCTGGGCAGCCGAGTTAAACACACTTGAGTCTGCAGCGTTAATGGTCAAAGAAGCCTCATTCCAAAATTAGTTTACGAAACTGAGCCGCTTTTGCAGCCCAGGATTCGTTAGATAAACGCTCACGAACTCGCTCCACCCGCGACTCTTGTTGAGCACCATTCGAACCAGCAGCTAAAACTTGCAAAACTGACTGAACAAATTGCTCTTCGGTCCTAGCAATTTGCAGACAGTCATCCCACGGCAACACAGCTGGCAATGGTGACGCGATGACCGGGCGCTCGGTCGCCAAATACTCTTTCAGTTTCAACGGCTGCATCGCCCGCGTGACAGGCAGATCGGCGTAAGGCATGATTAACGCGTCGGCCATCTTCGCCAAGGCTGGCAACTGCTCAAACGGCAATGCCCCTGTCAAGTGGATCCGAGAGTGAGCAAGCAAGCGAGAATCGGGATTTTGCTGTGGCCCCGCCAGCACGACGCTGCCCGAGGTCAATTGATCAGCCAGTGCCAGCACCCACTCGGCATTCATCCGCTGGTCAACGACCCCCCAAAAAACGACTCGTGGTCCGGGGATCGCAGCAACACCGGCAAACTCTCCTGATTCGCCCCGCCGCCAAAATGCACGATCGACACCGTGAGTCAATACCGACACATCGGAGTGCTCTGCACAAGAATGGCTTGCCAAAAAATCACTTGCAGCGACAACTCGATCAACCTTGGCGATTAGCTTTTTTTCCATTTGCGCCATGACAGAACCAGCAAGCCCAGGCCAGACGGAAAAATCATCGACGCAGTAATAAACCCAGCGACGAACCGGCAAGCGATCGACTAAGTCAGCGACAATGGGGATCGTTGTAACGGCGACATCTACATCCGACTCGACAGCCAACTGCTTTGCCAACAACGAAGCATTCAAACGACGATCCCAGGCGTGGGACATCCAAGGCCACATATGGGGATTTAACACGCGAGGCGAGATTTCCGCACACGGATCGCCCACTCCCCTTGCCTGTTGCCCTGCCCCTCGCAGCTTCTCCCACCCACGCCGAACGGTCACCCAATCAAGCCTGGGAGGGCGCATCCCAATCGTATTGACCCAGACAACGTCTGTAGCGGCCAGCATATGTGAAACAAGATGCTGGCAACTACTGGGATGACGTCCCCAATCGTCGGAAAAAAAAATCGCTGATGAATGATTCACGTTCAATGCTAAATTCGAAATACACCATGCACACGTGCATGCAATCCATCGCCAACTATCGCTGCAGTTAACGCGAACGACTGCGACAACCACAGGCAATCGCTAAAAAGGACCGACACCAAACATATAAGTGACCAGCACCAGAAGTGCTGCAACAGCTAAACCCGCCCCGACTACCACCAGACGCTTGAACCGACGCACTGCAATGCTCCGCTGCGGAACAAATTCAACATACGGTCCGAAATCATCCAAAATCGGCTGCTGAATCCGAGATTGACCTTTACGATTCTTAAACCACCCTCGCTGCCAACCAAAGTTAAGCATTAACACGACTGGTCGACACAAGGCCTTGGTAGGCGAACCCGTTAGCGTTTCACACACGTTATCGAAGAAGAAGTCCGCCTTCTGCTGATACGCATCCCTGCGGGCGGGATCACACTGATAGAGTGCCGCGTGCTCCAACACGTGCCATTTCCGCATATCCTGTGCAGCCCAGGTTTCGTTGGGATACTGCAGTTTTTCGGGCTCCGACAAAGTTGGCCGCTCATGCTGGACCATCCAATCGGCATAATGCAACAAGGTAGCGACTCCATACCGAAAATCGTCGTCCTGCTGCCCTAACCCAAACTTATAGTCGACCAAGCGTCCCAAAGCCTGCAAATACATCGTGTAAAACCAACGCAACTCCGCGTTCAACAGGTCCAACGCATCAAGATTTTGGCGTGGATGCACCGTCCTTCGCATGAGAACACCGGCCCGATCAAGATACCTTGAATCACCAGTTAATTCATGTCCAGTGAGAAGTGCATGCGTCGAGTTCGCCGCAGCACGCCCCGGCCCGAAATACCCTTCGGAACTACAAGTCGAATACCCGGTATCCGACCGGCAAAGCCAGCGAAACGGGGTCCCGTTCCCATCGTCGATCGCCAGCACATAATCGGCTGCATTGATCGCTGCATGACGATAGCGATCCTTACCGGTCAAGTAATAAGCCAACATCCATCCGGTGCTGTAGTTGTGGGAGGCCGCAGGCCCACCACCAACTGCATAATTCTTAGCGAGTTCCTCGCCGGTGTCTCCCAATTCTTCAAGATCCTGCCCACCATCGAACAACTTCGACACTCGCAGTCGTTTCGGGTAACTTCGATGCGTGGCGGTATGAGCGTCGGCATAATGGTAGGTGTGCCAAAACAACCCGCGACTATAAAGCAGCTTGTCATCATCCGTGTGGTAGGTATCGATATCCCATGAATGATCCGCCATTCGGATCATCCAATCGAACCATCGACGGTCTCCACTCCGCAGAAACTGAAGTGCGAAGCCGAGCGTGCAATCGTACTGGTTGTTGTAATGAGAAATCAGCGGGTTCGCACCACGATGGTGCACCGCCTCATGATCCCCATAGAGATCGCCATAATTTCGCCAACCGAACTGATCGATAACCTCGGACTTCTTATCGAAGGTGTCGTCACCTTCGATTGCAAGCGCAACCAATTCCTCATAACGAGCGTCTAGGTGCGCTGCGTCATTCGACAAGTAGGGAATGGCGTCAGCACTTGCATAGCACTCAGGCTCCAGCGATAAGACTGGCGATTGCGTCAGGCACTCAATCGATGACGAATCGTCAGCCGACCTCCACTCCACAGCAAACTCATGCGTCTTCTGTTCGCCTCCCTGCAATTCGTGCCCACCAGGCGTCTGCCCAGGGAACAGCTCAATTGTTAGCCCCTGAGCATCCGCTTGGAGCGATTTGGGAAAATTCTGCCAAAAATTCCGATAAGCAATTGCAGTCACAATGCCGTTGCCAGTCGACCGCAACACCGGCTGGGCTCGATGCCCCTCAAATCGATTGCCATCCGCTGTCCCGCGGTACCCACGAAATGAAACCGAAAGTTGCTCCTGCGCGGTCAGATGATTCTGACTATTCCAATTTTCGCCGCCGCTGGAATCTTGATAAATTTCAAGTTCCTTGCTTGCAGCAATCGGCGAACTCGAATCGCCTAGATTCGCGATTAAGCACTTATCTGTGCCTGTTTCAGTAGAAACATGGACAGCAAGCCGATCGATATGAACCGCTCCCTGCGAGCCGAGATCCCAGTTCCCCCCAGGATGGTCCATCGCTTGCGGATTTTGCACAGAGAACGTGAACTGCACAACCGGCACATCGGCATAGCTATCCGCTGTTAACTGCCCAATTAACGGAGACTTGCCTTGCCCCACTTCAACAAAACTAACTGCCCAAGTACGAGTCCAGCGAACCGAACCACTCGCAACATCAACCGCCGCAGCCAATTGCCCCAGATAGTGCTTCCCGCCGTGAGTCAGATGAATCGTTAAAGACGATTCGCAAGGCAGGTCTAATGAGTCAAACTTAAGGCACTCCGAGGCAGCTTTCTCCCCCGTCTGACAAACTACCGCAGGCCGGCCTACGTCGACTGCGTCCCGCTTCGCATCAGCCACCGCCCCCAAAGAGACCCAATAACTACGACCAAGTTCACAGACGAAATCCAACTGGCACCACCTGACGGATCGATCAGACCACCACGCCAGCACATCAGGCTGAACGACCGAATATCGCTTTTCATCATCAACAATTGCGATTTCGCTTGCATCTAAAACCAATCCCTCAGGACAAGGTAACGAAACCCGTGAGGGAGCAACTCCACGGCGACCTTTTACAGACGGCCCATCTACCGAAAGCTTCCATCGCAGCAAACCAGCATTTTTAGCAGCAGAATTCATATAACAGCACAGCAATACAACAAATTAGACGCGGAAAAAGAACCAGCATTGACAGTTGCCCAATCAGAAACGTCCGCCAGCTAGCCGCCCTTCGCGGGACAAGGCAAATGAGCGTCATCATGGGCCCCCCCGGGCAACCAACTCGCGTCTTCCTGTCGCTGACGAGCATCAATATTCGACAACGCAAAACCAGCAACAACCAAAATATAGCAAGACTCAAACAAGACTCCGCTGGAGAACATACTAGCTACTAAATAGCCAAAAATACCGGCAAACACCGCCAGTCTAATCGCGCCGCCCTCAACATCATCACGGCGATAGGTTTTCCACGCATAGAACATAGGCATAAAATAGAGAGAAAAATAGCACAAAAAACCCGGAATCCCAACACCAGTCGAAACATCAAAAAACAGATTATGCAGTGCTTTATCCGGCTGATCTAACCCACCCTCATAGTACTGAGGCCTAGGAACCAGCACACGGGCAGCATTGGGACCGACACCTAGCCACGGGTATTCCTGTGTGATGCGCATCCCCGCCTGCCATAACTTGAAACGAGAGTCGGCGGAGCTATCACGCTCTCCGGAACCAGCGAAAGACGACGTAAACTCATTTACCACTGAAGGTCCCGCAAGAATTGCTGCCATCACAAAAGCCGCTGCAACCGTCATCACATTTCCATTCCTCCGTGGCATATACCACACCAAAATCGGAACCATTGCGATTCCAGCTAACATACACCCGCGCGACTCAAGAAGCATGATCTGATGAACCTGCAACATGCCTACGCCTAGATACAGAACACGAAAGAAAATTTTGTTCTCAAACAGCGCTAAAGAGAAAGCAGCGCCAAGGATGGGGACTGTCAGTATCGAATAACCATTATTATCTACCATGGCACTCCCCCATGCAGTACCATGCGCGAAACGCGAAAAGCCGGTCTGAAAGTAGTCTACATTGATTTGGTATGCATTGTACCCTTGCGCCAGAACAGCAATTACCAAGAGCCACTTTAGCGTACGCCAGTCTTTCAAAACAAACAGGCCAATAGCAACTACTAAAAAGTGCTTCCAAACTACCGACATAAAAAAATCTGTATCAACACGTGAAACCGTGTTTTGCGCACTAATCCACGCAATCAACAAAAACAGCATGGACATAACTAGCGCAATCCACGACCAACGACTCAGCCGCATCCCCCCAAAACCAGACAGAACAAAACCGACGAACAGCGAGTAAAAAATATACTTTTGATAAGTTACGCCGGGCTCTAATGACCACCGCCAGTTCCAGGCGGGGTCAAGCAGGACAAAACCATAAAATCCTACAATCCCGAAAGCGGGCCGAAAAATGGCGAGCGCGCACACGAAAACGAGCAGTGAGTAGACGAATACGGGACCTAGCACAAAAACTCCTTGACGCTGCTACCGACACAAACAAACGCGTCTTAAAAATAATGGGAATTAGTATTCAAACCGAATCGCAACCACTTACACACCAAACGCTGAAACAACAAAAATCCGCCAGAAACACAGGCGCACAACAAACAAGCCTATTTGCTGCACTACGTTCACACCAAGACACCAAAACCAGCCGTCGAAAAACACTTTGCCTCTTACTTACGCTCGCCCAGAGCGATCGCGCTCCCTCGACTGCGCCCGTCGCAAAACCAATAGCGGCCTACTGGAACCTCAAGATTAACAACCTACGCTTGAACCAGAGCGACGACCACGAGCTTTAACAACAAATCCCATGCAAGAACACAGAAGCCGGTGCCTTTTGCAATCAGCAGAATTCACCTATCTCCTTCGTCCAGAATCTCACCAAGCTAACTTCCCCGCCAGAATGAAGCTCGAAAGAAAATGGCCCTAAGTTCGAACAAGTCGCCCAATGTCAATCCAGGCCGACCTGCCGCAGTACTTGTTATGGGCATACCACATTCCTTCGCCCGAATCGGGCAAAGGCCCCCACATACGGTGCACCCTTTCCATTCACATCGAATCGCCGACCTGTGACGGTGACCTTACACGAACAGGACGCGCCGCCCCCCCTTAAACAGATGCCTTATTTGGACAAAAATTTATATTTCTGCCAACGGTACTCCCGAACGAAGCGATCATGAACACGGGCGATGAGAAAGCGTGTCGCGCTGACGCGACCACGAGAGAACATCGGCTGGTAACCAAACGCCTGCATAGAGTCCAAGGCGATAGCCTCTACGGTTTTTACCTGCCGATCCGTTAGCGTCCTCTTCCACTTTTCGGCCTTACTTATATCTGGAGCAGTAAGAATATTCTCATTACCACTGTGAATTTTCATGTCCGTCTGATGCTTATAGTAGAACTGCATCGCAGGCTCATACTGAATGCCAATGAACTGACAAACACGCCCTAGCTCTTTATCCAACTGCGAAACCATGGACTCGTAGTTAACGAAAAGGACACGCCCAGGGCACTTTTGAGCGAAAGCCAATTGTCGCTGCATCTCACGGTGACACCGCTGAGCAGCAGAAACCCAGTTCGCAGGCCTCCCAACAGTGAACCCGACCGGAGAAAGATAGGATCGACAAACCGCGCGAGGATCACGAACCATAATAACAAACCGAGCGTTGGGGAACGCCTCCGCATATTCATCCAGATAATAAGTCACCGCAGGGTCCTTCAAACACCACCGTGGCTTATTCGCCCTTGCCGCCGCAAGCTCCATCGCTGTCGCGAGCAACGCCACAGGATCGTCCTGCCCCTCTCCGTAATTGAAATCCTCCACCTGGACATCCAGGAATTTCCCCAGCTCATTGCGTAATCGAGCGAGCCTATCTCGAGAGCGTCCACCGAAAACGAATTCGTGCACTTCGTACATCTCGTTGCAGCTCCACACATCACTTGAGCATTCCAAAATCCGATGCATCAAAGTGGTACCGGATCGCTGCGTTCCGCTCACAAATATCGGGAACTTTTTGGCATCCACCGTCATTCACTTCCCTTTCAATACAAAAAAGCCCCCTATACATTGCCCACTGAACTGAACAACTTGCTGGCTTGCCCCCCTAAAGTCGCCCAATCAAAACCGTCCACCGCGTGTTGCCGCCCTCTTTCGCCGATCAACTTTCTCGTGTCTTCATCAGCCAACTTTTGCTTCAAGACCTGAACCAGCTCATCAGGTGTCTTACAATCCACTAAATAGCCAGTTTTACCAGGCACTAACGTGTCACGCGTTCCACCACTACTACCAGCAACGACTGGTTTGCCGCACGCTTGCGCTTCCAGCAAAACAATTCCAAACCCTTCCGCATCGCGTCCAATCTCTCGGTTGGCCAACACAAAGACGTCGCATCCTTGAAAACAAGCGAGCAGTTCCACATCATCGACCTCCCCTAGAAATTCCACATGCGAGGAAACACCTAACTCCCTGACGATCGCTTCCAACCTAGACCTCTCCTCCCCCTCACCCGCAATTAAGTACAACAACTGTGGAAAACGAGGAAGCAATCTAGGAATCGCTCGAATAACGGTGTCGTGCCCTTTCCGCTGCTGCAACCGCCCAACCGTTAATATCACAAAACGATCTTTCCATCTCGACTGCTTACTAGAATCGTCCGCAGGGCGGAAATAAGTCGTGTCCACTCCGGGATGCATCACCTGAATCCGCGACGGATCGATTCCCCACTCATTTTGCAGCATCCCAGCGGTGAAGTGCGAATTAGCGATCAACATTTCCGCACCGCCCAGCACAGGCTGAGTGATAAATTTCAATTCCCGGCTAGTTGTTGCCACTGCAACATCTTCGCCATGCACGTAGCACAAGTACGGAATGCGATAACGTTTACGAATTGCCCATGCTACCACTCCTTCAGAGAGAGGCCGAGCAGCGTGGAGAATACCTACATTGTATTGCCTCGCAATCTTTCCTACATCACGAATCTGTCGAGCGTAGGAACAGAGACTACTGAACGACCGAATACCTCGGAATCTCATTGAAAGGTTGCGTCGCAAAACAGGCTGTGGATACGACAATTCCGAATCACCCTCCCGTAGCGACTCTCCTGCAACAATGACATATTGCCCCTTAGCCTGACGCCTATAAATTTCAAACAGCCATTTCCCACTTCCGCCGGTTTGGGGAGGGAAAACCTCGCTCAGGACCAATGCCTTGCAACTCATTCTATCACTTCCTTAAATACCCCGATCGATAACGGAATGGTTAAAAAAAAACATCGCTACCTCGCAATCACATACATTAACCAGAAATGCAAGGCAAACAGAATTCCTTCAGGCGGCGAAGACCATAGCGTCGAGCGGGAAATAGGTGCCGCCTTTCGCTCCGCGAAAGTTCGAAAAAACTCAGCTTTCACGGAGCGAAAGACGACTATAAAAACCGCTCGACCCTTGCCGCATATCTGTTAGGCATGCTCTAACAAACCTCGATAGACGACAAGACCACTCATCACCCGCATTCCACCAACCGGTCGGAACACTCCACAATCGGCCAATCGAATAACCTGGCTGCCTTCACGCAGCTAGGAAACGGATCCGAACAGACTCAGGCGATCACCGTGGCGAGAAAGGAACCGGTTACGCTAACTGCTCCTCCGGACAAGGAATACGCGGACACGTACTCCCAAAAACAAAGCGAACTGCAAGATACGAAAGTAGATCGCCAGACACCTGAGAAATTGAGAAGGGAAAAACATGCATTGGCTCTGCAGATGGCAATACCTGCATCTGCGAAAATTAAAACCAAGACAAAGAATTGATCACGACTTGCGTTGCCCTAATTTCCAAGCTTTAGCCAGAAGCACTTTAGTCCTTAACTTCCAATCCCAATCGCCTGCTTGCACATATGGCAGTACATCCAACATCGATTCAAAATCTCGAATCTCGAACAAACTATGCAACAATGCTGCAGCACGACGCTCACACTCCTTCCTTGTGGGCTCTAAAAAGCGGGCTGGAACAAAGTTACGGAGGAACAGGTCTCTTAAGATCCACCAATCACCGTAAGCGACACGAGGATAATTCGCAGAAAAATTATTTCCATCTCGATAAATCGTAACTTTAGTCTCTGCCGCGCCTACAACTTGTGTGCGGGACGCCAGACGCTTCGTCAAATGAGCGTCTTCAGCGGGCATCCGAGCAACACGATCATCAATTCCTCCGATCTCTTCGTAAACGGTCCGCTTGAATGCCATACAAGACTGAAACACCGGACTGAACTCCAGCAGTGGCAAATAGGCATCCATTCCCAAATTAATCGCAAACCCATCGTCTGTAAGATACGCCCGCCACGAAGCCGGTGCACCCATCAGCTTATCCGCCAGCTCAATCGATCCTCCCTCACGACATATTCGGAAATTAGAGAACAGCAAACCAGCGGAAGTGAATCGATTACGCAATTGCTGCAACGTTTCAATAAAAGAAAGATCCCACTCATCGTCACTATCAAGCGGACAGACCCACTCAGCACTTGTTGCCTCAATCCCCAACTTCCTGGCCGCGGCGGGTCCACTGTTCTCGATGCGCAAGACCTTTATTTTCGATGAGAATTGACGCGCAACTTCAGCCGTCTGATCGTCCGATCCATCATCGACGACCACAACCTCAGATGGTACGTGAGGCTGCGCAAATACGGATTGAAGCGCGCGAGGCAAGACCAGCTCTCGATTGTAGGCCGGAACAACCACTGCGTAATCAAATTTAGCACTCCTCATCCACTGCCTCCCTTCCCATTGCAACCGAGGTACTGCTGGCAACAAACATCTCAGCCCACCTTACTCGTCTATCGCCCCAGACTTTCAGAAACACCCCACCAGAGCCGTCGCGGCAACCCGGGCCAAAGACCGTAACATAGCCCAGTTCGCAAAATTCGCATGAGTAGTGGCCAGTTACCCCTTCGCACCAACAACGGAGCGACCGCCGGCCAATCGTTCCGCACTCTTTGCCGCCATGCCTCCAAAGAGACACCACCGTCGCTACGCAACTTAGAATAAACTTCCGCTGCAGACGCCAATGCGTAAGCTCGCTGGATCGTTGCTCCGTATGTCGCCGAAATCCCAGCCCCCCCTTCTTGATAAAAGGCAGTGACACTCGCCACATAAACAAAGGGTCCACATACTGCCATCCTCATCTGCAAATCATAGTCATTTGCGGCTGCGTAAAATTGGCGGTCACGGATCTGCTTCAACAACAGCGATCGATAACTGACCAAATTCATTGCTGAAGCCAAGGGCCATCCTTGAGTCAACATACGCTGCAACGCATCTTGGACAACAAAATACTCACCTTGCTTGAGGTCAGCAAACCCAGGTGCAACACGCGGCTCGGTCAATTTCATGTCCCAAGTCATCCCGTATGCAAGAACACATTCCGGATTCTGCAACAATGCATCGACTAGATCCGCTATACGATTGGGAGGCATTGGAGGATCATCTGCATCCGCAAACGCAACTAGATCGCAATCGGATGCTTCAACGCCCCGATATCGCGCCACCGCTGCACCTCGATTACCCTGCCGAATCACCCGCACTTCCGCACCGAAAGACCCAAGGGCCTCGACGGAACCATCCGTTGAACCGTCATCCACCACAACAATCTGATCCGGAGGGCGAGTCTGCCGCAGCGCAGACTGCACCGTACCCAGCAGTGCCTGCCCTGCGTTGTAAGTAGGAATGACCAGCGAAACGGCTTGCTCGTCGTTCATAAAATCGTCACGAATTCGCAGACATCAACACGCAGGAAATACAACTCACCATTCCTTGAAAGCTAAACCGAAGCATCACTTAAAAAAGTCCCAGCAATCTCGTCCTGAACTTCAACAAGGTCCTCCCCATTGGCCGCCGCCTCCAAAACACGCTGCAGTCGAGCAATACTTTGATGCATAGTAAAACGGCCAGCGACGCGAACACGAGCTTGCCGCCCGAGTCGACCGGCTAACTCTGGATCGCTCAAAACTCGCTCCATCGACTCCGCCATCTGATCGACGTCCCCTTCATCACAGAGAAGCCCGGTTTCGTTATCAACAACCACATCTGGAATACCCGCATGCCTTGTGGCAACAACGGGCAAACCGGACATCCCTGCCTCCAAAACAGCAACTGGAGTTCCCTCGCTGTCGCCATTGGATGCGACAACCGAATGTTGAACAAAAGCACGAACCGAATGCATTTCCCGCTGCACAACGTTGTGCGACTGTGCACCAAGAAATCGAACCGAACTCTGCAACCCCATCGCCTGAACAAGTCGCTGGCACACCGGGAGCAAGGGCCCATCGCCAATGAAGGTAAGCTGTGCATCCGCAACCTGCTGTTTCGCGCGGCTGAATGCGAGCAGTGTAAGATAGGGAGCCTTCTTCTCAACAAAACGCCCCACTGCGAGCAAGTGAGGAGGTGCATCGCCAGGCGCTGCGCGAGAAAATTTTGTAGGATCAACGCCGTAAGGTGAATAGATCAACTTCTCCTGCGGGCACCCAAGTTCCAGCAAGCGTTCATGCATGGCCCACGAGACGGCAATCACCACCGCGGATTCCGAGAAGACGCCTTTATAGAAATTAGCATCAAATTCGGTGGAACTTGCGTCATAGCCATGAAAATGGGTCACCAGCGGAACACTCAGGCGGTGACACGCCGAGGTAACTTTCGCGGCGACCGATCCATATTCTGCGAGAACTACATCGGCGCGTCCATTCTGGATACCGCGGACTACTCCATCTTCAATTTCCTTGGTCCACGGGGCGCGTTGCACCACCCTCTTTATTTTTCGCCAACCTCGCGGAACAAGACGCTGCGACAGGGCCACCTTACCATCAAGGGCAGGCCGTCCATTCAAAAAATGAACGACACCGGTAACTTCTCGCAAATGTTCCGCATGCGCCGCAATAAAAGTTTCGGAGACCGCACCAACAGATGGTTGGATAATAACAATATTCACTGATTTAAACTAGCGTTTGCATGGAACTACAACCCGGCAAATGTTAAACCATCGGTTTATACATCTCTGCCCTATCAAATTATCACGCAGGCCAACGCGTGATGTCTCCCCCTGACTAAACGCTGCTCGCGACCAGAACATACACACAAGCATCTTTATCTCGCCACTCCTTCGAACATTTTTTATCTGCACGCTCAATCCTTCGCTGCATCGACCACAAGAAAGCCTTACGCAATTTTGCAGGTACTGAAGTGATCGTCGCATCTTGCCAAAGTTGGAGTGCGGTAGAAGCGGGTCCCATCATACCTTCGAAATCGAGGATCTCGTATCCAGCTTCAGAAACCACCTTCCTTAACCCATCGCAAGTCCATCGCCAGTAATCCGTCGGATCAGGGTGATATTTCCAAACACCATGAGTAGAAAGAAATAGCTTGCCTCCCGGCTTCAGCACGCGTTTCGCTTCAGCGAGATAGCTAACGGGATCGATGACATGCTCTAAAACTTGCGAAGATAAGACATAATCAACGGATTTCGCTTCAACCTGCATACGGCCCAGCTCATCTATAAGACCATCTGCTAGATCATTTCCTGCCAAATCGAACCCTCTATATTTTTTCACATGGGGCTCAAAAATCGGCCGATACGGCATATTGCCACAACCGAAGTCAATCAAATCGCCAGATCCTTGATCAACGTGATTAAGCGCAAATCGCTCGTACAAAAGACGTAAACAGGTCAAATGCCAATAAAGCCTATGTGAGCGAGAGGGGTAAAGCCGCTCTCCCCGATGCCCCACAGGATTACTCATACCATTTTCCATTACGCAATCAACTTCAGAATAGATTTAAACGAAATCGTTTTCGCCAAGCGTTTATACAACGCTAGCGAACCCCGATCATAGACGCGAACTTTGAAAGCCAGCGTTGACGACCACCACCTACCACAATCCTCTTATCCTCAGGCCCCAATTTTTCATATGCGTCTGGAAGCACAAATGTCTTCGGTGCCACAAATCGGTCCTTAAATTCCCCCCTGTCCGTCCATAGCTTGCGAAACAATCGCTCCCACCTATCAGCCGATTCCGCAAGCGAGAAGCCTGCCTTAATGTGCTTAATCGCGTTATGCGATAATCGCTTACGAAACTCTATATCATCAGCCAAACGCTGCACTGCCGCCATGAAGGACTCGTTCCGATCATTCACCAAGATACCAGTCTCCCCATCCACCACTAACTCTCGCAATCCGCCTTCAATATTCAAACACAAGGGAACCAAACCGACGGCCATTGAATCCATTACCGCGCCCGGAACCCCCTCGTAATCCGACAGTAGCACGAAGACATTTCCCCACCGCATCTCATCCTGCACGCTATCTGGCTCAACAAACCCAGTGAAATGAACTCGACCACCTAGCCCAGCTTTCTTAAAAAGCGTCTCAACGTCCTGTCGCTTGCTACCATCACCGATAAATTTAACCTCAGCATCACTCCTATGCTGCAAAACCGCACGCAGGGCTTTGGCCAAATCCATAACCCTCTTCTGGTTGTCTTCCATCCGCCCCGCAAACACAAATCGCAACGGCCCGAGTGGGTCAGCCGTTAGGGCGGGAACCTCCACTCCGTGACAAATATCCACAACATGCGTGCGGTCAGGCCGCCAACCTCGAACGATGTCTCCCAACTCTCGCCCCATGCAGAACATCCCGGAGACAGCCCACTCATCTTGAAATTTACAGAAACGTTCCGCCATTCCCCAATTAAAATCATCATCGCTTAGATGCCCCACAATCGTAGGACGACCCGAATCACGAAAATACCGCCCTGCATAGCAACCTGCGACCGAAATATTGGGGACATAAAGATCCGGCTGTGCGTCCTCCAACGCATCAAGAACAAACCGAGTGCGAGCCTGCACCAGCGGCTCGTACTCTTTTGCAATTACCTTGATACCATTCGAGACAAGGAATTCATCTGAAGCCAGAGTACCGCGGAACAGCACGATGGCTGTAACATCGTACCCACGGCGCTTCAACTCAGGCAACAACCGCAAAGCGTTAATGCGCGGACCTGCACAATAACCAGGCCAATCATAGAATGTGTATGCAATATGCATTTGCTCTATATTTTCTCGCAATTTATTACACAAACAACAAAACAGACAATTCTAAGGTATCAGCACTAGATCAAAGAACAATCTTGAACAAGATCAATCAAAAATTCGCGAAATCGCAAAGACCTAAACTCGGGAACATTCGACGAATGCCGATTGTTTGCGTTTGACAAAATCGACTCAACATCGTTCCAAGCCAAATCGACACTTTGCTTTACAGTTAAATGCTCTAGGCGAATATCCTTATCCCCTGCCAGTTGAATTACGGGAATTCCATTAAACAAGGCCTCTACCAGAACCGACGAAGCCGTTCCCACAACAATACGACTATTCGCCAGATCGTTTTCCAATGTGTCTTTTCTAAGAATCACATCGAAATCGCAGAAAAAATCGGCAACGACACTCAAATATTTCTCTGAAGGATGAACCCGCAACTTAACCAACCATCCGTGGTCGCAAAACATTCTTAAGACATGGGACATTTCTGAATGATAAATCTCTCGCTCGCGTACAGACATTCTTGAAATGGGATTAACCAAGACTAGCGCCTGCCTAAATCGAGGGAGTGGACATCTGCACACAAGCGATTTTGGAAAACCAAAACTCACAACCCGGCAACGATCACTGGGTAGCCCAAAGCATCTTATGCGACTCGCAAGCTGGTCGGACCACACGACCTCGACAGACGCTATCACTGGAGAAACCGAGATCAAATTGGGACACTGCGTGTAACCGTGGGCAACTTCAACCACCGGAATGCCACATTGCTCGGCGGCAGCACAGATAATTCGACCAGCGACATGATGTGCGTCATGCACAACAAGCAAAGCAATCTTTTCCTGCGACAAGAAATTGCGAACAGAAAAAACATTTTTGCGAACTGCGCGGTTGAACTGCAACATGAATCGCTCATTCTTCAGCAATGAACTAAACTCTTCATGAGTTGAAATCCTCCCCAGCAGAGAGAACGCCGTCCCTTTTGTGGCAACCTCCTGAAGGGAAAGTGTCACGCCCAGTGGCAAGGAACATTCAGTAAAACGCTCTAATCCTTCTTCGTCCAAAAAATCAACAACCTCCGTTTCTATTACTGGCGTCCTCGACAACGCTACTTGATAACGCAGTTTGTTCTTAGCGAAAAACCTATTCGACACCTTCCAAACCAACCAACGACCCATTTTTTTCAATTGAGATCTCAACCGAAAATCAGCGTAATTGTTCCTTAGCACTTGATTGACATGCGGTGCACCAGAAAGCGACATACGCACTTCGTTCTCAAGTGCAAGAACTGCATAAGGAAAACGCGTCTTCCTCTCCTGGAAAAACCCACGTACTTCCTGGTCAAAAATGACCGAGCACTCAAATGGATCAATCATAGATCCGTCTTTTCGCATTCTTCACTCTCTAAGCAGTATTTAGAGCACAAATTAATATAAGTTACGGCGAGTCCCGAAAAACACGTGATTGCATAAAAAACAGATGCCAGATTCCGAGGCGGTGGCAACGCCGAAAAACAAACTCAAAAGAAATTCGCCCACAAGAAATGCAATGAAACTCCGTACTCCGGTCACCTTCCGCATCCATCGCAATCTCGACTATCCAGCTAGCCAAAAACGACATCAATACAACAAAAAGTCGCATGCATCTTTCCGCAAATCAATCACAAAAAACCGACAACCAGCGACAGCGCCAAGTTGCAATCACATCTCACTTCTGCGCCACCAACCTTGGAATGTCCTACCGCACATCGAGCACCATCGATTTATACAAACAATCCACGAAAAGAAAACAGTATCGTGCCCACGCAAACCCACGCTTCTCATCTCGCCTGGCAACCAAACTTACCGCATGGTTACTTCATGGAAACCACGCGACAATATCACTCAGACGCCTGCTTTTCAGGAAAACCAGTGCTCTAACCGACGCGTCCCCCTTCCCGCCGAACTGGAACGGGAAGTGCGATGGTTAACCAAGTTCGGGACGAAGTCGCGAAGAACACCCATACCATTCGTCGCACCACCTTGCAAGAATGCAATTACGACCGTAATTAAAATCCACACCCAAACTCCGATGCATGCGATCGACTTCCCAGTGCTTGTAAAACGACGTAGAAAAACCGCAAACAATTGCCTGCCGCCCTTACACAGTAACGTACTGTCGCGATTTGCTTACCGCCATTAATGACTTTAGGAATGGCCCGACCGATCCACTGGACGCCAAACGGTTTTTCACAAATCCAAGAAAGCTCACGTGAACAGGAAAGACGAAATAACTTCGCCCTCAAAGCTGGCAGCAATGCACTTATAGCTTCCATTGAAACGCAAGCCTTGACCAACCAACATCTTGATATATCCACCCCAAAGGACACCAAGAAGTTTTTAATGCCTATTTCTCACACCAAAAAGGCAGCCCCTCAACTACTACAATACCTTGCAATAGATTTCACACAAATAAGCGATATGATCACACTACGAAGATCCATCATTTTGAGCTCCTGAGGAAACGCTGCATATTAACTTGACGCTCGAACCTACAGTGTACAGTGACCCGACCAAGCACGATGCCGTTGCCCAACCACAGTAAATACGCAATGCACCCAACTTCTCGGCATCAGTCCGTCAACATGAGCGAAGATCGAGCGACCAGCGCTACGCTCACTAAAGAGCCGACCGACGTAACCGCTCAGGCCTGCTGGAAGTTAGCAGGCCTGAGCAAGGACAGAATTCGGCCGACAGTGCCATGCGATAGCACGGCGTGAGGAACATGAATGACCTTCACCCACCAGCTCCTATCTTTACCCAACCACCGAATGCCGCTTGAATAACCACCACAGAAACCACTAAAGCCACAAACTTAAAAAAACGCGACCAAAGCGTGCGGGCTGGATACACATGCCTTTTAAAAACGCAAAGTGTTAGCACCTGCCTGCGAAACATCAACAAAGCCGCCCAGGGAAAAACATTCAACCTGCCTTAACAAACCTTTTCATTGACGCTCCTCCCTCACGCCGAACACCCGCGAACACCTATACCCGAATTTTAAAGCCATGACCGTGGTGGCCTTTTCCATCACCACACCAGGAAACATAAGTATAAGTCTTCACCTCTACTTAAAATCGCCCCAATCTAAAGGCTCGTAGGCGACTAGATCTCGAGACGCAACCTTTCCAACTACTTTAAAGTACTCCGACGCTGAAATCCCACGTAACGGGCGTAGCGTAGTCAAAAGATCTTCCGAGACAACAGTCCCTGCAAGACAATCCCGCCGAAGATAAACAGCCCTACGAAACTCAGCGATGCGATCCGATGTTTCTACCTCAAACACCGGCACCTTAACTGCCCTGCCCAACATCTCCTGACGCCGACGTAGATAAACAACAAAATCGTTGAGTTCTTCTTTAGTGTGGGCAAAATGATGATCACGAAAATCACGGCTATTGTCATCGGTAAAATGAGTCTCGATAACTCTCGCTCCGCGTTCTACCGCAACCTTAACCGCTACATTACCCAGAGTGTGATCACTGTACCCAACCACAACCTGAGGCGGCAACGCTGCTGCCAACGCATCAATCGCTGCTAAATTGGCGTACTCGTCTCGTGGGTCACCATACATAGCCACACAATGCATTACACACAGACCTCCACTCTCCACAATCGCAGGATTGACGTCACGAACAAATGCGACCGCTGCGAGGACCTCCTCCATGTCAGCCATCGCAGTCGCAATACAGATCGGCTTACCAGTTTCGGCCATAGGCTTGAGCAAGCGATAGTTCGTGAGATCACCTGAACCAATTTTGTGAACCGCAATCAGAGGATCCAAAAACCTGAACGCCCCCATGTCCCACACGGAAGCCATAAAGTCAACTTCAACCTCAACGCACATCTCAGCAAGCTCACGATACTGCTCGAGCGACAACGTGAACTTGCCAAAATGCTGATGCCGCTCCGGATCCTGCAACTTATTCACAATTTTGTCAGGACTATACGCCTGGAACTTCACAGCGTCTGCACCAGCTTCTGCAGCATCCAGCAACAATTTTCTCGCAAAATCCATGTCTCCTTCGTGGTTACCACCAATCTCAGCTATAACATAAGGACGATCAATTTCAAGAAAAGAATTCATATTGCAAAAATTTCGCTATCTGAAAGTGAAAAAAACAATTAGCGATTTCTCAAAACGCGAGCAGGAACACCTGCAACGACATCAAAAGCACTAACATTTTTAGTTACAACAGCATTACTACCAACAACCCCACCTTGCTCAATCCGAATTCCCGGCAGAACGGTCGAGTGGGCACCAATCCAGACATCCTCACCAATAAAAATTGGCGAATGGCTATAGCCCTGATCCTGTATATTTGCATTTCGCTCATGCCGATGCATACTTGTCTGCAGATACACGAAGCCGGACACCAGCGAACCCGAACCAACCGTAATTGAATCACCACCGTTCAAGACAGAATAGAAACCAACTCGAACTCGCTTCCCCAACCGAACCATACTCGCATTCCCCGCGATAATGCGCACGCCGCGATCGAGCCGGACATCATCATCAATAATCACATGAGCATTTCCAAAAGCCCGAATCTCAACATCACGTCGAATCTCAACCCTATCTCCAATCTCAATTTTTCCACCGTCTCGAACCAATAACTTTACGCCCCTCTCGCATTTCAGCTTCTTACCAATGGAAAAGCATTTACCGCGTAAAAGAATTCGCAGCATCAATCCGCGCGAATGTGCAAGCCTGTCACACGTGGCTATAAACAGACGGTAGAAAATCATTTCCTTGCCCTACAATTCCTTAAGGAGATGCAACTGCATCGCAAGCTCGACTATCGGAAGATCTGCCATTGCCTTTATTTGATAATTAAATTCTCGCGGCATTACTATATGCCCTAGCCGCCCCTTATACAGGTCTTCACAACTCACGAAATCCCTCCACATCGCATGAACAGCACCATTACCTACATAGAGAGACTCTCGCTCATAACGCAATTTAGAAATCATCCCTGGATTCAACGGCACCAAGCCATTTTCACCATGAACGAAATGCAGCTCTATGTCTTCACAAGTGCTAACGACATTTTCAACGTCATACAACAAAAGAGTATCGACAGCCTTCTGAATATGCTCATGAGTCCTCAAAGGAGAATGCACACTCAAAGCGACAACAATATCCGGAAAGATTTGATGCGCCATCTCTAAGCGAGAAACAGCAGAAGAAACAATCTCTGAGAGTCTCGACCTTGGTCCAGACAAATCTGGGTCTCGCACTTCAGCAAGAACACCTTCCTTGCCACTACAATGATCTACAACGTCGTCATCATCAGTGTACACGTAAATCTTTTCGAACAACCTTGACTCGACTGCTGCATCCAGCGTGTGATCAATCAAAGGCTTGCCGCCCACGTTTTGCAAAACTATGCCCGGAAGATCTCTGTATGAATTTTTCGCGGGCACAACAGCAACAGACCTAGGCCGTACTGCTCCCTCTAGCCTTGCAGCCAACACTCTTTTAATCTTTTGTCGAGACTCAAGCATCTTCCGCTGATCACGCGACATCGACTCGCTGTGCTGCCGATAATAAAAAAGAGGCGTCGACACATTCGCGACACCAAAACGATGAAGCACTTTAATCCAAAGCTCGTGACCATCCTGTGAATCATGCTGCACATCATACCCCCCCACACTTTTCAATATACGGCGCCGCACCATCGTGCATGCACCATGAGCGGGCAAATCGAGCACTTTCGCTTCGACCCCCACTTTCTTTCTTTGCTCAACACCGAGGACCTCACCGTTTTCACCTACGTATATCCAATTCGGATACACCAAACCAACACTTTCGTTTCCATCCAAAAAAGCAGCTAAAACTAACAATGCATTTTCATCAAAATAATCATCAGCATCAAGCCGTATTACATACTCTCCACATGCGGACTGAAGAACCTCATTCGCACTAGATCTTAATCCGACTGGCACCGAGTGCCGAATGAAATGCAGATTTTCATTTCCCGCAACATACTTCCTGGCAATTTGTTCAGTATTGTCAGTTGAGCCGTCGTCAACAATCCAAAGCTCCCACGAACATAACGTTTGCGCAATCACGCTTTCGATAGCCTGAGCGAGAAAACGACCGTAATTATGAGAGGTGATATATACCGTCACTTTTTTACGATTCATGACCGCCCCTCCATTCGTTCACCAACAACTTTTGCGGGACTACCCGAAACAATCGCATAATCCGGAACATCACTAGACACTACAGCACCAGCGGAAACTACGGCCCCCTCACCGATTGAGACTCCTTTTAACACGACGGCGCCAACACCAATCCAAACATCGTCCGCGACTGCGATAGGGGCAGCAGACATTGGCTGCTCGCGTATAATTTGACCACGCCTAATTCCGTGATTCGCGTCGACAAAATAGCAAAAAGGTGCGATCAAACAGTTTTTGCCGATACTAATCTGAGATGTAGCAAACAAATAAGTTTGATACCCCACAGTTGTCCAGTCACCTATCTCGATTTCTGCGTTTTCATGTGCAGGACAAATACGCACTCCTTCTTTCAATATGACATTGTTTCCCAACCGAACCCTTTCAGGATGACGCCACACACTAACATCTTGCTCGACAAAGACTCCTGCACCAAAAGCCCCTAAACGACGCAGCAACCTCCACTGGTGATACCGCTGCAGAAAACTTCTGCTCTGATATTTCCTAACGCCGCTCTCTCGACGCACAACATTTTTACTGTCCACAACTATGGCTAAGCTTCACGAGTTCCTCGACTGTATAACTCCAATGAGGACGTGTCATCACAGAAAGCATTCGTGACACCTTCGCGAAGTCAATTCCATCATCGACGGCGAATCGAATCGCCGAATAGTCCACCGCAGATTTAATATTCTCTATTTGAAATTCGGCCGAATTACGATAAAGATACTGCGTAACATGCTCCCTATCACTCGGGATGCCAGGGCGACTAAGTACACACTCAATCGCTTTCCTAGAAACCAATTCAACTGACTGCCCCACTGGAAAACTACGCGGGAAAATATTCGAAACCAAATCTACCTGTGTCGATCGGTAACGCTCTGCAGCCAGTGAAAACAATTCAAGCGGCACAAACGGACTATCTCCGTTTACACGAAAAGCTGCATCAGCCCCCGATCGCTTAACCGCCATGAGAAAACGAGTCGCTACGTCCTCCAATGGCCCCTGGACAACCGAAACGCTACTCTCCTTGGCAAAATCGACCAGCGGAAAATCTGAAGCTGTATCACTAGTCGCTAAGAAAACCTCTCCGATTGCCTCTGATTGACGAAGTGTATCCAACAGATACGCCAAAAGCGGCCTACCAGCCACTTGCCGCAATCCCTTTCCGGGCAACCTTACTGAAGTCATTCTTGCAAGAACAACAGCGGGAAACTTTTTCATATCACACTCACACGGAAAGTGGCGACACCTTAAAACACTTGGCGAGCGGTAAGTACGGTGCACTATTTAACGGGCGAGCCCCCGACAAAACCTCAAAGTTTCCGCCTGCGCTTATACTCACCGGCCTATCAATCGTTTTGCGACGACCAATCACCAAACTCCATGAGTACACTCCGTCGTGCAAATGCAATGGTTCTACAGAGAACAAGATCTCTTGAGTCCCTTCAAGCAACTCAAACTCTATTCCATTTCTTGTGCTACTCCAGCACATGACGGGCCTTTGCGAAACATCAAAAGCGGTAAAAAACATTTCTGCACCTGCAAAAACATCTTGTGTATTTAACAAAACTCGCACCTTCAACTCTCCACCATACTCGACAACACTAGACTCTAAAATTACCTCTGCAGAACTAACCGGGTACTGCAGTGATTTCGCATCCTTACTGCTCACTGAGCACCCCTGATGATCTTGAGCGACTGCCCTGTTGTATGCCTCAACTCCGACAGACACTTCACCAAACAACTCAAATCGCCCCTTTTGCATTACCCCAACTGAGTTTGCACATTGCGATATATTCTCCATCGAATGGGACACAAGAATCACTGCAGCGTTGGACATTAGACTGGAGATCTTTTTATAACAACGATTTCGGAACCCCACATCTCCCACCGCCAATACTTCATCAAGAATCAACACATCCGGGTGCATCAGTATAACTGCAGTGGAAAACCCCAATCTCACCTGCATTCCGGAACTATAATTTTTCACCGGCGTGTCAATAAAATCTCGCAAGCCGGCAAACTCAACGATCTCGTCCAAACGATTGCTAGTTTCACGCTTAGACATTCCCAATATTGAACCATTCACATAGACATTCTCTCGGCCAGTTAAGACAGGATTAAATCCTGCACCGAGCGCAATAAGTGCGCCTACGCGTCCTCGCATTTGAATTACACCAACATCCGGCTTAATCAAGCCATTTAGCATTTTCAACAGTGTTGTCTTGCCAGCCCCATTCCCTCCTATCAGACCTAAACACTGTCCGCGTTTTACTTCGAAAGTAATTCCTTGGTTTGCCCAGAACTCTCCCTCTCTTAAAGACACACTCGTCGAATCACTTATACTTGCACCACCAACTAAATCTTTCGCAGAGTCCTTTACTCCATACCAAAGACTTTTTTTAAGATCCCGACAGAATTTTTTACTGACGTTTTCAGCACGAACCAAAATATCTTTATCACTCATTGCTTACATCCCCATCCGAGCGACTAAGTGAGGCATCACAACCCTCAGGCTTAACAAACATACGAATATCACTAAGCAACAGCATGGCAATACTGCCAACATCGCCCGCAGGTGCTCCATCCCTCCGGACACCAACTGCTCTCGTGCACTCATCAAAATTGGAGACACCGGATTCCAAGCAATAACCGCGGATGCCGCCCCCTCCGATGGAGGCGGATACACCACCGGTGCCATGTACATCAGAAACCCCAAGATGACCGGAACCGCTTGCTGGATGTCGCCATACAAACTACCAAGAGGTACCAATAGCAATCCGCAAGCGGTTCCCAGCACCATCAGCGATAGGATCGTGATCGGCAAGAAGACAATTTCCCACGGTGGCACAACCTGAAAAAAGAAAAAGACGGGAATTAGGGTTACTGCGTAAATCAAAAACTCGAAGATCGCACGCGCCGTCCCGGCCGCGATAAATGCCTCCGGCGGGACCTTCAACTTCATAAACACCGGTTTCCCAGCGTTAAATGACACCAATGGACTTTGAACTAATTTGATAAAGGTTTGCCAAAACGTGCTGCCGATGATCACAAACAACGGATAAGGCATCCCGGTGTCGGTTATCTCAATGACTTTTTGACCGTTCAAGAACATCCACACCGCGGTGGTCATCACGGGTGGCAGAAACAGCCAGACGTAACCCAGCAAGCTCTGGCGAAATTGGGCTTTGAGATCGCGCTGAAACAGAATCCAGATCAGCTCACGACTACGCCACAAATCTCCAAACACCTCGCGTACCAACTTGCCGGGATTGGCGAGCGGCGATTCGGGAGAGTAGACAACAACAGGCAGTTCACTTGCCTGCGACGTGTATTCAATTGAAGTTGGCTGTTCGGTCATTGAAATTAATAAAGGGTTGCGATTCGCATTCCCAGATTGGTAGCGATGCTAGACTTCTGTTTATCTGTTGATTTGGAACCGCTGCAGAAGATACCTCCGCATCGTCTCTCAAAAAGCGAAAATTAGCTTTCGACACCGATGGAGGCGTCTGCTGACAGAGCGAGACGATCACGCCGCTTTGGGTGCGGCACCAAGCAAGTCCCGATCGCTAGATAGTCAATATTCCCCAGCATAAATGCGCGAACCGCGTCCGCTGGCGAACCGACAATCGGTTCTTCATGCATATTAAAGCTTGTATTGATCAAGACAGGAATTCCTGTCAGTGATTTGTAGTGTGTAAGAATGCCATGAAAACTGGGATTGGATTCAGCGGTAACCAACTGTGGACGCGCGGTCCCGTCGACATGGACCGCTGCAGGACTGTGCTGTTTCATTGCTTCAGTGCAATCAAACGTAACTGTCATGAACTCGGAGGTTTTCGCACACCCTGGCCCCATATTAACAAAGAGGCTCGGTGCATCTTCGGCGAGCACGGAGGGTGCGAACGGCATGAATTCCGTTCTTCCCAACTGGTCATTTAACCATTGATTCACTGCGGGATCTTTGGCGGGATACAAGATCGACCGATTCCCCAGTGCGCGTGGCCCATATTCCATGCGTCCGTTAAATCTCGCGACGATCCCATCATCCGCCAAGACTTCAGCAACCCGTCGTTCCAAATCGGCTCCACAATCCTCAAACGTCAAGCTTTCCGCTTCTAGCGCGGAGCGGATTTCCTTATCGCTATAATCGGGCCCCAAGTAAGCATTTGGCAAAGGGCTACTTTGCGGCATCTGATCCTCAAAAGCAAGCATCGCGGCCCCCGATCCGCAACCGCCGTCGCCCATATTTGGATAGATAAAAACGCTTTCGACTTCATCGATCTCAAAAATACGTTGGTTCAATTTGACGTTGGCGTGAACGCCACCCGACATCACGACACGCTTCAGACCTGTTTTCTTCAGCCAATAGCTGGCACTCTGACAGGCGACATATTCCAGGACACTTTGATACGCAGCCGCAATATCCCGTTTGGAAAAGTGCAACGCCATTGCACGGGTGATTAGATAGTTCTGCGCACCAAGGATTTTAATATCTCCTTGTTCACATTCAAAGCGACTTTTCAATAGATCCGAAAGCAGCTCCGGACGCCCATAAGCGGCCAACCCCACAATTTTTCCCTCGTGCCGACTCGGGCGAAAGCCTAGTGCGCTTGTAACCTGTTCGTAAAAGATCCCAAGCGAATACGGAAACCGGTAGCGATGCAAATTGGTAATTCCACTAGCACCCGCACGATAGACCCCTCCACAACAACCGGAACCATACCCATCCAAAACCAGGCAGAGTGCATCGTCAAACCCTGAGGCATAAAAAGCGTTCGCTGCATGGGTGTCGTGATGCTGAAACCGTTTCAACTTGTCCTTCAGGCCGTAAGCATCCAGCCCCTCTTCTAGCTCGTTTGACCATTTCCCGTGATCTGCGACGGCGGTTTGGACCCACTCACCGAAGTATTTGCCATGCGCAAAATGATCCAGTGCTGGCACTCGGGCAGTCGCTTCATAAACTGCACGCTTCCACCAAGTTTTAGGCGGCATGAACTCATCGGCCTTGGATTCCAATCCAGGGATCTTAATCTGTTCATCCAGTTCATAGTCTTTTGACCGCAGGGCACGGTAACGATCGGCTGACGCCCTTAGCTTCTTCGTTGACTGAAACGCCTTATCGTGTGCAGCGGCTTCATGAATCAGTCTTGCCTCTTCATTTCCGTCGAAAAATGCGTATGCAACGGTATCAATACTCTCCGGAGTCCAGCCAGTACGCTCGAGGCCCAGCTTCAAGGCTTGGTGCGGAAATCCACTTTGTAATTTCACCCGGCTCAACCGCTCTTCACCGCAAGCGAAAACGATCTGCCCATCTTCCATAAATGAAACAGAAGAATCCTTATCCAAAGGACTAATTCCTAGAACGCGCATCGTATTGGCTCTCCAATTTTTGGGCGACTTCTGTCACGGTAGCTGATTGAAATTCAGGCCATTGCCCCAATTGCTCTAACGAGGATGCCAAACGTCGATACAGTCGACTCAAGTCTGCGTCCGTTTTGGTATAGGCATTCAACCCAGGAACCAATGAAGAACTGTGCATGGTAAAATTGATGCAGGGCAACTGCTCACGGCGCAAAACAGGCAGTAAACGATTGGCAAATTCCCCCAAGGGATGCTCTAAATTCAACCAAATTCGCTTCACAAACAACCGCTCTGCGATCCCAATGCAGCGCAATTGCCGCAATGGAGCAAACTCACCCACTTGATAAAATTTTTGCCAAAATGACCACGGCTTTCGAGTATACGCAAGCGTCAGAGGAATCTCCCACATGCCAGCCGCACCTTCCTTGATCGACCGACGACGAGGCATCAAATTTCGATCACGAAAGTCGGGTGCTCCGTCATCCGGCCATGTCGTAAATGGCAAAATGGAGGCATCGGCGATGAAGCCGTGGGAGTGCAGATATTCTTGAATCCAGTCGCTTGTCGAATACCGCCCACCTCTAAAACTTGTTGGCTTCAGATCACAGGCATGAAACGCATCTAACACGCTGTCAAGTTTTGCAATTGCTTGATCACGAGGAAGATTCTGCAAAAAACTATTGCGAACCGACTCTTCTGCTTTGTCGGCGAGCGGTGGCGTATTCCACGAATGAATATGGAAGCCGATTTCAACGTTTGACCGAGAAGCCAACTGCCTGATGACTGCGGCAGCCTGCGGATTATCAAGCACTGCATGATTGACAAAATAAGTGACCTTAGCACCAAAACCGTCACAAGCTTCCTGAAATGCTGGCAGTGCCTTAATATTCTGAACCGAACGACTGTGCGTCGGATAGCCGGAAGACCAGTCCCACTCCTCTTCGGTGTCAACCGTAATTGTGTACTGAGTTGTCATCCCGCCCCCCCACTCGCTTCGCTCTTGTTTACTAGCCCACACATTCCAATTAACCCTTCGATCGATTCTCGAACCCAAGTTCTCTCGGCGCGCACTTCGTTCCTGTGGGTGACAGCCCCTCCTGAAGACAAAACCCAGGGGCTGACCAGCAAGCGTAGTTGCTCACTCGCGTGAGGCTAGTGGGCGAGCAGGATTTCCGACTACGATGACACGCGGTCCGGTTGGCTTCGTAACGATACTACCGGCTCCGACGACAGTCTGCTGTTGCACATCGGCCAAAACAATGCTGCCACCTCCGATCCAACTATCTCGTCCGACGGTAATTCGCTGTCGCTGGCCTGGCTGACTGCGAATCGACACGTCCAGCCGCTCGATCCCATGCGTCATGGGCCCACTGGGAATTTGGACTGCGGGACCTAACAAAACGTCTGCCTCCAGGGTAACTAGCCCTAAAATACAGCGAGGGCCGATGTAGACATGAGCGGCTAGACGGGTCTCCGCCTTGGAGATCAAAGCCCCGAAACCGACGATGACCGTGGGATGACATTCCGCCAATGTCCAGCGGTAAAAGGCCGTCCGCAGCCAATCGCCCGATGTGCCGGGCAACAGACTAACCCACTGGGAATGGGACTCCAGAGAGACATCCACTCCAACGAGGGGCGACCAAACTTTGTGACTGATTACCCACGGCAGGATCAGCAACATCGCGATAGAGCGGATCGCGGCGAGAATGAGAGATTTCATGACAAGGATTTTAGCTGTTTGCTTCTGTACGAAAAGACTCGACTAAGAGCAATGCTTGGGCGAAAGTCGTTGATATCGATTTTCGTTAAGTTGTGAGGTGCTCTGTTTCGCAGCATTCTCCGCCTCGGAGAGGCGGAGCTGCGAGAGGCGGAGCTGCGAGAGGCGGAGCTGCGGCTTGCGTCCGCCGGAGCTGCATCGCTGTCGCTCTTTGATCCGGCCTACTTCTTGCTTGGAGGGCGAGGGGAGCCAGATTTTCTTTACTTGTTCTTATCATGCAAGGCAAGCTGGCATGGGGCCGATCTCGCTTGGAGAGGGCAATCGGTCGTATGGAAACAGCACGTAGTAGAGTCTCTCCGAGACTCGTGCCTGCTGCATCCTCCGCATCGGAGAGGCGGAGCTGCGGGTTGCGTCCGCCGGAGCTGCATCGCTGTCGCTCTTTGATCCGGCCTACTTCTTGTTTGCAGGGCGAGGGGAGTCAGACCTTCTTTGCTTATTCTTTTCATGCCAGGAGAGCTGGCATGGGGCCGATCTCGCTTGGAGAGCGGCAATCGGTCGCATGGAAACAACACGTAGTAGATTCTCTCCGAGACTCGTGCTTGCTGCACTCTCCGCCTCGGAGAGGCGGAGCTACGAGTCGCGGAGCTGCGGCTTGCGTCCGCCGGAGCTGCATCGCTGTCGCTCTTTGATCCGGCCTACTTCTTGTTCGGAGGGCGAGGGAAGGCAGATTTTTTTTGCTTGTTCTTATCATGCTAGGCAAGCTGGCATGGGGCCGATCTCGCTTGGAGAGCGGCAATCGGTCGTATGGAAACAACACGTAGCAGAGTCTCTCCGAGACTCTGCTTGCTGCATTCTCCGCATCGGAGAGGCGGAGCTACGAGGCGCGGAGCTGCGGCTTGCGTCCGCCGGAGCTGCATCGCTGTCGCTCTTTGATCCGGCCTACTTCTTGTTTGGAGGGCGAGGGGAGCCAGATTTTCTTTTCCTACTGCTTTCACATCCCGAGCGAAAGACGACAAATTAATTTCCATCTCGGGATTTCACTTCGCCTTACTTGCCAGTTGGCTGTAAAGGTTGGCGTACTCTGCGATGACATCATCCAGTTCGAAATCCTGCAAAACCCGCTGGCGGGCGGCTTTACCCATTTTCTTCGCGGTTGCCGAATCGGTTAACAATTGCTCCAGTCGCTTTGCAATTTGCTGGTCATCGCCTCGCGGGGCCAAGTATCCGTGCTTCCCCTCGGTGACATGCTCCGCGTTGCCACCTACCGCGGTAAGCACTGCAGGGCATTCGCTTGCCATCGCTTCCAGCAGCGTTAACGATGCAGCTTCGCTGACGCTGGTGAGGGTAAAAACGTCGATCGCTCGCAAGATATCTCCAACATCCTTGCGGATCCCCCAGAATTCGACGCTGGACGCTACCCCAAGCTCTTCGGCAAATTGCTCACACGCCTTTCGCTCGGGGCCATCACCGACCAGCAGCAAACGGGCGGCCGGCAGTGCTTGCTGGACGTGCTGCCAGGCTCGCAGCAGAGTCCGATGATCTTTAACAGAATGGAACCTTGCGATGCAGGCTGCGTAGGGACGATCAAGATCCAATCCCAAACGCTCACGCAACGCATGTTGCTGTTCGGCATTACCTCGTCCCGGCAAAGTATCGATATCAACGCCGTTGACCAACGTGACGGCTCGGGGAAATCCTTCGACATGCTGTAACGCTTCGGTACTGAAATCGCAGCAAGCGGTGGTGATGTCAGCATATCGTTGCAACACCAATCGATTGATCCAGCGGCGTTTCGGAGAAACAATGTCGGGGTAATGACGCCCGTGTTCAGTAAACAGAACGCGTGCCTTACTGCGATAACGCAGGCGAGCCAGCGCTGTGTAAAAAAAGGGTGTGTATTGATGAGCATGCAGGACCTGGATTTTTCGATCAGCAACTTCGGCGGCCAACCGCTTTGCTACCGCCAAATCGAGGCCAGGCTTGCGATCCAAACAGACGACGGGAACACCCTCGGCCTGCAACCGCTCTCCTAGCTCCCCAATGGCATCCAAGCAAAAAACCGTTGGCTCGATTTGCCGTGCCAGCTTTTTGATAACTTGAGTCACCAGTACCTCGGCACCGGCAACCTGCATCACATGCATGACAAAGCCTACACGGACTGGAGAGCTATGCGTGTTGTCTGCAGTCATATCAAAGCGATGCGAGATTGAGCGGATGAAGATTGAGCGATCATGCTTGAGTTAACGGGAGAGCTTGATCGCGGTGTTGAATTGCGCGTATGAAGTGAAATTGCATGGTCCGGCGGCTGGGACTTGCGATTGAATGCGTGCAGGAGACGGATTAGTCGATTGCGATAGTCCAAGACTCTTGCGAACAGCTCTGGCGAGCGTTTGCTACAAGAGGCGAAAGTCAGGCTCGCCTCGCCCCCTCTCCCCCAAAACAAGCCATTGAATCGCAGTCAATTGGACCAGCTGATTAACCGATAATCCAACATCAAACCTGACTTAAGCAAGCGTGTCTTGCGTGCGAAGGGAGCCAGATTATCTTTGCTTATTCTTTTTACGCCCAGGCGAGCGCAGTTACGGTGAATTTGGATCTTGCGTGATTAGACTCTGCATTCCGCTGAGGGCAGCTTGCCACGTGTGCTTGGTGCAGACGCATTTGCGTGCTGCGTTTGCGATGCGACGGCGGTGCTGGGGGTCGGCACACACGGCCTGGATGCTTTGCTGCCATTGCTCGGGAGTGCTGGCGACCAACAAATCTTCTCCGCTGGTTGCTCCGATCCCTGTCGCTGCGGCGGGAGTTGCGATAACGGGCATCCCCATTGCCATCGCTTCCAAGACCTTGTTTTGGACTCCGCGTGCGATCTGCAGCGGTACAACAACAATATCGGCGTCGTAGATGGCAGGTCGGACGTCGGGGACCTGGCCGATGACCTTAATCCCCGGACGATCACCCAACTGCTTGATCGCTGCCCCGGGATGCTTGCCGACAATCGACAGCGTGGCTTCTGGATACTGCTGAATAACTTTTTCCCAGACGTTGTCGGCGAACCACGTGATGCCTTCGACGTTGGGCTGGTAATTCAACACACCGACAAAAACGAATCGTGGATCGGTCAGCGGAACACTCGATCGCTTCTGACGCTGTGCGTACAGGTCGGGCTGAGCCTGCTCGGTGAGCGGTGCGAAATAATCGACATCGACTCCGTTGGGGATCCCGTGGATCGGATAGTCCTGGGAATCAATTGTTTGCCTCAGCACATCGGCTTCAGCTTCGCTGACTAAAGTTACGGCAGCCGAGGTGCGGGCAGCATGGTGCTCCAAACGGCGTACGCGTCTGGCTTCGGTGCGGTATATGGCTCGCTTCCATGGGGAAGCGGACTGGGCGTACTGGAAGAATTTTTCGCTATCGACGTCGACTAGGTCGACGAATCTGCGGATGTGGGTCAGGCGGGATGAACTGGCGTATTTCAGCATGCTGCTGCAGTAAATCCAAAGCGCATCAAATTCTTCGGTCCGTGCCCACTTATTGATGACTCGCTTCAATTTCGGTGACCAAAAGAGACCTTCGGTTAACGATCGACCACGAGCGGCCGACATCCCGGCTCGCACCCAACGGGTTCGTGGCCCGACAGGGACGATTTCAAATTGGTAGCAGACGGAGCGGAGTTTTTCTTGCGTTTCCGGCGTTACCGGTTCGTCGGTTAGGCAGCCTAGCGAAACGCGATGAGTCTTGGCCAAATGCTGCAAGATGTTCCAGGCTCGGATTCGGTCGCCGCGGTCCGGCGGGTACGGGACCCGATGGGTGAGCATCAGGAGAGAAGGTTTGGTTGTCAAAGCTGTGGAACAAGTTTTTTTAGGTGACGACAGGGCTTGGGTTGGTAAATAATAGCTTAGGTTATCGATCGTGGAGCGGCCGGATTGGCCAGTGTCGCCTTTTGCTAAGCAAAGGTAATGTTGATGGGCGGGTCTTTCACAGGGGACGTCGATTTAATTGTTGTGTAGGACGGATCGGCACGTAGTAGAGTCTCTCCGAGACTCGTGGTTGGCGAGCTCTCCGCCTCGGAGAGGCGGAGCTAAGAATCGCGAGGCCACGAGTTGTGTTGGTTAGATTGAAGTGCGGTAAAGACGAAGATCCTGTAAACGTTGAGTCGGGAGCGTCCGCCGGAGCTGTATCGCTATCGCTCTTTGATCCGGCCTACGTTCTGAGCTCTCCGCCTCGGAGAGGCGGGGCTACGAATCGGAGTGTTGGCTGGATTGAGGTGCAAGCGATTTGGTTGATGCTGCCTTTTGCTCTGGACGTTGATTTTATTAGGAATCGGCCCCATGCCAGCTTGCCTGGCATGAAGTAAAGATTTGAAGTCAGATCACGTGCTTTGAATCACTTCTGCTTCCGGTTCGCGTTGCCGCTTTCAGCGGCAACGCGAACCGGAAGCAAGACGCTGAAGGGGGACCGCTTCTAATTTCAAATCTTTCGTTCCTGTCGGGTAAACCGACGAGGGGACGCTGTGCTAGGAAATTTAGGTAGTCAATATTTGTTGCACCATCCAAGGCGAGCCCAACGGAAACAGGCGAGCTGTCGCAATCCTAACCCGCTGCGTAACGGCTTGTTGATTTAACGAAAGCGGAGAAAGATTGCTGCCTTTTGTTCCGCGAAAGTAACGTTGGTGGGCGTTCTCTCGCGGAGCGAAAGGCGACAAAAAAACTCACTCTTTAGGGAGCGCCGGACGGCTCTATGGCTTGCAGTGTTTGGTTTAGGGTGGCGAAGGGGACGGTGGTTAGTAGGTTGCGGAGTTTCTTTTCGGTCTTCTTTAGGCCTACGTAGTGACGGAGGCGACTTTTGGCTCCTACGTCTTTGACTCGCGGTTGATCGGGGTCGATCTCCCACGGGTGAATGTAGAACATTGCAGGACGCCCTTGCGACTGGACTCTTGAGATTGCGTGCTTTGTGACGGTTAAAGGGAAGAGTCTGAAATAACCGCCTCCGATCGGGACGTTGCCTGACCGGCTGGTCCAAAAGGATGGAGGGACTTCGGTGATCGGGCCGGCCGTCGTTTGTCGCTCGTGGATCTGAGGCAACGCGTCAGGGACTCCGTATCGATCGTGCCTGATTGGGAAAATGCTGCTGTCGACGGTGTACCCTTCCTCGACCAAGATATCGAGGGCCCACATCGATCGCTGCACGATTGAAAAACTGGGAGCCCGATAGGCGGTGACGGGAACGCCGCCGGTTTGCTGCAGAATGTCGCGACTGGTGCGGACGTCGGTGCGAAATTCATCGGGCGTGAGGTCGTAGACCAGTTGATGCCAGTATCCGTGCGAGGCTAGTTCGTGGCCGGCCGCGACAATCCTTTGCACAAGCTGGGGGTATCGCTCGGCAACCCAGCCGAGAACGAAAAAGGTACCCAAGACGTTGCAGTCGTCGAAGAGCTGTAACATCCGGTCGGTGTTTTTTTCGACGCGGCATTCTCTTGCGTCCCATGTCGATCGGTCGATGCGATGCTCGAATGCGGAGACTTGGAAGTAGTCTTCGACGTCGACGGTGAGGATATTAGGGAGCAAGGGTTTTGGGCGCGTGCGGTTGTTGCGTGGGGATGTTTTTGGGAGTGTGCTGATGCAGGGAGTGTAGCCTCCTTTTTCAGGAGACGGGAGTATGTCGCCATTCGCTCCGCGAAAGTTGTGTTTTGGCGGGCGTTCTTTCGCAGCGTAAGGCGACAAGCGCCAACAGGACCGAAGCCCGTTAGGCTAGGTGCTTGTGAACCCACGGCTCGGAGAGACGTGCGATTTATAAGTTGACGGTTTGGCAAGCCACGAGAACAGAGCAGTCTTCACTCTCCCCTGGGATGTGAAATCTATAAATGACGGAGAAGATCCGACCACCAAGTCCCCTTGTCGGCTCGTCCGACAGGAACGCAAGATTTGAAATTAGAGGTGGCTCACCCCCAGGTTATCGCATCCAGTTCGGATTGCCGCTTTCAGCGGCAATCCGAACTGGATGCGTTTTTTTGAGGCATGCGAACTAATTTCAAATCTTGGCTTCATGCCAGGCAAGCTGGCATGGGGCCTTTTCTCGTTGCCACACATGCAACTTATTTATCCACGTCTCGGAGAGACGTGGATACGTGAAAGTTGCGTCCCCTGCAGCAGACGCGTTGATTTGCTGCAAACGTGAGATAGGCTGCTCGCATGCCAGGCCCCTATGACAGGCTGGCAGCCGGCACTACTGAATAACGGCGACAGTCTGTCGCTTTGGGCTGACGATTTACTTGGGTAGGTGCGGGGTGGCGCGGGCCGCGTGCGGTGGGTCGATGGCCCATTCGTTGCGGTATTTGCGTTGCTCTAAGAGATCGGTCAGCTTGGTTGGTTTCTGATTTGGAGCCAGTGCCGGACAGTCTTTTAACAAGTCCTTACGATCTAAACCCAGCGTGCGAACCAAACGTTCATTGCTGATGCAGCAGAGCCGCAAAGCGGTCACCATGACCATCCGCGTGTCCAACCAAGCATTGGCGGTGTCGATGTGGTGCAGATCCAGAATCTGCTTGCGTTCGACACATCGCAGCCCACAGTCGGGTGGCAAATTGATTTGAGCTAGCCCAGTGATGCCTGGCTTAACCCACAGACGACGACGGTAACCGGGGATCTCTTCACTTAGAATCCCGACAAATTCAGGACGCTCCGGGCGAGGCCCCACCAAAACCATCTCCCCTTTGACAACGTTGATCAACTGGGGCAATTCGTCCAGATGCAAGTTGCGAAAGATTCGCCCTACGCGGGTAATCCTTGAATCCCCTTTGACCGACCACTGCGGCCCATCCGCTTCCGCGTCCTGTCGCATCGTTCGCAGCTTATAAACATCAAACAGCTGCCCCCCTAAACCGACTCGCGTTTGCTTGAAAAAACCTGGGCCCCTCGAGGTCATCCGAACCGCTAGCCAGCAGGCCAGGATGACAGGCGCGGCAGGGATTAAGAGAAGGGCTCCGGCGAGTCGTTCGACGCCGTTTTTAATTTGAAAATACTCGTGGCGGCGATGCAGTTCGGGCAAGCGAACCGGTCGCTCCATAATTTTTTCGACTGCGTATTCTGGCTCCAATGCCAATTGATCAACAGTTACCATCCTAAATGCCTGTGCGGGTTTTCGAATCGTTATTCATGATGTCTTCGTCGAGTCATTCGATGGGAGGGATGGTTTGTCTCGTCATGAGACAAGGTGGGGTCGCGGCAGGGATGCCGCGGCGTTCAAATTGAAAATCTAAGGTGTTTTGATTGGCTGGACCGAACATGTTAATGCCTGCTGGTCGGTTGCGGTTGTTTTTTGCTTGCCGCTCATCGCTCCGCGAACAAACGCTCCGTTAGCGAACGATTGCGGCGTAAACAGCGACATTATTTTGCGTGTTATTGGAAAAGTTTTTTGGCTTTCGATCGCGGTTTGTGACGTATGGTTCATTGGTGGGATAGGTTCTTGCGACAGAACTTTCGCGGAAGACGTAAAATCTATTCGCGACTTATTGCCGGTCTGTCCACGTTCTGGCGAACGTAGCTACGTGAATGCCATCGCTACCGTCGCCAGACGGTGTTTCCCATCCGGAAACCATCACTTATTGATTTCATGCCCCCCGCGAAAGGCTACACTCTTTGGCGGCACCACCCCCCCCCTCCGTGGGGCCAATTACAAACAATCCTGCAGGGCTATCTCTTTCTTTCGTAATACCCTACCCACGCCGGGTCAAAAAAACAAGTTTTACGGGTGCATCTTCGATTTTAGTTCGGGTAAAAAATCTTGCAAAAAATCATTGATGGGAGATTCGCCTGTTTCTTGGTTTAAAGCACTTGCAACCTGGATCTTGTAAAGCCGGTCGGTCATCCAGACTCGGGGATAATCAACCGCCTGCCAAGCTCCACCATCACTCCACCCATACCAGACCTCTAGATGATTCTGGTTCGCTCCGCGTTGTTTGAATTGTGTCTTCCAAAACCGATCGGAACCCGCGATCGCTGCCTGGACTCGGTCTCCAGCGGGCTCGGTCCCTTTGCTGCTGTAACAGACTTCGGGGGTATGGACGGCGATGGGCCCGCGCGGCCCAAACAGTACGGCCAAATTGACCCGTTGGCCAGTGGCAGGCTGGACATATTCACGGACCGTTGATCCATAACATTGCAAAAGATCGGCCGCATTCGATTCCAAATCGGTCTCGGCAACGAGTTCCCAATCACCACATTTTTCAGGAAGTTGATTCAGTTCACTTCCCAAGGCCTGGACGTCGACCTGGTCGACCCAGCGTCCGTCCAAGTAACCATGGACGATCCCGGAAATCAGAATCGCTCCGACCACGACAATTAGGGCCTTGCGGCGACTGCCGAACCGAGGCCCCGGGTCGGTTGCTGGCGCGTTTTTATTTTCGTTTTCGATTGGGTTGGTGTCCGTGGTCATTTTGTATTGATTGGTCTAGCGGTAAGGAACCGATGCTTTGGTTATGTAGTGGACGAGGCCACGAGTCCCGTTTTGCAGGACTCGTTGCCTCGTCCACTACGCTATTTAAAAAACGACACTTTCGCGGAGCGAAAGACGACATTGCTACGTTGGCCGGTGGGCGGCGAACTTTTCTTGCATGGCTTCTAGGTCTCGTTTTTCGCTCGGCGTTAAGACGCTCTTCTTTAGTTCTCTTAAATCTAATTGGGCCCACTGCGATCGGGCGGTCTGTTCGTCTCCGCTTCGTATCAATGCCATCAGCAGATGAAAGCGATACCTTGGGTCGTCCGATGCGGAAGTTGCTTCACTCAGCGCTTCGATGGCTTCGGGCAATCGATCGTTTCTTAGGAAAACCAATCCCTGCGTGTCCAACAGTTCGGGACTGCGACCGTATAGATCGATCGCCTTTTGGATTCGTGGGATTGCGTCTGCGGTTCGATCGGGAATTTCGCTTAAAGCCATCGCCAAGTTGTTCAGAACTCGGACATTTTGCGGAGCCAATTGTTCGGCCCGTGTGTACAGACTGATCGCTTCGGGGTACCGCTGCTGCGAAAGCCTTAAGGTCCCTAACGATTCGACCAACCTGGGGTCCGATCCAAAACGTTTCAGCGTCGCTGTGAACAACGCTTCCACGTCTTCGGGCACTTCGTTAACCTTGTCGGCGATAATAACCACGTCGGCCATCAGGGCGACCGCGTCGGGATGCTGTTCACGCTGAAAATGGTCGCGGCACACCTGGATGGCTCGCTGGAATTGCCGTCCACGGGCCAACCCGACAACATACACGCGGAACGTTGTGGGATCGTCCTTATAAGCTTGCCCTAACCATTCCAGGGCTTCTTCATGAAAACCTAACTTCGACAAAGTTCGACCCGCGGTCTCCCACGCACCGGCCTCCCGGAAGGTGCCCCCTTGGACGGCCTGTTTGGCCCACTGTTCGGTCAACTGTTTGACTTTATCTTCTTCACCATTTTGCCGGGCCAATCGCAATCGCACATCGAGGGCGATCGGGGACCCTTGCGTCAACTGGTCCAGCTGATCCGCCAGAGCGTTTACATCGGCCGTCTGTTCGGCTCGTAGCAAAAGATCGGCAAAACGATACAAGTCCATCGGCGCCGGTTCCGGGCGACGGGTCAGCAGGCCGTATAACCGGCGAGCCTCTCCCAACGCACGACGTGCATCGCCCGACTGATTTGCTTCGCTCGCGATTGCCCAGCGACGGCGTTCTAGCGCGGCCAGCATTCGCGTCGCATCGTCCGCCTGGGAGCCACCGATACGAATCAGCTCACGCAATATTTTTGCGGCCTGATCCTGACGATCTGCGTCGCCGCGATTGATCAAGATCAGGGCATGCAACAATTGATTTTGGGTACCGCTGCCTGTTTCTTCCGTCAAGATTTTTTGCAAACGTTCCCACGGCACTTCGGCTCCCTCACGCAGCGCGACAGCCAGCGCCAATCGGTTGCGAACATCGGCGCGTCGGGGGGCCACTTCAAAGGCTTTTTCCAGCATCGCAATCGATTCGGTATCCTGTTGCATCAGGCGATGGTACTCGGCCATCGCCAAGTATCCATCCGCGTTTTCCGGGGCGATTCGCAAGACACGCTGGATCGCGGGCAGAGCCGCCTGAAAATCACGAAGTTCCAAATAGGTGACGCCCACAAACAAGGACCGCTGGGGTTCAGAGACTTTACTTTTTGCGGCAGCCAACAATTCCTGCTTGACCTCCTCATTTTTCCCCAGCGTTGCCAGCAATCGCATTCTCGCTTGGTAGGCCGCTAGGCTGGTGTCGCCGGAATACTGAATGGCAGCGGCGTAAGATTCCATCGCCTCGTCGACCAACGCGGTTTTCGCAGGCCCTTCCTCAGCGGCACGTGCTGCGTAGGCGGCCGTTTGCCCCAATAACAACCAGGCCGAAGTATCACGCGGGTTTTGCTTGGACCCACTGCGGGCCAGTTTTAGGCTCTGTTCGTAATCCCCTTTCTGAGCCGCGATTGCGACCCCCAAGGTTCCGATCATCGTGCTCCGACTGGACAACTGCTCAAAGCGGCTGAATTCGGCTTCCGCTTCAGCGACCCGGTTGGCCTGCGTTAATTCAGCAACCAACAGCAAGAGGGTTGAGATGCGGCGATCGCCTGCAGCGATCCCTTCTCGAAGGGAGGTAATGGCCCGTCCGGTTTGGCCACGCCGAGCGGCAATTTCACCAGCCAACGTCAACCCCATTCCCCATCGCGGCCGGTTGTTACGCAGTTCGGCCTGCAGGAATAATGCATCCTGCAACTTCTGTTCGCGTCCAGGGTCGGTACGCCCGGTATGATCCCATTCGGCCAGCAGTCGTTTGGCTCGTGCTAGCCGCCACCACGAACCACCCTCCCCTTCTTGTTCGCGAATACGATCTTCCAAATCGACCAATGACTTTTTGGCGGCAACAAAATCTTCCGCCGAACTGCTCACCTTGCTAAAAGTGGACAATGCGATTTGGAATCGCTGATACGTTTGCTCGGGCGTTTGCTGCTCTGTTGGAATCGATTGCAAAAGTTCATCCGCTTGCTGCGACGCATCGTTTGCCATCGCAATGTCCGCCGCCAATTTCAATACATCGGCCGCCTCCTCAGGCTGGGCCTCTGCAAATTTCTGCAGCCGCGTGACCGCCCCTTCCCACTCCTTTCGCTGAGCCAGGATACGTGCCTGGGTTGAAACATAAGCCAACGAATCGGCCCCGGCAGCGGTTTCCAGACGGCTTAACGCTGACTTGGCACCGTCAATGTTTTCAGCAGCCGCCAATCCGACCGCAGCGGCGGCTTGTAATTCGATGACGTCAACGTACTGCTTTGACAATTCTTCCAAACGTTCGATCGCGGGCTTGGCTTCACTTGATTGCGACTGTGGCAAAGCCAGGGCAAGCAGTTCGTTTCGTGCCTGTAGTTCCGACAAATTTTCCGGCGGCGAATCCGATTCCGCCAATTTGGTCAATCGAGATCGAAGTTGATTTATCCCCTGTTCCAAGCGAGCATAATTTCGCTGGGGCGCAGGTAAAGTCAACTGGCCGTTCAGTTCCGTCTGCAGTTGAGCCAAGGCGACCCCTGGATCGCTTCCCCCAATCGAAGCCCATTGGCCTGCGGCACGGTCGATGTCACCGGCTCGCATCCACGCCTGAGCGGCCTGAGCCCGCAGGGCGTCTTGTTCAGGGGACAGATTGATCGCTCGTTCATAAGTCGAAGCCGCTTGATCCCATGCTTGGATTTCTTCGTACCCTCTGGCAAGCAAAACGGTCGCTGCGACACGCTGTGCTGTATCCACCTTCGCCTGCGATTCCAAAACGGTGCTCAGACGGCGAATCGCTTCGGGATACTTTCCTTGCTGAAAATCGGCTTGCCCTCGCATGCTTTCGACCATCCAACCGGCTCGATCAAGCACTCCCTGCTGCTCACGCCGGGCGTTTGCCGACAGTCGAGATCCCTCGGGTCCAGCCAACCGAACCGACAAGCGGCGAACCAAGCTGTTCAATTTGTCGGTCGCTTCCACGGCTTGTGCCGGTTTCTGTAATTGGAGCAACAACGATGCACGAGCCAACTGCAGGTCAAGGCTATCGTCGGCCAAACGCTCCACACCCTGATTCCACAATTCGAGCGCTGGCCCCATTTTTTCATCCAAAATCCACTGCCGACCGCGAGCCAAATAGGTTCCCTGAACGACCGAAGCGGGAACATCGATTTGCGGCAACGCTATCAGTGCGTCCAGCAAATCGGTTGCCGCTGCATCCACAGCATCATCTGCAGAACCGGTGGCAGCGAACAGAACCAATTCATAATCCCAACGAGGCTGATAGCCCTGTTCATCCGAGGCCTGATTCTTAGCAGCATCTTTCGCCGCCGAACCTTTTTCTTCCCCATCGGTTTGGGGCAAATTTGCAGCGTGAGCTTGAAGGCGTGCAAGGGCGTCAGGAGCGATTTCTTTTAGAAATGCAGGCGTTTGGTCAGGATCGACCGACTGCTTATACTGCGCCACAATCCAGAGGGCACGCCCTTCGTCCTTCTGTTCAGCGATCGTACTGGCAACCTCCGCTGCCAGCGTCTGCAATCTTGCGTCGGTATCGGCCGTCGTCGCCGTTGAATCCGCTGAATCGATTTCCGCAATAAACGTTTCTGGACGGTTCACACAGAGATCAATCAGCTGTGCGGCAAGCGTTAAATCATCGGGATTTGCCTGCCACGCAGATTCCATCAAAGGACCAAGGGCCTGCTTAGCGGCCGTCTGCCAGAATGCACTTACAGGATTGGATTCATCGATTTGAGCCGACTCATCATCCGCACTACTGACAGGATTGGCTGTCGCTTCGGATTGCTGAGAGGCGATCGAGTACTTGGCAATCGCAAGCGCTCGCAACATTTCAGGATCATGAGCGGTGGCGTTGCTGGCCAGAACCTGGGCTTCGATTTGATTCGCGTACAACCCACCGTACTGGAGCAAACGTTTGATCAAGCGGCGTCGGAGGTCCTCTTCAGTTCCCTGAGCAACCTGCTGGGATTCTTCCGCATCGTCCGGAACGTTATGGATTGCGGCCAATGCATCCCGCAGGAATCGCCTAGCGCGATCGACTTTGCCGATGTCCTGACTGGTCGCTGAACCAGCCGCTTTGTCGGCAGCTAACCCTAATTGAATCGCAGCGTCGACATCCCCTTGCTGGAGCATCTGTTGTCGCCGCAACCACTTGATTTGCTTTTCCCAGTCCTGGGCTTCGCCCGCTTGTTCAACCTGCGTCGACAGCGAACTAACCAACTGACTCGACTGCCGCCAGTAAAGGCCTCCCGCAATCATTGCAACTACCAGGGCAGCGATCACCGATTTAACAAACAGCGAAAGGTTGAACTCCCACCGTGTTTTGCGGGAGCGTCGGCGAGTCGACGTTTTCGTAGGAGTATTCATAGACTATGAAATTTTATGGAGAAGGTTGTGAGCAGCGTTCACGACCCGCTGGGTAGGTTTTGAGTTTTGAGTCTTCAGAAAAACGTGACGGGCAGTCGGTTGGAGTTTGGTCGCCTTTCGCTTCGCGAAAGAACGTCTTCATTAAAGCTACTTTCGCGGAGCGAAAGGCGACAAACACTCCGCGAAAGAACGCCTTCTTAAAACTACTCTAGCGGATCGAAAGGCGACACACGCCCCTCTCTAAACGTTTTTCATTGGATATCTGTACCCTTAAAACCTGCCACTCGGTTTTCAATACAACCCTCGTACGGAGGGTGACAGGGATGGGACATTTGCAAAACAGGAACCATTGATCCCTGCTCGCGGCGGGTGGTTATGACAACAAAGTGCGTCAGCGGAACGCACTTTAAAACCACGACTCCCCTGTGGAAGCTTCCAATCGAAATACCTTGTCTCAGCGATATCCGCAGCACGCCCAACGTGGGCGTTTCGCTACTTGATCGCTGGCTGGTTTGCTTCGGGAGCCATCAGATAGTTGTAATCGCCATAGCGATAGGAGTACTGCTGGTAGGGGACGCCACTAAAGACCGACCCGACCACGTTTGCTCCAGCAGCTTCCAACCTTCGCTGGCTGCGGATGGCGGTATCGGTACGGCTGAGGTCTCGCATCATGCAGACCAGTGTCGCGTCCGTTTCGGCAGCGATCGCCAGCGTCTCGCCAGCCGCCAACACGGGGGCGGTATCGATCACCACGTAGCGGTACTTTGCCAACGCTTGATCCAAGAGGTCTCGAATGGCCGATGAATTGAGCAATCGATGAGGGCTTTGATGCATCAAGCCAGCCGGCAGGACGTGCACCAAGTCTCCAAGCGATTTATCGACCGCGTCCTCCAATTTCACATCTTCGGAAAGAACCCGAGTCAAACCAGGCCCCATTTCCAAACCAAAGATCGCATGCTGATCCGGTTTGCGAAGGTCGGCATCGATCAACAGGATCGTTTCGCCGCAAGCTTTTGCAAGCGAGATCGCTAGCTGCGAGGAAACACTACTTTTCCCTTCACCCGACAGGCTACTGGCAACGGAAATCGTCCGAACATCACGCGTATCTTTGGAGAGCATCAGATTCGCCCGGAGCGTGTCGATACTTTCTTCAAAGACCCGTTGCCGTTTGCTGCTACCGGCTCGCGATGGCAAGCGAGCGACTTCTCCAATCACGGGAGCGAGCGATTGTCCGTCGAACCCACTGGCATCACAGATACGCTGTGAGCGGAATTCCAGCAACAATCCAAGCAGGAAAGGAATCATAAAGGCGGCCCCACCCGCGACAACCATCTTTTTCACAGGGACAGGAACCAGCGGTTTATTAGGCGGCTTGGCCGCAGCCAAAGTCTGAATCGTCATTCCACGTCGACGTTCGGTTCGAATCGCGGCCAAGCGTTCGTTCAACTTAGCGAGAATCCCTACTGCAATTTCACGATCTTCCTGCGCGAATCGAAGGTCTGCGGCATCGCCCCCCTTCTGCTCCAATCGCCCTTTCTCAAGATCGTACTCTTGCTGCAAAATCGAACGCTTGGATTTCAATTCAGCCAATTGAACTTCTTGGCTTGCCAGTGAAGCCTTCGTCGACACTTCCAGATTGGCCAATTGTGATTCGCGTTCACGCTGAGCAAGTTCCATCGCATGTTTCTGCAGAACTTCCGGCGCACGATCGCGGGCCACTTTCTCGGCCGCTTGAACTTGCTTGCGAAGTTCATCCGCTTGCTTTTTCAGATCTTCGTAATGATCTTGCCGAAGCGAAGCAAAACCAGCATCCTCCATTCCACGGATCTTTTTCTCACGATCCGCCAGCAAGCCACGATGCTTGGCGACTTCACCGTCGGAAGAAACGTACCGAGCAATCTCGGCCGATGTCGGCTCTGGAATTGTAATTTCAGGAAGCGTTTTCACCACTTCTCGAATATCTTTGCCCCCCGCCTTTCGCATCGCAATTTTGGCTTCCAGTATGGACTCCTCAACAATCAAATCTGCCAAATCACGCCGCAAAGAGCCAAGGACCGACAAATCATTCTCTAATCCCTCGACACGCATGGTTGGATCAAAACCGTAGGCTGCTTTACTTAGTTCACGGACACGTCGCCCATGCCCAGCGACCTCCTCCTTCCAAAGATCGATCGAGGGAGACAGCCAACTTTCCAGATTCGCAACGCGTTCGTTATCAAATTGCTCGCGGCGAGCTAAATAGGCTTCCACAATCTCATTGCAAATCAAAGCAGCGTGCTGTGGATCCGGGTCTTGATAGCTGATCGTCAACGAAGCGGAACCAGCACCGCTGACTCGCATATATTTACGCATTGTATCTTTTGCTAATTGCGTGTCCGCAAATGCAGGCAACGACTGAATTTCAGGCTTTGCCAACACTTCATCCAACACCATATCGGTGTAAATCAACTGCCGCTCGCTGCCTGCCAAATTTGCCGAAGTAGGCATCACCCCTTCAAAAACGACATAATCCTGATTCTTTTCTAGCAAATGAGTTGCTTGATACATCGGGACAAAGGTTGCAAAAACTGCATATGCAGCAACCGATGCGAGCGCCAGACCAAGCGGCACAGCCCACAACCAGCAACGACGGAACGTCACCCAAATGAGTCGGGGATCAAACTCTTGCCCCTTTGCAGCTGGCGGCTCTACGCGCCGTTCGACGGGCCCACGTGGCGCGGCCGAACGGTCGACCCGATATTCGTTGGAGGGGGTTATTCTATTATCCACGCGTGATTCCTAATGAAAACTTTGGTTCACACAAACCGTAAAATAGATCAATCCATTTCACTCGCGGTTGATTGCACCGCGGTGGTCGGCTCCGTCCGAACAAGGAATTCAATTGCCTGACGGCGACTGGATCCCACTACCTGCTGTATTCTCTAAAACACTTTTGAAAGTGTCGCTTTTTTGTCGCCTTTCGCTCCGCGAAAGAACGCTTGGGGACGCATCTTTCGCGGAACGAAAGGCGACACTAACTCTCTATGCACCTTCCGTGGCTGCCCGGACCCGTTCCGTCGGATCGTGTATTTCCAGTGGCCGGTATAAATGTTCCCAATAAATCTTGACGCACCACAACAGAGCGGCCGCCACGGGGATCATTAAATACCCTGACCAATCATGGATCACATGCCTTGCCCCTGGCGTTTCAAACCACTGATACAAAACTCCGGTCGCTGTGATCCGAAGTGCGTTGACAAACAACGCCATTGGAATCACCGCCGCGAAGATTACCAGTCGATCCAGCCAGCTTCGCTTCACCGTTGCCGCCCAGAAAAAGGCGAGGGCAAACATACCGACAAAGATTCGCATCCCCGAACAGGCTCGTTCGACCATCAATTGGGAATCGTTCACCCAGATCGTATGCCCCTCGGAGACGGCAGGCAAACCAACGATTCGTAACATCCCCGTACTGATCGCCGTGGCGACCCCCTGCAATTTCCAGCTCAACATCGTTTCGGCACGATAAGGAAGCGGAACCAACATGATCAGAAACACGATTGCCGGAGCCGCCCAGCGGAGCGCTGGCCAACCGAGCAACAACCAGACGATTCCAGCGACTAGCGGAACCAAAGACCAACCATCAAAGAAGTCCATGTAAGCCAATCGGCCTACCACCCGCATCGCAACGGCTACCAGGATAAGACTGACTCCACGCCAATCGACCTGAGCTTGAATCCCCGGGAAAGTCTCCCACCGCATCCACAATATCAACAACGATAGCGGGACCACGATGTACCCGTGCGAATAGTCGGGCTCACGATCCCAAGCCTGTTCTAACCAGCGGAACGTGGGCCAGAACGCGTAAAGCGTCACCACCACCAGCATCGCAACCGTTCCCCACAACCAGGGACTCGCCCAAGCGATCCGATCGGCCGCCAACAGAGGAGACTTCTCCCGTCGGCGAGACGATCGGCGTTTTTTTTTAGGTGCGTCGCTAGATACCTCACCACCCGAGGATGGCTTGACACGAGCAAGGGGTGACCGAGGCGACTGGCGCTTACGAGTGGAACGCTTAGACAACCGAAACACCTTTGCGGAAATCAAAACTGAAGGAAAACGTGCAACGCCCCAGCGGCGCGCACTTCGTGCTCCTCGGTGACACAAACGCGTCCCTAGAGCAACCAAAACAACGGGGACTTAACTGCCTCAAATCGGCAACTTTCGTCGAAAAAGGGGGAGTCATTCCCCGCAAGAGAGGCAACGGCCAAATTCCATGCCATCAACACTACCCCCTCCCCTAGAGTGGTAATCATAGTAGGTCGCAAAATGGAAAACGTCAATCAACTGGTCCATCTTTCCCCTACTTCGTTGGCAAGGCCGTCCGGTTCTAACGATCATTCCGGCAAGAAGAATTAAAACGATTTCAACGGCCGGACATTTTGGATGAACCAGCATCCAGTTTAGTTCCCCGCCTCTCGAAGCGGGAGACGCAGCAGCAATACGAAGGCATCGGACTCCGAAATCGGCCAGTAACAAGTCCAAATTTGCGGAGACGCCCCTTCCAGGGGAGCAGAAAACAACAAAAAGAAGTAAAGGAAACGGGTGTCCGACGCCCCAAAACAAGCTCCCATAAATCCAAATTTAAAATTGAACCAACGATTCGTCAGTTGGTTCAATCGGCTGCGATTAATAAGGTTGTTTGAGGCGACAATGGCCGGACGGCTGGAGCCCAATACCAAGTACTTTGGCATTTACGGGCGGATTCCCTAGCGGATCGGAGCAAGCCAGCCGGCAAATTCAAAGTGTTTTCAAAGCGATTGCCGGACAGCCCGCGCCGCGAAGAAAGCATCCAAGAAAAGGGCCGGACGGCTCGCGCCGTACCGCTAAGAAGGTGACCGGAGGGTGCCAGACCAGCCCGCCTGCCCCCAATCCACCAACCAACACAGCAACGACCTATAGTAGTTCCAGCACGGCACCAACTCCTTCACTCCTTCACTCCTTCACTCCTTCACTCCTTCACTCCTTGTCTCCTTGTCTCCTTGTCTCCTTGTCTCCCAACTCCCACTCACCCTTGAACACCACCGCCCCCTCTAAAAAACACCCCACCGCCCTAGCCCTACTCCTAACCCTACTCCTCGCCGGGACCACTATCTGGACGGCTTGGGACAATGGTGGCGGGCATCGATCGACTCAGGCGACGGCTGCGGGTCTGCTTTTGCTGCTTTTTCCGCTGGGGTTGGCGTTGGTGGCAGCGAACTGGAAGGCGGCACCCCGTTTTCGCGTTTCTCCTTTGGTCGCGCTGGCATGCTTGGCTTGGTTCCTTGGTTTCTGCCAAACCATTCCGCTACCCAATAGCCTCCTTGGCATCCTCAGCCCCGGCAGCTTGGCGGCTTACCAAGACTTTGTGCCTGCGGGCTTGCTGGCGGAAGCCGAAGCCCAAGGGATCGAACCCGCTGGCGGCGGATCACGTCACCCGATCAGTGTCGCCCCTCTGCACACTCGCATCGCACTGACCATTCCGGCAGGGTTTGCCGTTGCCTGTTGGCTATCGACGCTTTGCTGCCGAGAGAAACGTTGGGGGGTGATTCTGCTTCTAAGCATCGCGGGAGCGGGAACTCTTTTCGCCTTTTTTGGGCTGGCGGATTCGATTCGCTTGGCTCGAGATTCCAGCGAGGAATTACGTCAACGACTGCTCATTTCCCCGGTCGGAGTTGGCGACCCGTTTGGTCCTTTTATTAACAACAACAATTGTGCGGGATACTTAAACCTGGCAATTGCCGCAGCGATTGGCCTACTTCCGCTTTCGATTCGCCGCCCTCCTGGATCCGAAACGACCTCGGAGACTCCACCGGCCCCCAAGGCCACCAATCCAATCCCTGCCGCATCGCAGTGGCGAACGATCGGAATCTGCCTGATGATCGCGATCTTGGTGGGGGGAATTTTGGGAAGCCAATCCCGCGGCGGAGCCCTAGGGATGCTGGCGGGAGCAAGCGTCCTGGGACTTTACCTGTTCCGCAGCGGTGCCAAATTTCGGACGCTGGTCGTCGCTGCAGGCACCATCGCAGCGGCGATCCTGTTGCTCAGCTGGCTGGGAATGACAACCGATGTCCGCAACCGACTGGAGACGTTGACCAGCGGGGAATCGATGAACGACCCTCGCCTGGAACATTGGCAAGACGGGCTGCGAACCGCAGTCGCTCATCTGCCGGGTGGAGCTGGCCTGGGGACGTATCGCTTTGCCCACCTACCTTTTCAAGCATTTGAAACCAATCTTTGGTTTTACAACGCGGACGGGATGCACGTTGAATGGCTGGTCGAGGGGGGGTTCTGGTGGATCCCTATCATTCTAGCAGGCCTTTATTTCCTGATCCGAGACACTCGAACCCTCGCGAGTGACCAGGATACCACGTCGCCCGACCAACGCTCCTACCGGCAAGGACTGGTATTGGCCAGCCTGTTCTTGATTCCTTCGATGATTATCAGCCAGTCGTTTGACTTCGCGATCGCGCTCCCTCCGGTCTTGCTGACGGTTGCCTGCTTGGCCGGAGCCATTAGCGGAGCAGCTAGCGAAACCACCCAATCCTTAGCGGATCGCCGAGAGACGAGCGGCAAAGGGGAGTGGTTTTTAAGGCTGTTGCCGGACGGCTTGCGCCGTTCCGCTAAGAAGATGAGTGCCATTGGTGGCGAACCGTCTGGCAGCACTCGAAATCGACAGGCAACCATCGCCAGCCTGCTCGTCCTGGCGATTCTGATCTTTGCCCAAGCTTCGGCATACGTTTTCATGGACCGAGGCGCGGAGGCCGAGCGAGCCAACTTTGCTCACAACAAACACGCAGCAACGCCGGCGGACCGTTTGCCGGACTACACCGCTCGCTTCCAAGGCCTGGAAAATCAGATTGCCGGCGGGACTTTGATTGCTGACGGAGACCTGGGGATGGCGCGATGGATTGTCAATGAACAACGTCGTGCCGGAGCAAAATGGCTCGTCGAACAAAAACTAGCCGACTCCAAACAAGCCGACCGCATCGTTTCGCCCCGCACCCTCCGCAGGGCACTTCAACAGGCTGCGGTCGACGAAACGGGGCAAACCCTTCAAATGGAAGATTTGCTAACCCCCACCCAAAGCCTGCAACGATACAGGGATGCCCGAGACCACGCCTTAGCCGCAATGTTGCAATCGCCTCTGGACGACCGACCCAAAGAGATGCTGATCGAGCTGGACTTTCTTGATCCCAACGCCGAGGAGAACTCGCCACAGTTGCTGGAGCAAATCAAGAAGCTCCGTCACACCAACCCGGCAATCATGAGAAGAATCCAACGTCTGAAAATGCCAAACAAAGAGAACAGGCCGCCAACCTCAGCAGAGGGAAGGTGAGGTAATTGTCGCCTTTCGCGGGGGACGTGAAGAGCGAAGAGCGAAGAGCGAAGAGCGAAGAGCGAAAAAATCTGGCTCCCCTCGCCCTCAAAACAAGCTTGCTTAAAGCAAGTTTGACATCAAATCAACAGTTCGCCAGCCAGTTCAAATGACTACAGCCAAAAGGCTTGTTTTGGGGGGAGGGGGGCGGGGGGGGGGGGGGCCGATTGCGGTAGGGAAAGACGTGACATACCCGCTTGAAACACCAGGCATTCATCGCGTCTTCGCTGCAAAATCGCCGCGTAAAACACCCCCTCCCCCCCAGCCCCTCTCCCCCAAGCAAGCTCCGCAAAATCGAACCAAAAGGGAGAGATCACGCATTAAGCCAGCAAAGATTTCGTCCGCTACAAAGAGCTTGCTTAGGGGCGAGGGGAGCCAGATTTTTGCCTGTCGCCTTTCGCGAGAGACACGGAAGTAGCCTTTAAGGACATTCCTTCACGGAGTGAGAAAAAAACTTCTCCCCACTCCCCACTCCCCACTCCCCACTCCCCACTCCCCACTCCCCACTCCCCACTCCCCACTCCCAACTCCCAACTCCCAACTCCCAACTCCCAACTCCCAACTCCCAACTCCCAACTCCCAACTCCCAACTTGTCTTGCGAGATGTTTGACAAATCGACGTTGGAGGACATCTGGTTTTAGTATGATAGGACCTCGGCCGGTGCGATGTCCCCTGCCCCCTTATTCTCTGATTTGCGTTATTTACCTATGTCATCGACTGCTCGCCGGACCGTTTCTCGCATCCTTGGAATTTCCGCCTGGGGTCTGCTGGGGATGTTGGTTGGACTGGGGGTCGGGTACTTCATGTACGTTAAGCAGCCGGCGGTCTTCACTTCGACCTCCACTTTTGAGATCGCCGGAAACCCTGCGGGCAGCCGTCCCGCCAGCACCGATCCTGCCGAACTCGCCAATGAAGCGCCCTCTACGCAACCGGCCGGTCCGTTCCTGTTCAGTCAGACGATCATTGCCCAAGCGATCGATTCCGAAAACCTGTTGCGACAACTCTCCTCAAACCGATCGGCTACGGCGGACCAGGTGGCCGGCCAATGGATCGCGGCGGGAAACATTTCGACCGAGGCTTTGGGGTCCTCTGGCAAAGGAGCCCTCCTTCAGCTTCAAACCAAAGCCCCCACTCCTTCGGTGGCAACACGGCTAAACCAAGCGATCCTAGCCACATACCAATCTCAGAATACCGATAACAAGGAATTCGTTCAGTGGAATGAATCGATCGAGCTGCTGACCACCGCTCGCGCCGAAATCCAAAAACGACAAGCGGAACTGGAAGCGTTTGCACAAAACCTTGAAATTCCTGCCGATGCGGTTTGGATTGACGGTAAGGTCGAATCGGCTGCAGCGACTCGGCTGCCCACCTTGAAAACGGAACTGCAGCAGCTGACCGCCCAACAATCGGCACTCGCCAAACGGTTGATTGAAATCGAAGCGATGATCGCCCAAGGGTCCTCGGCAGAACAGATTCTGGTGGTGATGGGGCAACCTGTACCAACTTCGCCCCCTGAACCCGAAAATGCGAGCGACGAATCAGCGGCTAGGGCATACGCTGCGGAACTGGCACGACGCGAACGAGCCGAACGGCGTGCAAAATGGGAAACCGAAGTTATTCCGCTGGAACAAGAATTAGAAAAATTGCTGACCAAAGTCGGGCCAGCTCACCCGGCTGCCGTCGCTCTCAAAAGCCGGCTGGCAAAAGCCCGCGATGATTTCGGTGCCCCGGGCAACAACGAAACCGCCCCTGCAGACAAACCGAACAGCCCGTCTTCGCCAGACGCCAAGGAAGGTCCAGCCGACGTGGAGGCTGAGGCCCCGCCAAGCAATGGGCAGCGGATTTCGACGTTGCTGAAACAACTGCGAGCCCAAAAGCATCGCCTGGACCAACAGCGGAGCCGAGCGGAAGAGGAGCAGTCACAGGTCCTTCTTACCCTGACGTCGGAAGAGCAAAAGCTAAGGTTGGCCGATTCGATTCAGCAAGATCAGGCTCAGCAACGCCAATTGCTCGCGTCGGTGATCACAAAACTGGCGACCTTGGAAGACGCCAGCCCGATCCTGCCCGCCATTCTGACCACGACCTCCCCACCCTCCGAAGGAATCCAAACCGATCCCCAGTTACGCCCCTACCTATTAACCGGTGGAGCCGTGGGGCTTGCTTTGGGCATCTTAGCTGCGATTTTGCTATGGGGAGCCAGCCTGATGACTACAGACGGAATAACCCAGGAAAAGAGTACAACCATTTGATTGACTTCAATCCGTAGCGTAGGTAACGTGTAGTAACTAGAGAACTTTAATGACGTATACGATGTCCCACTTCCAGGGCCATTTGGGCCGTTCAGCTTCGCCCTGCAGTGATTAAAGCGAAGCGAAACGTGCAACACCTCGTCTTTTACCTTGGAAATCATCCCGTGCTAAAACGACTATTGACCTCCGCCAGCCTCTGCTTCTTACTGACCAGCGTCGCCGCTGCTCAAGCTCCGGCAATTCCCAGTCTTTCGGAAGCCCTTCCAACACCTGCGGGCGCTCCCGCCGATGTTACGGATTCGGTACCGGAGAGCTTTTTTGCGTTTACCGATAATGGTAATTTGCATCTGCGAGTGTTGAATCTGCACGGAGGTGAAGGCCCCGCAGTCGAAGGGCAACCGGTCGCACGCGAGATCCAATTGTTCTCGCGCGGTGGTGTTTCATGGCGGGCACCGATTTCTGCCGATGGACTCGCTCGCTTTTCAGGCGTCGCTCCCGGGCCTTACGGAGTCGTGATCTCGGGACCTGGCATCTATGCGGTTGTCGCCATCGCGGTCGTTCCCAAGCCTGCCGACGTCCAAACGTCTGCGCCATTTGAGATCCCTGTCATCCCCAATTCCAGCGACTTGCAAATTCGCAACTATGCCAGCTACATGGCAAACCCCGATCCACGAAACTACAACTTCAGCTTGGACTACAACAAAGTCAAACACCGGTCGAAACCCTTCTACCAAGGCGAACTCGATTCGGACGGCTTGCTTCATGGCCGGATTTACGGATTTGTCGACCCTTCGCAGGTTCTTGACCGTTCAGGCCACAAAATCACGATCTGGCGTCAAAGCGTGAAAATCGATGAAGTCGCCACCGACGATAATGGTTGGTTTGTTGTCAGCGGTCTTTCCGTAGGCGTTTACAACGCAATTGCAACAGGCCCTCTAGGTTACGCAGCCTTCACGTTCCAAATCACCGGATCCGCCGTCAAACCAGCCGAAGCGGTTGAAGGCACTCCAGTGGTTCGCCGAGCGAGCTTCCGCAAAGCGGCCAACTTCCGCACGATTGCGATGCAAAGCCCCGGCATTTCACCTCCCATCGATATCCTGATGCTACCACCTGAATTTGTCGCATCGGTTGAAGAAGGCGTGAACGACGACCTCACCAATCGTGGCGAAACTCCAGGCACCACACCTCCAGGTGGTGCTTCCGCTGGCGGCCCAGGAACGGGCGGCGGTGGTGGTGGCGGAGGAGGCGGTGGTGGCGGAGCAGGCGGCATTGGTGCATTGGCCGGACTTGCCGCCCTAGCTGCAGCAGCCGGGGATGGCGGTGGCGGAGCAAGCGTAGATACCGGAGCCATGTCCGATGCCACAGTGATTACCATCGACCCAGTAATTCCTATCGATCCGGTAGACATTCCGTAAGAGAAGCGACCTGCAGCATCACCAAGCCGCCCGGCGACGCGATTCGTCGGGCAGCCGCGGCCGTTTCGAATAGAGAGAACGGCCGCCAACTCTTCAGCTGAAAAAGAATGCCCCCGGCAGGAATTGAACCTGCGACACCCGCTTTAGGAAAGCGGTGCTCTATCCCCTGAGCTACGAGGGCGGGCCTTGTCAGCATTTGCTGACAAGATGCGGCATTCTAATCAAACTTTCAGCCGTATGCAGTCCCACGGCAAGGATTCCCAGAAGCCCGCTTGGCGGCAGCATATCGAAGCCTTAGAAAAGTAGGCCGGATCAAAGAGCGACAGCGATGCAGCTCCGGCGGAAACACCGCCTAGCTCCGCCTCTCGTACCTCCCCCTATCGACTCGTGCGATTTATTAGAAAAGTAGGCCGGATCAAAGAGCGACAGCGATGCAGCTCCGGCGGAAACACCGCCTAGCTCCGCCTCTCGCACCTCCCCCTCTCGACTCGTGCGATTTATTAGTTGGCGGTTTCCTAGCGGAATGCAGCGGAAGCGAGAAACGTCTGCCCCCCAGGTCCCCTGATCGGTTTATCCGACAGGAACGATAGATTTGAACTTAGCAGCGGTCACCCTCATCGCATTGCCTCCGGTTCGGCTTGCCGCTTTCAGCGGCAAGCCGAACCGGAGGCGCGACCTATTCAAAACAGGATCTAACTTCAAATCTTTGCTTCATGCCAGACAAGCTGGCATGGGGCCGACTCCGTTTGGATACCTGAAGATCGACTATTTATAAAATCGACGCCCCCCGAGGCGGAGAGCTCAGCAAGCACAAGTTTCGAGGGATGCCGAAAAGAATAAGCAAAGAAAGCCTGGCCCCCTGTCCGCAGATGATCACTCTGCCTTGGACTTCAATGCTTTGCGGATCTGAGCAGCCACCTCTGCTCCCAAGATCGCGGAACCCGCGGCGGTGTAGTGCACATCGGCTGGCTTTTGAATCTTCCGTTTGTGCTCTTTTGCAAACGTGTAAAGGTCGTCGATAGCGACCTGATTCGCTTCCATCACCTCGGCAGCGATCGCGTTGTATTCAACCGAATCGCCGACGTTACGACCTCGAGCCCCTTCGGGGACGGGGGTCGTTGAGCACCAGATCAATTCGGCTCCGGTTTGCTTCAAACGATCGACCAACTTTTGCAGATTGGCTCGGTAATCTTCCGGCGTCACCTGCCGCCGGCTGTTACTCGCTTCAACCGCCACCAACGACTTTCCATCTTTCCCCACATGCTTCAGGTCATGCAGCCCAAAATTGAAATGGATCACGTCCCATTTCCCCTCTCCCAGCCAAGCCTCTAAATTGTCGATCCCACGAGTGGTCGGACCACAATTCATCAGCGGGCGAATAACGTTTGCTTCCCCTTTCATATTTGCACGAACGGCCACGGTATAGCCAATCGAAATCGAATCACCAATCAAAAGGACTCGAGGCAAATCAGGGTCTTCCTGAACCGGCTTCATCGGTTGATCCGCGACCGTTTTTTTAGCCGCCACAGGCTTCGCATCCTGAGCCCCAACCAGTCCCGAAGCAAACCCAACCAATAAAATCGCACCAACAGCGAAACGCAATTTAAATGACATCAAGAAGTCACACCCAAGCGAGGAAAGAAACAAAGTCCAAGAAAGCATTATAGTACCCCCACTCCCCAAAACACCTCTCCGTGTCCCCGTGTCCCCGTGTCTCCGTGTCTCCCAACTCCCAACTCCCAATGACAACCGCGATCTACCGCATCCTCGACGCATCCTTCAACCGCATCGGCGAAGGCTTCCGCACGCTCGAGGACTACGCGCGATTCGCTTTGAATGACGCGTTGCTTGCCGAGAGCGCAAAGGGACTGCGGCATGATCTAGCGACTGCCGCTTCGCAGTTGCCGCGGCGCGAACTACTTGCCGCGCGCGACACACCGGGCGACGTCGGCACGGACCTACAAACCAGCGGCGAACAGACGCGCGCGGCCCCGGCGTCGGTCGCCGTCGCAGCCGCCACACGCTGCCAACAAGCCCTCCGTTCTGCGGAGGAATACGCCAAATGCATTTCCCCGAACGTAGCGGTTCAACTTGAAAAGATTCGCTACCAAACCTACACGCTTGCGGCCGCGATCGAAACTTTGCCCGATCGCTGCAACCGACTGGCCGACCGGAACCTATACGCATTGATCAACGGTGCGGACGGCAAAGATTCATTCCTCAAAAACCTGCGATCACTGGCCGAGGGTGGCGTCGACATATTTCAGCTACGCGACAAACAGTTGAGCGACCGCGAACTGTTCGAATATGGGTCCGCGGCGATGACCGCGTTGCGACAGATGCCGGGGCAACGTCCGCTATTGATCATCAACGACCGAGCCGACATTGCGATCGCATGCCAAGCGGACGGGGTCCACGTCGGACAAGACGAATTGCCGCTCGCCAGCGTTCGAAAAATGATGCCCCCGGCAAGCCTGATCGGAGTCTCCACACACTCTTACGCCCAAGCTGAAACAGCGGTTTTGGGCGGAGCGGATTACATCGGCTGCGGCCCCACTTTCCCCAGCCAAACCAAAACGTTCGACGAATTTCCCGGATTGGATTTCCTCAAGCAAATTGCCGCGTCGATCTCGTTGCCCGCGTTTGCAATCGGGGGCATCAACCAAGAGAACCTGAACCAAGTCCTACAAACCGGAATCCGCCGGATCGCAGTCACCGCCGCCCTCCAATCCGCAGCCGCCCCTCAACAAGCCGCCGCCGCCCTCAAGCAAAGCCTAAGCAAAGCCCAATAACGCGAGCGATCTCTCTGAAGACAATGGTTCCAATTGTTTATTCGCCTGCCTACCGCGGGACGTCGACTGCATCAGAAAGTAAAAAGTAGGCCGGATCAAAGAGCGACAGCGATACAGCTCCGGCGGACGAATCGCGTAGCTCCGCCTCTCGGGACGCGCGATTTATAAGCCGACGGTTTTCGCTTCCGCTGGGCTTGCGAAACAATCGACGTCCCCCGAGGCGGAGAACGCAGCAAGCACGAGTCTCGGAGAGACTCTACTACGTGCTATTTCCATTCGGCCGATTGCAGGTCTCCAACGGGACGCTGCGAAAGGGCGTGTAAAAAGTAGGCCGGATCAAAGAGCGACAGCGATACAGCTCCGGCGGACGAATCGCGTAGCTCCGCCTCTCGGGACGCGCGATTTATAAGCCGACGGTTTTCGCTTCCGCTGGGCGTGCGAAACAATCGACGTCCCCCGAGGCGGAGAATGCAGCAAGCACGAGTCTCGGAGAGACTCTACTACGTGCTATTTACATTCGACCGATTGCAGGTCTCCAACGGGACGCTGCGAAAGGGCGTTTAGAAAGTAGGCCGGATCAAAGAGCGACAGCGATACAGCTCCGGCAGACGAATCTTACACGTCCGAGGCTATCGCGTGCCGTCGCTTCGCGACTTCTGTATCGTGGCCGGTGATCCTTAGCCCAAACCTTCGGGCAGGATTCCGTCGGCGACTTCGTCTTCCCATTCGTCGATCAACGGCCATGATTCGGCCAGCGTGCCAAAATCGGCCATCGTCAAATAGCCTTTGACTCGATCGATCGTTTTGTTCAGCATGGCGACATCTTTGCGAAAGATTGGTCCATGACTTGGCAGCAGCCACTCGATATCGCTGTCACGGATACGTTCCAACGATGTGATGAACGCTTTAATGTCACTTCCGTGGTGTGCGTCCAGAGCTCCGATACAGCCGTCGCGATAGATGTTGTCACCGCTTAGCAAAATGTTGTCGATACGGAAGGCCAACTGGCTGTCGGTGTGTCCCGGGGTATGCCAGACCTCGATCTTCTTATCACCGACTTGGATGATCGTTCCCTCATCGATCTGATGCTCGATCTGGACCGGCGGCATATCCATCTTCAATCCCTGAGCCGCGATCTCGGCCAAGGTCAGCAGCGCGTCACCGCTCTCCAGTGGTTTTACGGCATTGGGGTGCGACATGACCTCGGTCCGCAACACCTGCTTTGCTTTGGCCAGACCTTGGATGTGATCCACATCCGCGTGGGTTGCGATCAATGCCTTGCATCGAGACAACGGGAAATCGAGCCTTCGAATGATCTCGATGTAATCGTCAACCGTCTCTTCGTAGCCGATATCGATCAACACCCATTCGTCTTGATCGTAAATCAAATAAACGCTGCAGCCGAGCACCTCGCCAGCTTGAAAATTCAATTCGATCACACCCGGAAAAATCGGTTTGCGAGAGAGCATCAGGTAGTAGACTCCGCTGAAGAAAAAGGCGTGGGGATGATCGACTGCAGCCCCTGCTGATAGTTGTTGTATAAGAATTGCGATTGAGCGTAGAGATCCGTCTGCAAACGCAAATTCCAAATTCGCTTATGGCCTCCGCGCTGCGGCCCCGGCCTAGCACTGGCGGCGTTTTCGAACCGAACGACCGGACTGTGGGTCATCTGAGCCACCGCACGATAAAAATCGCCACGCAGGACCGGATTCCCATCGGAAACGACATAATAGCGACGGCGAGCCGCTTGCCCAGCACGCCAAGCCGCCATCACGATCGCCGCCGCGTCATCGACATGGATCAGGTTCAAATACTGATCCGGATCGGCCGTCAACGCTTTCCCGGCGACCACATCGGCAATTCGCGGCACTCTTTGTGGACCATAGATACCAGCCAACCGCAAAACGGTCCAGTCAGCCCGAGGCCGATAACGCGAAAGCAGTTGCTCCGCTTCTAAGTGAACTCGGCCCGCTTCGCGTGGAGGCCGACACGGGGAAGCCTCATCGACCCAGCGTCCGTCCGCTTGATGGTAGACGCCCGTCGTGCTGATGTAACACAAATCGGCCGCCGGATCGGTCGCTTGCAATAAATTCCGAAATCCCCCGACCTGACTGTCATAGCGGCTGACCGAACTGTGCGGATCGTACGCGACCGCCACCAGCATTCGGTCATGGCCGGGCAACGACCGCAGGCTCCGCCGATCGGTCCAATCGACCACCACAGGCTTCGCACCGACTGCACTTAACTCTTTTGCTCGACTAGACTTGCGAGTCGTCGCGAAGACTTCCCAGCCATCGGCGATCAACCGCTGAGCGACCCGTTTGCCCAGATAACCACAACCAACGATCAACGCGGTGCCAGCAGAATTGGCGGAAGGATGATTTAAGCTAGACATTGGATAATAAAGTCGCTGGTTTTCTCGCCAGTGGTTGCTTTTCGGTTAGAATGAGGAATCAGTATATCGCGTTTCGCCGATTCTCCGATCCCCACAAACTCGTTTGGTGCTATGGAATCAGCAGGCTATCACTTATCGAAGATCGTCCTAACCAGCCTGTTGCTCTTTTCCGGAGTCGCGATTGCTGAACCCCCCAGCAATGGTTCGGGGAGCACTTACCTAGCCTCTCCGGAATCGCTTGTCAGCATCGTCAAATCCGGCGGCGTCCCCTCCACACTGCAGCAACTGCGTGATCTTGAATCCCAGCAACAGGCGATCGCCACGCGGGCTGCCGCATGCACGGTCAACATTCAGATCGATGGGCACGAAACGGGCAGCACTCAAGGGTGTGGAGTCATTATTTCTGGCGACGGAATCATCCTGACGGCGGCCCATGTCGCCGAACGCCCTGGATTAAAAGTGAAGATTACGCTCAGCGATGGCACAACCGCCACCGCAACGACTCGGGGCATGTACCGCGAAGTCGACGCGGGCCTGATCAAACTGGATGACGATCAAAACGACGGCCAACCCTGGCCCCACGCCTCCCTGGGAAACAGCAACCTGCTGGAACAGGGCATGTGGTGCATCGCCATCGGACACCCCGGCGGCTACGACCCCGTCCGTGGACTGGTCACGCGCGTCGGTCGCATCCTTGCCATTCGCAAAGGATCGATCGTCACCGACTGCACTCTGACCGGTGGAGATAGCGGAGGCCCGCTGTTTGACATCGAAGGCCGTTTGATCGCCATCCACTCACGCATCGGGAACGACGTCGCCGACAACCTTCACATTCCCGTCCAGTACTACGAAGAGAAATGGGACGACCTCTACGCCGGCAAAGCTTGGGGGTTCTTACCCGGATTCCGTCCAATCTTGGGCGTCCACGGCGAACAGGATAACCCCATCGCCCTGATCACCGACGTCCGCGACCAATCCCCCGCCGCAAACGCGGGTATCCAAGTCGGCGACGTGATCGAAAAACTGGGGGATGACCTGATCTCGAACTTCGATTCTCTCCGCGAAGCCGTGGCGCAAACGATGCCCGGCAAGCGGGTCATCGTCCGCCTGAAGCGAGGCGGGGAAACCAAACGAGTGATTGTCGAAATCGGACGCGACCCTCGCTTTACCGAATGATTCCCGCCTTCCGTTCCGCGACCGAATGCTCCCGCAGCATGCTTTCGCAAACTGAAAAACGTCTCCGCAGAAAAGCGTCTCGATAAAAAACAACTCCGAAGAACCGCTCGCTGCTTACCACTGCCTGAACTTCCGCTGGTGACTTTAACGATGGCGAACTCCTCAAGCTCCTCAAGCTCCTCAAACCTCTTGAACTCCTCAAACCTCTCGCACTATGGCGTTCGCACCATTCGCTTTGCGGCGATCGGATGCATCGGAGCTGTTGTCTGTTTGCTTACCGATGCGGCACCGCTGACGGCTCAGGAGCCTAAAGCCCCGGCTTGGATCCAGGAGCAGTTCGGAATCCAATTATCGAACCGCCGCGATAACGGTTCGATGATGAAGCTGGTAACGCCTCTTTCCGTTCAGGCAGGACAGGCGACCGTACAGGTTCTGTCCAACGGCAAACCGGTCGCCTTGGGCGCGATCGTGGCAACCGACGGGTACGTCCTGACCAAGCGAAGCGAACTGAGTGCCGATCCGCTTCGAGTCCGTTTAGCCGACGGACGATTATTTCACGCCCGGATCGCAGCAGTACGACGATCGACCGATCTAGCCCTTCTGCATATCGACGAAGTCCGCAAACTTCCCCGCGTCGATTTTGATACCGAAGAACCTGAAATCGGCAGCTTTCTTGTCAGCGCCGGACGAGGCAAAACACCAATCGGGTTAGGGGTTGTCGGAGCGGTTCCACGCGCCATCGACCACAAGGGACGGTTGGGCGTCGCCCTCCAGAACGACAGCCGAGGGCAAGCCCGCGTCGACGTCGTCTGGCCCGATAGCGGAGCGGATGAAGCGGGCGTGCTACGCGGCGACCGAATCATTGCGGTCAACGGACATGAGGAAACGGGGCAACAGCAAGTGATCCTCGCACTGCGGGGACTCTATCCAGGCGAAACCGTTCACTTAACCCTTCAGCGAGAAGAATCGACCGTCGAAGTCGAGGCTCAGATTCGCGATTTCCGACTGATGCAAGAATCGGAAAACGAAGTTCGAGTCAACGGCGCCCGCAGCCTTCGGCTGAGCGGATTCGACCGAGTCCTCCAACACGACACGGTCCTAGAACCCGACCAATGTGGAGGCCCCGTGCTCGACACCAGCGGGAAAGTGGTCGGATTAAACATCGCCCGAGCCGGCCGGATCGTCAGCTACGCACTTCCCGGATCGATCATCCGCCCCCAGCTGATCGAAATGCTCCAAGAAGCCAGAGCCCAAAAGTAAACAGCACAGCTCCGCGATTCGTAGCTCCGCCTCTCCGAGGTGGAGAATGCAGCAAGCACGAGTCTCGGAGAGACTCTACTACGTGCTATTTCCATACGACCGATTGCAGCTCTCAAAGGGAACGCGGCGAAATGGCGCTTAGAAAGTAGGCCGGATCAAAGAGCGACAGCGATGCAGCTCCGGCGGACGTACCCCGCCTCTCCGAGGCGGAGAATGCAGCAAGCACGAGTCTCGGAGAGACTCTACTACGTGCTATTTCCATACGACCGATTGCAGCTCTCAAAGGGGACGCGGCGAAATAGCGCTTAGAAAGTAGGCCGGATCAAAGAGCGACAGCGATGCAGCTCCGGCGGTCGCACCCCGCAGCTCCGCGATTCGTAGCTCCGCCTCTCCGAGGCGGAGAATGCAGCAAGCACGAGTCTCGGAGAGACTCTACTACGTGCTATTTCCATACGACCGATTGCAGCTCTCAAAGGGGACGCGGCGAAATGGCGCTTAGAAAGTAGGCCGGATCAAAGAGCGACAGCGATACAGCTCCGGCGGACGCACCCCGCAGCTCCGCGATTCGTAGCTCCGCCTCTCCGAGGCGGAGAATGCAGCAAGCACGAGTCTCGGAGAGACTCTACTACGTGCTATTTCCATACGACCGATTGCAGCTCTCAAAGGGGACCCGGCGAAATAGCGTTTAGAAAGTAGGCCGGATCAAAGAGCGACAGCGATGCAGCTCCGGCGGACGCACCCCGCAGCTCCGCGATTCGTAACTCCGCCTCTCCGAGGCGGAGAATACAGCAAGCACGAGTCTCGGAGAGACTCTACTACGTGCTATTTCCATACGACCGATTGCAGCTCTCAAAGGGGACCCGGCGAAATGGCGTTTAGAAAGTAGGCCGGATCAAAGAGCGACAGCGATGCAGCTCCGGCGGACGCGTTAAGAATAAGCAAGCAAATCCTTGCTCCCCTCGCCCTCAAAACAAGCTCGCTCAAAACAGGTTTGACATCAAATCAACGGGTCGCCAGCCAGTTCAATTAACTGCGATTCAAGAGCTTGTTTTGGGGGAGAGGGGGCAGACAGAGCTGGGCAAGACATGACATAACCGTGTGAAATACGAAACATTCACCGCGTCTTCACCGCAAAATCGCTGCGAGAAAATCCCCCCCTCTCAAAACCTCACTTGCCCTCTTGCGTACCGAAGATCCACTCCAGCTCGGCGTAATATTCTCCGGCATCTTTTTCTTCAGGGACCTCGTGATGCTCCAGACCTTCCCAGACAACCAGTCGATGCGGCCCGGCGTAAGCTTGCCGGACCTTTGCCTGGAGCTCCGGCGGCACCAATGAATCGCCGCTGCACTGAACAAACAAGGCGGGGGCAGTGCACTTAGGAGCTGTCTGCAGAATATCGAGCGCCGCGGGAATCCCGCGGCCGACCCAACGTGCCGGCAAGCGAATCAGCGACTGATACAAACGTGAACGCTGGCGAGTCGCCACATTCAAAATCGTCGCAGAAAGAGGAGGCGGATTTCGCAAGACCAACCCATCCACTTCGCGGTTAGCTGCCAGCCACATCGCGACCGCACACCCCAGGCTATTGCCCATCAAGACCACACGAGTCTTTTCGCCTCGCCTCATTTTTGTGACGGCATCAAAGAACGCAAGCGAAGCGACCGGTAGCTTTTTCAAAGAGGCCTTCCCCGAACTGCCACCATACCCCGGAGGATTCCAAGTCCAAACTTCACTCGTTCCACTAAAACGAACCGCCGAAGGCAAAGCGGGCGAACGTTCCGCACGCCCACCGGTCCCGGGCAGCTTCAGAACCAACAGATCAGGAAAGAGGCCCTCGGCGATCCGCTGGGGATCGACGTGAGCAAAAGCTTCGATCGACTTCGACGATTTTCCAGCGGGCAATTGGAAACGAACCTGAGCCCCCGAATCGATCGCATGCGAAGTCGGTCGCAAAACAAATCGCCCCGCCAACCAAGTCGCCAACCGGCCTCCCTCACCCGCCATATGCACTTCTCCCACCGAAACAGAAATCAAACAAAAGGCGACCCTCGGCCCAACCTCCAATAAAAAAGCCCCTGTCTTCCAAAGGAATACAGGGGCGATAGGCCAGGCAGGACTCGAACCCGCGACCAAGGAATTATGAGTTCCCTGCTCTAACCGACTGAGCTACTGGCCCTCTTTGCGTTCGCATTCTACGCAATCCATCCGGATCCATGAAGACGCTGAGGGCTTGAGACGAAAATCTTCTCTCAATTCAAAAAAAATCTTCCCCGCCCAAATCTGCTGGGACCACGCTCCGGCTTCTCCTTAACTGCTGCTTGAACTCCGGTGGGAACCTGCTAACAGCGGACTTCTTCGCCATAGATCAAACCCGCCTTAATTAGCAACGCTAATGAACATGCGACACAAGGATTTAGTTTACGAATAATTTACGTCGCAAATTTGCAGCCTTGCACCAACGATCTATATTGTATTCTAGGCTCAACGACGGCCCCGGTTTTGGCGATGAAGCTTAGGACTTCACTCCATTGAGCAGGGGGTTCGCAACCTGCCAATTGACCGTTAAGGGCGAGTCAAAATCACACCAGCTAATGGTAATGATTTTACCCCACGCGGCCTCTGAGATTTGTTATTGTCTGTTTGATTTGTTTGTTTCCCTCCGCTACTGAATCACGGCATTCCTACCTCCGTGATTCGCAAAGGACTGACACCATGCCCTCACTTACGTTGGCTCGGGTACCGCAGCGCAAAGCGTTTACCCTCGTTGAATTACTTGTTGTGATTGCCATCATTGGCGTCTTGGTTGGCTTGCTGCTCCCCGCCGTTCAAGCAGCCCGCGAAGCTGCCCGACGGATGCAGTGCAGCAACAACCTGAAGCAGCTTGGCTTGGCCATGCACAACTATCACGACACCTACGTGAAATTCCCTACCGGTGGTATCGCAAAAGGCGGATACTTCATCGGTTGGCCAGCTCGCCTATTCGATTACATCGAGCAAGGCAATCGTCTGGACCTCATCGACACCTTCACCCCTGGAGCTCTTGTAACCATTCAACCCTATCGATTCACGACGGCACCTCACAACGGTAGTCACGAAATTTTCTCGTCCCCAATGCCCAGCTACATCTGCCCGTCATCCCCATTGGGTGACCAGGCCAACGCCGCTGGTCAGATTGGCATCAAGCAAGCGGCCCTGCATTACCGGGCTAACGCTGGATCGATCAATGTTGGAATGGTTGCCGGTTCGGCTTCCTCTCGAGATTACAGTACCTCGGGCGTGATTTATCCCCTCAGTGACACTCGGTTTGCATCGATTACCGATGGCACCAGTTCGACCTTGCTGTTCGGCGAAACGTCGGCGCAATTGGACTGGACCGATGGCCAACTGAACGGATGGGGCGGGATCCTGCCTTGGACCTGGGGCTTCTATCAGTACTCAGCCGGCGGTGGCTTCCTGCAAATTGACAACAAATACGTTCAATTCCCAATCAATTACTCGGGATCCTTCAACACCAACGCGACTCCTTACCGCAGTGCTCATCCCAGCGGAGCCCAGTTCAGTTTTGCGGACGGTAGCACCCACTTCCTTTCAGAGACGATCAACATGAACGTCCTGCACGGGCTAGCGACTGCGAATCAAGGCGAAATTGTCCAACTGCCGTAAAGCCTTCCTTCGCCTCCTCAACTGGTACCTACCGAATGAACTACCTAAATCGATTTTATAAAACCGCGACTGCGGCAAGGTATTTTACCCTTTCGCTTTCCGCAGCCCTGATGCTTACAGCGGTCGGCTGTGGGCCTCCAGCCAATGAATTCCCAACGGCTCCCACCAAAGGGATCGTGACCTACAAAGGTGCTCCGGTACCAACAGGCACGGTAATGCTGACGCCTGTTGGCAACGGCCCGCCCGCAACGGGCAACCTTGCGGAAGACGGCACCTTTGTCCTGAAATCTTACGGGGAAGACGACGGTGCGGTCATTGGAGAGCACGGGGTGACGATCACCGCCCTGGAAATGGGCAGCGGACTGCCGGAGGATATTGCTTCCGAACCGAAACAACTAATCCCTCAGCAGTACGGCAACGCCAACAAATCGGGCCTGACGGCCACGATCACCGAAGGCGACAACATGCTTGAATTCCATTTGGAATAAGCCTGTTGCCGCCGTGATGTAGCGACCGCGAAGCTATTCGTTACGGATGGAAATACTATCCAACCGACCTTCGAAATTCGCTTCGTTGTCACTGCGTCCGCCAAAGAAGACGTGAGGTATCGTGCCACTGTTGGCCGATACCGTGGCGGTCAATTCAGGTGCCTCTGCACCGTTCAAGTAAACGTTTACTTGATCCCCTTTGCGAACCATTCGAACTCGGTTCCAAGTCCAACGCTCAAGCGGCGTCGATCCGACAACAACGTCACCGTTACCTTGCTGGAAGATCAAACACCCCGGCTTAGAGGCAGTCCCGCCAATCCCAAGGTGTTCGCCCTGCTCAGAAAGGGCATCATCATGGTCGCGAGAAAAGATCCATCCAGTCGTTTCACGCCCCTCGTTTGGCATCCCATTCCAGACACTCACCTGCACGGAATAGTCGCCAGACAGATTATCCAGGCTGGTCCTCATTCGCCCGCCAGCAAAGTGGGCAGCTCGCCCCTGTGCGCGAATGTTTGGTTCGGCAGCGGGATCCGCCCCTTCTAGAAAGAACACGACTCCGTCTTCATAAGTCGCACTGCGTTGAGCGCCCGACGCGTCGACGGCGGTTGGTCCTGCGAATTCATCCAACCGCCAAAACGCCAGCGGTTTCTCCTTTAACAACGCTTGCTCATGATCGCTAAAGGGAGCGGCGTAGGTCTGCCGAGGCTTACCGGCAACCGTTTCCAACAGCGATAACCCTGTGGCAGCAATGCGAGGTTCGGCGGTCACTTCCAGACCTGCAGAGCGTGCGGCCCAGGTGTTATACCCACCGAGAATATGTTGCTCGGGAGGAGGAATGTAACCGTCACCACCATTGGCCAATTCGATCACGATGGTCTTCGCCAGCGGGCTTTGGAACTTCAGTTTCAAGCCGGTCAACGCATAGGTTTCGTTAGGCGTCGTGGCGATCCCGATTTCACCGATTCGGATCGCCTGCACGACCACTTCGGTCTCCTGCATTTGATGCAAAGCAATTTGCTCGCGAGCATAAACCTGCTCGGTAGTCTTAAGAGGGTTGTCCCCCAGATCGGCCATAATTTTCTCGGCCCATTCCAATCGCTGTTTGGTGGGAACGCGATACTTCATCGGTAACCGTTGCTCGGCCATCTCCAGATCCGCGTCGGCGTCATACTTCACCGTTTGATACGTATCCATCGCGATGTCGACCAAGGCGTCTGTGTAGGACTGGATCGTGTACTGAGGTTGCTGATCCTCAGGAATCGTATAATCGCGACGCCAAATATCGCCACTGCAACCGTGCGACATGATCACCACAGGCGACACGGCCTGCGAATCATTTACCTCGTCTGCCAAGCGATCCTGAATGGCGTTGCAAAACAAACCAAAATAGTCGGCACTGATCGGTGTATCACTGAAATAGTGCATCGAGTAATTAGCAAGCACAGCTAAAGGGCTGCCGTCCAAAGCCTGAAACGCGATCAGCGAAAGCTCTGGATCCTCAGGCCCTGAGGGGCCCGTCACATTATCCCAATTCTTCGCCGAATGCATGTTCGCGCGGACCGTCGGATTACCAAACGGATCGTTGTCCACACGGTCACTGCGGCGAACCCACCGTCGCAAAGCGGTGTATGGCTCGGCATCGCCAACGGCGAACCCGACTTTAGCGGGTTGCAAATTCTTTTCTGCCTGGACGATCGCTTCCACCAATTTCTCACGAAAGAACGAGACATACGCTGTGTCGACATCGGTCCCCAACGCATTCATGCAGGATGGAGCGGTGTGAGTGTGCGTGGCCGAAATCATCATATGATCGGCGGAAATCTTTGTTCGTTTTGCGGCCAACTGTTTCGCGTCGTCCAGCAACGGACGGGGCAACATGCAACTATCGACAACAACCATTGCCAAACGTTTCTGACCGTCATCGACAACGATAGCGCGAGCCGAAACGGGAGTGTTCACGCTGTCAGCGGTGCGTGACAACATTCCGCCGTTGACCAGAACCGGAAAGGTTGGCGGGGTCACGTCAACAATGGTCGCTCCAACTTGAAGCTCTGCAGCGGCGGGTTGCACCAGCCAACCCGCGAGCAATATGAGCAAAACAGGACGATAAATCATTTGGTAGGACTCAAAAGGTGGGAAGAAACAAAGTGGCGTCCATCAAGCAGGCGAGGACGCACTACCTATCTGCAGAATCTCTTAGCAACGGAAAGAATCGACCGGCAAGTGGTTCGCCACATGCGATCGAATCGGCTCCCGCCAGCAACGGTTCGTCTGTCTGCGAGCAGACGCCGTCGCGAACAACGTTTAAGACCGTCGCTCGGCGCGGTCGATCGGTATGGTTTGCATAAGATCCGTGGACCATCAACGGGTGATGGAAAGTACATTCCCCCGCTTTTAATTCGATGGCAACGGGATGCTGGAACTGCTCCCACTGGGATTCGGACAAAACCTCCTGAATCGCCTCCATGTCGCCCGCCAATCCGGTGATCGGCAGCAGATCCCAACGTTGGCTTCCGGGGATGTACTGCAAACAACCGTTGTCGACCGAACTATCGTCCAGTCCGATCCAGCAGGTCAAATGGGCCATCGGCGTCGTTCGCGTCCAGTACGAATAATCTTGATGCCAGGCGACAACGCCTCCATGTTTTGCTGGTTTACAGAACAATTGGTCATGCCAAAAGCGGACGCTTCCCCCCAGCAATTGACTAGCAGGAACCGTGAAAGCAGGATTCCAAAGCAGGTCATGGAACCCCGGGCGCAGACGCCACGCACCGAGGGCATGAAACAAGACAGAATTCGGATCGGCCGATTCGTTGGTGTGATATTCATGCCACCACTGCGATCCGCTGTGCCCTGGCGAGAAGAATTCGCTTAGCTCTGCCCGCAATTGTTCAATTTGGTTGTCATCCAGGACCCGAATTCCGGCAAGGTACCCGTTCGTTTCAAAAAATTGGATTTGCTCCGCATCCAACAAAAACTGCGACAGCGGCGAATCTTGGACTTTCTTTAAGAAGGAAGAATCGACCGGCTGATGAAAGGAGGCATAGTCCGTAGCAGAATCTGTATTCATCATTTTTTCCTTTGAGGTTCCTCGGCAAGTCCATCGGCCTGAAGGGTCGCCAGCATTTCTTGCACTCGAGCTGGGTGTTTTGCTGCCAAGTTCTTTTGCTCACCGATATCTTCCGCCAGATTGTACAGACGCCAATCGCCACCGCGGTACTTTACCAGTTTCCAATCGCCCGATCGAACTCCGACGGACGTCTTCCCTTCACTGCTTCCCCAGTACAGGTAGTCATGCCGCTGCTGATTTTTGTGATCGCCTAACAAGGTCGGCAAATACGAAATTCCATCCGTATCGGCAGGCGCGGAAGCTCCGGCCAGTTCACACGCGGTGGGGAGAAAATCCCAGAAGGCCGAGGGAAGATCGGTCGTGGTTCCCGGAGCGATTTTGCCCGGCCATTTGGCGATCAGAGGAACGCGGATCCCCCCTTCATGCATCGATCGCTTGATCCCCGTCAAAGGTCCGCTGCTTTGAAAAAACGTGGCATCATGATTCCCTTCTTGATGAGGCCCATTATCGGAAGTAAAAATCACCAAGGTTTCTTCGTCAATCTTCAGCTCTTTCAGCAATCCGACCAACCGCCCGACGTCCCCATCCATGCGGGTCATCATCGCAGCAAACCCTTTTTCGGGATTGGGCCAATCGCGGTCGGCATAGATTCCATAATCGGGGACCTCCATCCCATCCTGGTTGACTCGACCACCTTCGTTGTTCGCGTGGGGAATCGTCCAGTGGATGTGTAACAGAAACGGATCTTGGTGATGGTCCCGCACGAATTGCAGAGCCTTCTCCGTCATGACGTCGTGGGAATAGGTCACCTTCTTGGCCGACACCCTGCCTCGTGCATTGGGGGCTGTACTAAGCTCATTCCCCGGCAACGTAACCTGTGTCTTGTTTTCCCACAGATAGGGTGGGTAATAGTTATGCGCGTTGCCTTGGTTCATATACCCAAACCAATAGTCAAATCCATTGTTGTTTGGATGGCCCGGGTTATCGATATCGGCAGGGGAATCGACATTTCCCAAAGCCCACTTCCCTACCCCACCGGTGACATAGCCCTTCTGTTTCAACAACTGGGCAACCGTCGCTTCGGATCCGGTCAAAGATCGGCTTGCATTGCCAACCAACCCTGTATGGCCAACATGCTGACCGGTCCATAGCACCAACCGAGACGGTCGGCACACCGTATGCCCGGCGTAGTGGTCGGTGAACCGCAGCCCGTCGGCGGCCAGTTGATCAATATTAGGCGTCTGAACCACTTGCTGGCCGTAACACCCTAAGTCTCCGTACCCCAAGTCGTCCGTCATGATGTAAATCACATTGGGCAACCGGCCGGGCGAGTCAGCTGCATGGGCATCGGTTCGCATACAAACGGTTAGCAGACCGGTTACCGCGGCCATTCCCCAAAAAACCACCCCTGCGGGACGGGAGACACAGAACATAGGAATTCCTGAACAATCGAGTCAAATGCTTGATGAATTGGTTTTCTATCCTACCAAGCCGGCGATCGTTCGGTGCAATTTCACCGCCTGCCATTACGACCATGCGAAGGGTGTGATTTCCATTTTCTCAGGGGGAGACCCGTTCTGCGGCCGCGGAAAGACTATGGCGACGACCATTTGCCAGTAGAATGGACCGTAAACTTTACGCACTGCAATTGCTGGGAGCCTGTCTTGATCCACAACATGAATTCTCGCTGGTCCATTTCTCGTCCTCTGTTGCTAGGGTTTCTTGCGACCGGAGCGTTCTTTAGCATGCAAGGGATTCGCAGCGACCTGGCCGCTCAACCTGCTCCTCCTTCTTCGAATGAAACGGAATCACCAGTGACTTCTCCCTATCCGGTTAGCAAAAAAACCGAGATCACTGACAACTATCATGGAACCACGATCGCGGACCCTTACCGCTGGCTGGAAGATACGGAAAGTGACGACACGGCCGCCTGGGTCAAGGCTCAGAACGAACGGACACAGGCATACCTAAAAAAATTGCCAGAGCGTGAAGCGATGCGAACGCGACTGGAACGGCTGTGGAATTACGAACGTTTCGGAATGCCCGCACACCGCGGTTCGACTTACTTCTATTCTCACAACGACGGGCTGCAAGATCAGAGCATTCTGTACAAAGCCACATCGCTGGATGCCCAACGAGAAATTCTGATCGACCCCAACACGCTCAGCGAAGATGGGACAGTCGCACTCGCCGGCTGGGCTCCCACCGACGATGGCAAACGGGTCGCTTATGCAACGGCCGATGGTGGCAGTGATTGGCGAACCTACCGCGTCCGTGATGTCGCAAGCGGCAAGGACCTAGACGATGTCGTGCAGTGGGTAAAATTTAGCGGAGTCGCCTGGAAAAAAGACGGGAGTGGTTTCTTCTATGGTCGCTATGCGGCGCCCGCAGCCGGCGAAGAATTGCTGGGAACCAACTACAACCAACAACTCTACTTCCATCAGTTAGGGACTGACCAAAAAGACGACCAACTGATCTACGAGCGTCCCGATCATCGCGAATGGGGATTCCAACCGGAAGTCAGCGAAGACGGACGGTGGCTGATCATCAACAACTGGAAAGGAAGTGAACCGCAATCCCAGATTTTTGTCAAAGACCTTTCCGACCCCGATTCCAAAGTCCGCGAACTGATCACTGGATTTGATGCGGAGTACACGTTTGCGGCAAATGATGACGACACGCTGTACATCCTGACCGATCACGAAGCGCCACGCCGCCGTGTCATCGCCGTCAACGGGAACGACCCTGAACGCGACAAGTGGCAGGAGGTCATCGCCGAGCAGAAAGAGGTCATCGAATCGGTTCACTTGTTGGGCGATCGATTCTTTACTGTCAGCCTGGACGGTGCAATCAGTGTTGCCAAAATCTTTTCGATGGACGGCAAGGAATCCAAAACGATCGAACTACCGGGACTTGGATCGGTCGGTGGATTTGGTGGCCGCCGCGATGGCAGCGAAACGTTCTTCAGTTTCACCAACTATGTAACGCCTCCTTCGATTTATCGCTTTGATCTGGGCGACGATTCGATTTCAAAGTGGCGTCAACCCGAAGTCGAATTTGATCCTTCCGCGTACGAAACGGTACGAGCCTTCTGCAAGAGTGCTGACGGGACCGACGTCCCTGTGATCATCACCCATCGCAAAGGGCTGAAGCGGGACGGCACTCACCCCACGCTGCTGTATGCATATGGTGGTTTCAATATTTCCATCACTCCTGGATTCTCACCTGCCGTCGCCGGCTGGTTGGACGCCGGCGGCATCTACGTGGTCGCTACGCTACGTGGCGGTGGAGAATACGGGCGAGAATGGCATGAAGCAGGGATGTTAGACCAGAAGCAACGCGTCTTCGATGACTTTATCGCAGCTGCCGAATACTTGGTCGCCGAAAAGTACACTCAGCCAGAACATTTGGGGATCTACGGTCGCAGCAACGGCGGCTTGCTGGTGGGAGCGGTCATGACACAGCGGCCCGATTTGTTCGGAGCCTGCTTACCTGCCGTAGGCGTCATGGACATGCTCCGGTTCCACAAATTTACCATCGGCTGGGCATGGGTCGGTGAATACGGAAGCAGTGATGATCCGGCTCAATTTTCAAATCTGCTGAAGTACTCGCCGCTGCATAACATTCGGCCGGGAACGTGTTACCCACCAACCATGGTCATCACCGCCGACCGAGACGACCGCGTCGTCCCAGGGCACAGCTTTAAATTTGCAGCGGCCATGCAAACCGCTCAATCCTGCGACAACCCAATCCTGATTCGGATCGAAACAAGAGCGGGCCACGGTGCGGGAACCCCGGTAAGCAAATCGATCGAGCAGTACGCCGACATGTGGTCGTTCCTGTTAGAAAATTTGAAGTAGCAGAAATCTGCCGAAAGCGTTTCATCTCCGGGCTTGCCCGGAAATGGACAAGCCCGACAGAAGCGAACAAGTCGCCTTCGCCTGAGCTGCAATCGGTCGTGTAATTGGCACGTAGTCGCGTCTCTCCGAGACTCGTGCTCGCTCCATTTCCCGACTCGGGGAACGTGTGAATTATTAGTTGGTGTTTTGGCGGCGAGCATAGGCCCCATGCCAGCTTGCCTGGCATGATGCCAAGATTTGAAATTAGTTTGCATGGCTAAAAAACGCATGCCGTTCGACTTTCCGCTTCCAGCGGCAAGCCGACGAAGGGACGAAGGGACGAGGGGGCCCGACGTTTCTCGCTTCCGCTGCATTCCGCTGCCAAAACGCCTACTTATAAATCGCATGTCCCGAGAGGTGGAACTACAAATTGCGTCCGCCGGAGCTGCATCGCTATCGCTCTTTGATCCGGCCTACTTTAGGTGCGACAGGAACGGAAGTTTTGAGATTTGCGAATGGCATTTCACCTAGATGGGGCTGGGCCACTCGACGTCGACTCGTGACTGCAGCTTGACGGCGACTTTGTGGTTGCCACCTAGGGATTTGATCAGTCGATCAATCATTTCAACCAGTGGAATCGATTGAGCTTCGTGGACCAGAGTCGGCTGGACTCCTTCGACGATTGTGGTGGTGATGGCCCCTCCATAAGCAGCCTCTAGCGGCGCAGACAATTCTTTTGCTTCACGTTCCGACCCTACGATTAATAGCAGACGCTGCTTGCCGCCTAAATCCAAAAATGCTGGACGAACGGCCGCTACTGCAGCCTGCACCTGTTCCTCCAAAGTCATTGGTACGGTTTCAGGCTTGCCCCCTTCCTTCGACGCAAGCTGCATCGAAATCTGTTCCTTCGCACTGTTCAAGCTGACCGACAGCAATGTCTTTTCACTAACTTGTGAATTTTCTTTCATCAATGGCATCGCCAACAATCGGCCAACGATATCTAGATGCATCGGTTGACGACACGCCTCCAGTTGCCGATACATTGCTTCACTTAAATGGACTTGATCCTCTGCGCCGATCATTGCATCCAACTGGTCGGTCACCTCGGCAACGGCCTCTAAGTGCTGTTTCAAATCCGCAATAAATTGCGTTAGCAACTCTTCCAAAACATGAACTCGATTGAGCAGGCTTTGGCTGACCGCTTGCTCCAATAGTTTTTCCGTACGATCCAAATTTTGCAAATAGTGATCGGCAGAAACGTTCCCAGCCAAACCATCAAGAACGGTGTCCGTTCCACTCACATTGCCAGCGACCGTATCGGACTGCAACGGCTTTTGCGGAGCGTTGATTTCCCCACTGCCGGCCTGCACCTGCGCTAATAAAGTTTGCACGACTTCGATCACCGTATAGAGATCCATTCGCTTATCTTGCAAGCGCACGGTCACTTCTCTGCGCAAACAAGTTACACGATCATGAATCACGCGGTCGTCAGCAGACCCCTCACTCAAACGGCCCAGTTTTTCTTGCAAGCGTTCAAAGACGGGCTGGAAATCGAGACCTTCAGCGACATTCTGTTTCCGCAGCCATTGCTCCAGTTCGCCTCGTCTTTGCACGGGGTCTTCTGCAAACGGCTGCCATTTTTGCTGAAGCAACGATTCGACAGAAACGCCGCACCGAGCCGCTAAGCGATCGGATATTCCGGGCGCCAATTGCCTCGCTTCGTTCGCGTTGCCCACCCACTCCGCCAGCGTCTGCTTGGCAAGCATCGCCGACAAGACGGCCGTTTCGATCTGATCCTGGCAGCTTAAACTGACAACTCCGACCGAACGGGTTGTCGGTCCGGACTGCAGCAAAGTCCCCTCCTCGGGCACCGGTGGCTTCCTTGCAACCGACAACATCTCGGCAGCGCCCTGACTGCAGCACCAGATGTATTCACTAATCGTTTCAACCGCATTTGCAGCGCCATCGATACGATCTGGATTGGCGATTACATAGGCGTTACGCAGTGGAGACCGAGCCGCCGGCACGCTTGGCCAGTTGGCTCCCGGGTCCCCTGAATAGCCATTTTCGGGTTTTAGATAGTGCCGCAGTTCATTTAGCGCCGCCGCCGAATCGGCATTCCCCAGCGGGTTACGAGCCTGAGGGCGGACCGAATTCGCTGCAAACAATGGAATAATATCAGACTGCTCTAGTGCATCACTGTCTAAAAGATGCCGCAGCAAATAGGCGATATCCAGCAGCATTCCACTGCCGGTACCACCGGTCAACGATCCGACCAGATAAACCGTCAGCGGCACTCTGGAATCTTTTGCCGTCCGCTTGATTGCTGCCGCCAGCGAATTTCGAATCGCTTCGGAATGGTCGACCATCGCCAATCGTCCTAAGGGACGCATCCCTTCGGTCGACCGACTTCGGGGCACGTTGTAGATCCAACGTCGACTGATCGTGCGAAGTTTTTCGGTTCCTTTGTCACGGTACTGGGACGCTGCCAATAGCGGCGTGTGCACGGTCACACACGGCGAACGCGAATCGGGCCCTTCCAGGCTTCGCAGCAAATACATTTTTTCGGAATCGGTATCGATCAAAACCGACTCCATCCTGGCATCGGGCGATTTGCCGGACGCTTTCATTTTCTCGTTCAATTCCAGCAACACATCCGCCCCGGTACCTCCGATCCCAACGACCAGGCAATTGCCAACCGCCGAAGGATTTTTATTCTCGGGAAAACGTGACAATCCCGGCAGTTCTTCAACAACGGGTGCCCGTAACTTGCCCGAGGTGGTGATGGTCCCGGCAAGCGTATCGCCACCGATCGATGCGGACTTCCCCGAAGCTCGCAGAGGAACCCCTTGGCTTTGCGAAGCAAGCAACGCTTCAACCATGTCTCGACAGCAATCGTAACGCCGCTCGGGCTCCTTCTCCAAAGCTCTGGCAACAATCGGGCGATCACATGGAGGCAAAGAATCCAGATTGGGCGTCGTATGAACATGCTGGGTCGCCAACTGCGCGATCGTCCGGCCCGAAAATGGGCGAGTCCCGGTCAACAGTTCTTGGTACATCACCGCTAACGAATATTGATCGCTACTTTTGCTAGGTCGTCCATCAAAGACTTCAGGCGGCGCATAAATCGGAGTCAGCCCCCCGATCATCGAACACTGTTCTTCTCGCAAATCCTTCAACAAACCAAAATCTGCGACCTTAACGTGCCCACCCACCAGCAACAGATTGCCTGGCTTGATATCAAGATGCTGTAACTGAAATTGCTTATGCAAATAATCGAGTGCATCCGCTGCATCGTTTAGATAAGAAAGCAAAGCCTGACGAGGGATCCCGCACGAGCCTCTTTCGATATGCCGGTTATACACATCCTCCAACGAGCCATCGGCCAATTCACTAACGATCACCAAGCGATCATCAACAAATTCGTATCGTTCCAGCGTCAACAAAAAGGGATGATTGACTCCGGTCATATGTTCCAGGGAGCGCAATTCCCGATCCGCTCGCTTTTCGTCTCGAGCACCGTAAACGAACTTAATCGCTTTCTGGAATCCGCCAGGGGCAAGGGCACTCCAAACTTCACCGAAGCCGCCCTTCCCTAGGGGTTCCTGGAGGATGTAGCCCGGGATCGGTTCATAGCCCGCCTGCAGTTTCATAGAACCTGAAGTTGCATTCCCCAGTTCAGGCGCATGACCTGCCAGCTCGCTCTGTTTGACACCAGGCGCATTCAGTCGATCATGTTCAGAGATCTGATTCGATTGCGAAGGATCGTTCATAGGACTTTTATCAACAAGCAACAATTAGCAGACGAGAAACAGGAAACAGAAATCTACAATTCGCTGAAATAGCTTCGGCATGCCATATCGAGAAACTCAGGACGCAACTGAGGCCGAATTTTTCGATACCTGCAATAGTTACGGACCTGGGTCAGTAGATCGCGTGGATGACAACGCCGCAGGTTACGGTTTTCACGTCGATACAATTTCAACAGATGTTCCGCTGCTTCCGCCCCGTGTTCAAATCCAAACGCGGCAGCCACCCCTTTCGTAATCGCGCGATACTCCTCCTCGGAGGGATCATCGACAAAAATCTTGTAGGGGACGCGGCGAAGGAAAGCTTCATCCACCAATTGATCTGGATTCAAGTTGGTCGAAAAAATGATCAACTGTTCGAAGGGGACTTGGATTTTCTTGCCGGTTGGCAAGGTCAAGAAATCAAGACGATTTTCTAGCGGAACGATCCAGCGATTCAACAGTTCTTCGGGCTGGATACGCTGGCGACCAAAATCGTCGATCAACAGGCAGCCGCAATTGCTTTTCATCTGCAGCGGTGCTTCACAGATATTGCTCTGGCGATCGTGGCGAACTTCCAAATTCTCCATCACAAGTTCACCACCGACAATCACCGTCGGGCGCTGAATTCGCAGCCAGCGGCGATCCCATTCCTGAGAATGGACGACACCGTCGCCTTCAGGAACCGGAGCGGCACGATGGTAAGCATCGTCCTGCAGTTTGATCAGGTTTCCATCGTCCAAGATCGCATGGGGAATCCAGATTTCCTGCCCTAGGCACTGGGTCAGACAGCGTGCGACAGTGGTTTTCCCATTTCCTGGAGGCCCAAACAAAAACATTCCTGCGTTGCTATTTACGGCGGGGCCCAACTGATCAAGCAATTCATCCTGGTAGGAGATCGCCTGCAGTGCCTGCTGCAATTGATCGCGGTCAATCGGTTCAAGTCCAGCGGTTTGAGCTTCAACACTTAGGACGTAATCCGACAATACCACCGGAGCGGGTCCGGTGTACGAACAGTTCTGCATGTGTTGCTGAGCCGCTCGCTGGCCGTTTTCTGAAAGCGAATAGTAATAGTCATTGAAGGGTGCAGGACGGACATGCACGACCAGCTTGCGCGTGCGCAGCCGCTCCAGAAGCGGTTCGATGACGCGAAGTGGCAACCCCATCTGCTCGCCGATATTGCGGCCACTGAGGGTTCCAATGTTTAGAACGGTTTTAAGGAGCAAGCTTTCAATAAAAGAGTCGCTCAGACCCGTTTCGGCGGTGTCACGAGGAGTCACAGGCCAAAACGTATCATCCGACAACAGGCCGCTAAGCAACCCTGATTCGATCGTATGCGTGTCTCGAATTGCAGTAGACATAAGGTTTTCACTTGTTCCGATACATAAACTGAAGCGGTTTCGCTGAAACATAGCTCACACCTTGTGCCGTACCGCAACCTTCTGCCCAACGTTTTCCAAACGCAATTTAGAAACATCGGAAATTTTGCGATTGCATCCCCCCCGCCCCAATTCCCTGTCCTAAGTTTCGGTGGCTTTCGGGAACCCGAAAGCGAAAAACGGTCCGAAGAATCCTCCTCACTTCCACCAAGCGTTGCTTTGCATTCACATGAACTGGTCTCCATCCGTATCGTCCAACGATCCCATGCGGGTTAGCGCGACAACCAAGCCGGATGTTTGGTTCCTATCGGGTGCGACTCGAGGTGAAGAAGACGTTCGGCATATCCCGATCGACGAAAACCCGTACGTAATCGGACGGCGAGCGGGCGTTGCGATGACGCTGCACTTCCCCACTGTCAGCGGGCACCATGCTTCGCTGTGGGTCGAAAATGGCGAACTGTTTGTCAAAGACTTGCAAAGCACCAACGGGACCTACGTCAACGGAACACGGATCGATCGCCCCACCCCTTTAAACGAAGAGGACCTGGTCCACTTCGCCGAAGCCCCGTTCCGGATCCGCCGGCAATCGGCGTCCAGTCACACGATGGGGACGATCGCCGAGAACGTCTGCGATCAAGCCCTGGCACTGGTACAGTTCGATCGCCTGATGGACCAACGCTTGGTCGTTCCACACTTTCAGTCGATCCTCGACTTAAGGACTCGCAAATCGGTCGGCTTTGAAGTCCTGGGACGCGGCCGAGTCTTTGGACTTGAATCGGTTGGAGCGATGTTCCAAGCCGCCGAACAACTTAATCTTGAAGTCGAACTAAGCCGCCTGCTGCGATGGGAAGGAGTCCGCGTCGGCCGCGACCTACCCGATCGTCCGACGCTCTACGTGAACACTCACCCCAAAGAGATGGCCGGCGAAGGCTTAATTGACAGCCTTGGCAATCTCCGCGACATGGCTGGCAACACGTCGATCGTTCTTGAGATCCACGAAGCGTCCGTAACCGAACCCGCGATGATGCAAAAACTGCACGCTCGCCTAAAAGATCTGGGCATGCAATTGGCGTACGACGATTTCGGCGCCGGGCAAGCACGTTTAGCCGAACTGATCGAAGCTAGACCTGAATTCGTCAAATTCGATATCTCGTTGATTCGAGGAATCGATTCGGCCGATCCGCACCGTGTGCAGATGTTATCGACCCTTGTCCGAATGGTCCGGGACCTCGACATCCAAGCATTGGCCGAAGGGATCGAAACCGCTGAAGAAGCCCAAGCCTGCCAGGACCTTGGATTCGATTTAGCACAGGGCTTCTACTTCGGCCGCCCCGCCCCCGCCTAACAACGCCCGCCTAACAACGGGAATCGGTTCAGACGGAAGCGCCGCGAACGATCTTCATCGCACGCTAACCTTGCGATCATCCAATATTCACGCCGATATCCGACGATGCCGCCGGGTTCGATACGGAAAAAAGGGCGTCTACCCAAAGCCCATCTGACTCTTCCGATCGAGTAAACTGGATAACCTTCCAGCCGCATTCCTGCCCCTCTGACCCGCACCCACCTCATTCGTAGTCGACTAAAAATGCGATTCATCAGCTTAGCCTCAGCCTGCATCTGTTTGCTTCTTATTCCTACGGCTGTCAAAGCACACGATCCGCCTGGCGGTCCCGCAGGAGCCCATTCGCATCCCCACGCGGATGCGAATGGGCACTCGCATGATCATCCGCACCCACCGCAAACCGCTCCGTTCACAACCCGTCCGGACACCCGTGTGTTGCCGCTGGCGAAGGACGAACAGGTCTTTCACTTTGCCATCTATGGCGACCGTACCGGTGGAGTTCCTGCAGGGCTGAAAGTGCTTGAGCAAGCGGTAAAAGACACCAATTTGCTAGATCCCGATTTGGTCATGACCGTGGGCGATTTGGTCCAAGGTTACAACACGACCGAAGAATGGATGCCGCAAATGACGGAATTCAAAGAGATCATGGGAAAGCTGAAAATGCAGTGGTTCCCGGTCGCTGGAAACCATGACGTTTACTATCGCGGCCCGGCTCCGATTCCTGAAGGGCAGCATGAAAAGAGTTACGAAAAGCACTTTGGCCCGCTGTGGTATTCCTTCCAGCACAAAAACGCCGGATTCATTGTCCTGTATTCCGACGAAGGTGACCGAGAAACCAATCGCAAAGGGTTTAACGCCGGCGAATTGCAAACGATGAGTCCCGAGCAGCTGGAATTTTTACAGCAGGCATTGGAGAGTTTGTCGGGACTTGATCATGTCTTTGTGTTCCTGCATCACCCGCGTTGGATCGGTGGCGGATATACCGGCGGCAACTGGGACAAAGTGCACGAAAAACTGAAAACAGCAGGAAATGTGTCGGCCGTTTTTGCCGGACATATCCACCACATGCGGTACGACGGAGAGAAGGACGATATCGCCTACTACACCCTCGCAACGACCGGCGGCAATCTGTCAGCCGACATTCCGGATGCGGGTTACCTACATCACATGAACATCGTGACCGTCCGTCCCGATACGATCAGCGTCGCAGCGCTTCCAATTGGTGCCGTGATCGATCCCAAGGAATTCACTCCAGAATTCACCAAGCAAATTGGCTTGGCTCGTTCCGTTCGGCCGATCGAAAAGAAGAACGATGTGCTGCTATCGCTGGACGGAACCGCGACCGGCACTGTTATCTTCCAGCTGAAAAATCCTAGCGACCGGCCTGTTGAAGGGACCGCATCCTTGGTCGCCGGAAGCAGCTGGAGCACTTCCTTAGACCACCAACACTTCGAAATCGCTGCGGGCCAAGAAATCGAATTCCCGGTTCAACTACGCCGCATCGCCGGCAGTGACTTCGATGTAACTCTTCCTCAGATCCAAATCGAACTAGAAATGGTCGGGGAATCCAGCCGAGTGAAATTACCCGCCACGATGACGCCCATCAAACTGCGAATGGCTGGTGTTCCTGCGGATTATTTCACCAACCAGAACAACCTTTGCCTTGATGTTCGCAACGAAAAATCCGTCGCCCGCATTGACTCCAGCGAATTGAAATTGCCAAACGGCCCGATGACATTGGAAGCTTGGGTACGCCCCACGCAGTCAGAAGGGCATCGCGGTCTAATCGCCAAAACAGAAATTTCTGAATTCGCCTTGTTCATGGACGAAGGAGTCCCTCAGTTTGATATTCACTTGAATGGCAAATACGTTTCCGCAGAAGCGAAATCACGGTTGCCACTGAACGAGTGGTCGCACGTCGCGGGTGTCTATGACGGCGAAAACGTGGTGCTGTTCGTCGATGGCAAAAAGGTGGCCAGCAAAAAAGGGACTGGCAAACGCAAAACGAATCGGTTGCCACTTTATGTCGGAGCGGACACCGACAGGGGTGGCCAACCATCGCGATCGTTCATCGGTTTGATCGACGAAATGCGCCTGTCCTCCGCCGCAGTCTACTCGGATGATTTCCAGCCCGCCAAACGGCTGGAGCCAACGGATAGCACTCGGATTCTGCTTCACTTTGACCGCAGCGTTGGACCGTTTATCCTAGACCACTCGTCGAATGCCTCCACGGCTACTCTAGGACGAAGCGCAAAATTGGTTCCAGTCCCTAAATAGACTTCCCCTCGAAGGATTTTCACTCCATGCTTTCCACCAAGTTGACCCTTTTAAGCGCGGCATTTGCCGTGCTTTGCAGCAGCTTCCTATCCGCTGACGAACTGGAATTTAAGGATCCCAGTCCGCAGAGGTACAAACTGTCGGCACGTGCCAGCGAGATCGATTCACGAGTCCAATCTCATCCCGAAATCGGTTTTGTGTTGGAATCCGACAGTGGAAAACCTCAGGATACGCAGCAGGCGTCCGTCGATACGCGCGTCGCTCCAAAGGGCAAGTTGGTGATCTGGTTGATGGGGAACAACGAACCTCTTTTTGAGCGATGGAATAGCTACGGCTTACACGCGATTCGCGTTCATTACGCCAATCGCTGGTTTTCCCTTTGCTGCCAGGAAAATCCTGTCGGTGAAGAATGCCGAGGCGACATCCGCCTAGAAGCGGCCACCGGCGAAGACTTCAGCGATCAGGTTTCGATTCCGAAGCCTGACGGCATGATGGAGCGTTCGCTGCAGTTCGTGAAATGGTTGGCAAAAGAAAACCCACAAGGCGGCTGGGAATATTTCCTAACGGCCGACGGCAAAGGCCTTCGCTGGGAAGACGTGATCGTTAGCGGAAGTTCCCACGGTTCAACCACGGCAGCTCGGTTTGCCAAACACCAACGAGTCAGCCGAGTCGTCGCATTGTGCGGACCACGTGACCAGCATCAAACCTGGCAGGCACTTCCTTCAGCCACTCCACCGAATCGTTATTTCGGTTTTTCACACGTACTCGATTCCGGCTGGACTGGCGATCATTACTGCCGAAGCTGGGAACTGCTGGGCTTGAACGAGTTTGGACCGATCGTCGATGTCGACAAACAAGCACCTCCGTACGGAAACACTCGCCGCTTGATCACAGCCTTTGATGTCAACGGCGACGCCAAGAGGGCTCACAGCTCAGTGCAGCCAGGCCGGAGTGCAGCCAAAAACGACAAAGGGGAATACCTACACGAAGCGGTCTGGAAATACATGTATACCCATCCCGTAGACAGTGTCGGCAACCCTGTCCCCCGCGACGAAGATTGCGACAAAATCCAAGCACAAAACTAGTGCGAAGCAACGTGGCATCCGTAGCTAGTGTCTGCCGTAGCTACCGTCGCCAGACGGTGGTTCCATCCGCATGATTGTCCCGACGGCACTCGTCGCGTTGTTGACTTACACCCCACCCGGAAACGGTGTCGTATTAAGTGTCGCCTTTCGTTCCGCGAAAGAACGTCCACTACGGCACCTTCGCGAGGAACGCGAAATCTATTGGTAATGGTTTCACAACAAGTTGCTGAGATGCGCCAAGGCACCAAAGGCTCCCATACTTTCTAGGCCCGAAGGGTCGACACAATCTCTGCCGGGGGTGAAGCCCCCGGAATGGGAAAAAGTGCCAGCGAAAAGGCCCGAAGGGCCGACACAAAGACAGTGGGGAATGCATCCCAATAGCGCAACTTCAAAACGGATAAGCGAGGAATCGCAAGAACTGGACGCGATCCCTCGCTGACGCAGCGGGTTGGGATTTCCTGAAGCATTGTCGCGCTTCAGCAACCTATTGGGAAACCGTCATTTATTCTTTCGACGTCCCTCGCAAAAGGCGACACTCAATCCTTGATGGGCTAGTTATCGATGGGCTTTAGGGGGAAGACCTCTGACGGGCTATGCTCTTCTTTCATGGCCCTTTCCATCCTTGCGACGATCTTTGGATGCTTCGCTGCGACATCGTTTTGCTCGCCAATGTCTTCCTTGATGTTGTATAGCTCGGTCTTGATACCTTTTTTCGTCAAGCCTTGCCGAACCGCTTTCCAGTCTCCGGCTCGGAGACTCTGCTGCCCTCCGTAACCTGAAAATTCACGATACAACGGTTTGCGTGGCGACTGCTCTTGGCCTTTTAGAGTGGCTGCTAATGAAACGCCATCCGCATCTTCGCTCGCCGGTTCGTCATTCAGGATCTCCATCAACGTTGGCATCCAGTCTTCGAACCCGCTAATGCGATCGCTGCTGGAACCGGGTTCAATATGCCCTGGCCAGCGGACAATCGTGGGGACGCGAACGCCACCTTCATACAACGACCCCTTTAAGCCTCGCAACTCTCCAACGCTGTCGAAGAACTCGTAATCGACCTCTTGCTCAAGGTGCGTTGTCCCGTTGTCGCTGCTGAAAATCACAATCGTGTTGTCCGCCAACCCTAGTTCATCCAGCAGGTCCAAAACGTTCCCGACATAGCGATCCATGCGGGTGATCATCGCTGCGTATGCGGCTCGAGGCGTGAAGTGCGGCGTGTAGCCGTAGCCTTTGCTACGCGTAAACGGAGGATCTTTCCAGCCCAAGTCATGGTAGGGTTTTAGATCTTCGTCGGGGACGTGCAGGGCAACGTGCGGGATCACCGTTGGGTAATAAAGAAAAAACGGTTTGTCTTGATTGGCTTTTACGAACTCAAGCGTCTGAGCGTTGATCCGGTCCGGTGCATAATCGGTCCCTTTAAAAGGTTCGTAACTTGCGGGATCGGCCGGATCCGCATCCTTTGCAAGGCTTGCATGCCCGGGGATTTCCGGATCATTCTGCAGAGCAATCTTTGCTCGATCACTCCACAGATACGAAGGATAGTAGCTATGCGCATGGTACTGGCAGTTGTAACCGAAGAAGCGATCGAAACCTTGGTCCATAGGATCGCCGGTTGAACTTGGTCCCCCCAATCCCCATTTCCCAAATCCTCCGGTCGTGTAGCCGATCGCATTCATTTTCTTGGCCAGCGTGACCTCTTCAGCAGGAAGCGGCCACTGTCCCTCGGGCTTGGCTTCGCGGTTATTACGGACGACCGCATGACCGGGATGTTTCCCTGTCATCAACACGCATCGTGAAGGGGCACAGACGGCGTTGCCGCTGTAATGCTGCGTCAGCCGCATCCCCTGCGATGCCAAACGATCCAGATTGGGGGTTTTGATTTTTTCCTGACCAAACGACCCAAGTTCGTTGTAGCCCAGATCATCGGCGAGGATAAAAACGACGTTGGGTTTTTCGGCCGGTTCGGATCGAGCCTCGATACCATCGCAAAATTGCCAAAACGTGGCGACACAGAGGGCGACAAACAAGCTGCCTCGCCGATGAAATAGACCTCGAAACCGTGACATAGCCATCCTGTATCCCTCAAACCGGTGAGAATTGGTTTTTCGACTTTACCCCGAACCCATTGTAGCGTGACATCCTGCTTGGCTCGTGCGAGTATAATTGGCAATCTGAACTTACTATGACTCCCTCCAGGTCAAGCAAACTTTCTAATAACAGGAATGCTATTCATGTCGAACATTCACCACCCGTCGCGTCGTCGTTTCCTACAAGGCGTCGCAGCGGCCGGCACCGCAGCGGCCCTTGCCAGTTCGCCTAATCGAGCCCTCGCACTTCAATCGCCCAACGAACGTCCCGTATTTGCCACGATTGGGCTGCGAAACCAAGGCTGGGGAATCACTCAGAAGTCGACCGGCCTGGCCGATTTTGTGGCACTCGCGGACGTCGATTCCAATGTCCTCGGGGAAAATGTCGAGAAATTAAAGAACAAGCAGGGGAAGGCTCCCGATGCTTACAAAGATTATCGCAAGGTCCTTGATCGCAAGGATATCGACGCGGTCATGATCGCGACCCCCGATCACTGGCACACCAAAATTTCCGTCGAAGCGATGTACGCGGGAAAAGATGTCTACTGCGAAAAACCACTGACGTTGACGATCGACGAAGGGAAGCTGATTGAAAAGGTCGTCAAAGAGACCGGCCGCGTGTTCCAAGTGGGAACGATGCAGCGAAGTGAATCGAGCCAGCGTTTCCTCCAAGCGATTGCGTTGATTCGCGACGGCCGCATCGGGACCGTCAAGAAAGTGACCTGCGGGATCAATGGGATGGTCGGATCCCCCGTGATCCCAGTCACAGAAGTCCCTAAAGAACTGGACTGGGAATTGTGGCTTGGGCCGGCTCCGAAAGTCGACTACCGAGCCCTGCCGGAAATGCGAACCGGCTACGGCGGCGGCGTGCCGCTATATAGCAATTGCCACTACGCGTTCCGGAACTGGCACGAGTACTCCGGCGGCAAACTGACCGACTGGGGCGCTCATCACGTCGACATCGCCTGCTGGGCACTCGGAGCAACCGACACCGGCCCCAGCAAAGTGACGCCGCTAAGTTACGACCTGCCTGTTGAATACAAAGATGGGTATCCGGTCGTCAACGATCAATACAACGCGGCCACCAAATTCAAGATCGGTGTCGCCATGCCAAACGATGTGGAAATGATCATCACCAGCGAAGGTGATAACGGCATTTTGTTTGAAGGAACCAAGGGCCGATTCTTCGTCAACCGTGGCAAGATCGCCGGCAAACCGGTTGAGGACCTTAAAGAGAATCCGCTGCCAGAAGGAGCCATTGAGAAAGTCTATGGTGGCCCGATCAGCAAGAACCACACGGCTAACTTCATTGAAGGAATGCAATCTCGCAAACAGCCGATTTCCGACGTTTGGTCCCACAACCGAATGCTTGAAATCTGCCACCTTTCAAATATCTCGATGCGTTTAGGTCGCGAATTGAACTGGGATGCCGACAAGCGAGAAATCGTCGGCGACGCTCAGGCCAATGCATTCTTGTCGCGTGAAAACCGCAAGGGTTACGAGATCAACATGTAGGCTTTGCCGCTTCGTGCAACGCTGGTAAACCTTTTCCGTACGCCAAACTCTGCCGAGTTTGGCGTACGGTGTTCTTATTCTAAAGTCTGCGGAACGTGAAATTGATAGCTGGCGTAGTGGACGAAAGGCGACTTTTGACGATTGGTTTCCGGGCCGGAGGGCTCGCGCCCAATGCCGCTAAGAATTTGAGTTCGTGATCGCCTCTTAGCGGAAGCATGCCGGGGCCCATCATTCGTCTCCAATTGATTTCACGTCTGGTGACTTTCGCTCCGGTTGCCTGTTGCAGAGAGGCCCCATGCGTCACTCAGCTTTTCAATCCATCGTTCATCGCCCATACCCGTTGGCGAAGACGCCTTGGAGTATTGCGCAACGCTGGTCAGACCTTCTGTTCGCGCACTGGCCGACAAGCGCAACGGCGCTGCGGCCGTTCATTCCGAAATTTCTGGAAATCGATACCTTCAAGAACCAAGCTTGGATCGGTGTCGTCCCTTTCACACTGCGAATCCGTTTGCGTGGGACGCCTGTTGTCCCACGTGTCGGTGCCTTTCCCGAAATCAATGTTCGCACCTATGTAACTTATCAAGGTAAACCGGGAGTCTGGTTCTTCAGCCTTGACGCGACCAGTCCGCTGGCGATCTGGCTGGCTCGCTGGCAGTACGCCCTCCCCTACTATCGCGCCGACATCGAAACTCAAACCAAACAATCTTGGATTCAGTTCGACAGTCGTCGCAGGACCAGTGAAACCGAGGCGGCCTTCCATGGAAAATACCGCCCAACCTCCGATCCTTTCCATGCCGACGCCGGCAGTTTGGATGCTTGGCTAACCGAACGCTACTGCCTGTACGCCATGAAAAAAGATGGCGGCATCTGGCGAACGGAAGTCCATCACCAGCCATGGCCTTTGCAGAACGCCGAATGCGTCCTGGATGAAAATTCGATGACCGCCCCACTAGGCATCCCGCTGCAAGGAAAACCCAAACTCCATTTTTCAAAAAAGATTGAAGTGGTTACTTGGTTGCCGCAGCGAATTGGCGACAACGTCTGGTAGCCGCACAGACGTCGACAACTTGCGGTTTACCCTTCCGCTTCCAATGCTTCCCAACGTGCAAATGCATTGGCCAAATCTTCGTCCAACGCGGTTAAGATCGCTTGATTCTTGGCTTGCAGGTCTCCCGGTTTTTTGTAGTAATCGGGATCCGCCATTTTTTCATGCCACTCAGCGATTTGTTTCTCTAGCTGTTCAATTTTCCCAGGCAGCAATTCCAGTTCGCGTTTCTCGTTGTAGCTCAATTTTCTAGCGGGAGCCGCTGGCGGGGCTGCGACAGCTGGCGCCTGGAATTTGGACATATGCTTCTTGCTGTTATCTTTGGAAGCCACTTGATCGGCTTCTCGTTTTGCGACGGTTCGCTTCCAATCGTCGTAACCACCGATGTATTCGTTTACGCCATCGGGTTCGAAAACGATCGTGCTGGTAACGACATTATTCAAGAACGTTCGGTCGTGGCTAACAAGCAATACGGTGCCACCAAACTGCGTCACCTGCTCTTCCAGCATGTCCAAGGTCTCGCTGTCCAAATCGTTTGTCGGTTCGTCCAGCACCAATACGTTGGCAGGCTTGGTCATCAGTTTTGCCAACAGAACTCGGTTGCGTTCTCCACCAGAGAGGAACTTGACCGGCGTCCTCGCTCGTTCAGGAGTGAACAGGAAATCTTGCAAGTAACCGATGATGTGTTTGTTGGTATCGCCAATACGAACGCGATCACTTCCGTCGGCGATATTATCCTGCACCGATTTTTCGCCGTCCAACTGGTCCCGCAACTGATCGAAGTAAGCGACTTCGACATTGGTCCCCATCCGGACGTTGCCGGACTGCGGTTCCAAACGCCCCAGAATCAGCTTTAGCAAAGTCGACTTACCGGCTCCGTTGGGCCCGATAATTCCGACCTTATCGCCACGCATGATGGTGGTTGAAAATTCTTGCACGATGGGTCGATCTTCGTACTTGAAACTGATTTTCTTCACGTCCGCCACCAAAGCTCCACTACGCATCGCTTCCTGGATCTTCAGTTTGGCGGTCCCATCGTTTTTGCGTCGTAGCGAGCGTTCTTCACGCATCGATTCAAGGGCTCGTACACGGCCTTCATTTCTAGTCCGGCGAGCCTTGATTCCTTTGCGAATCCAAACCTCTTCCTCCGCCAACCGTTTATCAAAAAGTGCGTTTTGCTTTTCTTCGGCGGCAAGTGCATTCTCTTTTCGGCTAAGGAAGGTCCCATAGTCGCACGACCAGTCGAACAATCGGCCGCGGTCGACTTCCCAGATCCGATTCGCCAGTCGCTGCAGGAAAGAGCGGTCATGCGTCACGAACAGCAGCGTCCCATTCCAACGCGACAGAAACTCTTCCAGCCAGAGGATCGATTCGATATCCAAATGGTTCGTCGGTTCGTCCAACAACAGTAGGTGCGGACGAGCGACCAGTGCCTTTGCCAACAGGACGCGACGTTTCATCCCACTGGAAAGGGTTTCAAACGCGATATCCGGATCCAGATTCATCTGAGAAAGGGTCTTTTCCAGGCGATGAGCCTGTTCCCAGGGCTCGTCGCCGTCCGCCTCATCCATCCCCGCTTCGACGATTTCGTGGATCGTGCCGCTCAGATCGGCGGGCACATCCTGAATCAGTCGAGCGACCCGCGTACCGGCCTCCATCCCGACCCGCCCCCCATCCGGCTGAATCTCTCCAGCCAGCAGCTTCATCAAAGTAGTCTTTCCAGCTCCATTTCGTCCCAACAATCCAATGCGTTGCCCCGGTTCAATCTTCGCGGTCACCTCATCCAATAGAGCGGGTCCACGATAACCAATGGTCAATTCTTCAAGCGAAATCAGTGGCATCAAATGACAGGGAGTATGAAGGAGAAAGAAAAACGCGAACTTCAAGGGAATCCAGCGATCCCTCTATTTTGTAGAACGATCCCGAGACTGGCTAGTGTCGCGTTTCGGTTTAATTATTTAAGCCAGTCTTGAGGCGGGAGCTGGGGAGACAAGGAGACAAGGAGACAAGGAGTTGGGAGTGAAGGAGTTGGGAGTGAAGGAGTGAAGGAGTGAAGGAGTGAAGGAGTGAAGGAGTGAAGGAGTTGCGCGGTCCATAATCATGGTGCTGTAGGCTCGGATTAGACCATGAGCATCGACAAAATGGTTCCAGCAATACCTGATAGCAGCAATTTCCGTGTCTCCGTGTCTCCGTGTCTCCGTGTCTCCGTGTCTCCGTGTCTCCGTGTCTCCCACCTCCCACCTCCCACCTCCCACCTCCCAACTCCCAACTCCCAACTCCCAACTCCCAACTCCCAACTCCCAACTCCCAACTCCCAACTCCCAACTCCCAACTCCCAACTCCCAAATACGCTAAATTCCTGGGGGTGCTCATGGACGGCTTGATTCGTTCCGCTACCTCTTCCTCACGCCCCCTCTAACGTTGCCCGCTGAAACTTGTACCTTTCTTCCCCCGACTTCCGCTGCACGTATTACCGTCTTCAAAATTGCTGGGTGATTGGCTGGCTGCTACTGCTGGCGGTGAGCTGGCGATTGTGGGTTCCCAGCGACTTGTTTCCGTCGATTCCTCTGCTCGGCATCCCTTCGCTTCCCCCCGTGTTGGATGTTGTTTTATTGGGGGCCTGGGTTGCATTGCTGCTGGCGGTTATTGCTTTTGGTAAACGCCACAGAGAAGCCCTCTTTGTTGGCTTAGCCCTCTTGGGCGTTTGCCTGGTTCTGCTGAATCAGCATCGCTTGCAGCCTTGGTTCTACCAGGCGATTTTGCTGTCCATTCTGTTTGCTGCACTGAAGCCAGAGCGAGGGTTGGCCGCGGTTCGCTGGTTGACCATTGGGATCTACCTGTTTTCATCGCTGGGAAAAATTGACTCTCAGTTCCTGCACACGGTGGGTCAACAGTTTTTGCAAACCATCGTTCAGCCGACCGGGATCGACATTTCCAGCTGGCCCGCCTCGTCCCGGTTGTGGATGGCGGGCCTGTTTCCGGCCGGCGAGTTCGTTATTGTGTTGGGGTTGATGGTTCGCCCCACTCGCAAGCTGGCGGCTTGGCTGGCAATCGGCATGCACACAACCATGATCCTGGTCCTCAGTCCTCTAGGACTGGGGCACCAACCGGGAGTGCTGCTATGGAACGTGATGATGATCGTGCAATTGATTGTGCTGTTCAGGCTGCTCGACCGCAGTCCAGCCGATGCAGCCCCAGCCAGTACAGAACCAGCCGCCCAAGCGGTGTCCCTGCCGCCCAAGCGGTTTGCAGCTCCCTTCGCTCTGGCGATTTTGGCGGCCGCGATGCTGCTGCCGCTGGGCGAACGATTTGGTTTCTGGGATCACTGGCCGTCCTGGGCACTCTATTCGCCACACAGCAGCCGTGTGGACCTGCAGATCCACGGTTCTGCAGCCAACAAACTACCTCCTCACATCAAGGCCCATCTGGCACCACCCGACGAGATGGGCTGGCAAACGCTCGCGCTTGACCGCTGGTCGATCGATACGCTGGGCGTGCCGATTTATCCGCAAGCACGTTTTCAGCTGGGCGTCGCCAACAGCGTGATCGATCGTTACGGACTGGAACGCGCCAGCCGAGGACGATTGCGCGGGGTCGCCGATCGCTGGACCGGGGAACGCGAAACGGTCTCTTTCCAAAACGCAACCGAACGAGAAAAACTAAGCGAGCGATACTGGCTTTCCAGCCAACCACGCTGAAATTGCCTCGCCATTCGCTGGCAAACCAACTTCATGCTCTAAAGTGCTGCACGCCCTAAAGTGATCGTGCGACAGATCGGGCACGGAAGTTCCCAAAGCCCGCTTCGGCGTCAGCAAGCGACGGTATTTTCCGCTTCAGCCCAGCAGCCGTTCGGGCGTCAGCCCACGGTTCTCTGGAATTACCAAAAGAACCGAGGCCAGCGTCCATACGGCTGGTTTGCGGACTGTCGCTAATTCGTTGCATCTAGCAAGCGACTTGCATTGCCACCGCAGTAGGCTTGGATCGTTTCGGAATCGATTCCTATCGATTTTAAATTCTCGATCATGCCAGGCATGGTCGCTGCAGAACCTGCCAGGTTCCCGCTTCCATCAAACCGCGGCGCGTCCCCTTCGGCGACTCGCACATCGCGTCCCGCCAAGCGGTAGACACCAGGGCCAAGTCCCGCTGCGGCAATCGCATCGGTCGTTATCCAGACGTTGTCTTTCGGAATCAGCTGCAGGTAATTCTGCAGTGCGAAAAGAGGGATATGATGCCCGTCGGCAATCAAGCCAATCTGCAATCGATCCGCCAACGACAAAACGCGTTGCACGATGTTGTCATGGCGATGCATTTGCATCGGACACCCGTTGCCCAGATGCGTAAACAGCTTCAACCCCGCATCGATCGACTCCTTCAGTTGATCCAAAGAAGGATCGCAGTGGCCGGCCGAAACAAGGACTCCCTGATCCGCCAAAAACGCAGTCGTTGCCGATTGCGGATCGCATTCAGGGGCCAGAGTCCAGATACGAACTTGGCCCTCAGCGGCTGCCAGCAACCGCTTTGCCACGTCCACACTAGCCAGCTGTGAATGCTGAGGCGGATGCGCTCCGATAAAGCCTGGGCTTTGATTTAGGAACGGACCCTCCACGTGGAAACCGGCGACCATTTCGCGGGTCACGGGATTCTGACTAGCCAGTTCAGCCAGATTCTTGATGCGTTGTTCCATCAGCGGAACCGAGTCGGTAATGACCGTCGGCAAGAACCGCTGGACTCCATCCTGCCGCATCGCCTGGGACGCGTGCAGCAGGTCTTCGCCAGTGATATCCGCATCATTAAAATCGATACCTGCGTAGCCATTGACCTGCAGGTCTACAAAACCCTCCGAACTCACGATACGCTCCCATCGGACGCACCGCTTTTGGTCGCTTCGCTAAGCAATTTTGCCGAAGCCGGATCCAACATCAAAGTGCAGGCGGCATGGTTTTGCAGGATGGAGGCGGGAACATTTGGGGTAACCGCCCCTTCCACCGATCCACGCACTGCTTCGGCTTTCCGCTCATCCGGAACGCTACAGATAATCGTTCGCGTTTTCATGATCTGGTTGACCGACATACTGAGAGCCTGCTTGGGCACATCCGCTAGGCTTGCGAACCAACCTTCGCCAACCTGCTGCTGGCGGCAAGCTTCATCCAGGTCAACGATCAGATAAGGATCATTGGTTTCGAAGTTTGCTGGTGGGTCGTTAAACGCCAAGTGCCCGTTTTCACCAATTCCAACAAACGCGACATCGACCGGCTGAGCCATAACCAATTGGCCAACCCGCGCGGCGACTTCCGCAGGCGAACCCTCTGCATCCAAAAACTGGAACGAGCCGATTGGAACCTGTTGGACGAAGCGTTCATCCAAGTAGCGACAAAACGACGCAGGGTGCGAGCGATCGATTCCGATGTACTCGTCTAGATGAAATCCATCGACCATGGACCAGTCGATGTCGGGCTGAGCAACCAGATGCTTCAATACCGTGAATTGAGACGCCCCTGTTGCGACAATGATCCGTGCTCGTCGGTTATCACTGATCGCATCACGTATGACGGCGGCTCCTTTTTCAGCAGCCAGTTGACCCATTTTTTCAACATCGGAAGCAATGACGATGTCCATCGTGTACCCTATCTCGAAATCAGTATGAAACATTGGGGATTCGTAACGCAGGCCGCACCGGCGCAATCTGCCGAACGCCCCACATTTGACTTAAAAAGAGAGTGTGGCATCCATCTATGCAAAACGCAACGACCGCATCGAATTCACGAAGAACCCCCATGGACTGGTTGCGTTCTGTCGGCCCTGCGGTGGTAGTCGCCGCGGTCGTCTTGGGGCCCGGCACGATCACGGTTGCCTCGCGCGTTGGCTGTGCCCTTGGGTACTCCGTTGGCTGGCTGGTTTTACTGGCATCCGGAATGATGGCAGTGATGACCATCGCTGCTTTGTATGCCGGAGTTTCCAGTTCGCAAACGCCTGGCAGTCGATTGCGGCAACGCTTTGGTCGTCCAGCGACGATTTCTATCGGCTTGGTCCTCTTCCTGATCGTGGCCCTGTTTCAATCTTCGAACAATCGAGCATTGCTTTTAGCGGCCGAGTACTTCATCCCTTCGATCAATGATTCCAAAGGACTGTCGATCGGTTTACTGTTCGCTTTTAACGCTTTTGTGATCCTCTTTTTCCTTCGCGCAAGAGACGTCTATAAAGTCATCGAATCGGCCATGCTTCTGATGGTCGGGACGATGATCGTTTGCTTTGCGATCAATGCCATCGCCGGAGGCGTCAGCCCCGGATCGGCCGCTGCCGGCTTGATCCCGACTCCCGATTCCGTTCGTGCAACCATGCAGTCCCTAACCGGCGACATTCGCGCACTCCTGGCAACCACCTTTTCGGTTGCCGGAGCTTTCTACCAATGCTATTTGGTGCGAGAGCGCCGCTGGTCGGTCCAGGAAGTCAAATTCCGCTCGGTCGATAGCGCCATCGGCATCGGCACACTGGGCTTGCTAACGTTACTGGTAATGTGGACCGCCGCTGCGGCTCTTCATGGCAAGATGGAACCAAGCGAAGTCAAAGACATCGCATCGCTGGCAAACAGTTTGCGTCCAACCTTTGGTCCTGCGGCGACCATGGTGTTTGCGATGGGGATTATGGCCGGAGCCATTTCTTCATTCGTCGGAAATGCCTTGATCGGCGGAACCGTCTTTTCGGACTGCGTGGGAACGGGCAGCCGAGCCTCCCAGCCTTTCCCACGTCGTTTTACCGTCGCTGCACTGCTCGTCGGTTTGGTAATCGCTTCCCTATCGGTCCTCACGATCGAAAGCAATGTGAACTTCATTGTGATTGCCCAAGGCCTAACAACGCTGGGACTGCCCGTGATGGCACTCGCCCTGCTATGGCTATTACTCGATTCCAAGATCGCCCCCAAGTGGTTGGTTGTGGGAACGCTGTTCGGGGTCCTTCTAACCTTCGTCGTCGCGATCGCAACGATCGTGAAACTGGTCTCCTAACCCCGCTTGGGAAGCACCGACCAGGCCATAAGCGGCCTGGTCGGAACCGGTCTAAAAACGTCCCAAGCCCCTCACCAGCCCTCCCTCTTTCCCGCCCTAACGGCGAACCAGACCCCGTAGCAGAAGAGCAACGGCTTTGCTAACCCCCAAAGTGGGAGTACAATAGGCTATACTGAACCGTTAAGAAGGCCTCACTTAGCATGGCTTTTCTTTATTTTTCGTTCTTTATTCCTCTTGGGGCTTCAGCAATGTCCAAACAGACTGAGATCAGACGCGGCTTTACGTTAGTTGAATTATTGGTCGTTATTGCGATCATCGGCGTGCTTGTGGGGCTGTTGCTCCCGGCGGTCCAAGCCGCACGCGAAGCAGCACGACGCATGCAATGCTCGAACAATTTCAAGCAGATGGGCTTGGCACTGCACAACTATCACGACACACATGGGAGCTTGGTTTACCGCAAGGGTGGCACTTCGCTAAACAGCGGGCGGCGAAGCGGATTCATTTCGTTGTTGCCCTTCATCGAAGCGGGCAACATGTGGGACCAGGTTCGCAACGGCACGCCTGCCGAAGGACCATCTGCTTGGTCGGGCTGGGCACCGTGGGACACATCACCGGAATTTGTCCGCTGCCCATCCGATTCTGGGATCCAGAGTGGCGGTAGAAGAAATTCAATCGGGTTTGTCATGGGAGACCAAATGAAGAACATCCGTGATGACACTTCCGCCCGCGGGATGTTCCAAGCCGGTAACCAAGGCGTCAAGTTCCGCGACGTTACCGATGGGCTTTCCAACACGTTGATGATGAGCGAACGATTGTGCAACGAAGGGATGCCAAGCGGCCAGAACCCTGTTGCCGTTGGACTACGTCAAGTCGAATACAAGCGAGGCTTAGCAACGCCAATCGCGGGCGTCACCGATGCTCCTAACCTTTGCTACACCGTCGTCTCGGGGAATTATTTCGCCGACGGAACCACGGTTAACTGCCGCTGGGGCCGATACTGGCAAGATGGCCAACCGGCCTACATCGGGATCAACACCGTCCTTCCTCCGAACGGACCGGCCTGTGCCGAGAACGGATCATGGGGCGACCAAGACGAAATCATCGTTCCTCCATCCAGTCGCCACCCGGGTGGCGTCAACGGTGTGATGGCTGACGGTTCGGTTCGCTTTGTGACCGAGACAATCGACACCGGAAATCTTGGCGTAGGCCAACCCGACCAAGGACCAAGTGTTTACGGAGCCTGGGGAGCGATGGGCTCCAAAGCAGGTGGCGATTCGCTTCAGTAATCGCCCTCTTATTAGCTGATCACATCCCGATTAGCGTGCAAATCGTCAGGCGAGATTACTTCCATAATCCCGCCTGACTTTATTTCCCATCGGACCGCAATCAGCGACTCCGTTTCTTTTTGTCATTCATTCCACAGGCTCGACATGCGCTTATTCAATCGCCGCACACGACAACGATACTCGGCCACCCCCCTCTTGCTGACTGCGGCTATCGGACTAGCTGCTCTTACTCAGATCGGCTGTGGTGGCCCTAGCAGACCTACAACTTATCCAGTGACCGGCACCATCACCCAGGACGGGAAACCGGTAGCCGATGCGACCGTCTCTTTCGTTTCTCTTGACTCCAATCAAAGTTCCGTCGGCAAAACCGATGCATCGGGCAACTACCAACTGACCACTTTCGAAGCGAACGACGGGGCCCTTCCTGGACAGTACAAGGTCCGAGTCTTCAAATTCGAACCAACCGAAGAACTTGCGAACGTGGAGACAGCAAGCGACGTTGGCGAAGATGTCATGGAAGAAATGCCAAGCAACTATGCCGATCCCGCGGCATCCAGCAAATCCGCGGATCCAAAAAACTTGCTTCCTGCGATCTACAACAGTGCCACCCGAACTCCGCTGGAAACAACGGTCACCGAAGGGGAAAACAAAGCGGACTTCACGATCGAGGGCAAATAGAAGAACGCGATTGCATATCAGACTGCAAACTCCTCCACCGCGGGAACGTGCAATTTATCGATGACGGATTTTGTAGCCTTTCGCCCCGCGAAAGCAGCTCCAAAAGCACGTTCTTTCGGGGACCGAAGGGCGACCTCAACCGGAAAAGACCTATGGTCGGCCCGCCGGGGGATCGCGTTCAGGCGTCGCAAAATCCATTATTCCTGCAAAAATTCTCCTCGAGGCGCGCCTGCACTACGACCACGAACGCCCCACTAACACCCCCTAAAGTTAACACTCCGACCCTTGTCGTATACTAGCCTGCTGAGCAAGCAAGCTACTTGCGGCCTTAAACTTTCCTTCGCGCAGTCTTCATAGAGTTCATTTACTGTTTCGCCCACTGGGAATCGAGTTGTCCGGCAGACCGCCGCTGAAGCACGATTTCCAGATTCGCAATCATGTAAATATCTCTCTCTTAGTTGAAGGAAAACAAATGCGTCGCAATTGTGACGGAAACGTTCAGCAGACGTCTCGCCCAGGCTTTACCTTGGTCGAACTGCTTGTTGTGATTGCCATCATCGGCGTCCTGGTTGGCTTGTTGTTGCCAGCCGTACAAGCTGCCCGCGAAGCAGCTCGACGAATGCAATGCCAGAACCAGCTCAAGCAGGCTGGCTTGGCAGCTCACAACTATCAAGACACATTGGGGAAACTACCTAATGGGGGTCGCGACGGAGACCATCGCGTTCCTGACCCACTCGACGATTGCTGCAATTCGCAGACTCGTTACGGCTGGAGCTGGTCCTATTCGATCCTTCCATACATCGAACAAGACAACGTTTACGACCTCTCGAGCGAATCCGACGACCCCTTGGTGGGATCCGGCGGAAACAACACCAAAGAAAACATCGTGGCCCAGACCGCAGTGCCGGTCTACAACTGCCCTTCCCGACGCATTTCTACGCCTTACGGCAGTGGAATGTACCGCGTCGACTACGCTGGAAACGCCGGGACCCGCGGTCCTGGTAGCGTTCGTGCTGCGGAAAGTAGCGGCAAGGATGGAGTGATCATTCAGACCGACCGTGCACGAATCCGCATCGAACAGATTCGTGACGGTTCGTCCAACACGATCATGTTTGGCGAAAAAGCCCTGCATCGCGATTCCTTCGGCACCGAAGGTGGCGACAACGAACGCTGGAACAACGCTGGCTGGGACGAGGATATCGTCCGCTTTGGTGCTGGCAAATTGGCTGACGGTACCGTTTACGGTATCCCCCCAATCACCGACAACCGAGCAACCCACCAAGAATCGGGTGCGTGGACCACGGTCACCGATGCCGGGGGTATTTCCTGGGGAGCATGGCACCCATTCTTCGGATCATCGCACCCTGGCGGAACCAATTTCTGCCTAGCTGATGGATCGGTCCGCTTGATCGCGGAAACGGTCAACGGTGACATCTTCCGACTGCTAAGCGTCAGCAATGACGGGCAGCCTTTCGAAATGCCGTAAGCAAAATTAGCTGCGACCCAAAAGCCACGTCCAGTTCGGACGTGGCTTTTCCCTTAGACACTCTCATTCATAGCAACACAAAAACATGAACCGCTTAAGCGCTATTTTTCTTTTGACCATTTCCGCTTTCCTAGTCGGCTGCGGAAGCAGTGAACCTCCTGCACCTCCCGTCATGGACGCGGCAATGCAAGAAGCGATTTCACAAGAAGACCAAGCTGTTGCGGATGCTGAAAGAAACCAGTAATTCGATCAACACCAGTCGAAAACCGTGATCGGTTCCCAGTCAAGCGACAGGGAACCGATGCCCCTCGCGAGCATTGCTCGCGTTTTTTATGCGCCAAGAGCTCTAACAAACGCAGCAAACGAAAACCAATTTCAAAATTGCGCGTTCCCGCAAGTTATCAAGACGCTCCCAATATCTCGCTCGGTAAGTGTTGGCTGAGGCGGAACTTAGCAATAACACACCCCCAGACAACAAACTCTCGCCCCCCGCACAAAACCATACGAAACAAAACCATATAACCAACAATCGCCTTGCCAGCACCCTAAAACCCTCTACAAAGGTGTCGCACAGACCATTGAGAGCGACAAACCTACTCAGGCACTTCGCTCTCCTCTTTTCTTTTTCTTTTCTGATAGCGGGTTTCTTACCATGCACAATAGATCTGAGCACAGACAGGGTTTTACGCTTGTTGAATTACTGGTCGTCATTGCGATCATCGGCGTGCTTGTCGGATTGCTTCTTCCAGCGGTCCAAGCAGCACGTGAAGCAGCGCGACGAATGCAATGTTCGAACAACTTCAAGCAGATGGGCTTGGCTCTGCATAACTACCACGACACTCACGGGTCGCTGGTTTACCGCAAAGGCGGAACCGCAGAAAACGCCGGTCGTCGAAGTGGTTTCATTTCGTTGCTACCCTTCATTGAAGCGGGCAACATGTGGGACCAAGTTCGCAACGGTTCCCCTTCCGAAGGCCCTCGCGCCTGGTCGGGCTGGGCACCGTGGAATACATCGCCTGAATTTGTCCGCTGCCCATCCGATTCTGGAATCCAGAGTGGCGGCCGAAGGAACTCGATTGGTTTTGTCATGGGTGACCAAATGAAGAACATCCGTGATGACACTTCCGCCCGTGGAATGTTCCAAGCCGGTAACCAGGGCGTCCGTTTCCGCGACGTAATCGATGGACTTTCCAATACGCTGATGATGAGCGAACGATTGTGCAACGAAGGCATGCCAAGCGGCCAGAACCCTGTTGCCGTTGGACTACGTCAAGTTGAATACAAGCGAGGCCTAGCAACACCGGTACCCGGTGTCACCGATGCACCAAACCTTTGCTACACCGTCGTTTCGGGGAACTACTACGCCGACGGCACCACGGTTAACTGCCGCTGGGGCCGATACTGGCAAGATGGCCAACCGGCCTACATCGGGATCAACACCGTCCTTCCACCGAACGGACCAGCCTGTGCCGAGAACGGATCATGGGGTGACCAAGACGAAATCATCCTTCCTCCATCCAGTCGCCATCCAGGTGGCGTCAACGGTGTGATGGGTGACGGTTCGGTTCGCTTTGTGACCGAAACGATCGATTCGGGTAACTTGGGTGTCGGACAACCCGACCAAGGACCAAGTGTTTACGGAGTGTGGGGAGCCATGGGTTCCAAGGCGGGCGGCGAAGCGGCTCAGTAACCACGCTTGCCATATCCTGATCACTTTTCTCACTGCCAGACGCGGCCACCTCGTTAACCGCGTCTGGCTTTGCCCACCACTGGCGGGCGGCCAGTGGCTGTGTCCTCACTGCTCGAATACACCAGAGACCCAATATGCGCTTGCTACATTCGCTTCTCCTTCAACGTCGGTCATTTGCACCTTGGCTTGCGGCCTCCGCCGTCGGCTTGGCGGTTCTTACCCAAGTTGGCTGTGGTGGCTCCGGCAATCCGCCAACCTACCACGTGTCAGGCTCCGTCACTCAGGATGGAAACCCCGTCGCCGATGCAACGATCTCCTTCGTCTCCCTTGAATCAAACAAAAGTTCCGTTGGTAAAACCGACGCATCCGGCAACTACCAGCTGACCACCTTCGAAGCCAATGACGGAGCCCTTCCAGGTGAGTACAAGGTGCGAGTCTTCAAATTCGAACCGACTGAAGACATTCCCGCTGCGGAAGTTTCGGACTCGTCGGGTGAAGATGTGATGGAAGAAATGCCAAGTGACTATTCCGACCCCGGAGCGGAACGTGCACCGGCGGCCCCCAAAAACTTACTTCCTGCGATCTTCAATAGTGCGACGCGGACTCCGCTGAAAGCAACTGTCACCGAAGGCGAGAACAAAGTCGACTTGACGCTGGATGCAAAATAAGGGGGCAAGCTGGCTGTCACTTGCATTGCGTGTTCAGCCAAGAACGTCGGCGTTTAAAAACTCTGACAACTTTATAAGATGCGTTACGGGACCTTGCGAACGGTCCCGTCCGCATCCAGGTGGAACACCACCGCTCCCTCCAGTGCCGTGACAAACACCTCGGATCCGTGCTGGCCCATCGCAGCCAGCACCTCGGGGCGTCCTGCTCGCTCGCCGCCGCTAACGACCACCGTCCGCGGACGGCTCCAATCTAGCAGGGGACGCATATCCTCCTGCAGCGAACCATGATGCGGCGCCATCAGCAAACCTCCACCGGGCGGTCGCGGATATTGCAGCAACAAATCGGTTCCTGGCAATTCAATGTCGCCGGGTAAGAAGAGGGTTGTCCCGCGATGCACAACCTGTAGGACCAAACTGTTCACGTTGTCGTTCCCCGGCAGACGCTCTTGCGGCGGATGCAGAACGGAAATTGCGGAAGTTTCTTTTCCGAATGTCAGGACCGTTCCTGAGGACCGCTCTTCAGACGGAATCTGGTGACGCTGGATCGCTTCTCGAATCGGCTCTAGCCCACGTTCCTCATCCTCCAACATGCCTGGAGGCGTGATGACTCTGCCGACGGAAAACCGAGCCAACAAGCCTGGCAACGCGTTGTAATGATCGGAATCGGCATGAGACAGCACGATCGTATCGAGATGTACGATTCCACATTCCCACAACACCGCTTCAATCGGACGACTGCTCTGAGCAGGCGCTCCCAGTCGTCCGCAATCGTACAACCAGACCGGCCCCCCTTCGCTGCGGATCAAAACGCTTGTGCCATGCCCGACATCGACAAACGTCACCTCCATCCCGCCGGGAGGAATCGCATGCAAGACACGACTGCGATAGACCGTCGCCAACGGCCAAGCGATCGCTCCCCAAAGAAACAGCCACCCGATCAACCATGCCGCTCGATGTTTGAACCAAGCAAGTCGCCATAACTGCGACGCCAACACTGCCAGTCCAAGCAACCCATAAAATGAAACGACCCACCACCCAGGTGGCGACGGCATCCAGAAATGCCCCCCTGGCACCTCCGCCAATCCACCGATCAAACGGCGAATCAACAGCAAACTGCTATCGCAGACCGCCGCGGGCACGCTCGCCGCGGGCTGAAACAGCGCCCCCAGCAAGACCGTTGACAATCCCGACAGCAAAGCAACTAAAAGGGGGACTCCCAACAACACGTTTGCCAAAACCGAAATCGGCGAAACGATATGAAAGTAAAACCAGACCAGTGGCGCGGTCACTGCCCACACCCAGAAACTAAACTGAAAGGCAAGCCAACCCCGCCTGCGCGATACCCGAAAGAAACGTTGCCCCCATCCGACGCGGGCGTCGATCAATCTTTCCAGTGGATCCTCCGACTGGCCCGCGGCCGCCAGCCCTGACACTTGGCGGGCGGCAACGATCAGCGTTCCGACCGCCAGGAACGACAACTGGACACCAACCCGCGTGAGGTTTGCGGGGTTCCAGACAAGCAGAATGGCAGCGGCAAGCGCCAATGCATTGAGCGGATGGATCGTCCGCCCCGACCACAAACCCAGCAGCATGGTTCCGACCAACAAAGCGGCTCGCATCACAGGCGGACGGCCGCCTGTCACCGCTGCGTAGGCAACGCAGGCTACTAGAATAATCAAGTATTGTTTTCCATGAGAGAGCGTGGTCAAAGCCAATAGCCATGAAACCGCCAACGCAACCATCCCCAGGTGCAAGCCACTGACCGACAACAGATGTGCCGTCCCCGTGGCCAACAATTGCTCACGCTGCTGTCGTTCGACCGCTTCACGACGGCCCAACACCAACGCGGCGGCAAGCGGCGCCGATCCTGGACTAAGCCGCTGATCAAGCGTCTTATCACCGCGGATGCCGAAGCGAGCAAAGGGGCGCTGCAGACTGAAGTGCTGTCCAATTTTTTCAATCTGAGTCAAGCCGTCTACCCGGATCCTTGCCTGCTGCCCACGTGCAGCATAGATCGGCCGCATGTCGGGTTCCCCCGGGTTACGAGGCGGTGGGATGGACTGAATGCCGCCCAACAAAACCAAGACGTCACCAGGCAAACAGCTAGAGGCATCGGCGTCCACACTCACGCGAGCCCCTCCGAAGACCGGATGCCAATCTTGACCGATCCGAATCCGTTCCACCCGGACATCAAATACCGTCTGCCACTCCTCTTCGCGGCCTCGCATTTGCGCCAGTCGATTGGGTTTTCGTTCGACGCTGCCCGTTACAGCAACCTGCAAGATCGCGGGCTGCCAATCGACCGTCACGTAGCGGTTCAAACTTGCCAGACGGGTCTGTTGCTGACGTTCTCTAGCATGAACTGAAAAGACCACTGCGACACAACACAGCACGGCCAACCAGCCCAACCGTCGCTGCGACCAACGCCGCGATCCCCAAAAGAACAGCCCCGCCAGCAAGATCCCAGTGATCGCAAACCACCAGGACCACAGACTTCCCTGAATCCCTGCCGCCGCAGCCAACGAGAACGTAATCAGAGGATAGCGCCGAAGCAGATGCCGATCGACATACATCCCCAGCCGCGACGATTCGCTCGATAATCGCTCTTGCCCCGTCATGATCTTATCGTACTGCATCCACCGGTGAGATACACTATCAGAGGGGCAGTGATACAAACCATCCACTTATCCAATCGAGTCCTTCCATGAGCAACATGCCACCATACCCTCAAGAAGGGGTCCAACCTCAGATGCAGCCTCAAGCGGCTTCTTCAAATAAGAATGGGCTCATCATCGGCTGCCTGATCGCTGCGGGTGTCGCGATTCCTGTCTTGCTGATCTGCGGCGGAGTCCTCGTTGCTCTGCTATTGCCCGCGGTTTCAGCGTCTCGCGAAGCAGCCCGCCGAATGCAATGCAGCAATAACATGAAACAGATTGGGCTGGCTTTCCACAACTACCATGATGTTTACAGGACGTTTCCCCCAGCCTACACCGTCGACGAGGATGGTAATCGCTTGCACAGCTGGCGAAGCCTGATCCTCCCGTTCATGGAACAACAAGCCCTTCATGCACAGATTGATTTCTCAAAACCGTGGGATGATCCAGCCAACCGAACGGTTGCACAGACCGCCATCCCGGCCTACCACTGCCCATCCTCTCCAGGGGATCCACTCTCTTCGTCGTATGTGGCGATCGTCGATCCTCAGGGCATTATGTCTGGTGAAAATGGCTCCCAGATGCAATCGGTTACGGATGGAATCTCCAACACCATCCTGTTAACCGAAGTGGATACGAGCCAGGCCGTCCCCTGGATGAGCCCCGAGGATATCGATCTTGCGACTTACCTTGCGGTGACCGCAAGCTCACAGCACAACCATCCTGGAGGTTCAAACACATTGCTCGCCGATGGGTCGGTTCGATTCGTCGCGTCAGAGATAGACGAAGAGACCTTAAAAGGGATGGTGACCAAGGACAATGGCGAACGGGCTGGCTTTTAGGAAGCGTTCTTCTCCGGCGACTGACGCCGCCGACAAGTATTTGTCGCCCTCCGGGCTGCCTCCCTAGCAGAACGCCGCGAGCCGTCCGGGCTGTTTTCTTAGCGGAACGGCGCGAGCCGTCCGGGCTGCCTTCTTAGAGGAACGGCGCGAGCCGTCCGGCCCGATTCGCTGAATTTTAACCTGCTGCAAAGCGGTTTGTGTTGATTTGGTTTTTAGCCCAGCGGGCGGCAGATATTTGCCGGCGGCGTCAGCCGCCGGGTCACTGCTCGAGCATCGCCTAGCCCAGCGGGCGGCAGAATTGGAGATGGAAAAATTCTGTCGCCCGCTGGGCTTTACTATCCGCTTGTTCTTCTCCGGCGGCTGACGCCGCCGGCAAGTATTTGTCGCCCTCCGGGCTGTCTTCCTAGCAGAACGCCGCGAGCCGTCTGGGCTGCCTTCTTAGCGGAACGGCGCGAGCCGTCCGGCATTCGCCTTGGAATTCTCACGTACTTGCCGGTCGGCTTGCGCCGATCCGCTAGGAAAATCTGCCCGCAGATAGCAAAGTGCGTCCACCGCCTGGCGACGGCAGCCGCAACAAGAACAACACTGGATGACGACAGCCTATGCCCCAAACTACAACGCCCTAACATAGCGTTGCAAATCGATCGTAAAACGTTCGATATCGCCACCCACCCAGGCTTGAAAATCCCTGATACGATGGCTCCGCGGATAGACGCGAAAGGGTGGCCCCGTACTGGTCTGCTGAACCGCCGCGCGGAAGGATTCAGGCCTTGCCTCGGACAAGTAAAAAACCATTGCCCAGCTGAGGCAATAGGCATCGGCGATCTGATCGGGATCCTTAAAAGCCGTGTCATCGGAGACCAGCTGGCGGATCGCTTGCAGCAGGCTTTCCGAATCTTGGTACCGCTTCTGGAACTGACGCGCGTAGTTCGCATGGACTCGATCACGCGTCGAACGGTTTTCACGACTGGCTCCCATCTTTGCGGGTTCGAAGAGACTTCCGATCCCCTCAACCAACCACTGAGGGGTCACCGAAACACGACTGTGAACTCCGGTGTTGTATGCCGCTTGATGAGCCGTTTCATGACGAATAGTTTCCGCGATGTATTCGGCATACCCATTCTCGTGCATCATCACTCGGTTCGAAGCCAAGTGGTAAACCCCGGCGACATTTGAAATCTGGATCCCCAGTTTCTGGAACTGATCTTGCATCGCTTGGCGATCGGGCAAGACCACGGCGACCAATGGGAAACGCCCGCTGCGAATCTGAATTCCCCGCAGCTCCATATGCCGAATGAACTGCCGGTAGAGTTCTTCAAAATGTTTCGGCCAACGCTGGCCACGTCCCCGAGGCTGGACAACCAAGTAGTGAGTGGTTGCCACGACTTCGTAATCGCGACCGAACTCCGATAGCAGCTGACCACGGACCTCGGCAACGGACGCCGGAGTAAAGCCGGCATCGATTCGCCGGAGGTTTTCGGGCTTTGTTTTGTCCACCGTATCGTGCAACCAACCATCTTGGCCCAACACAACGGTCCGCTCAGGGACATTGATCAGCTGCAAACCTTGCATCGTCTGCCCTGCCCACTGGAACTCGACCATCGCCGGCCGCTCAGCAGCCACCGTGACTGACAGGGCGATCCACAGCGCCAGCAGTGCAAAGAAAGGGAGAAACGGCGATCTCTTTAGCATGGAAATCGGATTCGTCCTCGAATTGGGTGATTAGCGACCGGGTCCTTCTGAAGATTAGGTTAGAATCGAAGAGGATGGGCGTTTTCTAATCCGTCCAGCGGAAGAAGTCGGGACATCGCGCCCATCTATGACGATTTCTCTTATCCTTTGCGAGCGGTACCTATGTGGCGTCCTCTAACGCACGTTGTCCACACGCCCCCTCTTCGCTGGAAGTGCCTGCTTCCAACGCTCCTGCTGGCGGCGATATCACTGAACATCATAGCTCCCCCGCTACGAAGCCAGCCTCCCACAGACGACGCTCCCCCTACGACCGAAACGCCGGCGACCGAGACGCCCTCACCTGAAGTGGATATCGATTTCAAGGCGGACATTCTGGAACTGATCGACCAATTGGATGGGTCACGATTGGTCGGACGGCAAACGGCAGAACGGGAGCTGATTAAAAAGGGGCCCTCTGCCCTCCCCTTTTTTCCTGACGATCCGGGCAGCCTTTCCGCCGAAGCTCGCCTAAGACTCCGGCGCGTCCGTGCCGCTTTGGAAAAACTGCAAGCCCGCATTGAAACGAAAAATGTCGTTGTCCGCTTGAACGGTGCCAAAACGCTGGAGGAAGCCTTAGAAAAAATCAGTGCCGCCAGCGGGGTCGGTTTTGAACATGGGCTGCCACCCAGCACACCGATCGAACTGGGAACCTCCGGGCCTTTATCTTTTTGGCAGGCCCTTGATACCGTCCTTGATGCTGCCAATCTGGACATCGACTTTTACGGCGGAGGCGAAAGCAAACTAGCGTTGGTTCCCCGCCAAGAGAATCGTCCGCGACGAATCGATTCAGGAGCTTACACCGGCGTCTACCGACTGGAACCGACTATGGTCACCGCTCGCCGAGTCCTAAACAACCCTCAACTAAGTGGGCTGCAGATTTCGATCCAGGTCGCCTGGGAACCACGGCTTACCCCGATCGGTTTGTCTTTGCCACTAAACCAAATTCAAGCGACCCTCGACGACGGAACGAAGCTGACCCCATTATCAACCGAGGGCGAAATTTTAATCGCCACCAATTCCGAGCTTGCCTTTTCAGAGATCGGTTTACCTCTCCAATTACCTACAGGGCGACCTCGCAAAATCAGTGCCCTCAACGGGATGATCGAAGCGTTGCTACCAGGGCCTCAGCACGCATTTGAATTCCCTTTAGCAAAAGGGAAAGCGGACAGCACGGCAGGATCGGTCACGGTTGAAATCGATGCGATCCGCCCCAACGGAACTTTGCACGAAGTTCGCATGCTGATGAAATTAAGCGAAGCCAATCGTTCCCTTGAAAGCCATCAACAATGGGTGTTTGATAATCCAGCGTTCGTAACCGCAAGCGATGGAACGCGGCGGGAGCATTTGGGTTACCAGCTGTTCCGACAAACAGGCAACGAAATCGGAATCGGCTACTTATTCGACCTTGGCGAAAACGTGGACGATTTTACCTTTCACTACGAAACACCGACCGGCATCGTCCCCAGCAAAGTTCCCTTTGTCATTCCAGAAATCCTACTGCCCTAACCAACCCAAAATTCGTATGGCACGAATCGCATTTCCTTGCAGTCGCCCCAAACGATTGCCCGCCTGCATCGTCGCGGGAACCGTGTTCGCATGGCTGGCCTGCGCCGGATCAGCCAACACGGCACCCCCTATCGTTCCAGCGGCAAGCGATCCGGCGACGATCTTGTGCAAGGTCGATGATGCCCCGATCACTCATGGCGACCTCACGCTCCTACTGAAAGAGCAGAATCAAAAGGATCCTTCAGCCGCCGTCCGCATCGCCTCGGTGCAAGTTCTGATTCAAAGAGAACTGGCCCTTCGCAGCTTGAAAGAATTAGGGGGCGCAGCGCTCGCCCAGGTGATTCAGCAACGGACCGAAGAAGCCGAACGCACCGCCGCGAAACGAGGCCTATCCCTGGACGACCAAGCGGCTCAATTAGGATGCGACGGCCCTTCACTTCACCGCAAGTTAGCATGGCAGGCAGCCTGGGCATCGTTCCTACGAAGCCGCCTCAACGACACCAACCTACGGCGTTACTTTGCACGTCACCACTCGCGGTACGACGGGACCAAACTCAGACTTTCGCAGATATTCCTGACCCCCGATCCATCCACGACATCGCCCAACACTCCGGCAGAAAAACTAGAGCGACTTGCCAAAGACTTGCGTGCCCTACAGCCCTCCGCCGAACCATTTGCAACGGCCGCAAAAGAACATTCGCAGTCTCCATCGCGTGACCGCGGAGGCGAAATCGGCTGGATCGAAGCTTACGGAGACGTCCCACCGGCGGTTTCCGAAGCAGTCTGGTCCGCCGAACCGGGATCGATCATCGGCCCCGTCGAATCACCGCTGGGATTCCATTTACTGTACGTTCACGAACGGCAAGCGGGTGAGAAAACGATCGATGAAATAGCCGACCAAACGCTTCTCCGCAGCGACGCAGCAAGCGATCTCTTCCAAGCGCTGGTCCAGCGTCAACCGAAGCCAGAGATCGAATGGGTCGACACAACCCTGCAGCCACCAGAGCTTTAGGATTGGTATGACGGGATCGTGCTTGGGCGGCGATCCCGCGCTGACGCGGCGGGTTGGGATTTTGGATGCAACCTGCTTGGAATGCGTGATTCCTGCGACACTTTCGCGGAGCGAAAGGCGACAACCAGCGAAAGGCGACAATGGCTGCAGCTACTGCGTTAGGTGGTCGTGCAGGTAGCTGGCTCGCTGGACGTTGCGATCGGAAGAACTCAACAGACGGCCGTGCAGTTTCTGAAGATGGCCGGGCTGCGTGTGGATGAACAGCTCGTTGATTTTCTTGACAGGGACCGAATCGATCAGCCCCAAATTGACGCCCATCCGGACTTTCGACAGATAGTGCATCGTTTCGTCGCTGCTGATTTTTTTGGCGGTGCAGAGGATCCCAAGGGCTCGACTGACATCGTCATGTAAATCCTGCTCGCTTTGGTCGATCAAAAACTGACGAGCTCGTCGTTCATAATCGATCAAGACGGGCACCACTTCGCCAACTTGTTCGACCAGTTCCTGCTCACTCTTACCGAGCGTGATCTGGTTGCTTACCTGGTAGAAATCGCCAGTGAACTGAGACCCTTCTCCGTACAAACCCCGAACGGTGACACTGATCTTCTGCAAGCTGCGGAAGACTTTATCGATTTGATGGGTGATCACCAGCGCCGGCAGGTGCATCATGACGCTGACTCGCAACCCGGTACCGACGTTTGTCGGACAGGCCGTCAAGTACCCATACTTGGGGTGGACCGCGTAATTGATGACCCCTTCAAGAAGGTCATCCAGATGATTGATCTGGTCCCATGCCTTGGTCAGGTCCAGCCCGCTATGCATGACTTGCAAACGCAGATGATCTTCTTCGTTGATCATCACGCTGAACTGTTCGCTGGGATCGATAGCGACCGCGCGAGCACCTTCGGCATCGGCCAATTCTCGGCTGATCAGTTGGCGTTCAACCAGGAACTGGCGATCGAGTTCACTTACTTCGGCAACGTTGACGTAGCGAACGTCTTCCCAGCCTTCTAGCTTTTCCATTCGGCTGGAGACCGTCCGTTCGATCGCTTGCCGGTCTTCCGGGGTGCAGCGTCGAATGAACGGAAAATCGCCAAGATTTCGCGCCAACCGAATTCGGCTACTGATGACGATATCGGATTCGGGACCGGTCCCTTTCAGCCATTCGCCGCAGCGGGCTGCCAGTTCGTCCAGTTTCTCGTTTTGAAGCACGCCTTAACCTTCCTCGGTAGACGAAGAATCGGAAGGGTCGGCATCCCCAGTTTCCAGATCTCGTAGCAGATCGCGAACTTCCGAAGCCCGTTCGTAGTCCTCACGTTCGACAGCTTCATCCATTTCGCGCCGCAACTGAATCGCTTGAGCCTGACGATCGGCAGAAGGAGCGGCCCGCTTGGGGCGTTTACCTTGGTGCTCTAATGAGTCATGGATGTTGCTTAGCAAGGGCTCCAGATCCTTCTGAAAGTGGGTGTAATCGTAGGGACACCCTAAGCGTCCAGCATTGCGGAATTCGTAGAACGTGATCCCACAAACCGGGCAAGCTTTTCGATCCAGCTCGGCAAGCTCTTCTTTGGTCTGCCCAAGCTTCAGCTGTTTCGCCAGCGCACTGGCGACCGATGCCATTGGCGTCGGAGCTTCCTGCGAAAGAAATCCGCGCGCGTGCTCCTCACACAAATGGAGCACTTTAGGCCCATCTGGCTCGATCAGCTCGGTGATATGAAACGTCGCAGGCTTTTCGCAGTGTTGGCACTTCATCGGATGAGCCTTTTGAATGTTCCGTAAACCGTGCGAGCCGCTAATGGACGCAAACGATTACGCAGCGGCTTCGGCTTTGGCTTTTTTGATCAGGTGCTGAATACGGCTTTTGGTACGAGCTGCGGTGTTCTTGTGAAGAACTCCACGAGCACATGCTTTGTCGATTTTTCGGCTCGCAACGCGGCCTTCTGCATCGGCGGTTTCCAGTTGTCCACCAGCGACAGCTTCGCGAACCTTGCGAATCTGCGAACGCAGACCGGTACGGATGGCTCGGTTGGCTTGACGTAGTTTCTCGTTCTGGCGAAGCCGCTTTTTCGCACTGAGTGAATTAGGCATACTGTTAGCTGAGTGTGGTCAGATGTAGGGTAAAGCTGAATTGGTTCGGGATGTCCAGCCATGGGCTGTCAAACGGAACCTCAAATTATGTCGGGGGCTCCCTTTTTTGTCTAGGGCCAGCGAATGCTTTGTCGGGGTTGCCTCCCAAGGGGGGACCGGATAACCGAAAACCTGGGCAAGCACCAACGGCCCCAAACACCCTTCGTCCATTTAATTTTGAGACTTGCCCCCGTTTTCCTCGCAATTCCTGAAATTACACTCTAACGAAGCCCTCACTTCCTATTCTAACCTTTCCTACACTCCTTCCGCGGACCGATTCAGTTGAAATGTGCCCAGGTTTACTTGATCGGTTCCGGCCCCGGTGACCCCGGCCTGCTGACGCTCCGCGGAGCCGCCTGTTTGGCCGCTTCGGACGTCGTGCTTTATGACGGGCTAAGCAACGTTGCGATGCTTTCCCACGCCCCCAATGCGCAGCATATCTGCGTTGGCAAGCACGGCCAGAGCCGGATCTGGAAACAGGAAGAAATCATTGCCGAAATGCTGCAGCACGTCTCCCACGGAAAGACCGTTGCCCGCCTAAAAGGAGGCGACCCCGCCGTCTTCGCCCGCACCGCCGAAGAGGTAGACGCTCTTAAAGCTGCTGAAATCCCTTTCGAAATCGTTCCCGGGATCACCGCCGCCCTCGCCGCAGGCAGCTACGCCGGAATTCCCGTCACCCACCGCAAATGGGCCTCCGCGGTCGCTCTGGTCACCGGCCACGAAGAACCTGACAAACCGGAATCGGCACTCGACTGGGATGCTTTGGCAAAATTTCCCGGCACCTTAGTGATCTACATGGGGGTTACGACGGCCGAGACCTGGACCCGGGCCCTCCTGGACGCGGGCAAGCCAGCCGACACGCCGGCCGCGATCCTGCGACGTGTCAGCCTGCCCGACCAACAAAGCATCCACTGCCGCCTAGACGAAGTTACCGACCACCTCACGCCCGCCTCGAAATTCCGACCTCCCGCAATTGTGATCCTAGGAGCGGTAACCAAACTGGCAGAAACGATGAGCTGGTTCGAGCACCGCCCACTGTTTGGCACGCGGATCCTCGTCACAAGACCGGAAAACCAATCCGAAGAACTGGCCGCCGGACTCCGCGAACTTGGAGCCGAGGTCACCTCGCAACCGGCGATCACGATATCAGCTCCCGAATCATGGGACGAAGTCGATCGCTGCCTGAATCAGATCACTGCTGGCGACACGCTGGTTTTCGCCAGCCGCAATGGCGTCCGCTTCCTCGCCAAACGCTGGACCGAAAACGGGCTCGATGCGAGACACTTCGCGGGCGTTCGGATCGCCGCGGTCGGAACCCGGACCGCCGAAGCCCTCCAAGAGCACGGGCTCCGGGCGGACATTGTCCCCGATGACTTTACGGCCGAAGGCTTGGCATCCACATTGTCGCCCGATGCCCAGGACCGCCGATTCTGGCTGATCCGAGCCAGCCGCGGACGAAACGTTTTGGCGGAAACGCTCCAAAACGCAGGCGGGAACGTTGACCAAATCGTTACCTACCGCAATGAAGACACCGCCGTCGCCGACCCGCACATCGCCGACCAACTTCAGCAAGGATCCTTCGACTGGGTCACGGTAACCAGCAGCGCGATCGCTCGCTCGCTGCACAACCTATACGGCGACGCGCTATTCCAAACCAAGCTTGCCAGCATCAGCCCGATCACCACTCAAACGCTCTCTGAAATCGACTCACTGAACGCATCCCCTGTCGCGGCCGAAGCAACCACATTCACCATGGCAGGCCTGATCGAAGCCATCCTGAAACACAAACAGGAATCATGAATCACGCTCCCCTACCCTCGTCCGAAAAAGCCCCTCGAGTCCTGATCGTTGGCGCGGGCCCGATCGGCCTAGAACTGGCTGTCGACCTGCAACGAAATCGCATTCCATTTGAAATCGTCGACGCGGGGCCGATCGGGCAAACCATGAACTGGTGGGCCCCGGAAACCCGCTGGTTCAGCAGCAACGAACGAATCTCGATCGCCGGGGTTCCGCTACTAACGAAAGACCAATCGAAGGCGACGCGTGAGGACTACCTGAACTACCTGCGAGGCATTGCGATTCAGTTCAACCTTCGTGTCCGCACCTACGAACCGGTCACCAAAATCCGCCGCAGCGAGCAAGGCTTCGACGTCGACACGATGCCGCAACAGTCGCTCCGCAGCGACCATTACGACAAAATTGTCCTTGCCATCGGCGGAACCGACCGACCGCGACGCCTGAACGTTCCCGGCGAAGACCTACCGCACGTCGACGGTTACCTGCGTGAACCTCACCGCTACTTCGGACGCCGCGTCTTGATCGTGGGCGGACGGAACAGCGCAGCCGAAGCCGCCCTCCGACTCCACCACGCAGGCGCCCAGGTCAGCCTTAGCTACCGCGGACCCGCATTACCCGAAGAGGGAATCAAATACTGGCTTTTGCCGGAACTGAAAGGACTCTGCAGTGCGGGCAGAATCACCGCCCACTTCGGCAGCGAAGTCGTTCGCATCACCCCGCAAGAAACGGAACTGCGGTCGGCCCAATCGAACGAAACGTTTTCGGTAAAAGCAGACGACGTCCTAACCTTGATCGGATACGAGCAAAACAAATCGCTCTTTCAATCGGCCGGCGTGAACTTGCAAGAGAGCACCCAGCACCCCGAATTCGACTTAGCGACAATGGAAACGAACGTCCCAGGAATCTACGTCGCCGGGACCGCCGTCGCGGGAACTCAAAACAGCCGATACAAAACGTTCTTGGAAAACTGCCACCAGCACGTCGACAAAATCGTCGCCCACCTCACAGGGCAAACCGCGACCGCCCAAGACGACCAATTCCAGAAACAGATCACCGCCCAGCCTGAAAGCTAGAGGTCAGGCCACAACGCTTTTAAAAGGGCAGCACGGTGCCGCATTTCGCTCGGAATGTGAAACTTATAGGCGACGATTTTTTAGCCTTTAGCGCCCACGAAAGTAGCTCCAAAAGGACGTTCTTTCGCGGGGGGCGTAAAAAGAATAAATGAAGAAAGTCTGGCTCCCCTCGCCCTCAAAACAAGCTCGCCTAAAACAGGTTTGATACCGGATCAACGATTCGCCAGCTAATTCAATTAAGGTCAATTTAAAGGCTTGTTTTTGGGGAGAGGGGCTGGGGGAGAGGGGCCGACAGCGTTGGGCAAGGCGTGGCATAATCGGCTGAAATCCGAGGCTTTCACCGCGTCTTCGCTGCAAAATCGCCGCCTGAAAATCTCCCCCTCTCCCCCAGCCCCTCTCCCCCAAGCAAGCTCCACTAAATCAAACAAAGAGGCAGAGATTACGTAACGAGCTAGCAGAGATTTCTTCCGCAACAAAGAGCTCGCTTAGGGGCGAGGGGAGCCAGACTTTCTTCATTTATATATCGCACGTCCCGAGCGAAAGGCGACACTAAAAGAGTCACTGCTCAGAGGCGAAAGGCCCCCTACACGGGCAGACCGACCAATTTTTCGGAAGTTGCATCGACAACCTTTAGGTTGACCAGCGTTCCTCTTTGGACTGGCTGCGAGGCGAAGAATTCGACGGGTGCAAAACGACAACTGGTTCCTCGCATGACCCACTCGTTGTCTTCGACTTGGCCAATTCCGGTTAACCCGCGTGTCGATTCCACGATCGCCTGCACCGTCCGGCCATGCAGCGATTTGAAATAATCTTGGCGAAGGTCCGCCTCCAACGCCAACAACCGCTGGACACGTTCCGCTTGCACTTCCTTATCGACCTGATCTTCCATTTCGGCTGCGGGAGTCCCTCGCCGCTGGCTGTAAGGAAAGACGTGCACCTTGGAGAACCGAGCCTTGCGACATGTTTCCAACGTCTGCTCAAACTCCTCGTCCGTTTCCCCGGGGAAGCCGACGATCACATCGGTTGTCAGCGCGGGCTGATCCAGCGCGTCCTGCAACATCTGGCAACGATCCAAGAACATTCGCGTCCCCCAACGACGACGCATGCGCCGCAGGACGGAATCACTCCCGCTTTGCAAACAGACGTGCATGTGGGGCGCGATCCGCTCGGGATAATCGGTCATGACTTCGATCAGTTCGCGAGTCACTTCCGTCGCTTCGATACTGCTTAGGCGAATCCGAAAATTGCCAGGCAGTTCGGCTAATTCGCGGACCAGATGCGCCAAGCGAACCCACTCTTCCTTGGGTTTGTCTCGATTCCAATCGACGCCGTAATGACCAAGGTGAATCCCCGTCAGAACGACTTCGTGATGCCCCGCCTGAACCAATCGCTGAACTTCTTCGACGATGTGCTGCTTGGGCCGACTGGTCAGTTCGGGGCGAACCATCGGGATAATGCAGTAACTGCAGCGAAGCAGGCAGCCATCCTGAACCTTCACGTACGCTCGCTGGCGACCGGAAAAACCGTCCAGCCCCGTGGGAACGTCAACGACGCCAAAGCGAGTCATCAAATCTGGCAACTCGCGTTTATCGGTGACCACGTCGACTACGTTAGGAAGGCTGGCGACCTCCTCAGGGGCCCGGGTTGCGTAGCAGCCCATGACGACGATGCGAGAATCCGGATTCCTTCTGGCCAATCGGCGAATCATTTGCCGGCTTTTAGAATCCCCCTCGGACGTGACCGTGCAGGTATTCACGATACAGACATCCGCCTGTTCATCACCCTCCGCATCATCGAATCCGATGCGGCTTAAGCCTTGACGAACAAGTTCGGTTTCGTACTGGTTGACCTTGCACCCCAAGGTCACGGTTCGCATCTTTGCCGACATAATTTACGGTCTACTTTGGTACCGGTTTATTCAGGAACCGGCTCGATGGATGCACTCATACTGCCTTTGCAGCGAGTCACACCACCGTCCGCTCCATAAGCGTGGATCTGGTCTCTCTTCAATTCGGCCAATTCCATCGTCGTGGTCATGCAAATCACACGCCCGGAGGAATCGACTTCTTTGGCCATTTGCATCCCTCGTTCGCGAGGGTGCCCAAACAGCTCACGTAACATCATGATTACGTAGTCATAGGAATGATCGGTATCATCCCACAGGATCACATTATACCGAGGTTGCCGTTTAGGAGCCGTACGCTGACGGCGAGACTGTTGTTCTCGCTCGGCGGGTGGTTCCAATACAGCGGCTTGAGATTCTTTCATGATCAAGCATCCTTCCTAAATTCCAAAACAACCAACATCGACTAATACAGTTCAGTCTAGGCCCATCCTCCCGAGGGGAGCGACGTAGCCTCGATTCGTAACAAGGCTATATTGTAGCGCTAATACGACTCAATAAACCAGCGTTCTTTTCATTTCCGGCATCACCGATTTGTGAAAAACAATCGCTGAAAGTGGCATTTCCACTACATTCCGCATTTTTCCCTCAACCGGCAGACTCACGTGACCTCTAACACCATAGACACTCTGCTTGATTCGCACCAACAGGCTCATACGGAAGATTTGATCGAATGGCTGCGGATTCCCAGCGTTAGCAGTGACCCAAAGGCTAAAAAAGAGGTTCGCGAAGCCGGCCAGTGGGTGGCCGATCTGCTGCGAAATGCGGGACTTCAGACCGAATGGATCGAAACCCAAGGGCATCCTCTGGTCTACGCCACCACCCCGCCGGTCCCGGGAGCCCCCGTCGCACTCGTCTACGGTCACTACGATGTCCAGCCTCCAGAACCACTCGATTTGTGGGATTCCCCCGCTTTCGAACCCGACATCCGGGACGGAAACATCTACGCTCGCGGAGCAACCGACGACAAGGGACAAGTCCTGACGCACGTCCAAGCGGTCCTTCGCCTGCTGGAAACGGGCCAGCCCCTGCCGCTGCAAATCAAATTCCTGATCGAGGGCGAAGAGGAAGTCGGCAGCGAGAACCTGGAACGCATGCTTCCCGAATTGGCGGACAAACTTGCCTGCGACGTGGTCGTGATCAGCGACAGCAGCCAGTTTGCGCCGGGCCAGCCCGCCATCACCTATGGGCTGCGAGGCATCACCACGTTTGAACTGAAGGTCTTCGGCCCCAGCCAAGACCTGCACAGCGGCTCATTTGGTGGTGCGGTAATGAATCCGGGGATCGCCCTCAGCAAACTGATCGCTTCGATGATCAACGACGACGGCCAGATCCAGCTGCCCGGTTTCTACGACGACGTCCAACCACTGACCGACGAAGAACGGCAGCAGTTCGCCAGCCTTCCCTTCGAGGATGCCGAATTCGCAAGGTCCCTCGGAGTCGCCAAGCTAGCTGGCGAGAAGGGCTACACGACGCTGGAACGCAAATGGGCTCGACCAACCTTTGACGTCAACGGCCTGACATGTGGTCACCAAGGGCCTGGAGCCAAAACCATTATCCCGGCGACCGCATCGGCAAAACTGAGCTTCCGATTGGTCCCCAACCAAGACCCTCAAAAAATCGCCGAAGCACTCGAAGCCCACGTTGCCCAGCACACGCCCGTGGGAGTCACCACAAAAATCACGCCCGATCACGGAGCCCCCGGGATGGTCGCGAACCTGAAAAGCCCCTTCATCGCAGCGGCCCAAACCGCCCTCGAAGCCGCCTTCGGTAAACCACCGGTCCTGATCCGCGAAGGGGGATCGATCCCCATCGTGCAAAAGTTCCAAGAGACCCTTGGTGCCGATTGTTTACTACTGGGATGGGGACTGAATGACGATAACGCGCATAGCCCCAACGAAAAGTTCTGCTTGGCAGACTACCATCGCGGGATCAAAGCGAGTGCCCACCTATGGCAGCAAATCGGATCACTGAACCAAAACCGTTAACAGACCGGCAACCTTATTAAATGTCGCCTTTAAATGTCGCCTTTCGCGGAGCGAAAGGCGACAAACGATTAAAACGGCTGCCCGTCACGAAACCGACGACCTGCAGGCTTACCAGCTTGCACAAGAACCAATCACCCAAAACTCTCGTTGCAGTAAACAATCTAGCAACTCATCGATACGCCCTTCGGCCTTTCCCCTCTAGACGATTTTTTTCCGATGCTTGACCGTAAATACATTCTTGAAAACGCCGACGCCGTCACTGCCAACTGCACTCGACGAGGCGTGAAGTGCGACGTCCCGAAATTGGTCCAACTGGAAACGGAGCGACTGGAGAAACTTAAAGAAGCCCAAGAACTAAACCGTCAGGCCAACGAAGTCAGCAAGCAGATCGGCAAAGCCAAGGACAACGACGAACGGCAGCAGTTCATCGACCGCGGTCGCGAACTACGCGAAGCCAAAGACACGGCTCAGAAACAGACCGATGCACTGGAAGAACAAATCCTGGAAATCCAGCGAGCCATCCCCAACCTGACGCATCCGGACGCACCGACCGGCGGCGAAGAGGATGCCACCGAACAAGGGTTCGGCAAAACTCCGAAACCGACATTCGATTTCAAACCGCTCGATCACCTGGAACTGGCCGAACGTCACGACATGCTCGATTTCGAGGCGGGAGCTCGTGTTGCGGGCGCCGGCTTCTACTTCCTCAAAAACGACGCGGTCCGCCTAGACCTTGCGCTTCAGCAATTTGCGGTCGCCTTCCTCAGCGATCGAGGCTTCACGCCCGTTTCGACCCCCGACGTTGCCCTGACCGAAATCCTCAAAGGGACCGGATTCCAACCCCGCGGCCCCGAGACTCAGATTTATTCGATCGAAAACACCGAACTGAACTTGGTCGCGACCGCAGAAATCACCCTGGGAGGCATGTTATCAGGGCAAACGATGCAGGCCGACGAACTACCACTGAAACTTTGCGGGCTGAGCCACTGCTTCCGCACCGAAGCTGGCGCCGCGGGCCGCGCGTCAAAAGGGCTGTACCGAGTCCACCAGTTCAGCAAAGTCGAAATGTTCGCCTTCACGTCGCCCGAAGCAAGCGACCAAATGCACGAAGAACTTCGCCAGATCGAATGCGAACTATACGACGCCCTGGAGATCCCCTTCCGAATCATCGACACCGCCAGCGGCGACCTGGGCGGACCAGCCTACCGCAAGTACGACCTCGAGGCGTGGATGCCTGGACGTGGCGAAAACGGAGAGTGGGGAGAAATCACCAGCACCAGCAACTGCACCGATTACCAATCGCGTCGATTAAACATCCGGTTCAAAACGGCGGGTCAAAAAGGGACGCAGTTCGCCCACACGCTAAACGGAACCGCCGTCGCAACGGGCCGAACGATGATCGCCATCATCGAAAACAACCAGCAAGCCGACGGCTCGATCAAAGTCCCCACGGCGCTCCAGCCCTGGGTCGGAAAAGCCGTCATCGGCGAAGCAGTGACCTAGTGTCGCCTTTCGCTCCACGAAAGAATTAGCGGCGAAAATCTTGCCCCCCTCGCCCTCAAAACAAGCGCGTTTAAAACAGGTTTGATATTGAATCAACTGTTCGCTAGCTAGTTCAGTTGACCGCGACTCAAAGGCTTGTTTTGGGGGAGAGGGGAGCCGGACTTTCGTCAGTTAAAAATTCCACATCCCCCGCGAAAGCAGCTCCAAAAGGACGTTCTTTCGCGGAACCAAAGGCGCCACTACCCGATCTTGTGCTTGGTTTGCAGACCGTCGTCGGCGTAGATCGTGCGGCCTCCGTCGACGGGGATCGCCGCTCCGGTTACGAAATCGTTTTCGACCAGAAACTGCACCGCGTGTGCAACGTGCTCCGGCGTCCCGACTCGCTTCAGCAGTGTGCTACCCATCACGGCAGCTTGCGTTGCCGTAGGCAAATCGTCCCCCAACAACACCGGCCCGGGATGAATGCAGTTTACTCGGACCGCACGGTTACGTTCGGCAAGCTCGACCGCCAGCGACCTCGTCATCCCTTCGATCGCCCCTTTGCTGGGAAAATAGGCCGCGTGGTCTAAGTAGGGACGGACCAAACCCCAGTCACCGATATTGATGATGACTCCACCCTTCGGCTGAGTCACCATCTGCAGGCCCGCCGATCGAGCCGCTACAAAAGTCCCCAGCGTGTTCACTTCGAAGTATCGCCGCACGTCCTCCGGCGTTACGTCTTCGAGTCGCTTCGGTTCCCAGATCGCGGCACTGTTGACAAGAATGTCCAGCCGTCCAAACGTCTCCACCACCTCCTCGATCATCCGCTCAACCTGCTCGGATTTTTCGATCGACGCTTGAACGACGATCGTTTCAACGCCCTCCGATCGCAATTCGCTGGCCGTCCGTTCTGCCGCTTCCATACTGGAATTGGCATGGATCACGATGCGGCAACCCAGCGATGCTAAATGTCGAGCAATCACATTGCCAACGCGTGGAGCTCCGCTACCGGTAACCAGTGCGACGGGATGGGGATCCGCAAACAGTTTTGCAATACGAGACATCTAACAATCCACCCAAAGATAACGGTTCAAAGCGATAACGATTCAAGGCTTAAGAACCTGATCGGCCACATGCTACCGGCATTACAAATACTTTGCCAATGCGTCCCCACGCGTCGCCCGCGCATCGACTTGGCGCGTCGTGTCGGGGTCCTCCATAAGCGGAGGCGCATGATGCGTCTTGGTCCTAGCATCCACCACCAGCGCTCCGCGGCAGCCCCAATGCTTGTCCCGAATCCCCTCTGCAACCCCATAGATATCGACCGCCGGATTGCTTCGCGTAAAAGTAACCCACAACCAATTCTTCAAACCAGCTGCCGCAAACCGCGAATCGTCGCAAACCGTCACCCACGGAAAAGCATCCAGAGGCCCGCCCACCGTCTGTGAAGCGACAAACCCGACCATCGCATCTCGATACAACCGATCGCCAGCAACACACCGCGGGCCCTCGATCGCCAAAACCCCGGGAGCAACCACCTGCGGGTTGGAGAACCCATCGGGCAGCACCAGACCGCTCGGAACCTCAGTCGGTAATTCACGACGAACCGGTCCGGTTGCCGCCAGAATCACCTTCGACCCGCGATTCAAACCGTCTCCGCTGTAATCAAGCGTATCGATCGTCGTTCGCGTCTGGAAATGCAAATCCCGCCGCCAATCGATTCGCTGCAACAAGTGCTGCAGGACGGCACCGCAATCATCGACATCCAATTCCGGATCGTCCGCTTCATTGACGATCATCAAATACTTGGCCAGCGACAACTGACCGTTCCCAAGAATCGCATTCGCTTGAATCAGCAATTCCTGCGGCTCTGCGGCCCGCGAGAACGGCATGTAGCGTTCGCTGCCGACCGCCATCAACAATGGATGGACCCCTGCCGCGTCGACTGCGTGAACCCCTTTCACTCCCGGCAATACCGTCGGGATAATCGGGCCGGTCAATTCGTGAATCAACTGCCCAAACGTTGTATCTTCCTGCGGCGGCCGCCCCACGACCGTGAAAGGCCAGATCGCATCCTTGCGATGATAAACGGAGCGAACTTTCATTACAGGAAAGGGATGCTGCAAGCTGTAATAGCCCAGATGGTCCCCAAAAGGCCCCTCCGGCTTGGTTGCTTGAGGATCGATTTCGCCCACGATCGAAAAATCGGCATCGGCATAAAAAGGAGCCGATTTTCCGTCTCGCAACATTCCGACGCGGCGTCCCGAAAGGGCTCCTGCAAACGTCAGTTCGCCTAAACCTTCAGGCAATGGCATCACTGCGGCCAACGTCATCGCCGGCGTCCCACCGACGTTGATCGATACGGGCAGAGCCTGATTCTTAGCAGCGGCGTGCTGATGATGGACTCCGATCCCACGCTGGATCTGGTAGTGCAGCCCGACCTCATGCTGGGGATCGTATTCATTCCCCGACAACTGGACTCGGTACATTCCCAGATTGCATTTCATCAACACATCGGGCGATACCGGGTCGGCGGAAAGAACCTGCGGCAAGGTCACAAACGCTCCACCGTCATCGGGCCAACACTTCAGCTGCGGCAATTCAGATAGTTGGCACTGATTCGCCTTGACCGGCCCACTTCGCCGATAGCGAGGCAGCATACGAATCGCGGTCAACGGCGACCCCGCATATCGCCACGGGCGACGCGCGAGCGCAGGCGGATCGATCTTCAATTCAATCAACCGCCGAACCGATTCCAGCGTATCGCGAAACAGATAGCGAGCCTGCTCCAGCGAACCAAAAAGATTGGAAACCATCGGAAACCGGCAGCCCTTCACGTTCGTGAACAGAACCGCGGGCCCACCCGACGCGTAGACGCGGCGTTGGATTTCGGCGATCTCCAAATTCGGATCGACCGAATCGGAACACTCGATCAAATAACCGCCACGACGCAAATCTTCCACGGCGTCACGGGTACTACGATGTTTCATAAAATGGCTTCATTAGTAACGAACAATATTGGCAACGAACAATAATTGCCTCCATTCCACCCGCCGCACGATAGAACAAAGCGGGCAAGAGCGCTAGAATGGCGGTCAAACGGCCTCGGTCATGCCACCTAAGATTTTTCTCATTTTGCTCGCACCTTCAAATCGATAGATCATGGAATTCAAAACCAGCCCAAACGTTCTCCCCAGTGATTGTATCGTGCTGGGAATCGATGCCGATGGGCAGCTTTCAAAGTCTGCTCAAACCATCGATCAACAAGCTGGAAACGTTCTCAGCCGAGCCGTCAAAGCGGGCGACATCTCTTCAAAATCTGGCAAGACGACGCTGGTTCCGCTTCCCGAAACCTCCGACCACGCGGCCGCTCTGGTTATCGCTACTGGCAAAACCGAAGAACTTTCCGTCGAACAAGCGTACCGTCTGGGTGCGATCAGCCTGAAAACACTGTCCGATCGCCAACGGGACCAAATCGGTGTCACCTTAACCGCCGGCTGGGCACCCGAATTCGTGGAAGCCTTTGTCGCCGGAGCGTGTGCCGGATCGAACGGACAAGGGATCTACCTGGCCGAACCAAAACTGATGGCCCCAAAAACCGTCACCCTGGTAGGAGCCGACGAAGCCGCCGTTCGCAGCGGCCAAATCCTGGGCAATTCGGTCAACCTGACCCGCCGATTGGTCAACGAACCTGGAAACGTGATCTACCCCGAAACCTTTGCCCAGCGAGCCAAAACGGTCGCCGACGAATGCGGGCTGGCGATCGAAATCTGGGACGAAAAGAAACTTGAAGAAGAAAACTGCCAAGCGATCCTGGCCGTCGGCCGCGGCTCGGTCCATCCTCCTCGCTTGGTCAAAATCACCTACAACGGTGCCCCCGACAACAAAGACGCCCCTGTGGCACTGGTTGGAAAAGGGGTCACATTTGACAGCGGCGGGCTGTCTCTCAAGCCCAGCCCCTCCATGCTGGACATGAAAATGGACATGGCAGGAGCGGCAACGGTCCTCGGAGTCCTACAGTGCATCGCTCAACTGAAACTCCCCTGTAACGTTGTTGGATACATGGGATTGGCCGAAAACATGCTGGACGGCGACAACTATCGGCTGGGCGACGTGATTCGCTCCCGCAGCGGAAAAACGATCGAAATTCACAATACCGACGCCGAAGGACGAGTCGTTTTGGCGGACGTTTTGGATGTCGCCAACGAAGGCAACCCAGCCTCAATCGTCGATTTGGCGACTCTCACCGGAGCCTGCCTGGTTGCCCTTGGCACGAAAATCGTCGGTCTGATGGGCAACAACGATGCCCTTCAAAGCGAAATCCAAACGGCCGCCAAAGAGGTCGGGGAACACGTCTGGCCGCTGCCGATGCACAGTTTCTTTGACGAGCAAGTTCGCAGCAAAGTCGCCGACCTGAAAAACGTCGGCGATGGACGTTGGGGCGGATCGATCACCGCCGCCAAGTTCCTGGAAGCCTTTGTGGGCGACACCCCTTGGCTGCACATGGATATCGCCGGCCCCGCCTTCGCGGACTCCGCCACCCCCGAACAGGACGCAGGCGGCACCGGAGCCATGGTGCGAACCCTAGTCCAGTGGCTGCGATAACCAAGCCTGTCAAGTAACGTAGCCGCGTCTCTCCGAGACGCGGAATTCCCGCCGTCTTGGAAAGAGGGAGCTACGGGCAAAGCGTAGCCGCGTCTCTCCGAGACGTGCGATTTTATTACTGCAAGATTTGAATCCTAGCGGAACCATCAATGTCGCTCGGTTCTCAAAGAAAAACTGGCTCCCCTCGCCCCTAAGCAAGCTCCTAGTTGCAGAAGAAATCTTGGCTCGTTCATTACGTGATCTCTGCCTTTTTGTTTGATTTGGCGAAGCTTGCTTGGGGGGAGAGGGGCTGGGGGAGGGGGGGAGTTTTCGCGAGGCAATTTTGCAGCGACGGCCCGTTAACGTCCCGCACTTCAAGCGGTTCTGCCACGCCTTGCCCTACCCCTGTCGGCCCCCTCTCCCCCAGCCCCTCTCCCCCAAAACAAGCCTTTGAATTGCCGTCGATTGGACCAGCTAACGAACCGTTGCTCCAATATCAAAACTGTTTTAAGAGAGCTTGTTTTGAGGGCGAGGGGAGCCAGTTTTTCTTTGAGAGCCGAGCGACAATCCGAACGCCGCCACTTGTTTGTCCGACAATCCTATCCGGCAACTTATAGATTTCCCGTCTCTCCGAGACGAGGAATTCCCGTCGTCTTGGAAAGAGGGAGCCACGGGAGCATCACAGGGCCGGAAAAACTCACGCTCAGCCGAAGCCAAATTGCTAGACCTTTGGTTAATAGGCAATGGCGGTTAAACTAAGCTTCTGCGAACCGGCCGGGATCTTAAAATCCCTTTGCTGTTTTTGCAGAGATTCCCTTTCCTCCCCCTCAAACTGACGCGTTTTCCGACGCTGACTTGCAATGAGTGACTCGACAGCCCCTGCGGGCTCTCCGCAGACGATGTTCGAAAAGATCTGGAACAACCACGTTGTTCATTCCGAACCCGGAAAACAGGCGATCCTGTACATCGACCTCCATTTAGTCCACGAAGTCACCAGCCCTCAGGCGTTTGAAGGACTGCGGATCAACAACCGCACCGTCCGCCGCCCCGAACGCACCATCGCGACTCCGGACCATAACGTCCCGACCTCCGATCGCTCGCTCCCCATCGCCGACCCGATCGCCAAGATCCAAATCGAAACCCTGCGGAAAAACTGCTCGGAATTTGACGTTCAGCTCTTCGACATCGACGACGTCCGCCAGGGAATCGTCCACGTCATCGGCCCCGAAAACGGCTACACCCAGCCAGGCATGACGATCGTCTGCGGCGACAGCCACACCGCCACGCACGGTGCCTTTGGTTCCCTTGCCTTCGGAATCGGCACCAGTGAAGTCGAACACGTTTTGGCAACCCAGACGCTGCTTCAGTACAAACCCAAAACGTTCGAACTGCGCGTCGACGGGGAACTTGCTCCGGGCGTGACCGCCAAGGACATGATCCTCTATCTGATCGGCCAGATCGGAACCGCTGGCGGCACCGGATACGTGCTGGAATTCACCGGCGACTGCATGACCGCACTGTCGATGGAAGAACGGATGACCGTTTGCAACATGTCGATCGAAGCGGGAGCTCGAGCCGGCATGATCGCCCCCGACCAAACGACTTTTGATTATCTGAAAGGTCGCCCGCAAGCCCCGCAAGGCGCTGCCTTTGATGCGGCGGTTGCCAAATGGAAACAGCTTCCCAGCGATGCCGGAGCTCAATACGATCTTTCCAGAACCTTCCAGGGAAGTGACATCCAGCCGCAAGTGACCTGGGGAACCAACCCCGGTCAAGTTCGCAGCGTCACCGACTCGACGCCCAACCCCTCGGACTTCAGCGATCCAACCGAACAGAAAACGACCGCAAACGCGCTTGAATACATGGGACTAGAGGCCGGCACTCGGCTGACCGATGTTTCCATCAACCGAGTCTTCATCGGATCGTGCACCAACGCCCGCATCGAAGACCTGCGAGCCGCCGCAGCGGTCGCCAAAGGGCATCATGTCAGCGATTCGGTAAACGCAATGGTTGTCCCCGGCAGCGGACAGGTTAAGCGTCAAGCCGAGAAAGAGGGCCTGGACCAGATCTTCAAAGAGGCCGGATTCGACTGGCGAGAAGCCGGTTGCAGCATGTGCTTGGCGATGAACCCGGACAAACTGGAACCGGGCGAACGCTGTGCTAGTACCAGCAACCGCAACTTCGAAGGTCGCCAAGGCAAAGGCGGACGGACTCACCTGGTCAGTCCCGCCATGGCCGCAGCCGCCGCCGTCAGCGGGCACTTCGTCGACATCCGCGACTGGAAATACCAGTCCTAATCGTCCGCGACAGTCCCAGCCTTCCCACACATCACCAGCACTCAAGCAAACCCATGCAAAATTTCACCATTCACACCGGTGTGGTCGCCACCATGGACCGCGCCAACGTCGACACCGACCAGATCATTCCCAAGCAGTTCCTGAAGCGAATTGAACGGACCGGCTTTGGAGAATTCCTCTTTTTCGATTGGCGTTACGAAGAGGACGGCAAGACTCCGAACCCAACCTTCGAACTGAATCAAGTCGACGTCAAAGGGGCATCCGTCCTGGTGACTCGCCGCAACTTCGGCAACGGCAGCAGCCGCGAGCACGCGGTATGGGCGTTGGACGATTTCGGAATTCGCTGCGTCATCGCCCCATCGTTTGCGGACATTTTCTTCAACAACTGTTTCAAGAACGGGCTGTTGCCGATCACGCTTTCCGAAGCCGACATCGACATCCTTTTTGAAAAAACGAAGGCGCAGTCGCCTTATCAAATCACCGTCGACCTAGAAACGCAAACCATCACCGACAACCAGGGATTCGAACGCAAATTCGAAGTCGAACCCTACCGTCGCCACTGCCTGATGAACGGTCTAGACGACATCGCGCTGACACTAGAGCACGAAGCCAAGATCACCGAATTCGAAAACGCAAACGCCTAGGCCACAGGCTTTGAGCAGCAGCGGGCGAATTTCTTAGCGGAGCGGCGCAAGCCGCCCGGCAAATACGCGGGGCATCCAAGGCAATGGCCGGACGGCTCGCGCCGTACCGCTACGAAACCAACTGGCACTGGGCTAACGCCCAAGGCCACAGGCTTTGGCACCAGCGGGCGAATTTACAAACCAAAGGCGATACGCCTTCCCCTAAAAGGCCCACAAAAACGCAAGTTTTTCAGGCAAACAGAGGGGGCTTGTCAAACGCAAGAAACCTAGGGATACTCTGGACCAAATTAAGCCGGAGTGGCGGAATTGGCAGACGCGCTGGATTCAAAATCCAGTTGGTGCAAACCAGTGTGGGTTCAAGTCCCACCTCCGGTACTTAATACAGAAAAAGGACTTAGGTCGATTGACCTGAGTCCTTTTTTTGTGCATTGCCTTGCCCAGCGAGCGGCCCCTGCGACTTACATTGAATGCAGCAAGGAGATGACATCGTTGCTTGCCCGAACCTGACTGGAACCTGAGAACATCCGATCAGGGCGCTAATGCCCTTAGCTTTGCAAGCACGGCCCGGGTGCTGGTGCATTTCATTCGAAAACATCACCCCGCTCCCTTCGTTTCCAGCTAGGGCAACCTGGCGCATCCATTCGCGAAATTCGTGTTATTAGCGGGCAATGTCTCACACCTTGCTTTGCCCGCGAACGGCGCTAACTTTTGCGTTCGTGATACTCGGTCGCCCCCCCGCAAATGCGCGACCTGCGCCCGCGAAGCTTACCAAGCTACCGACGACACTTGTCGCGGTCGCCAAACACCTCCTGCAAATTAAAACGACGCTCTTAACACTTTATGATGGCAGCAAGCCATCGCGTTCGTGTTGCTGCACGATTTCCAGGTGCATCTCGCGCATGGTTATCCAGAAATCGTTTTTGAGGGCTGGATCGTTCGAGCGCACGATGTTCAGACTGACCTGCAAGTTCTTAAGCGCCGTATCGAATTGACTCTTTGTACACGCCAGACTGGCGATGGCTCGCTTGCGCAGTGGTCCGGTAAACGATGCTTCCAAGCGGATGAAATCGTACACTTCTTGCGTAAGAGAATTCAGTTCACCTACCGGCTGATAAGCCTCTTTGTAGTGAACATCGCGGAAGTACTGCATTTCCATCAGCACAGCATCGCCCCCTGGGATTTTTCCGTAGAACACCTCGTCGGGGTAGGTCTGAGGAATCCGCGTCTTCCAATCCCAAACCGCTTTCACCTTCGGACTCCAGCCCCCCGCTTTCGGTTTCTCTTCGGACAAATCTGTACTGCCCCACAAGGAAGGATGCGGGGATCCTCGGCTGCCGAAAACTGTACAGACCTTGTTCTTCAAAACAAATTGGTAGGCTTCATCAAATGTGTGAATCATGTTTGCCATACAAGAACCTCTAACGGATTCGGTCTCGGCTGAAGAGAGAATCGTTCCAGCGGAACAGGGAACGCTACTTTTTCGCTATTTTCCCTTTCGGGACCTCCATCGGTACTGGAACAAGTTTGGCGATGGTCCCGCCTTCAAATCCAGCTCCATCCTACGTTTGAGGTTTCCATTGTGAAGGGGCGAGCGAACACGATGGGGCCGACGAACGACCACGATCGATCCGCCCCGAAAAGGCGAACCACCACCATGCTTTGGGTTTGGTCTGCAAGCCGCGACATGATTCCAATTTGACTCTCGGGCCTGATGACGTAGGTTTGCATAGCGAGTATCTGTCTGGGTGCCTCCACCCCTCCATCCTGCGCGGTCAAGAACTTCTATGAACCATCCAATGCCTCCGGAAACTCAACCCGTTTCGTCCCCCGCTAAGCCTCGACGAAACTGGATCATCATCGCCTTATTGGTCCTCTTTATTAGCCCGATTGTCCTGACCGTTGGCGTCGTCTGCTTGCTGGCATTTGTTGCGGTGCTGGGCGGATCGGCCGCTATCGAACAGGCGAAACTGCAAACCGAGGCAAAATTGCAAACCGAAGCGACCGTCGTGTCGACCCAAGCCTTCAGCGATGCCCCCAGCCCCGGCGACCCCCTGATCGCCGAAGTCGAAAGCCCTCAGGAAAGCCCCATCGTCGAGTCACCGTTTGTCGAGGTCGATGAGACTCCACGAACGCCTGAACCGACTTCGCTGCGATTTAACGACCTGACTTTCTCACTCCGTTTTGTCGACAAGAATGATTCGACGGGAACCCTTAACGAATACATCCCCGATGGCGAAACGCTAGAACGCTGGACCCAAATGATCGCCGTTCGCGACCAGCCAATTAACGTCGATCCTGCCACCGTCGCTCAAGGAGCCGCAGAAGCTTTACAAAAAATCAATCCACAGGCCCCTTATAAACTTTGGCAAAGCGACGACGGACTCAGCCACGGTATCGATTTTGCAACATGGCAAGGCGACATCGCTGAGTACAACATTTTTGTTTACACGCGATCAGCGGACAAGAAAAGCATTGCCAGCTACCAGTACGCTGAACGAGCTTACGGCGATGAAAGACAAGCCTTTTTGGACGACCTAAAAAACCGCCGCAAAGATCTGATCGGCGAAGTGACGGAGTTTCGTTTTCCCGTCCTGACCGAGCAAGCCCCGCCGTACCAACTGATCTCGCAGCCGTAAGGCTGTCCGGAAAGGGCGGAACATGTAGCCCGGAGGGCGGCAGATACTTGCCGGCGGTGCAAGCCGCCGGAGTGGGTATCGCGAAAAGGAAAGCCCAGCGGGCGACAGAACCACCCTTGTCTGTCGCCCGCTGGGCTTTTGTGCGCACGCTCGCTAGGTTTCCGTTGGCTTACACCAACGGCAAGTATCTGTCGCCCGCTGGGCTAAAATCGCTGCACTCAGACTCGGATGAGCAGGCCTGAAACCGTCACCTACAAGTTTCACTTCGCGGAGCGAAAGGCGACACTACGAGACTCACGGCCTTGCGTTGCGACTCTTTCTTTGCTTGGGCGGACGCTCCCACTCATTTATTGGGGAGATAGCCTGGGGAGGGTATCGTGGCAAAAAGAGACTTTTAGGGTATCTTATTGTCCTCTACCGATTCCTCTCCGCTAGCTCGTCTCCCCTCGTTTCAAAAGCTCTCCGCCGATGCTTACCATTGTTTCGTTCGTCTTCTTTACTGCTTTGGTCGGCGTCCTGACTTGGCTGATCACTCGTCACAAAGAAACGGATTCGGCCGACGGCTACTTCCTGGCCGGGCGCAGCCTTGGGGCGGGGGTGATTGCGGGATCGCTGCTGTTGACCAACCTTTCGACCGAGCAGTTGGTGGGCTTGAATGGCGACGCTTACACCAACGGTTTGTCGGTGATGGCCTGGGAAGTTGTCGCAGGGGTTTCGCTGGTCCTGATGGCGGTCTTCTTTTTGCCTCGCTACCTGCGGCGCGGGATCACGACCATCCCTGAATTCCTGGCCGGTCGCTACAACGATACGACTCAGCTGATTACCAACTTTATCTTTATCCTCGCCTATATGATGATCCTGCTGCCGATCATCCTTTACACCGGCGCGATGGGGCTGAAAGAGATCTTGGCGATCTCCGATCTGACGGGGATCGAATCGGAGACCGCGACGCTTTGGCTTACCGTGTGGACGATCGGGATCATTGGTTCGATCTACGCCATTTTTGGCGGACTTCGCTCGGTTGCCGTTTCGGATACGCTGAATGGTTTTGGGCTGCTGGTCGGTGGCGGCTTGATCGCTTACTTCGGGTTGAGCGCCGTTGGGGACGGCAGTGCACTCGAAGGCCTGTCGACGCTCCGTGAAACCCATCCCGAGAAATTCAATTCACTCGGCTCCGCCGATAGTTCGGTCCCCTGGCCGACCCTGTTCTCCGGCGTGCTCCTGCTAAACCTGTTTTACTGGACGACCAATCAACAAATCATCCAGCGGACGTTCGCTGCCAGCACTCTAGCCGAAGGCCAAAAGGGAGTCCTCCTCGCGGCCACGTTCAAAATCCTGGCGCCGTTAATCCTGGTCCTGCCCGGGATCATCGCGTTCCATCTTTACGGACAAGGAGACTCCCCGATCCCTCAAGACCAAGCTTATGGGACGCTGGTCCGCAATGTACTACCAACCAGCCTGACCGGCTTTTTTGCCGCGGCGTTGGTGGGAGCCATCCTCAGCTCGTTTAACTCAGCTCTGAATGCGACCGCCACCCTGTTCAGTCTTGGGTTTTACCGCAAACTGATCCGTCCAACGGCAAGCGATCACGAGACCGTTCGGATGGGCCGTATTTTCGGGACCATCATCGCCCTTGCCGCGATGACGATGGCTCCAATGCTGGCCGGCCAAGACAGTATCTTTGGCTACCTACAAAAGATGAACGGACTCTACTTCATTCCGATCTTTGCAGTCGTGTTGGTCGGTATGTTGTCTAAGAAAACACCTGCCATCGCTGCAAACATTGCGTTGGTTGTCGGCGTCGTCGTGATCTTCTGCGGCTATTTTGCTCCCGGTTTCAGCAGTGTTGTCGGCCAAATCCACGAATTCCACTTCCTGGGAATTGTCTTCGTTAGCCTTGTCGCAATGATGTTGGGTTTTGCAGCGATTGCACCTCGACCATCGCATCAGCATTCATCGGCCGGCCAAGGATCCGCAGCGAAATCGGACCTTGCCGCGGACCAACCGTACGCCCCTCTGCAAACGGGCAGCGAAGGACTTCAAACGGACGATTCAAGCGACGACGAATTCCCACCCAGCCCAATCGATATGACTCCCTGGCCTTTGGCACTCCCCGCCGGAATCACCTTGGCGATCATTGTCGTTGGGATCTACGCCTGGTTTGCGATCTAGTCCCAGGCCGTTTATCCAGGCGAAAAGCCTCCAGACGATCGATTCTTGCCCCATTCGGGAACTTTTGTAGTTCGGATGCCGTCAACCATTGAGCGGCAACGTGCGATATCAGACGATTCGGCGGTACGTGCGTCGGTTAATTTAGTGACGAATTTGAAGGTCGCCGGGCATAGGGAGGAATCCTAACCCGCCGCGTGAGCGAACGACAACGGTCGACACGGTACAGTCCCTCGCTCACGCGGCGGGTTAGGATTTCATATGCCGCCTAGATAACAAAAACCCTTTGTTTCTCGTGCGGACGCATTTTGGAGATGAAATAGACACCCCATTCAGGGGTACGATCCGCTAAGCTACAGACTCGGTAGTACCTGCGCAGCTGAGAAATAGAGTGCTCACTCGTCAATGCATTTCCGCGAATTGGAATCGATATACACCATGTCCGATGCGATCTCTTCGTCTGGTTCCAAGCCTGACACCGAACCCACATTGAGCGATAACGATGTGCAGGCGATCGACGACCTGCGCGTTGCTCACAGCAAACTGAAAACGGAACTTGCTCGCGTTATTGTTGGGCAACAGGCCGTTATCGATCAGTTGGTCATCTGCTTGTTTGCTCGTCGGCATGCGTTGCTGATGGGAGTCCCGGGACTTGCCAAGACCTTACTGGTCAGCAAACTGGCAGAAACCCTTTCTTTGCATTTTAGCCGTATCCAGTTCACTCCCGACCTGATGCCGATGGACATCACCGGGACCGACATCCTGCAAGACAATGCAGAGGGCCGCCGCGAATTCCACTTCGTCAAAGGCCCCGTCTTCGCCAACATCGTCTTGGCGGACGAGATCAACCGAGCCCCACCCAAAACGCAAGCTGCCATGCTGGAAGCGATGCAAGAGCAGCGGGTGACGGTGGTTGGCAAAACGTACGAACTGCCTTCTCCGTTTATGGTCTTGGCGACGCAGAACCCGGTCGAGCAGGAAGGAACCTACCCGCTTCCCGAAGCTCAACTGGACCGTTTCATGTCGCTGATCGAACTGGATTACCCAAACGAAGCCGAAGAGATCCAGATCGCCAAAAGCACGACCGGTGGCGATCTGCCGGAACTGGCACATCTGCTGACCGGCGAAAAAATCCTCGAGCATCAGGCTTTGGTACGGCGAGTCCCAGTGCCCGATCATATCTACACCTACGCGGCTCGACTGGTCCGTAAAACGCGACCACAGGGTGAGTCCGCTCCGTCTTGGTTGCCTCCGTTGGTGTCATGGGGAGCAGGTCCAAGAGCCGTCCAAAACCTGATCCTGGGTGCCAAGTCTCGAGCCGCCCTGCTGGGCAGTTACATGGTTCGCTTAGAGGACGTTCAAGAAGTCGCCGCAGCGGTGCTGACCCATCGAATCATCACCACGTTCGCGGCCCAAGCCGAAGGGATTGCGGCCAAGGACATCGTCAAACGACTGATTGAGGAATCGAACGAGAGTTAATGTTTACCGGACGACAACCTCGCGAATTCCTTGACACCAAAATCCTTGCTCGCCTAGCCGGGATGCCTTTGTTTGCGCGCCGTGCGATGCAGGGGAACGTTTCAGGAAAGCATACCAGCCCGCACCGCGGGGCCAGCGTTGAATTCGCTGAATACCGCAAGTACGTTCCCGGCGATGACCTGCGCCGTTTGGACTGGCGAGCCTACGGGCGATCGGATCGGTTCTATATCAAAGAATTCGAAGCCGACACAAACCTCCGCTGCTGCGTCGTCCTGGACACCAGCGGGTCGATGGATTTTGGCACCACCGGAACAACCAAAATCCAGTACGCCCGCCAGATCGCCGCCTCGCTTGGTTACTTGGCGGTCCAGCAAGGGGATGCGATTGGCCTGCACTGCTTCGCCGACGGGATCGTAAAAAACGTTCCGGCAAAACGGAACGCTGCCCACCTGTCCCTTATCTTTGACACCCTGGAACAGGCGATCCCCGAAGGGCCCACGCAACTGATCTCTGTGCTGCACGAACTGGCCGAAACCATTCGCCAGCGAGCCTTGATCGTTGTCATCTCCGATTTCTTTGTCGATCCGGCAGAACTGCGTGGGTGCTTTGAACATCTCCGCTTCCGCAAGCATGACCTGGCCGCTTTTCAGTTATTAGACCCTGCCGAGCTTGAATTTACTTTCCAGCGTCCAACACGATTCTTGGACATGGAAGGAGGTCCGGCGATCTTTGCCGAACCGAACGTGATTGCCGATCGATACCAAACGGCGCTCAACGAATACCTCAAACAACTGCAACAAATCGTCTTGGAAACCGGGGTCGATTACCATCGGACTCGGATCGACGAACCGTTCGAGCAAGCGTTGATGCGATTCCTGGTCGGGAGAACTCGAGGGCGAGGCGTACGATGAGTTTTCTACAACCTTGGATGCTGCTCGCTTTACCGCTGGTCGCTTTGCCGGTCATCATCCATCTGATCAACCAGCGTCGTTTCCAGACGATGCCCTGGGCGGCGATGATGTTTCTGCTGGCCGCCAACCGGATGTCGCGAGGCTATGCAAGGTTGCGGCAGTGGCTGATTCTTCTGTTTCGGATGCTGGCGATTGCAGGCCTGTTGTTTGTGATCAGCCGTCCCCTGGCAAGTGGCTGGCTGGGAGCAACCGCCGGTGGCGGAGCCGATGCGACGATCGTGATCCTGGACCGTTCGCCTAGCATGCAACAGATCGGCACCGGGTCCAACAGCAGCAAACTAGATACCGCTAGGCGGCAACTTAGCGACGCACTGGCCACGCTGGGAACTTCGCGGTTGGTCTTAATCGACAGTGGCGATTCGTCGGCGCGAGAACTCGAATCGATCGAAGCAATCTCGGACGCGACCGACACCGGCCCGGCAGGCAACACGGCCGACCTGGCGGGGATGCTGAAAACCGCGTACGACTATGTCAAAGCAAACCGTGTCGGACGCGCCGATGTCTGGATCGTTTCCGACCTGCGAGAAAGCGACTGGGAATCGGGAAGCGGACGCTGGGATGCGCTTCGAGACAACTTTGCATCATTGCCACAGACGACCAAATTTCATCTGCTGGCGTACAGTGAACCGACAGCTCAGAACCGATCGATTCGAGTCACCAACGTGCGTCGTCAACAACAAGGGGACACCACAAATCTGTTGGTCTCGCTAAGCCTAAGCGGCGACGAAAACAACACGGCGGAAGGCGAATTCCCGCTGCAGTTTGAAATCGAAGGCGCCCGCTCGGAAACGACGATCGCGCTCACCGGCGGCAGTGCCGAAATCAAAGACCACCCAATTCCAATCGATAGCCAATTGGTTCGTGGTTGGGGTCGTGTTTCGATCCCTGCCGACACCAACCCCGCCGATAACGATGCCTACTTTGTGTTTGCGGAACCCGCACCCCGCAAAACCATTCTGGTCAGCGATGATCCAGAAACCTCGCGACCGCTGTTGCTGGCAGCCCAAATTTCTCCCGATCCAAATGTCGCGGCAACCGCCGAAACGGTCAACCGCGATCAGCTGGCGACGATCCCCTGGGAAGAAGTTGCCCTCCTGGTCTGGCAAGGGGACCTACCAAGTGCCGCCGAACAAAAACCGATCGATGCTTTTGTCCAAGCGGGCGGACAGGTACTGTTTTTCCCTCCCAAAATCATTGGTTCCCAGCAAGCCTACGGTTTGAGTTGGCAGCCCTGGATTTCCGACGACAAAGGGGCCGAAGTTTCCAACTGGCGAGGCGACGAGGACCTGCTTGCCAACACGATCAGTGGAGCCTCTCTGCCAGTTGGCAAACTTAAAATTCACAAGTACGCGGGACTGAAGGGCGAGTACACGCCGCTGGCAAGTTTGGATGAACAGCATCCTCTGCTAGTCCGCGCCAATCGATTTACAAATGACCCCGCTGGCAACCGAGATACCACGTCTCTTTCCGGACCGCCGGGCATCTACTTTTGCACCACCACTCCCAACCCCGGCGATTCCACGTTGGCACGCGACGGTGTGGTGCTGTACGTCGCGATCCAGCGAGCCATCCTGCGAGGCAGCGAAGCCTTGGGCGACACGCGTTCCCTGGACGCGGGAGCCAGCGAAGCGGTCGACTGGCGAGCGGTCAGCGTTAACGAAGACGCCATTTCCTCCCAGTACGGAATCCAGCCGGGAATCTACGAAACCAGCCAAAAGCTGCTGGCAATCAATCGCAGCAAAGCCGAAGACAGCGCCACCCTGGTAAGCGATCAAAAACTGGAATCCTTATTTCAAGGACTCGATTTTTCCCGCGTCGATGACCAGGCGGGCAGCCTCCGATCCTTGGTAAACGAAATATGGCGTCTGTTCCTGATCATCATGATCGTCGCCATGATTGTTGAAGCGGCGTTATGCCTTCCGCAGAAACGAACTGCGAACGAAGGAGCCGCAACGCCATGAATCGAACCCAAGCCCTTACATTTGAATGGTCCCCTTGGACGCTTGCACTTTCCGTCGTTCTGATCGTCGCAGGAGCGATCTTTTGTTGGCTCGCTTGGCGGCGTAGCGGATACCGCCGCGTGATTGGCTGGCTGGAACTGCTCCGCTTCTGCTTGATCGCCGCCGGCGTTGTCCTACTGAACCAACCGGAATGGGTCCAGGAATATCGTCCCAAGGAAAAACCGACGGTTGCGGTCTTATACGACGCCTCCGACAGCATGACGACGATGGACGCGGTTCGCAGCACCGGCGGCCCCGCGGTCACACGGCACGAACAAGTTGCTCCCCTTTCCGAAGCAGAAACGTGGAGCGGCCTGCAAGACCGATTTAACGTCGTGATCGAACCCTTCGCTTCTCCCGAAAGCGAAGACGGATCGAATTTGACCGCTCCCCTAAGTGGCGTGATCGACCAACATCCGAACTTGCTAGGAGTCGTCTTAGCATCCGACGGCGACTGGAATCTCGGATCCCCCCCCGTCGAAGCGGCCGCTCGCTTACGTGGCAAAGGGGTCCCGGTTTTTAGCGTTCCGGTGGGACGTTCCAGCCAATTACCCGACCTGGAACTGCTCAGCTTTGACGTCCCCACTTTTGGGATTCAAGGCAAAGCCGTACGCATTCCGTTTACCATCGAAAGTGCCCTGCCCCGCGAATACTCAACCACCGTGGTTCTCCGCTCAAGCGAGGGCGACGAAATCAGCAAAGACGTTCTTGTCGCTGCGATGGGACGAACCAACGATTCCCTGATCTGGCAACCGCCAGCCAATGGCGATTTCACCCTGACTTTGGAAGTCCCCCCGCACAGCAGCGAAACGCTTACCGAGAACAATCAACGAACGGCCCCGATTCAAATCCGCGAAGAACGACTTCGTGTGCTGGTGATCGAATCGGTACCACGCTGGGAATATCGCTATCTACGCAACGCCCTCTCTCGAGACCCTGGCATCGAAGTTTCCTGCTTGCTATTCCATCCTCAACTGGACAAAGTGGGCGGCGGGAATGCGGACTACATCAGTGAATTCCCCGCAGGCCTAGACCAACTGTCGCCGTACGATGTCGTTTTTCTGGGCGACGTTGGAATCGATGATGGTCAATTGACCGTCGAACAATGCGACCAACTGAAAGGGCTGGTCGAGCAGCAAGCTAGCGGCTTGGTTTTCATCCCGGGCTGGCAAGGGCGGCAGTCCGGTCTGCTGGAAACCAGCTTGAAAGAACTCTACCCCGTCGTGATGGATCCGCTGCAGCCCGACGGGTGGGGATCGCGCACGGCAAGCCATTTCGAATTGACCGAAATCGGCCAGCGAAGCCTCTTAACCAAACTGGCCGACACGCGTGAAGAGAACGCAGAAATCTGGGAATCACTACCCGGTTTCCAGTGGTATGCCCCGGTCATCAAAGCCCGCCCCGGCAGCGAAGTCCTTGCGGTCCACAAAGACATTTCGAACGAGTACGGGCGACTGCCCCTATTGGCGACGCGAACCTACGGCACCGGCAAAGTCCTGTTCATGGGGACCGACGGAGCCTGGCGTTGGCGAAAAGGGGTCGAAGACCTTTACCACTATCGATTCTGGGGCCAAGTCGTTCGCTGGATGGCCTACCAACGCAACATGGCCAAAGGCGAAACCATGCGGCTGTACTATTCACCTGAACAGCCTCAAGTCCGTCAAACCGTCACGCTGACCGCCAACGTGATGGAAGAGAACGGTGAACCCTTGGTCAGCGGAAATGTCTCCGCCCGGATCGTCGGACCATCGGGGCGTGGGCAAACCGTTCAATTCACGTCCCAAGGGGATCAATGGGGCGCCTTCAGCGGTCGCTTTCGTTCCACCGAGTCGGGCGAGCACAGCGTAACCCTTTCCTGCCAACAAACGGGTGCTACCCTTGAAACGACCGTGTACGTCCAAGGGGCTGCACTTGAGCGAATTGGGAAACCTGCACGCCCCGAGGTTTTGGAAGAAATCTCGCGTATTTCGCGTGGACAGGTCATTCCAATCGATAAACTAGAATCGATTCGCAATGCACTGCAGACGCTGCCTGACCCTCCACCTGCAATCCGGCGGCTGCAATTATGGAGCCATCCACTGATTGCGGGAACCATGGTTTTTCTTCTCGGTCTATTCTGGATCGGTCGAAAAGCTGTGGGATTAATCTGAGCCGGATGTAAGGAATTTCTGATGAACAAGCCGTCGACCAGACAACACCAGAAATTGGTGATTCCCCAGTCGCTAGAAAATCAGTTAGATCAGTACCGGCGACAGGTATGGAAAATCAAAACGATCGAAGCGATCGCATTAGCCCTCTGCGGGTTACTGATCGGTTTCCTGATCGTTTTTGCACTCGATCGCTTGTTCGACACGCCGGCCGTTATCCGTCTGCTAGTTTTTGCGGCAGCGGCAATCGTTTGTGGCGTCATTCCATTGTTCTTCCATCGTTGGATCTGGCAGCACCGCCGCACCGAGCAGCTGGCACGTTTGCTTAGCCGCCGCATGCCGCAACTGGGCGACCAATTGCTGGGCGTGATCGAACTGACGCATAACGAATCGGAACAACACCGCTCGCCGGCGCTGTGCGAAGCGGCCATGCAACAGGTCGCCGAAGTTTCCAGCAAACGGGACCTCCGCAAAGCGACGCCTCCCTCACGCTATCGCAGCTGGAGCGGAATCGCAGTCCTAACCGGATGCGGCGCAGCTGCGCTGATGCTGTTGTTCCCTGCAGCAACAAGCAATGCATGGGCTCGTTTTCTGGCTCCATGGAAACAGACCGAACGCTACACGTTTACACACTTGGACGAGATCCCCAACCAGATCATCGTCGCCCATGGCGAATCCTTTCCCCTGGATGTTCGCTTGACCGAATCGACCGAATGGCACCCCGATACCGCCCAGGTTTCGATTGGATCACGTCCACCGATCGAAACATCGATCGAACAAGAAGGTTACCAGTTTGAACTGCCCCCGTTGATCGAAGATGCAGCGTTGGCGTTGCGAGTCGGCGATGCCCGCCGCGAGATTGCGGTCGTCCCCAAACTGCGCCCCGAACTACGTGAACTGACCGCGGAAGTGACTCTGCCAGAATACCTGCAGCGAACCAAAGGGATCGAAAAAGACCTCCGCAGCGGAATGGCGGCCATTGTCAAAGGAAGCCAAGCGGTTGTCCGCGCCAAAATCAGTCGACCTCTGACCGCCGCCCATGTCAACGGCGAAGCGGTCAACGTGCAATCCGATCAGTTTGTTTCGACCACGGTCCCGGTCGAACAAATGGCCGACTGGAAACTGGACTGGCAAGACGAATTTGGTTTGGCGGGACGCGAACCGTTTTCGCTTTCGATCGAAGCCCACGAGGACGAAGCGCCCACGGTCGCCTGCGAAAATCTTCAACGGACCAGCGTTGTCCTTGACTCCGAACTTCTCAATTTCCGCATCAAAGCCAACGACGACTTCGGGATCCGCCGAGTTGGAATTCAGTGGAGCAGTCTAAACGATCAGTTCGTCGACGAACCGATTGAAGGCAGCCGAGCGCTCGCAGGCGGAAGTCCTGAATCGGAATCGATGGACATTCAGGGAACGTTCTCAGCGAACTCGTTGGGGATTCCCGCACAAGCCCTCCATCTGCGGATGTGGGCGGAAGATTACCTTCCCGATCGTCCACCGATTTATTCCGCCCCCTACACCGTATTTGTTTTAACGCCAGACCAACATGCGATCTGGATGGCCGAACAGTTAAACAAATGGCACCGCCAGGCACTTGAAGTCCGTGACCGAGAACGCCAACTATTTGAAGCCAACAAAGAACTCCGCAGCATGACCGCGGACGAACTGGATCGTCCCGAAGCACGTCGCCGATTGGAAAGACAAGCCCAAGCCGAACGGACCAATGGACGACGACTAAGCAAACTGACCGGCGCCGGTGAAGAACTGGTCCGACAGGCAGCCCGCAATCCCGAAATCGGCGTTGGACACCTCGACCGCTGGGCCGAAATGCTGCAGGTCCTACAGGATATTTCGGACAACCGAATGCCCAACGTTGCCGACCTGCTGCAGGAGGCGTCCGAACAATCCAAACTGGCGAAACTTGGCAACACGCCTCCTAAGCCACAAGGGCCGCAAGCTGGCAAGGTCCGCGCCACCGGCTCCGGCGGGACGCCCCGCGAAGAGGAACCCGATCCTGAAAACAAAACACCGCCAGCTCCAACCATCGCCGACGTTGAATCGAATCAACAACCCGCTAACGAACCGGCGCCGTCCGAAGAAGACGCCCCTCCCAAGAAACCTTCCTCCCCTTCACTGGGGCTGGCAAAAACGACGCTGATTGGTCCGGGCGGAGAACCCAAAGAACCACCTCCCCCAGCAAACGACACCGTCGACAAAGCGGTCCATGAACAAGAGAACCTGCTGGCCGAATTTGAGAAAATCTCCGACGAACTGAATCAGATCCTCGGCAACCTGGAAGGAAGCACGTTAGTTAAACGCCTGAAGGCAGCCGCACGGAAGCAATACGCGATCGGCGGGGACCTAACCGAAGATATCGATTCGACGTTTGGCCGCACAAAGTTTGGCGACAAAAAAGTGGCCGACGAGAAAACCGTCCAGGAAAAACTGGCTCACCTGCAGACCAGCGAAGAAGAAAGTTCGCAAGATGTATCGCGAATCATGGACGACATGCACGCCTACTTTGAGCGACGCCGTCTGACCAATTTCAAAACCATTCTCGAAGACATGAAGAAAGAAGATGTCGTCGGGGGGCTGCGGCAATTAGGTTCGGACTTGGTCTCCCATCAAGCCACCTCGGTCGCCCAATGCGACTACTGGTCCGATACGCTGGACCGCTGGGCGGAGGACCTTGTCGATCCCGCCTCCAACGGTAGTTGCCCGGGCGGCAAATCGCCTGGCAGCCTACCCCCTTCCTTGGTTCTGGAGGTTCTTCACGTCTTGGAAGCAGAAGTCAAACTGCGTGAAGAAACCCGAGTCGCTGAACAGGCTCGCGAGGTGACCGAAGAGGAGCAATTTCAGACCGAAGCCAAACGCCTGTCCCGCGATCAAAATGGATTGAGCAAACGAATCCTCAAAGTCGTTGAAGCGATCGAAGCCCTGCCTGAGGGAGCGGCACGATTTGCCAAGGACATCAAACTACTGGAAGGGGTTATCCCGGTCATGAACGACGCGACCGAGATCCTCCGCAGCCCTGACACCGGACAGCAGGCAATCGCAGCGGAAACCGAAGCGATCGAACGCCTTTTGGAAAGCAAGCGAATCAATCCAAGCGGCGGCGGTGGCGGAGGCGGATCGACGCCGGGCGGCGGCGGTGGGGGAACCACAACCGACACCGCGATCGTCCTGATGGGAAAAGGCATCAACAAAAATGAAGTCCGTGAAGATCGTGCGATCTCCCAATCGACGGGCGAAACCGGCCCGGCACTTCCCGCCGAATTCCGAGCGGGTTTGGACCGCTACTTCAATGAACTGGAACAGGTTCAATAAACCATGATCGATCGAATCCTGACATCCTGCTTGGCCGTCTGTCTAACCATGGCGACCGCGTATCCAAAGGGACCACCACTCCAACAACCGCGTGCAAGCGTTGTGGCTGCCGACGTCCTGGTTTCGGCAAAAGCGAATCCGAATCCTCAAGCCAAGGATCAAGCCGCTCCAGCCGTCCAGAAAAAGGATGCCCCAAAAGAAAAGGATATCGCAAATGAGAAAGACAAAAAAACAGCAGAGGAGGACGCCAAGAGAATCAAGGCTTGGGTTGACGCAAAACTAAAGGTTGCCGAAGCCGCGAAACAGGCAAAAGCGGATGCAAAAAACAATGCCATCCAAGCAAACCGAAACAAGGCACAACGAAATCAGATCATCAGCCGATTGCGACCAGCGACAGATCTTGAACTAGCGTTCCTACGCCGCTGCTCTCAGCCGACCGACGAGCAACGGATGGTGATCGCCATCGACGTCACCGACATGTTGGAAAAACTGGCCGATGAAGGGAACAGTGCCATCAGCCAGCGAGGTGCATTTGTGCAGATCAATGGCAAGGTCGTCGAGAACCAAGATTCCCAACTTGGGCCGCAAGTACGACTGCGGAACAAAATTCGGGCGATCGCTAAAAAGCAGCTAACTGAAGAACAGTTTGCAGCCTACACGAAGGAATTTGACCTGCGTTCTGAAGCGGACAAACAGCGTTTGGTCGATCAAATCCTAATGCGCATTGATCAGTTCATTCTTTTGGAAGAAGAACAATACGACGTCATTGAGAAAGTCCTCACCAACAAAATCGAAAACGTCTCTTCGATGCGGTTCAATTTCCAGCCGTATGTCCTCCCCTCCATACCCGATGACTGGATTGTGCCTCACCTGTCGGAATCCCAGAAGAAAATCTGGACGCTGGCAAATAAACAGACCAGCTACTCCAGCCTGCAGTCCTCCAACACCTTCTTCAAAGAGAAATTTTGGGAACCGCCAGCCGAAGCGGTCGACGACGAAGCGAAACAAGCAGCGGGCGACATTGTCGACGGCCAGCCACAGGAGAAGAAATGAGTTGTCTATCGAAACGCTTTCAGGAAAAGCGGACGCCAGCGTGGATCATCGCAAAAGTGCTTTCACCAACATCTCTCGCCTGCGTCGTCATCATCGTCGCCAGCCTGATCGCTCAATCTTCACACGCTCAATTCCAAGCGATCGCAGCGGCGGGACAACCGATGATCCCCGACCGTCAATTCGATTCCTGGGTCTTTCAAAACTTAAAAAATGAAACGGTCTGCAAGGAAGTTTTAGAAGGGCAACTGGACAATCAAATTGAATTGATCGAAACCTACCTAAGCCTATCCGATGATCAAGAAAAAAAGATAAAGCTGGCGGGCCGCGGAGACATGCGTCACTTCTTCGATCAAGTCGAAATCCATCGAGCCCAATTCCGCGAGTTGCAGAGCGATCGCAAAAACGCCAATGTCATCTTCCAAAAAATTCAGCCGCTGCAATTACGAATGCAGAAAGGATTGTTCACCGAAGATTCGTTGTTTCAAAAGGTGCTGCTGAACACTCTTGATGAAGGGCAACGCAAGAAACATGAAGCCTGGCGGAAAAAGCGTGAAGCACGGCTAAGGCTGATCGTCATCCGCACCGCCTTAGCCGAAATCGAACAGCTGATTCCCTTACTGGATCATCAACGTAAGGCGTTGTTAACCGTCCTCACCGAGAACACCAACCTCGAACTCCAGCCGTCTGCGTACCTTAACTATTACATGCGTTACCAAATTGGGTTGCTGGACACGGACGCGATGAAATCGGTACTGGATGCAAACCAGCTGAAAGCCTTTAAAGCGTATGCCGCTCAAGGGCACGCCTACAAGCGATTCCTTCAACAACAAGGACTGCTTGCCGATGACTAATGTGACAAACATGCTTCTTCACCGTCGTTCGACGCTTCACCCACCGGTAGTGCGGTTGGCCATTTTTTTGTCCGTTCTGACAGTATCGTTTTGTGGAATCGATCAATCCGCTTGGGCTCAACTACCTGGTCAGCGTTACGGGGAAGTGGTTCCGCGTGATGTCCGCGAGATGTACGAGCGCGGCTTGATTTTTCTGGCGAAGTCCCAGGGAAACGAAGGGGAATGGCAGAACACTTCCCACCAGGGCCCAGGGGTTACTGGCATGGCGATCATGGCCTTCCTGGCATCGGGCGAGGACCCTAACTTCGGCCAGTACGCTGGCAACATTCGCTCGGGCTTGCAAGCGATCATTCGTGGGCAAGACGCCGACACGGGCTACTATGGCAACAGCATGTACCACCACGGTTTTGCCACGCTTGCCGTCGCCGAAGCCTACGGAACGGTCGACGATCGCGATTGGTCAGGCGATAAAATGCGTTCGCTTGGCAAGTCATTGGAACTAGCCGTGCGATCCTCACTGACCGCTCAAAAGAACAGTGAATTTAATGCCTGGCGATACTCTCCAACGTCGACCGATGCGGACACGTCCGTCAGTGGCGCGATCCTGGTTAGTTTGCTGGCGGCGAGGAATGCTGGGATCGAAGTTCCCGACAAGAACATCGATCAAGCGATTGGGTACTTCACCAGCATGACGTCCGACGGTGGGCAGGTCGGCTATTCCGGCGGCATGGGAGGCATGGGCGATTCGCTGGCACGCAGCTCGATCGCTTGCCTTGTCTATGCCGTCGCCCGCCGCAAGGATCTGCCGAAATTCAAAGCGACGGTCGCCCACCTGACCAGCAACCTCGAACAGCAAGCCCGCAGCTGGCCGGAATACACCCGTTACTACCAAGCTCAAGCCCTTTTCCAAGGGGATGTCGAAGCCTGGGAGAAATGGAATGTCGGTTTGGTGCGGCAACTGAAACCGATGCAGCAGACCGACGGCAGCTTCAAAGGCCAACTTGGACCGATCGCCGATACCTCACTATCCCTGTTGGCGATGGCCTTGAACTTTCGCTTCCTTCCGATCTACGAGCGATAACCGCCCCGCGATAAACCCTGAGCGACCAATCCATGTGCTGCTTTCTTTTCTCTCCGCAGGAATCGTCCTCCCGTACGCTTCCGGAAGCCGATGCCGCGACCGTGCGCAAAGGCAATGCCACCTGCTTTGGTACCCTGCGGACAGTTCCCATAGCGGCAACCGGCAAAGCAAAGAAGGCGTCAACGCAAATGCCCAAAGACTTGCGTCGTTCCGCACCAAAGGCAATTGGCGTGCGGCACGATTTTGCTCTGTTTGCGATGCCCAAAGCTTGGTCAGCGATCCTTCTCTCGTTAGTGGTCGGATTCACGTCCTTTTCGTCCGGCCCTCTTTCCGCCGATTCCCCAAGTGAAATCCGCCTACTGAAAAAGCAGTTTGCAAGTGGCGAATTGATCGGCGTTACCGAGCAGGATGAACTCTCCTGGAAACACCCGAATTTCACAGCTCCCTTTGCGTTCCCTCTGGAATCGGTGACCTCTGTTACCTTTGCAGCTCCGGCCGAAGCGATCACTGCGGAGGGGCAGTTTGGGCTTTATCTGCAAGACGGCAGCCTTCTCTATGGCGACCTAACCGCGTTGAACGAAGATCTCATTGGCCTGCGAACCACGGCCTTCGGCGAATTGCAGCTGAAACGACAACAGGTCCAACGCATCTTTCGTTGGCGCAGCGGCGAAGATTGCCTGTACGTCGGCCCAGGATCGGCTAGCCAATGGAAACAAACGGCCGACAGTGTTTGGCAACAGTCTGGGAATGGGCTGATTACCGAAATCCCCGGTTCGCAGTTATCAAAAGATATTTCGCTACCCGACCGAGCGATCATCGAAATCAAAATCGGTTGGCAGCAAGCGGCAAATTTTCGGCTTCTACTGGGAAGCGACCCGACAGCCGACGCGGAAGATAAGGAAGGAATCCAGAACCAGCAAGCACAGCTGCAGCGGGCACAGGGTATCAACACACGCCAACAACTGCCCAAACCTTCCCAGGCGTTTGCAATCGAAGCATGGGACGGAGACCTTGTCCTGCTCCGCGAACTCGACAAGACAGCCGACATCATGCAACTCGATACGATGGCGCAAAAAAACGGATATCTTCAGCTTTCAATCCTGCTTGATCAAACCAGCGGACGGATCATGGTCCAGAACATGGATGGCAAAGTGCTTGGCGACATGACATTGACGGGAAAGGATGTCAAACCGCAGACCGGGCTACTGTTCAAAGTCATGCGCGGCACCACTCGGCTGGATTCGCTTGTCATCCGCGAGGGAAAGGAGGGAATGTTCACGTCCGCCAATCGAAAATCGGCAACCGTCTGGACCGAAAACCAAGAAGCGTTCGAAGGAACCCTTCAATCGTTAACGGATGAAGGCAAATCGCTTGTCTTCGACGTCGCAGGAGAAAGCAAAACCATTGCTGCCGCAGACGTGCTTCAGGTGATTTTGAACCGCCCGCAGACAACCGTTCCGAACGCAGATGCGACACAACATCGCATCGCTCTCTCCACGCACTCGGGAATGCGAATTCTGGGCAAGGTGCAATCGGTCGAAAAAGGCCAACTGACTCTCCTGTCCGAAAACGCCGCCACGCCAGTCCAAGTCGACTTCGACAGCATTCGAGACTTCACACCCGTTAGCACGGGCGAACAAGCGGCGAACTGGATTGATAAAGTCGATACGACAGACCTTCTTTCGGACATATTGTCATCGAAACCGGCCTCCCTAAGCAGCCGAAAGCCGACCGACAAACCAGAGAACGCGAATCAACCTGCCGGTAAATCGAAGCCTGGACGCATCGGTGCATTCCGATCTGCCGGCACCGAACTGCGGGGACGACTAGAAGACGGACAAGCGAGCGAACAAGAATCTTGCTTCGTATTCGCGCCGGTTTTGGCGAATAACGCCGTAGCATTTAAGCCGAAAGCGGACGGGCAAATCGTTTACCGTGAATCCCCCCCTTCCAGCCCACCGACTACGACTTCAAATCGAAATGCTGCCATCCAAATGCGGGTGGCCATGCAAAGGGTTGTCGTTAATGGCGTCGTGCAAATGCAACGCGTCAACGCAAACGCAAACGCACAAAAGCCTCGTTCCTTCTCCAGTCCAACGCTGCATCTAAGGTCCGGAGATACCGTCGAATGCGAAATCCTATCGATCAATGAAGACGAGACATCCATTCGATACAAAGGGGACCTAAAGGCGATTCTCCCCAACGATCAGATCCGAGCCATTGAACTGATGGCCGTGCAAACCAACACGATCGAACCGGAAAAGCAGGAGCGACTGTTAACGGTCCCCAGAATGCGCCGCGACAACCCTCCGACTCATCTGCTTGTTTCGACCGACGGTGATTATCTGCGAGGCCGTTTGACCTACATGGACGATCGCATGGTCCGGATTGAAACCCGCTTGGAAGAACGCGAAATCGATCGCAAATACATCGCTCAGATCATCTGGTTGCACGCCGACGAGATCCGCGATTTCTCAGCCGACGAAAAGGAAGATGAAGAGAGCGATCAGGAAGCCGATGATTCCGAAAAGGAAACCTCTCCTGAAGCGATCGTCGAAATCCCCAAATACGCAGATCTAGCAGGCCAAGTCCAAGCGATCCGGGCCGACAATTCCCGGCTCTCCTTTGCTGCGACAAGTGTTAAGAACGGCGTCATTGCGGGAATCAACCCGTACCTTGGCGAATGCACTCAAGAAATAAAAAGCGTCGATCGCTTGCTGTTTGGAAAAAGCATCCAGCAGGACGATGCTTCCCTTCCGTTTGCCGAATGGCGTCTGCAGCACGCTCCCGACCCACTGGTCTTTCGCGCCGGTGCCGGTGGTGGGATGGACGGCCAGGGGTCACCCCTGGTCGGGCAACCCGCCCCCGATTTTGAACTCAAGCTATTAGGTGGCGAGAATTATCGATTAAGCGAACATAAAGGCCAGGTCATTGTTCTCGATTTTTGGGCTAGCTGGTGCGGCCCCTGCATGCAGGCCATGCCCGGACTGGATGCCATGGTCGAAGAATTCAATCACCCGAACTTGCAATTGATAGCCGTCAATTTACAGGAGTCCGAGGAACGGATTCGCCAAGCCCTTGAACGCCTGAAAATCGATCCCATTGTGGCGATGGACGAAACGGGCGACATTGCCCAGCGTTACGAAGCCACAGCGATCCCTCAGACGGTTGTCATCACCCCCGACGGAAAGGTCTCGCACTTGTTTGTCGGCGGCGGGGCCCGTACTCTGGAACAGCTCCGCAGTGCAATTTCCGAAGCTCTTAACTAGTAGTACAACGATGCGTTTTTGCCGTTATCAACTTGCTGATGGTTCGACAGGCCTAGGTGCCGCTTTTGAAGATGGAATCGTCTCTTTATCCGCACTCGATCCATCGCTGGTCGACAATATGGAAGCCCTAATGGGCGACCAAGTTGGACTGTCCGCACTTTGGCAACAAGCCCAACAGACGCCTCGACTAGAAGGATCTCCACGATTTCTAGCGCCGATTTTAAAACCGGAAAAGGTTATCTGTGTCGGATTGAACTATCGCGACCACGCCATCGAAACCAACAGTCCGATTCCATCCGAACCGGTCATCTTTAACAAGTTTCCTTCCACGCTGATCGGCCCCGAAGATACGATCGTCCTACCGCCGGAAAGCGAGCGGGTCGACTACGAAGCCGAACTGGTTGTGGTGATCGGAAAAACGTGCCATCGAGTGTCGACGGATAACGCCCTCGATTACGTATTTGGATATTCCTGCGGCCACGATGTATCGGCTCGCGACTGGCAAAAAGGCAAACCAGGTGGCCAATGGCTGCTGGGAAAAACCTTCGACACGTTTGCACCGCTGGGGCCCTTCGTGGCTCACAAATCGAGCATTGCGGATCCAGGGAAACTATCGATTCAGTTTCGACTAAACGGCGAAACGCTGCAGGATTCCAATACCGAACAATTAATCTTTTCGATCCCCGAAGTCATCTCCTACCTGTCCCAGGTCGTCACCCTAAAGCCGGGCGACTTGATCTATACCGGAACTCCCTCCGGCGTCGGCGACGCAAGAACCCCACCCCGTTACCTGAATGACGGAGACGTCTGCGAAGTCGAAATCGAAGGCCTGGGAGTATTGAGTAATCCCTGCAAACGCGAGTAGTCGTTGCAGCGGAACGTTTTCGCGTCAAGTCACCTCGCCTCGCTTATTGCAAAACAGTTGTCCTGACACAGCGTCCCCTCGTCGGTTTAACCGACAGGAACAAAAGATTTGGAATTAGAAGTGGTCACCCTCAGCGTGCTGCCGTCCGGTTCGGTATTAGGATATGTGATCTAACTTCAAATCTTTGATTCATGCCAGGCAAGCTGGCATGGGGCCTTTTCTCCCTGCCACACTTGCGACTTATTTATTGCACGCCTCAGGGAGGCGGAGCAACGAGGCGTGCAGGCCGGATTAAGTGTCCGCCGGAACGGCATCGCTATCGCTCTTTGGTCCGGCCTACTTAAAATTGACGATTGTTCTACGTTGCTTTTTCCCAGGCCTGCATCAGGGGACCAAACTTTTTGTTCCAGTCGACTGGCGGTTCTGCGGAAAATTGAAGCGGTACGGCTGTCTTGGGATGACGAAATCCCAGCTCCCAAGCGTGTAACGCGTGCCCTTGTCGCGAACCGCGATCCGACTCGCTGACTTCTGCCGGGACGTTTTTGCAGTAGGTTACATCTCCGGCGACGGGCAGCCCGCGTCTGGATGCCTGGACGCGAATCTGATGCATCCGCCCAGTGAACAATTCGATTCTCGCGAGCGTCAATCCATTTTCGACCGCCAAACGCCGAATCTCCAGTTTGGCCAATTGCCCCTCATCGGAATCGAAGGGGACGACTTCGCTACGGGGCTGCCCTTCCACTTTTCTCAAGCGGTCTTCCCAAACGTGGGTCCCTTCTGCCAACGTTCCCGACAGCAGGGCTAAATAGGTTTTCGTCACTTTGCGGCTTTGAAATTGGCCGCCAAATTGCCGCAGTGCCAGTTTGGATTTTGCGACCAGCAGCAGGCCGCTAGTCCATTGATCCAGTCGGTGGGGCAGTCCCAAAAACGGATCTTTGGCCAAGCTATCTCGGTTTCGAAGCTGCTGCTTTAGCAGCGGTTCGACCGCTAGAATTCCCTTAGCCGCTTGGCTGAACAGTCCGGCCGGCTTGTTAATCACCAGAAAATGCGGATCTTCATGCAAAATCGGTAGCGGACTGTCGGTCATCTTTGCGTTGTCTTTCGCGGGAACGATCTTGACACCCAATCAGAATTATCGGTATCCAGCCATCTGTCTTCGTCGATGATTGCCACCCGACAGGTCTAGCCGCTTGCTAGTTTATCGTTTTCGCTTCCACGCATTAGTGGGGTTACTGTTAGTAACCGCTACGGGGTGCCGCTTGGCATCCCCGATAGCTGTCTGGGCACCTGCGCAAATTCAGACGACCGTCGGTCAAAAACTGGTCCTGGCTCCAGTCAGTGGTCCGCCAGCCGTATCGGGTCAGCTCCATGCTTCGATCCTCGCGGCACAGCCGAAAGACCCGGGCCGACAGTTGACGCTGCGAACTCCAAAGCAGATCCAATCCGATGGCAGTGGCGCTATCCTTTTGGCATCGGCGACCGAGCTGGCTCACCCCGATCCGATGAGCGACCTGACGCTCCTTGCGTTGTCCAAACAAGCCAATGCGGACTGGCTTTTGATGGGAGAGATCATCCAGGACGGAGCCTCCCGCCGAAGATCCCAATCCGAGGCAGCAACCGGGCAAGCTGCCGACCCGCACGCCGCTATCGCAAATGGGCGGCTGTCGGTCGTCTGGCGTTTATACGACGTCAAAGCTGGCAAACCGGTCATCGATCACACGATGGTGATCGATACCGACTCCAGCATTCAAAAGCATCCCGACCTAGCGGGTTTAGCCGGCAGCGAACCGACGCTCCTGACGACCGCAGCCGGGCGAGAGGTCTGGTCGCTGTTAGCGCCGAATATTCGGCGAACGGAAATCGAAATTGCCCAGCCCTGGGGATTACCGGGAAGCCGTCAAACGCGTCAGGCCAACGAACTGGCAGCGGTAGGTCGCTGGCCGGAAGCGACGTCCCGTTGGGAGCAAGTTCTTAGCGACCATCCGCGGCAGCATGCGGCACAGCACAATCTAGCGATCGCCGCCGTCGCCGCTCAAGATTTCTCATTGGCAAGAGAACGCATTCACAAGGCACTTCGGCAACGCAACAGCCAGCACTATCGCCACACCGCGACCTGGATCGAAACCAGGCAGCGCGAGTACTACACCGCGTTTGGACTCCCCACGCCATCCGAAGGCTGGGCGGTCACAAACCCATGGGCGAGCGAATTCAGTGCTCCCCGCGAGCAGTAGCGAATCACCGAAGAAGAGTTCCATTGCGAACTTATGCCGAATGTCAGCGAACCTGGCATCTTGCGAGCGGTATTTCTAACGGATCGGCGCAAGCCGACCGGCAAATGTGCGCGGTTTATAGAGCGACAGCTGGCGGCTTGTTGATTTAATCGAAAACGGAAAAAGATTGTCGCCTTTCGCCCGGGAAAGTAACTTTGAGGGAGCGTTCTTTCGCGGGAGACGTACGTTTCATAAATAAAGAAAGTCTGGCTCCCCTCGCCCCTAAGCGAGCTCTTTGTTGCGGAAGAAATCTCTGCTAGCTCATTGCATGATCTCTGCCTCTTTGTTTGATTTAGTGGAGCTTGCTTGGGGGAGAGGCGCTGGGGGAGAGGGGGAGATTTCCAGGCGGCGATTTTGCAGCGAAGACGCGGTGAACGCCTGGGATTTGAAGCGATTATGCCACGCCTTGCCCATCGCTGTCGGCCCCTCTCCCCCAGCCCCTCTCCCCCAAAACAAGCCTTTGAATCGTACATAATTGCATTAGCTAACAAACCGTTGATCCAGTATCAAACCTGTGTTAAGCGAGCTTGTTTTGAGGGCGAGGGGAGCCAGACTTTCTTCATTTATAAATCGCACGTCCCAAGCGAAAGGCGACAATCACTAAATCAACAAGCGGCTTGCGCCGTTCCGCTAAGAAAATGCGCGAGCACGGATCCGAAAGACTACCGGAGCGGCGCGAGCCGACCGGCAAATGTGCGCGGCTTACAGCGCGACGGCCGGACGGCTTGCTGCGTTCCGCTACGAAAGTCGATGGCAGACAGAGTTCCATTCGACGACCTGCAAGTTGGAAACGGAACCCATGTAGGCGAGAGCTACCATGCCAGTCCAAATCGTTTTTTTGTGTTCACGGACCTCATGATCTATGATGGGGCACACCTCTCCCGTCTATTGACGTCCCGCCAGGAGCACTCCCCTGAACACTCTCTTCCCCGCCTTCAGTGGTGCGGTCTATCGCACTGCAGCTTTGCTTGTCGTTGCTGGAAGCTTCTTGCTTCTCGTCCCTTCGCTTGCGATCGCTGACGATTCCAATGCCAAACAGATTGAATTTTTCGAAAAACGGATCCGCCCTGTTCTGGTAGAGCACTGCTATGCCTGCCACAACTCGAACGATGCCGCCGATGGTGGCTTGATATTGGACCATGCGGAAGCGATGCGTGACGGGGGCGACGGGGGACCGATCATTGTCCCGCTGAAGCCTGAAGAGAGTCGCTTGCTGCCGATCCTGAAGCATGAAGTGGACGGCCTGGCGATGCCAGCGGAAGCTCCGAAACTGGACGATGACGTGATCGCCGATTTCGCCCGCTGGATCAAAGCGGGAGCCGTCGACCCGCGTGATGAAGCGCCCTCGTCCGAACAAGTCGAAGCGACGCTCTCCTGGGACGCCACCATGAAACGGCGTCAGCAATGGTGGAGCCTACAGCCGATAACCAATCCAGAACCACCCTCACTGGCCTCGTTGCAAACGCAGGCCCCGAAGGATTTCACTCAAGCCTTAAGCGATCAGCCAATCGATCGTTTTGTGCTGGAGAAAACCTTTGCGGCCGGACTTCAACCGGTCGCTCCTGCTGACGCCCATGTGTTGGTGCGACGCTTGTATTTCAGCCTGACCGGTCTGCCCCCTGATCCAGAAACATTGTCGATGTGGGCCGAACGCCTGCAAACATCCGACGGAGATTTGGATCCGCAAGCGATCGACGAACTGATCGATCATCTGCTGGAAAGCCCGCACTACGGCGAACGCTGGGCGCGTCACTGGATGGACTGGTTGCGGTACGCGGAATCACACGGCAGTGAAGGCGACCCATTGATTGATCAAGCATGGCGGTGGCGTGATTACATGGTGAGGGGACTGAACCAAGACGTCCCCGTGGATCAATTGATCCGGGAACATATCGCGGGGGATTTACTTGCTTCGCCACGCACCAGCGCCAACGGTGAAATCAACGAATCGGCGATCGGCCCGGCCCACTGGCGAATGGTCTTCCATGGCTTTACTCCCACAGACGCCTACGACGAACGGGTCCGGTTCACCGACGACCAAATCAACACGGTCAGCAAAGCGTACCTCGGACTGACGGTCTCATGTGCCCGCTGCCACAATCACAAATTTGATGCCATCAGCCAACAGGACTATCACGCATTCTTTAGCATCTTGGCGTCCTGCCGACCGGGCCGGACCGCCATCGAAACCGAGACCCATCTGAATGCAAAATCGAACGAACTGAGCGAACTGAAAACGCAAATCCGAGAAGCGATTGCCGCCGACTGGCTAAAAGATTTAAGCGTCACTCCCGCACAGCTAAAAACCCTTCCATGGCACACCGCTTTCGCACAACAAACTGCGGCGGCAGCCCCGGATACCGAACCGGCCATTGCCGAACATCTGCAGCAACTGCAAAACGATTTGCGATCACAACAAGAACAATGGACAGCCTTCACCGCGGCCGCGGGCGACAGCTTCATGGACACCGCAGCCTGTGCGACCTGGACTGCAACCGGCAACGGTTTATCCGCTGGGCTGGATTCAACCGATGCCATCCTTGGTCCCGCCGGCCAATTCAGCCTGACGACCGAAGGGGAGCAAGGAATTCGCTTAATTTCGCCAGCAGCGATTCTGTCCGATCGTCTATCGGACAAACATGCCGCTCGCCTCTCCTCAGCAGATTTCCTTGCCGAACCGAACAGCGAGCTCTGGGTTTTGGCACAGGGAACCGGCGGGGCGGCAGTCCGCTTTGTGGTCCGCGATTACCCGCGCATCGGAACCGTCTACCCGATCCAAAACCTTAACCCTGAATGGACTTGGCATCGCTTTGACCTGAGCTACTGGGCTGGGGACACGATCCATATCGAATTGGCCGCAGCACAAGATGCACCATTGCTGGTGAAACCCAATTTACGTTCGGCGATCGGAATCCGAGCCGCTGCGCTCGTCCCCAAGGGCTCCCCTGCTCCACCGGTCATCGCTCCGATCCAGTCGATTCTCAGCAGTGCTGCCGAATCCTCCGCCACCACTTGGCAGCAACTTGCTGACCAGTACCAACACGGTTTGCGTCAAGCAATTGAAGCCTGGTCCAATCAAACGCTTACCAACGACCAGGCATTGCTGTTAGAGGCGGCCCGAAAACATGGCCTGGTCAGCAATGAAATCCAACGGCTTTCGACCGCAGGGCCACTGCTTACCCAGTATCGAGAAATCGAAAACCAAGTCCCTGTCCCGACTCGAGTTCCCAGCCTGGAAGAAGCGGGCGGCAGCGACGCACCATTGTTTATTCGTGGCGACCACAAACAACCAAGTGACGTCGTACCGCGTCGGTTCTTGGAAGCCATCGACGGCACCCCATACGAAACCCAGCTAAGCGGGCGTCTGGAACTAGCGGATGACCTTCTGCGTGCAGACAATCCGCTGACCCGCCGAGTCTTCGCCAACCGCATCTGGTATCATCTGTTCGGACAAGGTTTGGTAGCGACGCCGGATAATTTTGGGCGAGTCGGCGCATCCCCCAGCCACCCGGAACTACTCGACTGGCTGGCCGTGCAACTGACCGAAAACGATTGGTCGCTTAAGCAGCTGATCCGCCAAATCGTTCGCTCGAAAACCTGGCAACTGTCTTCACAGACTCCGCCTGAAACTTTCGTCATCGATCCAGAGAACCGCTGGCTGTCGCACGCCAATGTACGGCGACTAGAAGCCGAATCGATTCGAGATTCACTGCTAAACATCTCGGGCATCCTAATCCCCACGGTCAGTGGAGCCCCCGTCAGCGGCGAAACACCACGACGAAGCATTTACGTTCAAGTGATCCGCAATAACCTTGATCCGTTTTTGCGAGTCTTTGACTTTCCCGAACCGTTTAGTGCCGTCGGACGACGGGATGCAACCAACATCCCTGCTCAGTCGCTGACGATGTTGAACGCACCGCTTGTTGCACAAACCGCCGAATCCTGGGCTCGTAAAATCCAACAAGACGCAACTACGGAAAACGAACGCGTCTCGCGGATGTTCCAGCAAGCATTCTCCCGCCTTCCGTCCGACCAGGAAACACAATGGGCGATCCAATACTTGAGGGAAACCGAGCAACGATTACACGTTCGCGATGAACAGCGTCAACGTTTGCAGGAAAAACAAGATGGATACAAGAAAAGGCTACAGGAACTGAACAACCAAGTGGTCGCCCGCATCCTGAATCAACGCGGAGAGGCACCACAGGAAACCAAGATCGACATCCCTCCTCCGATAGAAACGTGGGCCTTCAGCAACCAGTTGTCGGTTGGCCGACCCAACGAATCGGCCATCCCCAACGTGGAGATTAAGGGAGGAGCAAGCCTTGACGAAAAGGGCCTGACGGTCCGCGACCAAGGCTACGCACTCAGCCAGCCGATCACGAAAACGCTGACCGCCAAAACCCTTCTCGCTTGGGTTCAACTGGACAACCTTGCTCAACAGGCAGGAGGCGTCTTTTCGATTCAGTCCAAATCGGGCGACGTGTTCGACGCCATCGTTTATGGCGAGCGGATTCCGGGCCAATGGCTGGCGGGCAGCAACTCGTTTGCTCGCACACAATTCTTCACGGGCCCCGAAGAAACCGAAGCCGACAAACAACCGGTTCAGATTGCCATCAGTTACCACGCCGATGGACAGGTGATGGGATACCGCAATGGCAAATTGTACGGCAGTCCCTACAAGAGCAACGGCCCACAAACCTTTGCTGCCAACGAAACGATCGTCAGCTTCGGGTTACGGCATTTACCAGCGACGGGAAATCGTTTCCTGAGCGGGAAAATCCTCCGAGCGGAATTGTATGACTACGCACTTTCCGCCCCGCAGGTTGCACAAACGATGACCGCCCTCCCCTCCTACGTTTCCGACGAAGAACTGCAAGCCACAATGACGACTGATGAATCGAAGGAGTTCGCGCAGTTAACGGCCAGTGCCGAACAGATCAAAGCAGAACTAGAACCGTTTGAAAAACTTCCCCACCCCATCGATGCGAACGCGAACTGGACCGAATTGGCTCATGCGTTATTAACAGCAAAGGAATTCATCTATGTTCGCTGAACTCTCAAGACGTCGTTTACTACAGCAAACGTCCAACGGTTTTGGTGCCATCGCACTTAGCAGCCTTCTTAGCGAGCAAGCGACCGGGAAACCGAACGCGACTGCCAAGGAACAAGCATCGAAAACGCACCACCAACCGGTCGCGAAACATGTCATTTTTTGTTTCATGTCGGGCGGAGTCTCCCATGTGGATTCCTTCGATCCCAAACCCAAACTAAAAAGTTTGCACGGCAAATCGATGCCCGTCGATGTTGAACGGACTCAGTTCAACAATAACGGGAACATCATGGGCAGCCCTTTTCAGTTTCAGCCGTCGGGCGAAAGTGGTTTACCCATCAGCGAGATCTTTCCTCAACTGGGCACGGTTGCCGACGAACTGGCAGTCATTCGTTCGATGACGACGCCTGTCAACGAACATGCGCAGGGCAATTACTTCATGCATACCGGGTTTCCGTTTATGGGACATCCGACCGCCGGTGCTTGGTGCAGTTATGGGCTGGGAACCGAGAACGAAAACCTCCCCGGCTATGTCGTGCTGCAAAGCGGCGGCGCCACCCCACCACTCGGCGGCGTAGGGATCTTTAGCAACGGTTTCCTACCTGCCGTCCATCAGGCGTCGATCCTACAGGCAGACAAGGCTGCCGCCGTCCGCAACATCCAACCTCGGCACTCTCGTGCGGACCAACAAAAACGTCTGGAATTTGCAAACCAGTTGGACCAGTCTTTCCTCGAAGCGACTTCCGGGAATGCTCAGATCGAAGCGGCGATCCAGAACTATGAAACCGCTTTCCGAATGCAAACCGCAATCCCAGAACTTTGCGACATCAGCGATGAATCGGAAGCGACCCGGGAGATGTACGGGCTAAATTCTTCGCAGACGCAAACCGCCTCCTATGGTCGACAATGCCTGCTGGCCCGACGACTGGTTGAAAAAGGGGTTCGGTTCATCGAATTGAGTTGCCTTAATCAAGGGATTGGCGCCGGGGGAGCTCCGAACCCATGGGACCAACATGGTCAATTGGAACTAGGCCACCGGACCATGGCATCCCAGGTCGACCAACCGATTGCGGCGTTGATCAAAGACCTACGCCAGCGCGGCTTGTTGGACGAGACGCTTATCGTGTGGGCCGGCGAGTTTGGTCGGACTCCCTTTTCGCAGGGGAGCGATGGCCGCGACCATAATCCGTTCGGTTTCAGTGTTTGGCTGGCGGGCGGCGGCGTCAAAGGGGGCATCGCCTACGGGGCCACGGATGAACTGGGGTACCACGCCGTCGAAAACAAAACGACCGTTTACGACCTATGGGCAACGGTGCTTCACCAAATGGGAATCGATCACGAACGCTTGACCTATCGTTACAGCGGTCGCGATTTCCGCCTGACGGATGTGCATGGGAACGTGTTGACCGATATTTTGGCATAGTTGGAAACTTGGTGTTTTCAGGCAAAAAAAATGCCGATCTACCCAAGATTCCGCGATTCCTAACGAATAGCAAACCATGTCCAACACGCACCAAACCGCTCCCGTCCATGCCGCCGGCTCTCCCTCGGATGTCCCGCCAACGCATCCCGCGTTTTTTGGGTATCTGTTCTGGATCGTCGGTTTTTTCGGCGTCCACCGTTTCTATTACGGGAAAAATTTAACCGGCATCCTGTGGTTCTTTACCGGCGGAGTTTTTCTGATCGGTTGGATAATCGACCTGTTCCTGATTCCCCAAATGGCAGAGGAAGCCGAAGCGAAATATCCGGCAGGCCCCTACGATTACAACCTCGCTTGGCTGTTGCTGCTTTTGCTGGGCGTGTTTGGAGCCCACCGGTTCTACATGGGAAAGATAGGAACAGGAATCCTCTACGCACTGACGGGCGGGCTGTTTGGTATCGGAATCGTCTACGACACGCTAACGATCAACGACCAGCTGACAGACCTGAACCTAGAAGAGCGTCGCTAAACCGCGTCGGCAGCAAGATGCGAAGCAAGCGATACGTGTCAGACGTGCCTCGGCGAAATCGTTAGAGATCAGGGATTCGATTTACGGATGCCACTTTGCATTCGAAACGCTATTTCCCGCACGATCGTTAGCCTTCCTGCAATACGTCTGGCCCTGCGCATCGACCTCGGACTGCAGACCAACGGACCAATGATTCGATAGGGATCTTGTGCCTCCCACAATTTCCCTTCCACTTTGGTTGTTAATCGAATGATTCGTCTTGGAATCGTCCTGCTGATTGTGCAAACGGTAACAACGATCCATGCGTTTGAGCCAAGCCCTTCGGACTTGGGAAACGTTCCGACCTGGACTGCGGAACAAGTACGCCTGTGGGCAGCCGACCATGCGAGCGGTGCCAATGCGTTGGATGCTGAAAGTCGAGCGATCGCCTGTTCGATCGACCGAAAGAAGGAGGACCAGTGCCAGCAAGCGGCATTGATGCAGCGCGTCCTTGCCGACTTGGCGATCCACGATCGAAATCGCGCCGCCGCAGAAGGCCTGACGGTCTACTACCGCATTGTTTCCCTCCAGCAGCAACTTGAGACACTTTACGAAGCGGAAGACACGCTCGATGCGTTGATTCAGTTGGCCGAAAAAGCTGCGGAACTAGAGATCGCTGAAGGGAACGCAAACGATCTGCAACAACAGCGACTGAAAATCCGATCGCAAAAGATCGATGCGGAATATGGCATCCAAAAATTACAGATCCGGCTTGCCCGTCTAACCTGCCAACCTCTTTCGGTTGCCAAGCAAGCGGTCCTCATCGATCCAATCGAAACCGAAGTCTCCACGCTGGACGAAGAAGCCGCGGTTGCGGACGGCCTTCAGCGACGCGCCGACCTGCGTGCGATCCATACGCTTTGTCGTTGCATCAACAACGACACCGCTCCGGCGGCTCGCACGATGCTAGGTGCCATCCAACCTGGACTGGGCCTCGCAGCCACCGTTGCCACCAAGTCATCCCTGCTTTCCGGATTGTGTGACCAGGGCCAAGATGCCTGTGCACGGCGCGACCAGTGCCGCCAATTGGCCGCACAACAGCAGGGGACCATCGAAGACGAAATCCGCATGGCATGGCTTGAACTGCAAGCCTCCCTGCAGCGGGATCGGTTATCACAGGAACGCGTAGAACTAGCAAACCAAGCCGCCCAGCAAGCGAACCGAGCTGTGGAAATCGAACAACGCCCTGCCGGCACCGATTTACAGGCCTCGCTGGAAGCCCTGCGAGTCCAAGGGGAACGGCAAGCCCGACAGTTGGAACAGACGCTGGCCGACGTTAAACTACTGGAAGCTAGAGGTGCAGCCTTCCCGCTCTAACGGATTGCGAGCCACGATTTAGACGGCGGCACGTTCCGCAATATTTCCATGACGGTTCAAATCGAAGTGCCTGGATTCAACGGTCAGACGTTTCGAACATGAATCCCTCTGAATCTGCCGCGAATTGGCTGCCGCTTGGCCATCTGAACCTGCGATACAACCCCTTCGGCGAACGGACGTGGCAGGATCGTGCAAAACTAGCCATCGTCGATGTGGAACGTTGGTTACCTTCCTTTGAGCATCCTGGACAAGCGATTCAGTTCATCGGCGATTGCGGGCGAGGAAAAAGCACTCACTTGCTGGCGATCCGCGCCGCCCATGCCGATTCAACGTACACCTACCTTCCAGAAGATGGCCCGCATCCGGTTGTTTCGCTGGGAACCCCCACAATCATTGATGAAGCGCAACGCCTGGGCTGCCGCCCTCGCCGCAAAGTCCTCCTCAGCCGACAACCGCTTGTCCTTGGGACCCATGTCGATTTGACAAACGTGCTGAAGCGATATGACTATCAAGTCAAAACCGTCGAAGTGCACAGCCTGATCGAAATCGATCACTTGGCGAAAGTCTTCAATCGGCGGATCGAAGCGGCGGCACTCCGGCCGGATCAATCGGTGCCCGAGATAAAGCGGTCTGAAATCGCTATATTGTCAAAACGATTTGGTACCGATATCCGGGCGATGGAGGGGTATTTGTACGAACGCTTTCAAGCCCACGCTGGAGGACCAAATGGCCAAGTGCAATTTATCGATTGACCTGCAAAACCCCGACACCATTTTTGTCGGTGGAGAGACCGTTCGCGGAACGGTCACGGTTCAGGCGGACTCCAACGTGCGCTGCAATGGGCTGACCGTTCGTTCAAAATGGACAACCAATGGAAGAGGCAACATCGCGTCGGAAGTTGGCGAAGAGAAAACGCTTTTTGACGGCGAGTGGCTGGGAGGCCAGACCTATCGGTACGACTTTGAAGTCCAGACCGCCAAGTGGCCACCCACCTACCACGGCCACTACCTAAACGTCGACCATACGATCGAAGCCCAAGCGGACATCCCCTGGAGCTTTGACCCGAAAGCGGACCAAGTCATCCGCGTCACGGCCACCAAGCTTCCTTCGGCCGAAGAACTGTCCGAGCAGGTAACCAAACTAAAAGGGCTTCCCTTGATTGGCTGCGGGGCAATCGGGATGCTCTTTGTCTTCGTTTTCTTCTTTGCCGTGGTGGTCAATCCATTCGCCTGGATCCTGGGGGGGATCGTCGGAATCATCTCAGGGATTTGGTGGTTCATTTTTCGCTTCCTTCCCAAAGCTCGCCTGGGCAACGTTGAATACAAACTTCAGACCCAGACGTTGTCGCCCGGGGAAGAATTGATTGGAGAATTGGTGGTGCACCCCAAAAGGGACATCCCCATCAACCAAATAAAATGGCAGGTCCAAGCCGAAGAGGTCTGCGTTTCCGGATCGGGCAGCAACCGCCGAACTCACAGGCACACCTTGCTGGACCAGTCGGTTCCGTTGATGCAGAATCAAACCCTACCGGGAAACCGAGAAACCCGAATCCCATTAAGAATCACGCTACCAGCCGACCCTTTCTACTCGCTCGATCTCCGCGATAACGACCTCTGCTGGAAGACAAACATCCGGATCGATATCCCTCGCTGGCCTGACTGGAAAGGCTCCGAAAGATTCACCGTCGTTCCGCAATCGGGATCGACTCCAGCCGCTATATCGACGTCGATGCCAACGGGCGGTTTCGCCGTCGATACCTCGCGAGCTGCCGCTGCCATGGTGATGGGGACGCCAGTCTCGCAGCCGACATCCTCTCCGCCTGAGGTTAGCTTCTCCGAAACCATGCGAGTCCTATGGGAAGCCCGCAACGATCGCATGCAAACCGACCGTTTGATCGAAGCGGTTCAAGGGATTCGGTTCCAGCTTGAACTGATCATCGAGCGGCGATTGCTGTACGGCGTCGACGATCCGGCTGCCTACCGCAACGGGCATGTGATTTGGGCTCATTACCCCGATCCTGAACTGCCGATCACGCTTTATGCCCCCAGCCATTTGGGTGCGGAATTCGAGCAACTGGGCGATAAACCGTGGCAGGGATACGGAGAAATCACAGGTTTCGACCGTCGTTATGGGCGTCTAAAAATTCATTTAGAAGATGCCCCACCAGCCTAGTCGCACGTTTCCACCAGTTCGATCTCGTGTTACAGTCGACAATCCATTTTGCGTTTCCTTTCCTTCTGCTTTTAAAAACAACATCATGGCATCGGATCGATTTGATTTAGTCGTTCTCGGGGGCGGTCCCGCAGGTTATGTCGCAGCTATTCGTGCGGCACAGCTAGGCCTTCGTGTCGCCTGTATCGACGAAAATGCCCAGTTAGGCGGCACCTGCCTCCGTGTTGGTTGCATTCCCAGCAAAGCCCTACTGGAATCGAGTCACCTCTATCACGAAGCCCAGCACCAATTTGCCGAGCACGGAGTCAATCTGTCGGGAGTCGATCTGGACCTGAGCCAGATGATGAATCGCAAAGAAAAGATTGTCGACACCCTGACCGGCGGCATCGGGATGCTGTTTAAGAAAAACAAAATCACCGACATCCGCGGCCGCGGAAAGATGTTGGACGCCCACACGATCGAAGTCACGGGCGATCAGCCGCAAACCATCCAAGCGGACAAGGTCTTGCTGGCCCTGGGCAGCCGGCCCGCCGGCCTACGCGGGATCGAAGAAGATGGCGAGTGGATCGGAAACAGCACCACCGCACTTTCTTTTAAGGAAGTCCCCAAACGCTTGGTCGTCATCGGCGGCGGCTACATCGGCCTGGAACTTGGCAGCGTCTGGAATCGCTTGGGTAGCGAAGTCGTGGTCCTGGAAGCGACCGACCGTATCCTGATGGGAATCGATAGCGAAATCGCCAAAATCGCACATCGCACCTTCCAAAAACAAGGGCTGCAGTTCCACACCAAAACATTCGTTCAATCTGCCAAACGAGTCAACGATTCCTGTGTGGTCGAAATCAAAGATGGCGACCCGATCGAATGCGACCGCGTCCTACTGTCCACAGGCCGAGTCCCCACGACCGAAAATGTCGGACTGGACGCCGCCGGCGTGTCGACCGATGAACGAGGGTTCCTAACGGTCAACCACAACTTCCAAACCTCCGTCGACAATGTCTACGCCATCGGCGACTGCATCGGCGGAGCCATGCTGGCTCACAAGGCAATGGAAGAAGGGATCGTCTGCGTCGAACGGATGACCGGCATCAGTTCGCATGTCAATTACGATGTGATCCCCGCCGTCGTCTACACCCATCCAGAAATCTCGATGGTGGGACAAACCGAAGATGCTCTCAAAGAAGCGGGGACCGCCTACCGCAAGGGAATCGGTCACTTCGGAGCCAACGGGCGAGCTCGCACACTTGGCGAACCGGACGGCCGAGTCAAAATCCTTGCCGATGAACAGACCGATCGCGTACTGGGCGTTCACATCATCGGAGTCAGCGCAGGGGACCTGATCGCCGAAGCGGCTGCCGCGATGGAATTTGGTGCAAGCAGTGAAGACATCGCTCGCACCTGCCATGCCCATCCAACCCTCTCGGAAGCATTGCACGAAGCCGCATTGGCCGTCGACAAACGAGCGATCCATACCGCTTAGCCAACCGCCGATGGCACCCACCATGGCATTGCCGTCGTGACGACAATGCCGCAAGAAACCACCGTCTGGCGACGGTGGCGACGGAAGGCACGATAGACACGCAGCGACGCTCGCCAGAGCCTGGACAGACTGGCAATACGCCACGAATAAATTTCGCGTCCCTCGCGAACGGTGACAATCTCTAAGCGAAGATTTCCAAGCAGATTGCCACTGTTCGGAAAGCCATCAAAAGATCCCAACCCGCTGCGTCAGCGAGGGATCGCTTCCAGTAATTGCTGTCCCTCGTTGACACGTCGAACGGGGATTTCGGCAGTCTATAGGCCCCTGTTTGTTTCCGCCGGGCTCGTCCCGGTCGGTACAGCAACTGGCAGCTACATCAATGCCTTCCCTTATTCCATCCTTCTCCGCCAGCCCCAAATCGCCTAGGCGATTTGGGGCTGGCGGAGAACAGCATTGCGATCGCACAGAGGGTAGCTGCCAGTTGTGAGTCCGCCGGGGCAAGCCCGGAAACGGAACTCTTTCCGCAGCCTGCGGGGCAAGAAACCACCGTCTGGCGACGGTAGCTACCACAGGCATGTCGCTACGCTCGCCAGAGCGTGGACAGACCGCCACTCAGTTCTATTCGGAACTGGCTTCTAGGTAACGAATGGTTCCGGCGCGGTCGCCGGCGGGGCCTTCTAGTTTGGCCAAGACAACCACTTCCTTCCCAAGCCAGGAATCGACAGTGATATTGCTTTCTTCCCAGCCATCCAAAGGAACTTCGACGGGTTTACCGGAATCGGGCGACATCACAAGCACGATCTGATCGTCTCGTTTTTCCAGGACTCCGGATGCAAACAGGCCGTTGTGTTTCAGATCGCCACGAGCCACCCAGGGGCTGCCAAACCTAGCCATCAAAGAAAGCTGGTTGGTACTTCGCATGTCGGCAAATAGCTCCTCATAGCCTTGGCTGCTTGCAGGGTTTCCCTGTTCACCAATTTGTGCCAAGGAGTAATAGAAATTCTTGAGCAGTTCGATCCGATCTTTCCCGGCTCCGGAAAAATCTGCCAGATCGACCGACAATGTTCGAGCTTGCACAATCGCAGCCTCCAGGTCGGTCCCTGGTGCTGCGACATCCGCGGGCGTTGGCGCTGGCAAATCATTGGAATTCGCATCGTCAGCGGCCATCTCCGCTTCGGCAGGCTGCGGCTGCACTTCTTCGGCGGGCATTTCGACTTCAGGAACACCCTCTCCCGCATCCGCGGTCTCCAGCGCCGGAGCCGTGACTTCGGGCATCGTGACCTCCGGCATCGTCACTTCTGGCATTTCCACGTCGGCACCAAAGGAGGGCATCGCTAAATCGCCATCGGCGTCGACAACCTCGCTATCTGGTCCCCCGATCGTTTCCAATCCTTCGTTTCCGGTTTCTTCAACTCGAGGTTCGAAATGGTCGGTTTCCATTCCGGGATTCAAAGGTGGCAAATTTTCAGGCGGAGGCGTGCGCGGACGGGGAGAAGACGGCACGACGCCCGGGGCCGCTGCCGTTCGTGCGGGCTGCCCACCACTGCCATCAAAGGGCCAAAAACCAAAATTGAACGTTTTAATTCCGGCAGCTTGCAGACCAAACAAGATGGCTCCGGTCAGCGGGATCGCCACGGCTCCGCCCAAAAACATCTGGATTATTGTCTTGACTGGCGAAGCCGACTTGCGACGGGGGCGAACCGACGATGTCGCTTCATACGAAGGAGTTACCATCCCCTCGGTTGGTTCCGACGGGTTATCGGCAAAGGAAAAGGAATCCTCCGCACCCTGGTCGGCACCCTCGTCCGAATCATCTTCCGCGTCGGCCCCCTGAGTCAGATCATCCGTCCCGTGGACGGGATCCCCGTAGTCGTCATCGGTTTCAATCCCTGGCGACCACTCCGAATCGGATTCCTCCTCATAGGTATCACTGGTCGTCGTATCGGAATTCAATCCGCCGAAGTCGCCCGTTCCGAAAGAATCCTCGGCAACATCCGCCGAGGCGTCGTAACGGCCGGCAACCGCCGCAGCCATCGAGGAGGAAGCGACAGCACTGACTGCCGCCATCGGGATCACTTCGCCATCGGCACCGATCCATTCCACCATGGGTGGAATGTGACCACTCAATTCTTGGAACGAGTAAGTTTCTCGACACCATGGACAACGCGCCAACGCGTCCGCTGGCGGAGGAGAATCGGGGATCCGGATCTTTTCATTACAACGTGGACAGGCAGCTTCGCTCATCGATGAACTCAGACAGAGAGGACGGAAGACGCCCCAATTATGGTCTCTCCAGACTTAAAAGTCAGCCTTTTACCTGCATCCCTGGCAAACTATTCAAAGGAATGTTCGATCCAACCGCCCCCGAGGACCCGATTTCCGTCATAAATGACCGCAGCTTGCCCAGGAGCCACCCCCTCTTCAGGCTTATCAAAAACCACCCGCACTCGCTGCGATTCCGGATCCACGATGGTTGCGACAGCCGGTTTTGGGGGGCTGTTGTATCGAATCTGGACCTGGCAATCGATTGCGTCGCCCATCGCGGGGGTGTCGATTAACCAATTCATTTTCTCGGCCTCTAAACCGGCTCGCAGCAAAGCCTCACGCTCGCCCAGGACCACTCGGCACGTTTCCGGCTCGATCCGAATCACAAAGTGAGGCTCACCAAGCGCGATTCCCAATCCTTTTCGCTGGCCGACAGTAAACGCTTCGAATCCGCGGTGCTGACCGACGACGGTCCCATCCAGTTTGACAAAATCGCCAGCCGTCGAAGGAGCCCCCTCGCCGCGACGACTACGAACAAAATCGGAATGGTGTCCACTGGTCACAAAACAGATTTCTTGGCTGTCTTTCTTTTGGGCAACGGACAACCCAATTTCTCCAGCTAATTCGCGAATCTGTGGTTTCGTGTAACCGCCCACGGGAAGCATCATTTTTGACAATCGATCGCGGCGGATCCCATACAGCACGTAGGACTGATCCTTTCCTTCATCCAACCCACGCAGCAGTTGGGGCTCCCCGGTCGGCCCTTCCTGCAATCGCGCGTAATGCCCTGTGGCGACAAAATCAGCTTGGACTCCGTCGGCATAGTCGAACAGACGCCCGAATTTGATCCAGTTGTTGCACTGCACACAGGGATTTGGAGTACGCCCTTGCAAATAATCGTCGACAAAGTAATCAACAATCCGGCGGAAATCACTTTCTAGATTTAACGCATAAAACGGGATCCCCAAGCGATCGGCAACTCGGCGGGCATCAGCCGCGTCGCTGGCGGTACAACACCCCTGCTTATGCCCTGCCCGCTCGACGACAGGCAGTCCCTTCGCGCCGCTAGATTTCTTTTGGTCTTCGACTCGGCAAGCTTCGGTCGATTCTTCACCATGGCGCATGAAGACCCCAATCACATCATGCCCTTCCTGGCACAACAGATGGGCCGCTGCACTTGAATCCACACCACCGCTCATCGCCAATACTACACGTGCCAAAAGAAATGACCCCCAGGTCAGTGATTTGAATCAAAACGGTCCAGAGAATACAGGCTGACCGAGACGCTACCTTCGCGACATAATACCTATCGGCCTGTTATATTGACCTTACTCCCCTGGTCTGAAAACCCAAAAACCATAAATCCATTCTGAATCGGAAGCAAAATCACATGGATGCCGAGTTGATTCAACGTAGCAAAGAGATTTCCGAGCGTCTGGTGCAGCTACGAGACAGTCTTTGACTACTCCAGCAAAGCTGAAAAAATCAAACAGATCGAACTTCAGATGGGAGAGGCCGGATTCTGGGATAACTCAGAATCCGCTCAACAGACCGTCGGGACGTTAAAAAGCCTGAAAAGCATCGTCGACCCGACCAAAAGCCTAATCTCGGCGGTCGAGGATCTCGGTACGCTGATGGAAATGGCTGAGGAGGAACCCGAACTGATCGGGGAAATCCGTGAAGAGATCGATCGGCTAGAGGAATTGCTGGAAAGCCTGGAACTAAAGGCGTTGCTAAACGGCCCCAATGATGCCGCTGGCGCCCTCGTGACCATCAACGCCCGTGACGGCGGGACCGATGCCAATGACTGGGCGGATATGATGCTTCGCATGTATTCGGCATGGGCCGTCGCCCACGATTTCAAAATCGAATTGCTCGACCGTCATGACAACGAAGAAGCCGGGATCAACCACGCCACGATCGCCGTCCGCGGGCCGATGGCCTACGGATACCTGAAAGGGGAAGAAGGAATCCATCGACTGGTTCGAATCAGCCCCTTCAACAGCGAAGGCAAACGTCAAACCAGCTTCGCTGCCGTCGACGTATCACCCGAAATCGACGATTCGTTTGATATCGACATCCAAGAAAAAGATGTTCGCGAAGACCGCTACCGAGCGGGGGGTGCCGGTGGCCAGCACGTCAACAAAACCGACAGTGCAATCCGCCTGACGCATATCCCGACCAATACCGTGGTCCAGTGTCAGAACGAACGAAGCCAGCACCAAAACCGAGCGACCGCTTGGAAGATGCTGCGAGCCAAAATGGCCCGAGTCGAAGAGATGAAACGCGAAGCCGAGCAGGCAACCCGATACGCCAGCAAAGCCAGCACCGGATTCGGATCCCAGATCCGCAACTATTTCCTGCATCCCGACCAGCGTGTCAAAGACGCGCGAACGGGGCACCATGTCGGAAACTTCAATTCCGTCCTAGATGGCAGCGAACTGCAAGGCTTCTTCGATGCTTTCCTAAGATGGCGAGCCAAAGAGATGTCCGACGCCAGTTAAGCCTGGTTTCAGCGAACGGACCCCAAGTCAGTAAAGTCGTGACAAGAATGCGGCCGTAACCACCGTCTGGCGACGGTGGCTACGGCAGGCTCGCAGCGACGCTCGCCAGCGCGTGGACAGACCGGCAATACGTCATCGATACCGTTCACGTTCCGAGCGAAAGGCAATGCCCCCTCGCTACGAAACCGGATTCGGCAGCGGCTTGCCAGCTAACCCCGCCAAAATGTTTTCAGCGGCCAACCGAGCCATATCATCTCGGCTTTGCACGCTGGCACTTCCGATGTGCGGAGCGATCGTGCAGTTTTCTAACTGCACCAGACGGTGCGTTGGCGGCAACGGTTCCGGAGTCGTCACATCTAGCCCCGCCGCAAAAATTTTGCCGCCTTCAAGGGCATCCGCCAATGCCTCCTGATCGATCACATCCCCGCGGGCGGTGTTGACCAACACGGCATGGGGCTGCATCAATGCGAACTTCGTTTCGTCCAACAAATTGCGAGTCTGATCCGTCAGCGGGCAGTGCACCGAAACAAAATCGCTTTGCTGCAGCATTTCCGTCAACTGAACATGTTTTGCCCCCATCTGATCGGCATCCGGTTTAGCGGTCCTTGCCGTGTACAGGACCTTCATCCCCCACCCCCCCTGCAGTCGCTGTGCAACCGCAAGCCCGATCCGTCCCATTCCCAAGATACCAACTGTCTTTCCTCGCAAATCGACTCCTAGAAACCCCATCGGTTCCCAGGTCTTCCATTCGCCCTGTTTCACATTTTCGATCGCAGCTGGCAAACGACGCGCAGCTGCTAGCAAAAGCGTCACTGCTAAATCGGCTGTGGAATCGGTCAACACATCGGGCGTATTGCCAACGGCAACGCCACGTTCCTGAGCTGCAGAAACATCGATATTGTTATACCCAACGGCATAGTTGCTAACGACTTTGAAGCCACTTCCGGCCCGATCCAGCAATTCTCCATCGACCCCATCGCTCAACATCGAAAGAAGGCCGTTGCATCCCGCCACGCGTTTTAGCAACTCATCACGGGGCGGAGGCATCTCGCCGGGCCAGACATCCACATCAGCGACGCGCTGAAGCATCTCGATTCCGACTTTTGGAATTTTACGGGTCACCAAGACTTTCGGACGACTCATGAGGATCAAACCTGAGGGCTAGAGCGGAAAACAATGTCATTTCGTCCGCACCCACTTCGTTTGGGGCGCACGATTGGCAATAATAGTATTGAAGTCCTTTGGAACTTACCCGCTCGCGGAACAAATCACCATGACATTGCTTCTTTCCTACCGTCCTTTGCTCTTTGCCTCACTGGCGTGGATTGCCCTCGCATTCGCCAGCCCCGCATTCGCCCAAAACGAGGGGCGGAGCGACCTTGATGAGGCGATGGTCAAACGGATCGATGCCCAGACCGCTCAAGACCTGCAAGAAGTCACGGCACTCCTCGAATCGGCAATTGCCAAAGGCCTTGACGAAGAGAACCAAGCTTTCGCTAACAAGATGCTGGGCGCGGTTTCTTTGCAGAAGGGAAAAGCGATCGCCGAACAGATTCAGCAAGCAGGCGCTCGCGGTTTCCGCACGCTTCGCAACGAAGCGATCGACGCTTTGGAAACGGCGGTTAAACACGACCCGACCCTTGCCGACGCTCACCTGCTAATCGCCCGCTTGAACATCTTGCCGGGCGGCAACAAAACCCGAGCTCGCCAAGCCGCCACCGCGGCGATTCAGCAGCTTGGCGACAATGACCGCCAACGTGCCGAAGCTTTGGTCCTGCGTGCATTGCTGCAAGACGACGATGCAGCACGCCTGGAAGACTTCGACCGCGCCATCAAAGCGGATCCGCAAAGCGTTCCCGCCCACCAAGGCCGCGCGATGCTGCGAATGCAAAATGGCGACACCGAAGCCGCTCTGGAAGACATGCAAAAACTGCTCGAACTGACTCCAGAAAATTCCGCCGTGGTCACCGAAGCGGTCCGTGCCCTGCTCCGCCTGGAACGCATCGACGAAGCGGAAAAGATGTTGTCCGATGCACTCTCCGACCAACCGCGTGGCGAACTGTATCGACTGCGAGCGGTGATCTACCAGTCGCAAGGCAAAACCGACGATGCACTGGAAGACCTAACCAAAGCCCTCACGCTAGACAAACGCGATTTCGCAGCCCTGCTAATGCGTGCTGAAATCCTGCTCGGCCAAGATGACGCGAAGGGAGCCCGTCGCGATGTTGTTGAAGCCCTCAAGATTCAGCCCAACAGCGTCCAAGGAATCATGATGCGGAGCATGTTGGCTGTCGAAGAAGGACGCATGGCCGACGCCATCAACGACATGCAACTACTTGTTGCTTCGGTGCCTGACAACACAGCGTTCGCACTACAACTTGCAAATTACTTCCAACTGGATAACCGACCACGTCGAGCGATTGACGTTATCGATACGGTTCTTAAACGCGAACCGGACAACTGGCGTGCCTTGCGAATGCGAGCCGATGCTCAACTGAGCACCAGCGAACATGACAAAGCGGTTGCCGATTACTCCAAAGCGCTTGAAACCATCAACAAAGAAGAAAACCAAGAAGGACTAGAAGCAAGTAAATCAGGGATCCTGAACAACTTGGCTTGGGTCCTGGCAACCTCGCCCGACGAATCGCTTCGCAATGGGGAACGAGCCGTCGAACTGGCTAACGAAGCTTGCGAACTGACGGAATTCAAGGAAGCTCACATCCTCAGCACCCTTGCCGCAGCCTACGCCGAAACCGGGGACTTCGAAAAAGCTCGCGAGTGGTCGGAAAAAGCTGTCGCCGCAGGAACCAAAGACGAAAACGAACAGCTAGACCAATTGAAATTGGAACTGGAAAGCTACAAGAAGGACACGCCCTGGCGAGAGAAACAGGATGTCCAAGAAAACGCCGTCCCGATTCTTTCGCCTGAAGACATCATCGATACTTGATCCGCAGGCTGTCTTAAAAATCGCTCCCAGAGCAACCGCTCTGGGATTTCGCCCTACGAAAAACTCCGCAGACCCTCGCCCATGGATTCCGCTGCCTCATGGCGATCCGAGTACCCGTTTCCGTCAAACTGGATCGACCTGGATGGCCATCGCTACCATTACATCGATGTTGGTGAAGGAGAGCAAACGGTCCTTGCCGTCCATGGCAATCCGACTTGGAGTTTTTACTATCGAGCGTTAGCAACGCAGTTACCGCAATCGATGTCGGATGTGGGGACATGTCGCGTTGTCGCCAGTGACCATATGGGCTGTGGGCTAAGCGACAAACCGCAACATTACCCGTATCAGCTGACGCAGCACCGCGACAATTTGCTGCGTCTGATCGAGCATCTTGATCTAAAAAATGTGATCCTGGTCGCGCACGACTGGGGAGGCGCAATCGGGCTTTCTGCTGCGGTCGAACAACCGGAACGCTTCTCCGGATTGGTGCTGCTAAACACGGCCGCCTTTCCGCCGCCCTATATTCCTCGACGAATCTCGGTTTGTAGATTCCCTTTACTGGGCACGCTGGCGCTCCGCGGCGCCAATGCCTTCTCGCGAGCGGCGATCACGATGGCGGTTGACCGTCGTCCCCTAAGCGATATCGCTGCAGCCGGTCTGCTGGCTCCGTATGACAACTGGCACAACCGCGTCGCGGTAAATGCCTTCGTCAAAGACATTCCAATGAACCGATCCCACCCGACTTATGCACCGCTTGAGAAACTAGAGAAAGACCTAGCGAAGCTAAGCCACCTGCCAGCACGCCTGGTGTGGGGGATGAAGGACTGGTGCTTCCGCCCGGAATGTCTCGATCGTCTGCAAGAGGCTCTTCCCTTGGCCCAAGCCACCAAACTGGCCGACGTTGGTCATTACGTGATGGAAGAATCGCCTGAGGATGTGATCGAAGCCGTTCGTTCGCTGCAACGCGAAAAGTCGTGTGTCTGATCCCCTGAACGCACTCCGCAGCAGCATCCATTCGGATGCCGACCGGGTTCGCTGGGCATGTATCCTGGAAGCGACCGCTCCCAAGGCTGGCAACGTCTACCCGGGCGTCGGTTTTTCCGACCTGCAGTATGCCGATTTTGTCGCAGCGGCCGACGCGATTGCTCCCTGCTTTGCAAACGGGGAACCATCCTCTGAACGGTCCCTGCTCCGCTGCGGAAAATTGATCCTGAACGCGGTGACCGCGACCCAGTTGGCCTGCAACACCAACGTTAATCTGGGAATCATTCTGCTGCTGGCACCTCTTTCGATTGCACGGCAGACGTTTTCTCAAATCGAAGAAATTCCTGCCGGGCAACTGCAGGTTTCCGTTGCCCAGGTTTTGCAAGATTTGAACACCGCGGACACCGCCGATGTTTATGCTGCCATCCAACTGGCGAAACCGGGCGGCATGGACGACCGACGGATGCAAGCTTCCGAATCGATGGACGTACGACACGCCAGGGCCGCCAGCAAAGAGATGCCAGATCTGCTTACGGCCATGCGGTCCGCTGCCGATCGCGACCGAATCGCCTTGCAATATGCCGACGGATTCGAAGACATTTTGAGCGACAAACTAGTGGGCACCCTGGACCGATCGATCCGCAAATGCGGCGACATCCTTTGCGGCATCCAGCGGGCTCAAATCGAAATCCTAGCGGAACAACCTGATTCCTTAATCGCACGCAAAGCGGGACAAGAGATCGCCCGTGAGGCACAACAACGGGCGGGCGATGTGATTGACAAAAACCATTCACCAAAGGCCTGGCAATCCTTCGACCAGTGGCTCCGGGCCGATGGCAACCAACGCAACCCAGGAACCACAGCAGACCTCTTAGCCGCCGCACTATGGGTACTGCTGTAAAAACCTAGCCTCGTCTCTCGGAACGAAGAAATCACAAATGACGATTTCCGAGCGGAGAAAGATTGTAGCCTTTCGCTCCGCGAAAGTTGCTTTAAGAGAGCGTTCTTTCGCCGAGCAAAAGGCGACACTTAGCGCCCCACCTGAAAACAACCAAAATGATTTACGGCCATCGACGTTATCATTTCATCGGCCTGCGACGCTAATGCCGGGTCCTGCTGTTTCGCAGCCTTTGCATGTTCGGCTGCCAGACCACTTTTCTGATGGTCCTGCAAACATTTCGCCAACATCAAATGGTTGGTTCCACTCGGGTACCGTTCAACCAATTCCGTGTAGGCTTGCTCCTCGGCCAGCTTCATCCCCAAATGACGGTACGCATACGCGATTCCTTTAAGAGCACTGCTTAACCCCGCAACCTGTTGCGGTTGTTCAGGCTGTTCTTTCCAGTAATCAGCGGACGCTTGGTAGGCTTTCAAACTTTCTTCATAACGTTCCATTCGCTGGTAACACAATCCTTGATAATCGAGTGCAATGGGATGGAAGCGATCGCCTGAAAGCAACGGCTGCAATTTCCGTAGTGCCTGCTGCGGTTGCTCTAACTGCAGCAACACTCCGACGCGTCCGCCCAATGCAGCCGTCGGCGCCGACGGACTTAAAGGACGCTCCGATTCAAGCATGAGTTGCCGGTTCGCTTCTTGCAAATCCTTTACCAGGCTTCCCAGCGGAATTTCCTGCACCTTCCACTGCGGCTGTAACTGCCACAAGCGTTCGGCTTGGCCTAGACCTCGCAAGATTCTCTGATCTTGTAGCGAACGATTCAGTTCCGTCCGCAGGCCATTCGAAGCGCTGTCCACGTAAAGCGCTGGCAGGCAAACCGCCATCACCAAAAAGGCTAAATCCCAGCCCCAGCGACGATCGGAATTCCCCGTCAAAATCAGCTTTGACCAAGCGACCGCCAGCCCCACGGCCGCCATTGAAAACCAAGCCACCACCACCATCCACGGCCATGTCCCCCGAGAAGCGATTCCCGATTGGATCTGAAACGAGGCCGCCTGATAGACGACAAAAACGATTACCACACACACTAGAAACAACAGTGCACGTATCCCGATCGAAACGGCTGAAGCTCTGGCCGCAAATCGCAGCGAACTGGGCAGCACCACCAACAAAGCACACAACAGAACATCCATGCGTCCAAACACAAGGATCGCTTCCCCTGACCCGGCACGCAACTGACTGAACGCTGCAAAAACCAACGCGATTCCAAGCGTCAGTCCCAGCCCAGACAGCCAATGCTGCTGTTTCGCGTCACCCGTATTCACAGCGGAAACTGCCGCTGACATTTCGGGAAGTCGATTCCGTTTGGCATTCATACTTGCCCCGCCACAGAAGAGGCCGTTTTGGGTTTCGGGGACTTCCAAATCATCCCGTCAAAACCGTAGTGCATGAAAGCGACCATCAAATTGATGGTCACCCAAAATTCAAACCAGCCCTTGGAAACCAAGTAGTTCCCAGCTCCGATGACCAACACAAACACCATCAAGAACAGCAACCAAGTTCGAGCCATCGAACGAAACAATTTGGTCGTCGACTTTGATTTCTGGACCGCCCAGGTCACGATCGACATGTATTCCAATGAATGAAACACCGCAGATGCCAGGGCCAACTGAATCACCAACGAATTATTTTCGTAATGGCAGGCAGCCAGCATTGCCACAAACAGGACCATCACGCTGGTCAGGTAGGCGACCGAGGGGAACCCGGTTGCCGGATAACGGTACCAACGTCCCAATTGCCGCAGGACAAAAAACAAAGGGACAAACAACATGCTTCCATCCAGCCATGCCGCGATTTCACTGCCGCCAAACGGCCCGTCCTGCCATCCCCAACCAGCAACTCGAGCGATCGTGTAAAGCATGAACAAACGAAAAAAGACCTTCTCCACACGCAGCGCCACCGAACTGCTGGAACAGAAACTCTTCCGCTCATAAATCCTGAAAATACCGTGATGCTGTGAGGAAAAATGCCAAGCGTTCCAGATGTAATCGACCACACCTAAACAGAGCAACGAACCAGTACCAAACTGCACGCACAGACAGACCGCAATCACGACTCCAGCGAACCCAATAAAGGTCCAGCGCCGATCAACATATTTGTCATGCTCGGCAGCGACCAAGATCAACGTAATCCAGCGATGCGGCGCAGTGATGAAATAGATCTGCCAAAACAACAGATTTTCGTGCGTGGTGATCCCGCCGGTGATATCGACCAGCAGCAGTAACGGCCAGAACAGGTTTGCAATAAATAGCAAATCGACCGCTGGCGAAAACAAGAAACCGTATTTGTTCGTCGCAGTGCTAGGCGGAACAGAAGGTGCGTGACTATTCAGGGGACCGAATCCAGTGATCGTGGAACTCGATTCCCGCCGTCCATTCGACAGCAGGCATATGACATTGAATGCAATCGCCAGTCGGCATTTGCGGGCAGTCGTTGGAACTTTTGGGCTGATGACATTGTTGGCACCGTTCGATGTACAAACGGCGATCGGTAGAAACCGCGTCATGTGCATCATGACAACTGGAACAGCCCATCTTCCCTGACGACTCGATAAAGCAGCGACTCTTTTTTAGTCCGTAGGGTTGAAAACGAACCAGTTCTTCCGGAGTGGCAGTGGGCGAAACCGAATCCGCATCACGATGACACTGCACACAGACCTTCATCGCTGCGGCCGGATTATCAAGCGTGACCAACGGCTTCGCCTGTTCGGCCAGCCCCTGCTCAGCCATCACCACATGTTTCTTACGCGGCCCATGACAGCGCTCACAGCCAACATTCGCGATATACAAATCCTGACGAATGGGCAAGTTCGGCGGAGGGCTCATCGTGGTGTGACAAGCCAAGCAGGCTCTCACACTAGCGTTATCTAGCGGACGTCCATAACATTCGATCGTCCCCTGCTGATAGTCGTCGAACCGTTCATGATCGGGAGTCACACCAATCGCATCGGAGGGAGCTAGGTAGGACCAACGCATTTCGACGCCGCGTTGTGACGATTCATCGACCCAGATCGGTGTCTGAGCATGGACTCCAGAACCAAGCAGCCAAGTAACGGGCATGGCGGGTGTGCCAGGATTCGCAACATCCTGAACGGTAAACTGATTATCGCGAGTCTGAAATCGGAAACGTTGGTCGCGTCGTGGGTCCTCATAGGTTGCCAATTCAAGCAACTCTTCCGCCCACTGCGAATCGTGCATCATGGCCAGAGTATGTGAATGCCCGCTGCGTTTGTGGGCCTTCATTTCTTCGGCGTGGCAGGACGCACACGCAGCGTCGCCTGCAAAATTTGCAGCGATCAGCGCCTTCCAAGCTTCAACCTGTTCGTCGACAGGCGAACCGCCATCGAAAGGCTGAGCGGCATGTTCATCGGTGGTAGGTAGAGACCCACCGGTACCATCCCAGCCACCTGTCAAATAGATCATCGCCGCCGCCAAAAGAATGACGACGGCGATGGGAACGGCAATACGAACCGGATTGATCAAAATTAACCTAACGGAGCGTCTTTAATTTTCCAAGCTTCACCACTTCGCTGCAGCGTCCAAGTCTGCTCGACTTCGCCGGTATCCTTACCGCCCTTTCCGCTGTCACTACCTCCGGTTTCAAAAACACCACCAAAGATCTTAACCTTCAACGTAGCGTTATCGCCTTCGATTACCGGTTCACCCACAACTTCATAACCACGCGAAGCGTACTCCGAACGGTTTTTGGGTGCGGCCCCGGCCACAAAGGCTTCCTCAAACATTGCCTGATCGCCTGCTGCATCGCCCAAGCCTTCGACTTGGGCGTAGGCGTCCTGTTCCAAAGTCGATACAGCTGCGGCACCTCCGCCACAGCCTAGCATCAAACCCAAAACGGGAAGGGAAACGGCAAGGATCCAATTTGCTTTTTTACTCATTTGAATTTCCATTACTCCGAAATAGCCTCACCACCTTGCGCGGTCGCCAACGCATGCCAAACATTAACACGATCAATGGTTTCCGAAACAAAATGCACGGAACCATCCGCCCTTAACGTATTGACCCCGGAAGGATGCAAACTCCTAGCGGCCGCATAAACATCGGCTGTCGCTCGTTCCTCGGTACAGATCAAATTCGGTCCGGCTTTAGAGACAAAACTCTCATCGCAAGCAGCGATCACGTCGTTTTCTTTCGAGTTCGGACTAAGGAACGCCGAGAATATCGTAGCCCCCATAGCAGGCGACATCCAGACTCCACGAATGTCCGTTTTCGTATCCGTCGACAGAACCTCACTTAACGCAATCGTATTACTCATTCCATCTACAAAGTCCTGACTTCCCATTCCATTCTTATTCTGGAATCGATCGCCACTGCCACCAAGGCTTTTCACGATCTTTTCCTGAGTGGTGTAGTAGGTTCCAAACGCACCGCGAGTCTGATTGGATTCCCAGGAAAGCATATTTCCAGATCCCCAGCTAACCGCGTAGTTGCTACCTTTGGCGACCGCTTCTAGCCCATAACTACCATCGGTAAACTGAACTTCCGAATTCAAGGCAGTTGGACAGCGGGCGAACTCAGGCAACTGATCGCGGCCCGTATGATTTGGAGCCTGCCACTCGCAGTCATCGCATGGATTCTGAGTGTGCTCGTCAGCGCGAGCCGCTTCGCAGCTCTTGATCCGGTCCCACATAGCGGGCTGTTCCATGAATGGGAATAGCATTGGCAGCCAGTGCCAACCCAATTCATTCTGTCCATGCTGCCAGCCACCCGTTTTGTAACGGTTACCCGATTCGTCGTAGCACAAGTATCCCGGCGGGAACGATCCATGAACATCCATGTGATTCTGCATCGCCAACCCCAGTTGCTTCATGTTGTTTTGGCACTGCATCCGCCTCGCTGCTTCACGCGCCGCTTGGACCGCAGGCAACAACAACCCCACCAGCACACCAATGATTGCAATCACGACCAACAATTCAACAAGCGTAAACGCAGGCCGTCGCCCCGCGTTCCTGAAAAAAAACTTCTTTTCTTGAGACATGACACCCTCACCTAAAGAAAAACGTTAAAGGGTGAACGAACCGACGATTCAATCCCTCCCAAACAAACAATCTCGAGAGAAGAAGCACCAGTAACGAACACCCCCCAAAAGGGAACGGCAAGGCATCCTACGGTTTCCCGCACCAAATCGCCAGAAAAATCTTAACAAACTAATCATGGTTTCAAGAACATTCCGAACGCATCTAGGGAATCGATACCCCCAGTGAGCCTCCTTTCCGGCTGACGGCTGAGGAATCCCGCCTGCCGAAAAGATACATGCGTTCAGTATGCCCGATCGATTTCGGGCTCTCTTTCCGGTTGAGGCAACAGCCGCTGCCACTCATTGAAATGGTTACTCAACCCTCCGGACTGAGACCTATCGATAACGCACAACCGAGCAGCGCCGACAACCTCTGGTAGAGGAATCTTGTTTTACATTCCGTACCAAAAAGCGTTTAAACAAACGCGAGCAGTGGAAGTGGTCTAGTAACCGAGTCGCGTACCTGTTTTCACGCTTAGTTAGGTTCGACCCCGCTCATGAAGAGCAAAACGGTTCCCTGAGCAAGGGGAAAGAAACCGCGTGTAAAACCGAATGCCAGAGTAAGAACAGAGGTCACCCTCTCTTCGTGATTTACTCTATAGCGTCTCCATGCCCGCCTTTGATTTCGAATATCCGCTCCATACCAAACAAGTTGGCACGGAGCCGATTCCAGTCGTCGAGACCTTCGCACTCAAACACCATGAGAGCCGAGGGGCCATCCGCGTAAGCAGAGCGCCCCGATTCTCGGAACCGGATTGATCAAAATCAACCTAGCGGAGCGTCTTTAATTTTCCATTCTTCGCCACTTCTTTGCAGCGTCCAGGTCTGTTCCACTTCACCGGTTTCGCTTCCAACGCTACTGCGGTCGCTGCTACCTGTTGCATGCACACCGCCAAAAATTTTAACGGTAAGCGTCGCCGATTCGCCATTAACTTCTGGCTCGCCGACAACTTGGTAACCTCGGACTGCGTAGTCTTTGCGATTCTTCGGAGCCGCTCCTGCGACAAAGGCTTCGTTGAACAGCGTTTCATCGCCAGCAACGTCGCCCAGTCCTTCGACTTGTGCAAATGCGTCTTGCTTAAGCGTGGCAACCGCAGGGGAACTTCCACCACAGCCTACAACCAAGCCAAGCACGGGCACACAGGCCAACAACATCCACTTCATCTTGATATTCACTTTCGTATTCATTATTCAGAAACAACCTCACCATTCTGTGCCGTTGCCATCGCTTGCCAAACATTTACAAGATCAATGGTTTCAGACCCAAACCGTACGGAACCATCTGCCATCAGCACATTCACACCGGAAGGATGCTGGCTTCTGGCTGCGGCGTACACATCGGCGGTTGAACGCTCTTCGGCACAGACCATATTCGGTCCAGCTCCGGTGGAGTAGCCTTCATCGCAAGCCGCGATAACATCGTTCTCTTTTGAATTTGGACTCAGGAAAGCCGAGAAGATGGTCGCTCCCATCGCAGGCGACATCCAGACTCCGCGAATATCGGTGGTGGTGTCGGTCGACAACACTTCGCTAAGTGCCATGGTATTGCTCATGCCGTCATCGAAATCTTGGCTGCCCATTCCACGTTTGTTCTGGAAGCGGTCGCCACTTCCTCCCAAACCGACGACGATCTGTTCCTGCGTCGTGTAATACGTCCCGTAAGCTCCGCGAGTCTTGCTGCTTTCCCAGGAAAGCATGTTTCCCGATCCCCAGCTGACCGCGTAATTACTTCCCTTGGCAAGTGCTTCTAGGCCATAGCTACCGTCACTAAACTGGACCTCTGAATTGGTTGCTGAAGGGCAACGCGAGAAACCGGGCAACTGGCCTCGGCCCGTATGTTCCGGAGCTTGGTATTCGCAGTCATCACAAGGGTTCTGCGTATGCTGCGGGCCGCGGCGTTCCTCGCACAGTTTGATCCGCTCCCAGAGTGCTGGCTGTTCCATGTAAGGGAAAAGCATTGGCAACCAATGCCAGCCCATTTCATTTTGCCCATGTTGCCAGCCACCGGTTTTGTAGCGATTCCCCGATTCGTCGTAGCAAAGATAGCCTGGCGGGAACGAGCCATAGGTATCCATGTGATTGTGCATCGCCAAACCCAATTGCTTCATATTGTTTTGGCACTGCATTCGGCGAGCGGCTTCGCGAGCGGCTTGAACCGCCGGCAACAACAACCCCACCAAAACGCCAATAATGGCAATCACAACCAGCAATTCCACAAGCGTAAATGCCGAGCGTCGCCCAGCAATCGCAGCCGCAGACTTATGTCGCATTGACATATCAATAAGTCCTCAATGATTCCAACAATTCTCTTTCCGGCGCGAACCAATTGGCTCATAGAAACGGCTCGGAAGAATATCTCCCGCGGATTAGAACCACCGACAATGAACAAAAGGTGATCGCCGCATTAAGAATAGATGAAGAGCCCTTAAAAATTTAATTGAACGTCGCCTTTCGCGTCCGGTCGACCCTCGTAGCTCCGACCCTCGTAGCTACGCCTCTCCGAGGCGGAGAACCCTGCAAGCACGAGTCTCGGAGAGACTCTACTACGTGCTATTACCCTCACCCGGATGGCAGTCCCTGGACAGCGATGTCGCGTCGCCACACCCTCGTAGCTCCGCCTCTCCGAGGCGGAGAACCCAGCAAGCACGAGTCTCGGAGAGACTCTACTACGTGCTATGTCCCTCACCCGGATGGCAATACTTGGACAGCGATGTCGCAACGCCTCACCCCTCGTAGCTCCGCCTCTCGGGACGCGAAAAGAATAAGTAAAGAAAATCTGGCTCCCCTCGTCCTCAAAACAAGCTCGCTTAAAACAGGTTTGATATTGAATCACCTGTTCGCCAGCTAGTTCAGTTGAACGCGATTCAAAGGCTTGTTTTGGGGGAGAGGGGCTGGGGGAGAGGGGGCCGACAGAGGTAGGCAAGGGATGACACAAACGCTTGAATTGCGGGACGTTATCTGGTCCTGCACTGCAAAATCGCCTCGCGGAAATCCCCCCTTTTCCCCCAGCCCCTCTCCCCCAAGCAAGCTCCGCCAAATCAAACGAAAAGGCCGCGACCACGGAATGAGCTAGCTAAGATTTCTTCCGCAACAAAGGCTTGCTTAGGGGCGAGGGGAGCCAGACTTTCGTCAGTTATAAATTTTTAGCCTCTCCGAGGCGGAGAACCCAACAAGCACGAACCTCGTAGCTCCGCCTCTCCGAGGCGGAGAACCCAGCCAGCACGAGCCTCGTAGCTCCGCCTCTCCGAGGCGGAGAACCCTGCAAGCACGAGTCTCGGAGAGACTCTACTACGTGCCATTACCCTCACCCGGATGGCAATGCCTGGGCAGCGATGTCGCGTCGGCTACGCTTCAGCTGACGAAACCCTACTCGCCTTTCAATCGCTTGCGGATTTCGACTAGGCGGGTTTGCAGCTCGGCTTCGAAGCCTCGATCGGTTGGCTGGTAATACTCTTTGTCGACACCCAAATATTCTTGTGCGGCAATCCCACCCTCGGCATTGTGAGCCAACTGATACCCCTTACCGTGCCCCAGATCTTTTGCTCCTGAATAATGAGCGTCACGAAGATGCATGGGGACGGGGACGATCGAGCCATGCCGGACATCGGTGCGGGCAGCCCCGATAGCCGTTGTCGCCGCATTGCTCTTTGGCGCACAGGCAAGGTAAGCGACCGTTTGGCTAAGCGTTAACTGACACTCGGGAAGCCCGATAAACTCACAAGCCTGCATCGCACTTACCGCAACGGTCAGTGCGTTGGGATCGGCGTTGCCGATATCCTCGCTTGCCAAAATCACCAACCGTCGACAGATAAAGCGAATATCTTCGCCTCCTTCCAACATCCTAGCCAACCAGTACAAACCCGCATCGACATCGCTGCCACGGATACTCTTGATCAGGGCACTGGCCAGATCGTAGTGATCGTCACCGGTCCCGTCGTAGCCAACCTGCTTCTGCTGGACCGATTCACGGGCGAGCGACTCGGTTAACTGAACCGGTCCGTCCCCTCGATCGCTCAGCACGGCAATTTCCAACGCCGTCAGCGCACGCCTAGCATCCCCTTCACAGATTTTGGCGAGAAAATCGATAGCCGCGTCTTCGACTTCGATGCGGATATGTCCCAGCCCCAATTCCTTGTCGGCGATCGCGCGTCGTAGCAAAGCGGCGATATCCTCCACCGATAATGGATTCAATTGGAAAAGCTGACTACGACTGAGAAGGGCTGCGTTTACAGAGAAAAAGGGGTTACTGGTGGTCGCCCCGACCAGCGTAACAATTCCCGCTTCGACATCCGGCAACAGGACATCCTGCTGTGATTTGGAGAACCGATGAATTTCGTCGACAAACAAGATCGGGCGCCCCGCACCGGTCGCGACCTGATCCTGAGCCCACTGCATCACTTCGCGAACTTCTTTGACTCCGCCGGTCACGGCACTGATCTGACGAAACCCACCATCGGTCTCGCTAGCCAATAGATTTGCGACGGTGGTCTTCCCGGTTCCCGGCGGCCCGAACAGAATGATCGATCCCAGTCGACCTGCATCGATCATTCGCCGAAGCAATTTGCCAGGCGCTAGAATATGTTGCTGACCAACCAGGTCCGCTAAACGCTTGGGCCGCATCCGGGCAGCCAACGGCATCGCATCGCGAAGATGATCCGCTTCGGAATCGGCAAACAGACTCACAACAGTCCCAATATTCAAAACGACATGAAACAAATTCCTAACCCGCAGCCTAAACGGTATTCCCCCTTCCGTGTACTAGCCTCCAGACGCCGGCTGATTCTAGGGATCGCCCTGGTTTGGATGAGCATGTGGGTGTTTGATTGGAGCCGCGATTTTACCGAAAACCGAGCCTCCACCGACCCCGAATCCGATACCCCTGACCTTCGCCCTCTGCGGACGCCAGAGTCGGTCGAAAAGGTTGCTGAAAAAATCGAGCAATGGGTAACGGAACAACCGAACTGGGAACTCCAGTCGGTCGATGCCACTGCCGCCATCACCAAAATGCATCTGACCCGTCGGTCGCGGCTCTTTCGGTTCGTGGACGATGTCCATGTCACGATCCAGCGTCCAAACGACCGCGAACGAACCGAAGTCTCCGCCGTCAGCCAATCGCGCGTCGGAAAAGGGGACCTAGGACAAAATCCGAGAAACCTTAAAAAGCTACTTGGCGATCTCCGGGCACAACGGACGCAAGACCCGCAATAGGCACAGCGATGTGGATCGCTCAATTCACCAGCGATTCGATGTCCTGCTGAAATTGTTCGTCCGAAATCACGCCACGTTCTTTCAGCGACTGCAGGACCTCTTGTTCCGTAGCCGACACCCCCGCTTCCACCGAAGCGACCAAGAATAAAGTTTGGATGGCCATCCTGAACTGCGACTCCGACCAGGTGTGATCGACACTGAGCAGATAATTGCGGATTCCAATTTTGTTCTGAAAAGCAATCGAGCAATATTCGCCCAAGCTTTCGCGGTCCAGCAGAATCCCCAGTCTTTCAGAAGCGATTTGCAACAGAGACGCGATCATCTGTTCGCTGATTTCCCCCTCAGCGATCGCCAAATGCACGGCCGCCTGCATCAGTTGCTCGCGGAAAACGGACTCCTCTTCGCCTTCGCTTGGCAAATTGGGAGCGGCATGTGAATCGGGACGCTGAAGCACTCGTTCGTCCCAAAACTGGCTGCACTGCAAGCACTGAAGGACTCGCTGAGCCCCCCCGACGGGGACCACGGGAAGGAAATAGATCGTCAAATATGGACGCCGCGATCGAATCCGATAATTTTGCCAAGTCCTGCATTCAGGGCAGACAAAGTCACCTTTTTCCGCTGTTCGCGTCAAATTCATTGTCCCCACCACAATCATTGGCGGAGCCCCTGGAAATACCATCGAAGAAAAACAATCAATCAAATGGGATAAAAAACCGAAACTTAGATAGACCTCTGTTCTTTCGTATCGACTGTACTGGTTAGCAGACCCTTATGTCAGTGTTCCCTACTGCCGGAAGCCGAACCAGTGTGCCGCTGCAAAACCAGCGTCTACTGACTCAGTTGCATGCCGACCAAACGACAATCCAGTCCTATTATGACCAGTTAAGCACCGGGCAGCGGATCCAGCGGATCGGCGAAGACCCGGCGGCGGCCAGTCGAGCCATTAGCTTGCAAAGTTCGATTCGCTACGGCGAACAATTGGTCCGAAACGCGGATGAAACAACCGCATTTTACGCTTCGGCCGACCAAGCGTTAAGCGTGATCGATGACGCATTGATCGAATCACGCGGAGCCGCCGTCCAAGCGGCGTCCAATGTCCTCCCCGATGATGAACGGGAAGCGATCGCGATTGGAATCCGCCAGGCGATGGAACAGATCGTCAGCGCCGGCAATACCACTTTCCGCGACCACCAAACACTCTCGGGGATCCTCCAAACAGGCCCCTCCCTGGTCGCGGAAGCGGGGACCGTCCTGTTCACAGGCACTCAGGCCACCGGCCAAACCAAGGCAAGTGGTAACGTGACCGTCCAGACAACGGTGGCGTTGCAGTCGGCGCTGGGGAACAGTGAACCATTGGTTCACGGCGAACCGCTGGACACCACCCTGACGGAAGCAACACGATTGATCGACACTCGAGGCGGACAAGGCATTCGCCCGGGGCCGCTCCGGATTTCCGACGGCACGAGCTGGCAAGAAGTCGACCTCAGCACCACCGCCACCATCGGCGACGTCAAGGATGTGCTTGAATCGATGGACCTGAATGGAAGGTCGCTGTCCGTAACGATCCAGAACGATAGCCTACGAATCGAATACCAAGACGGACTCGCGGGAACGCTGGCAATTTCGGACCCGCCCGGATCGAGCACAGCAGCCGACCTGAACATTGAAAACAAAGACGGTTTTGATCCCCCGCCGCTTATTTCAGGCAAACTAACGCCCCAGGTGACCGCCGGAACAACCCTTGACCAGCTGAACGGTGGCGCCGGGATCGATGTTTCCGCAGGGATTCAAATCCAACAGGGCAATGAAACTTTTACGATTGACCTGAGCGATGCCGAAACGGTCGGGGATGTGATCATTGCGATCAACCGCAGCGGTGCCGATGTGCGGGCGGTTGTCGACCAGACGAACGGCCGAATCGACATCGAAGCCCTCCGCGCCGGCGTCGATTATTCGATCGGCGAGAATGGCGGGACCGCTGCAACGGCGCTTGGAATCCGCAGTGCAACGGCCGAAACCACGCTCGATTCACTCGGTCACGAGCGCGGGATCCTGAATCTTACCGACGCCCCGGAACTGACCATCATCCGGCCCGACGGGACCGAACTGGAACTGGAATTTGAAGGCCTGGAAACGGTCCAGGATGTCCTCGACGCGATCAATGACCACCCCGACAATCAAGATGTTCGCCGGGTCACTGCGTCCCTGAATTCGGTTGGGAACGGAATCGAATTGGTCGCGCCCCCCGATGCGAATCCGCTGACCGTGCGACAAGCCGAAGCGAGCAGTGCAGGAAACCGACTGGGGCTGATTCCCGAAGGCGAAAACGAAGCGGTCGGTTTCACCCAAAGCGGAACCGCCGTCTTTGTGGGCAGCGATTATGCCCTCCGCGAACCCGGCGGCGCGATCGACTCTCTACTACGACTGGAACAAGCCGTTCGCGACGGCGACACGTACGAAATCGGCCGCCTTCAGGAACAAGTCGATGACGCTTTAAAACAGGCGGTGACCTCTCGAGCCCGAGTCGGCATCTGGACTCAAAATATAGAAATCATGCGAAACAATGCATCGGACCAAGTGGTTTCCTTGAACGAGCAGCTATCGAACACGATCGATACCGACTTCGCGGACGTGATTGCCAACATGAATGCCAGCCAAACCGCACTGCAAGCGACCATGCAGCTGATCGGGCAAACGTCGCAGTTATCCCTTTTGAATTATTTGTAACGATTTTGTCGATTGAGACAGCCCTTTCTGCCGAAGAAAAAGAACAGCCCATACTCTCTGATTGCCAGAGCGTTTCGGCACCCGCCTCTTTGAAGAGAATGCGACCATGCGTATCGACACGACGCGATTCGGCAAACGAACACTGAACGAAGACCAATTGCTTCTGTTTCCACAGGGTTTAATTGGAATGGAGACGCTACGTCAGTGGACGTTGCTCCCCGATCCTGAAAACCCTGCGGTCGCTTGGCTTCAATCCGTCTCGCGTGGCGACCGAGCTCTGGCTCTGGTCAGTCCGCGTGCCTTCATGCCGACCTATAAAGTTCGCGTGGGCCAACGGGACCTGACACCGCTAAATCTGCGGCCAGGGGACCACACCTACGTCCTGAGCACGCTATCAGGGCATGTCGGCAATCTGACCACAAACCTTCGAGCCCCAATCATCGTCAATTTGACGCGGCGACTGGGATGCCAAGTCGTCACCAATGACGAAGCTCCACTAAGGTTTGCGTTACCGACGCAGCGTAGTTCGCTGGACCATTTGAAGAACCTCCGCACGGCGGCCTAACCCGTCTGCGATAAACGAGATCGATGTAATCGGAACAACTGGTCCGAGGCGGAATGATCGGCGGAAGCCGCACCTTAGAAAGTGATATCAACCCTCGCCCCATAACGTCCGATGATTCCCTTTGTCAGCCACTGGTTCCCTTTTGAATGATTCAAAAGGCCCACCCGAATTAAGCACCGGCCGACACCTTTGTATTAACGCCCCAAGCCACGCCCAACCTGTATTCGAGGGCAATATGCTGGTCCTGTCGCGACACCGTGATGAAAGCATCATGATCGGTGATGACGTTGTTGTCACGATCGTTGACATTCGTGGCGACAAAGTTCGCTTGGGGATTGAAGCTCCACAAAGCATCCCCGTGCATCGCCAAGAAGTCTACGACGCAATCCAACGCGAAAATCGCCGCGCCTCTCAAATGGGGCCCGGCGCAACCCGCGACGTTGGCGATACGCCACAAGAATAAGCTTCATCATTTTTGATTTTTTTTAACGGCGTACGGCACAATTGTGTCGGACGCCGTTTTTCGTTGGAACCGAACATCAATGCCTAGCGTGACAGTCGGTCCCAAACAAAAGACGTCTCTGGCTAAACCAACAACCAGACCCAAGACCCCAGCAGCATGGCAACCACAACGGCGTCACCTGGGGTCACTTCTGCCGACTTTCGATGCGGTCGCAAATAGGTCAACAACTGGCCGGTTGGGCACCCGTAACGGCAATACGCCATCGGCTCGAACAAACTGATCACGATGGTCACGACGGCCAGCAAGATCCCGCCGCCTGCGCCGGTCCACCAGAGATAAGCATCAAACGGCTCCCACGCTGCAAGGTTGGTCTCCCAGCCGATCAATGTCACCACGTAGGCAGCCACCAACAGACTGACCGCAATGTATGGGCCTCGGAATCGTTTCAGAAAACGAGGGAGTTTGAACCGGCGAGGCAAACGCTGCTGGATCGCTCCGTGCGGACAGATCTGAGCGCAGTAATAAGGCGTTTTTGATATCGCTGCTAAGCCTAACGAAACGACATAAACCGCAGCCAGACCGGGTGCCAGTCGCCAGGCAATCCCGCCAGAACTCCATCCCATCACCAAGGCGATCGACAACAGATTACCGGTCAGCAAACCAAACCCAACGATAACAACTACCTGCCAGCCTAAGCGGACGATCCGGTTCCCGCGCAAACGGGATCGCGACAATCCAAACCCAAATACCAAAATGACGATACTGGCAATCGATTTTGCGGACCACTGGACTCGTGTCCGTTCGGCAAGCCGAAGCTCGGTCGCCCGCTGCTCTTCAATCTGTTGAAGTCGATTTTCAGCCGCAGCAATCACGGTTTCCGCAGCGGCCATGCTGGTCATCGTCGCTCCGGACACCCCTTCCATCCCCAATTCACGCACATCCAGAACCGCCAGTTCTTCCCAGGTCTGATTGCGCAGTGGATCGAAATACCAGGGCTCGTCATCCATATAAGAAACGTAGGGCTGATTATCGAACGACGACCGAATCACGATCTGTTGCAGTCGCCCCTCCGGATCCAGGCCAAGCAATAATTCCGTCGGCCCCTGATACCCGTTTAAATGATCTTCGTAAGGCCCCGTGCGGACCAACGTTCCCAGCCGCTCTCCCTCGCGATTCAGAACCGTCCGTTCCGCTTCACTGAATTCCGACGGCACCAATTTAGATGCTTCAGGAAAAAACTTTTCGGCTTCGGCAAGCGTTAACGATTCAGGAAAGCGAGCCGAAACCGATATCGATTCGCCTCGACGAACGGCCACGGCATCTCGAATTGCCAAACTGGTTAACGTCGCCCCCGAAACCACATCGACGACCTGCCGGGACGAGGTCGGATCGGCGTCAAGAAACTGGTTGAAAAACGCCGGTTCTTCTTGGATAGCAAGAACATGATCGACCGTGTCCCAGCTCTTCTCTAACTCGACGCCGACGATCCGGTTCTCTCCATCCAGCCCCAGCAATAAATTGTTGGGACCTCGATAGCCGGTAATGTTTTCTGTCATTGGCATCGTCTGAAGAATCTTGCCGAGAGGTTCCCCCTGATCATCGACTACCACGCGGAATGCCCCATTGGCATCATCCTGACTGACAGGTCCGCAGACGGCACGTTTACCAAACCATGCGGACAACGCCCCCGCCGAAGGCTTCGCCACCGCCGTCTCTTGAACTTGGCTTGCTTGGGCGTATCGCCGCTGCTGAGCGTACCGAAGCGTTGCCACCAACAGCATCAACAAAAACAAACGCAACCCATGCACTGCCACGGTTCGCCAGCGTCGACGTGCAGGCGGCAAACCTTCAGCCTGATGGTTCGTCGATCCGCTGGGCACATTCACAACAGGAAGGGCACGCTCTGGTTTGCTCATTTCCGAAGGACCGCTTGAACCATTTGCAGCATTCGCGGCTCGGCCTGTTGCCCCGCCGCCAAGACTTCTTCGTGATTCGCCTGCTGAGCCGTATCGGGGCTGGCCACATTACTGACCATCGACAGGGCAAGCGTCGCCATCCCCATTCGGGCCGCCGCCAAAACTTCGGGAACGGTGCTCATCCCCACCACGTCGACCCCCATCCGGCGCATCATTCGGTACTCCGCCCGCGTTTCGTAATTCGGTCCCAGCACGGCTAAGTAGGTCCCGCACGTCGCCGAGAATCCTCCCTGGCGTGCTGCGGCAAGGGCTTTTTGGATCATCCCCTCATCGTAGACTTTTTTGCCTCGACCGATTGGAACCGGAGCCCGTGCAAAGGGATCGCTACCAAGCAGACGGGATTCATCAGTAACTTGGTCGACTTCCGCCTGCGGTGAAAACCGCGCCAGCGGCGAACCGCTCATCCAGTCGATATGATCTTCAATCACCACGATATCGCCAACCTTTAACCCTGGGCGAACGCCCCCTGCAGCGTTGCTGGCGATCAAGCGTTCCGCCCCCAACCGCCGCATGACTTCCACGGGGAACACCACTTGACCGTTAGACCAACCGCCGTACCGATGCAACCGACCGGCCATCACGACAACCGGTACGCCCCCCAACCAGCCTCGGACCAATTCGCCTTGATGCCCTGCGGCGGTCGTCTGGCCAAAACCGGGGATGTCAGCAAACCCGATCCGTACTGGTTCTTCGATTTTGTCGACAACGCCCCCGAGGCCGCTTCCCAGTACAATTGCAACTTCAGGGCGAGGCCCACCAACGGCTTCGATGGCGGCTAAAGCCTCCGATAAATGTCCCACAAACTGGCTTTCGGTCTCTAAGGTATGCATCGTTGACAATCAAACAGTATCCGTTAACGTGCGGATCGACACGTCCGCCCTCACAAAAATAGCGCCCGACATCGCAGCTGAACAGGCCTTTCAATAGAATACAAGCAATGGGGCTGAACCGAAGGTACACGAAGCATGCATGAGACAACTGGACCGGACGCACAGATCGTGGAACGAATCCGCCAAGGGGACACGCGAGCCTGGGAGGATCTAATCCACCGGTACGAGGGTCGCCTGTTGGCATTTGCCGAGAGCCGCGTAGGGAACCGTGCCGCCAGCGAGGATATCGTTCAAGATTCTTTTATTGGCTTTCTAACCAGCTTGCCCAATTTTGACGGCCGTCGGCCTCTGGAAAGTTATCTCTTTTCGATTTGTGCCTACAAGTTGACCGACTACCTGCGCCGCGAAGGGCGCCGCCCTGCCCTGCGGCTTGATCGATTGACCAGCCAAGGCGACGGGGACTCAGTCGCTTGGCAATTGGAAGGGAACGCTCGCCCGGCCAGTTCCATCGCCCGCAGCGTCGAACGAAAAAACTTGGAAGAAGCCGCCGTCCGCGAAGCGATCGATGACCAGATTCAACGCTGGCAAGAACGAGGCGATTGGCAAAAACTGAAGTGCCTGGAAATGCTGTTCGTCCGCGGCGTCAGCAACAAAAAAGCAGCCGCCGAATTGCAGCTAAGCGAACAGCAAGTCGCCAACTACAAAAGCGATTTTCAAATTCGCATCCGAGCGATCATTCGACGCCAAGACCTCAGCGAAGATGTCTTTCCAGAACTGGATGCGTAAGCCCACATCTTTCCCCGCCTGACACGCCCAAATCGTCATTATCGCATGCCAATGATTTAATGACTGGAGGACCGTATGTGATGCCACGATTTTTTAAAACGGCGAAAGCTCCCTCTCGCCGGTGAGCGTCACCGCATAACCCGGAAAAGGCCTGCACCTATCGTTGACGCGATTGGTGGTGCTCGGCAACCCAGTCTTACTGCTTTCCCCTATTTCAGGATGAGAAGCGTTGATTCCGGACGCAACGCCCCCTCCCCCAAGGCCGACGCGCGGACGTGGAGGCTCGATTCTTCGCGACGATGGTTGTTACTGGCCGCTCTCCCAATGGTTAGTATCCCATTTTGTTAGCGGGAGGGAACACAATCCCTAGACCGAGGCCGATTGCAAAAATTGCGACACCTAACCAAATTGCCAACAGGGGACTTCGTTGCTCGATCGGTTCCATTTCCGCCAGCTGGTTCTCGACTTCGTTCATCTCGATCCCTTGAACTTCAGGGGGCGTTTCGCCCGGCTGCAACGCAGATGCTAGAGCCAGCTGATAAGCCTCCACCGACTGCGGGCTAACCTCGTTCCCTGGAGCAGTAAGGTGTTCCATAAGGAATTCATGGAACGCAGCGTTTCCACAGGTCTCATAGGAACAGGCTGCCCCATGTTCGGCAACCAATTCAGTGTGCACTTCGGCTAAGTTCCGAAGGACCTCAGGACCGGGAGTCCAGTAACCTTTGCGAGCCGTTTCCAGCATGACCGCTGCCATATCCTGTAAGGCGTACGGGTTCTTCTCTTCGAAGTATTCTCGCATTTGCAAATCGTGTTTGTCTTCGACATAGACACGATAAGTCTCGTCCCACATGTCCTGCCCAATCGCAGCGGGCTGCATTACATTCCAGCCATACATATTGCGAACGGATTCGGTCATTGATGCCGCGGCGCTAGGCCCTTCACGTTGCAAGCTTTTGATGAACTTAGGATTCCAAAGGGCGGTTCGCGCTTCTTCGCGGATCGCTCCCACGGACGTGGTCACGCGCGCACGCCCTGGTTGGCGCTGATCGCTGAAGTATCCCACCGGATCTTTGCCGGTCGTTTCTCGCACCGCCAGCGTGATTCCTCCCATGAATTCATAGACATGGTCCAGCGACAACGGTCCCCATGTATTGGAACTGCGCGAGTGCACGACCGCATCGACACCTTCCATTTGAGCCTCTAGTAGGCCGGGCAAAACCGCCCCCCACCGCTCGCCATCGCGGTAAACACCCGACATATTCTCTACGTACCTCTGTGCGACCTGGCTACCATCCTCCCAGGTGTCTCCTTTTTCAACCATCCCCAAGATCTGGGTGCCGTAACTGCTGTTGGAAGCCGCTCCAAAGACTCGAGCAGTAGCGAAATCCCGAGCTTGTTGGGCGGAGACGCCATTGGACTTCAGAGCCAGTTCAGTCTGTTCGGTCCCTTCCCGCACGTAGTTCGGCTGCCCGTCGGGGGCGAGCCGACCAACGATTTGGACCGCTTGATCGATCAAGGCAATCCGTGAAGCCGCCGCATCGCGGAACTGGCCAGAAGTTTGCACCAATACATCGATTCGCGGACGGGCAAGTTGCTCAGCAGGGATCACCTCAACGTCATAGGCGACCCCCCTTGAGTTCCATACCGGGCGGACGCCCATCAGATACATAATCTGAGCAATGGAGGTTCCTTTGCCGCGAATGAACTCTCCTCCCCACAAGGAAAAGGCAACTTGTCGCGGGAATTCACCTTGGTGGGACGCACGATGGGCCGTTAGCATTTCATCGGTTAACTTCACGCCGACACGCCACGCTTCCAATGTCGGCGTCTGCTCGGCGTTAATCGAGAACAAGTTTCGCCCCGTTGGTACCGAAGCCGGGTTCACCAGGGGATCGCCGCCACTAGATGGAGCGATGAATTCAGCATCCAAGGCGGCCAAAATTTCACCAAGCTCATGACTGGGCGATGACCGTAGGTTGGACGCGTTCTGCTGAATTGTTTGTATCAATTCAATCAGCCCCTGTTGTGCCGCCGGTTGCTTGACGACCCATGAACGGAACATGTCTGCGGAAGTCCAATGGGTCACATCTTCTGGCGCTGCAACCGCTTGCTCGGCAGGTTGATCGACCGGTCCCACTGGACGCTGAGGCTTGCCGCCCGAGTGCCCTTCATTGGGTCCCTCTTTCGCTTCCGCCAAAACAGGGGCCGCTGCAGGAGGTTTGGCAACTTGAGTGGTCGCTCCCGATATACCATCGGGGCTAGCGGCAGCTTTATCGGCTGGGTGCCCGGTGGCTGAGTGGTTCCTGGCGGCCTTGACAGCGTCGTCGATGGCGGCCTGTTCCGCTTCTGTGAACAGTTGATCGACGTCTAAGTCCCCTGCCAATACGCTTTGGACAAAATGGTCTGCCAGCTCCGACGAATACTCCTGATGGCCGTCGTCGTCCGATTTCCCAATGGCCAGCAACAGTTGATCGATACCTTGCTCCCCCATCATGGCAGTAGCGGTTTGCTGGACCTGCTCTGTCGTCCACTCCCTACCAATCACATGCAATCCGTCGGTGACACTTTGCCCCTTCAACTGGTGAATATAGTTATGAACCTCCTCAAGTTCTGATTCGGATAACAACCTCGTTTGCAATGCTTCCGCATCCAAACCCAAATCCTGCTCCATCTTTAATTCCTTTACCAGATCGGTAACCGACCGCAAAGTTTCTTCGCGGAGCAGTGGATCCTCCACCTGTTCCCAATCGTGGATTTTGTCATGCAGCAGCGAGAGATCCCCATACAAGCCTGATTCCATAAAAGGGGGCGTTAGGTGGGAAACGATGACGGCATTGGAACGTCGTTTGGCAACCAAAGCCTCCCCGACATTATTGATCACATACGGATAGATGTGAGGAACATCACCGATCAGAATCTGTGGCCAGCAGTCACGGCTTAAGCAATTCGACTTCCCGTAAGTGAACTCAAGCGAACCATGGGTCCCGAAATGCATGATGGCATCCGCCTGGAAACCGTGACGAGCCCACAGGTAGGCTCCAAGGTAGAAATGGGGCGCCGCTTGATCCGTCCCGTGGATACTGCTGATCTCGTTTTCGTTGTCCCCACCTCCTCCTACGGTTGGCTGCGGCATGACAACCACATTGCCAAACTGGATTCGACTGACAACCAAATGGGGCTGCCCATCGACATTGGTCACCATTTTGTCACCCGGCAGATCACCCCACAGTTCGATCGATTCCTTCTGCCGCTTGGGCGAAAGTGCCGACCGGAACCAACGGGCATAAGTTTCGGCGGGAATGAGTTCCGGTTCCGCTTCGTCCAGGAACGTTTCAAATGCACCCAAAGCCCACTGCCCCAGCGTCTTTCCCTTCGTTTGAATCTGCTCGAACAGGGCGTCCGGCGACTCGGGCAATTGATCGCCCAGATCGTAACCTTCGCGTTCCAGTCGCTTGAGCGTATTCCATAGTGAGGGAGCGACCTCCAAACCTCCAGCCGATAGTGCGGACATCCCTGGCGATTTGTAATACACAATGACCAGTTTTTTATCGGCGTTATCCTTCTTCCGTAATTTCAACCAGTTCAATGCCAGGTTCACCCGTGCATCGATCTGATCATCCATGGGAGTGCGGACGCTCAGCATCCGCTCATTCGGCTCCATTGAGGAAACCACGATCGGTTCAATGATTCCGTCCAGTTCGGGGGCGGTGATCGACTGCCCCATGAAACCGCCCTCCATCCCCCGTTCATCTGCAAGCCATTGCTCACGACTTCCACGCAGCGGTAACGCACTGACGATAGGGCAGCCCAACTCTTCAAGAACTTTTTGCCCCTCCAGGCCACTGCCAAATCGCCCATGCGGGAAGGTCAGGATCAGGTCGGGTTGGATCTCTCGCAGCATCGGAAACAATTCGGTCCTTCCAAACATCGGATAGACCTTTGCTCCCCCATCCTCAAGGGCCTGCAAGATTTGGTCGACCGGCTTCTGATTCAGACGATCCTGTGGGTCCACGAAACTACCCAACAAGACAACTCGGGGCTTGTCGCTTTCTTCCCCAAACCCCCGTTGTGTTTGGAAGGTCTCAAAGGCTTCCAGGCTTTCGAAGACTTTTTGATCAAGGTGAAAAAGCCCAAACTGCGGGACTTCAACAAGTTCCGGTACCGCAACTTCACGACCGCCCAAATGATGGGCCGCATAGTGAGCCAGCCCGATCAGGTTCTCTTCGCCCCCGTGACGCATGTAGTCCGCAATCGCTGCTCGATGCGGTTCCGGGACGGACGTCTGCTGGTCCGAGATCGCATTGGTCGCGGTGCGAACATAAAAATGTGTCCCCGCATCTCGAGCTTTGGAAAGTCTTTCGACCTGTTCGGGCGTTAAGTTCAGACCTTGGCCGCGGACAAAAACGAGATTGTAATTTTTCAAACGCTCCGAATCGATACCCGAATCATCAAATCGATGGAGCGAGTAGTTCGTCTTCTGGATCGCACTTTCCCAGTTGGCCCAATGAGTATCTGAGAAACCTACCATCGCAATCCGAAAAGGACGCAAATACTCGTAGTAGGCCCACAGCCCGACTGCAAAGCAGACGCCAAGCAGCGTTAGGGAAACAGCTAATTTTTTGATCATTCCCAAGTACTTTCTAAATCTCAATGTCTGAATCGAGGTTCTCGCCTACCGAACCTGCTGAATGTTCTGTCCAACGTCCGCGTGACGCCCCTACTCTTCTGCAGGGACATAAATGACGCTCCCGTCCGGCAGGCGATAGGCTTCGCCCAACAGTTCTCCCTGCCCTGCTCCCGTCGATTCAGAAGCTTCGTAATGCTTGATCTCTTCGCCCACTTTGGTCACGATTTCCATGTCCGGTGTTCCGGGGTTGGTGATAATGGTGTAGTCGCTTTCCTTCAGGAGTGCGGGCACCTGCAGGAAGGAAACCAACGCAACCATCAACGCGACCGCAAACACCATTGCCACATCAAATAGGTTGGCTAACCCGGCAAGCGGGTCATCCTCGGAGTCATCCTGGACCCCCAAGCCTCGCCTTAACCGGCGGGCTCGTAAATCCTTGAGCGTTAAACCGTCGGCAGCGGGAGGCGTCGAAGGAGACGAGGACAAAAGTTGTGGATTCGCATCAGACATAGGTAACCTTTCCGGTTGTCCATCGTTCGGCTGCAAAGTTCAGGAGCGCTGCATCGGATTGATACCAGTGCTTCTTAACCGATACCAACTGCCCCGCTACGAGGCCGATGAACAATCCCAGAACCGTGGTTGAAAATGCGACAACCAGGTTATCGCTCATCGTCTGAATATCACCAACCGCCAACCCGACAAGCGCGGGCCCCAGAGGAATCAAAGTCCCCATCAGCCCCAACGCAGGTCCAATCTTGGCGATCCTGCGAAGCCGGTCTAATCTCGCTTGCCATTGCATTTCGGCTTGCTCAATCAGGTAGGCAATTCGGGGAAGATCTTCACGCGCGGACGTTAGTTCACGAATCCATTGATGCGATTCGCCCCCCTTGCTTGGTTCGGGCCAGGACGGTGCCGCTTCGCGGATTGCCGTTTCCAGCTCCACCCGGTACGCGGAAGCCTGTTGTCGGCCGAGGAATTCCTGCAAACACCTTCCGCACTGAATAAGCACACGCAGCAGCGATAGGAGCAACAGGAACATCACCGGCAACAAAAGGGCATTGGAGAGCACATAAAAGGTTTCTGATATTTGTGTCATCGTCTTATTGGGTTGAAATGAACGGTAAGAAAACGCATTTGCGTCCGTTGATTGGCAGTTACTCGTCTTAGGGCGACGCCACCAGACGTCGGTTTCGGCGAACTTCCAGCACGACCCCCGCGGCGATGCAGGCACCGATCACCAGCACGCACGGGAGGAGCGAACGAACGGCTGCATCGGTCGTCGCCTCGGACGGTTCCGTTGGCAGCGATCGGTCCGCGGTGACCGCCAGAAGAACGAGCACTCCGAGGAGTACGCCAGAAAGCAAATGCACCTGAGACCGACGGTTCGCGGACAGCAGGATAGCCCCACCACTACAAACGGCCAGTAGCACAACGGCCGTTACACCGACCATCACGCCTCCCCACTCGGGCCTCGCTCCTACCTGCTGCGACAACCACATCTGCTGTGCCAGCAGGCCTCCCAGCAAAATCGGCAATGGAGGAATGCAGTGCAATACTCCTAACAGCAAACGCCACCGTTCCTGATGCAACGTCGAAACGGATCGCAGGCCAAGCGAAAAGGAAAAGCCTGTCACCAGAACTTGAATTCCTCCAAGCAACGCCAACGTATTAGGGTTCAATAGTTTCTCGCGGAGGTCAAACGGCGAAGTCGAATCGGCGATCGGGTTCAGCAGGAACACCGACAACCCAACAACTCCCCACGCGAATGGCAGCAAAAACCACTGTCGTGAAACCGCCAATCCGGTGGTTTGCCAAACCACGGTCAGGGCGACACAACAGGTCAGCAACGCGGATTCCGAACTGGAAAAGCACGTCTGGCCAAGGGAGGTAAAAAACCACAACATTAAACCGTCCCTTCCGTTTCGATTTCAAGAAAGGGTTCCCCAACACCCTCCACAAGAGGCCCCGCTCGGCTGCCTTTAAATTCAAGCAGAACCCATTGGCAGGACTGCTCGACCGCCTTGACCCAATAAATTCGCTTCGTTGAACCGTTTACATAGCAAACCGGTTGGCCCCGAAGTCCGGGGTTCTCAGCGACTTGGGGGCGGGTGGAAAAATAGGCCGCAAGTTGTTGGTCTAACTTTTCGTCCCACACTTGTTTTGTCCAGGCAACCCCTTCAAGCTGCAACTGCTCCGGCATCACTACCACCGAGCGAGTCCCCGATGAGCCACTGCAGCCTACCGAGAACAGCACAAGCATGACGCCGAATGAAAGCGGATAGAAGGAACGAACTTTTACTTGTCGTAACATCGATGAATACCTGAGGCAGCGGCCTAGTTCGGAAAATTACTTAGGACCTGACCATCGTGGCGATTGTGCAGGAGACGCCACGTGTCCAGGTCAATCGTTTCGGCAACCAACCGTACACTGCCATCCGCCAGGGCGAGATTCACACCGCTTGGATGTTGGCTTCGGGATCCAGATACAGCCTCGCCATGATGCGAAACATCTGGGACATCGGCGTTCGGCGGAAAGAAGCCGTTAATAAATGTGTGGTATGTAATGTTCCGAATCCATTGCCCCGCGCGCCGCCCTTCATATCGTGTCGCCGATCGGACAACCAGCGATTCGGCAGTGGCAGCACATGGCCCCCCTCCGCTAACGCGTTTGATCTGCGTGCGGTGGTCGACAAGGCTGGTTGTGTCATCACCACGCATTCCCAATAGGGTTTCTGCTAATAGGATCGTGTTACTTGTGCCGTCCGTGATGTCCGCAAACCTGACATTCGACCCGCGCCAGAACATCCCATCGGTGTCCGATCGACTGCAGTAGGACAGTCCAACCCCCGGCCCTGCGTTGACCATATAGTTCAAACCCGCCCAGCGAACGTCGCTGTCGTCGTCGTAGTAAACGCTTCCCGGATCGCTTGGACAAACAAAAACGCTTAAAGCCTGTCCCACCAAGGGCTCCATCCCCGTATTTAGGTCTGGTGCGTTGGCTGCTCCGGTCAATAGCGGTCGACTGTAGTCGATTAGATCGCCCAGATTGGCTTGTTCGATATAAGGCAACAGTTTCGCTTGGGCGGAGTACCCGTAAAGAGAATCGGCCGCCGGATCAGGGAAAGTTTGAAATGTCGATTCGTAGTTGTGGGCCGCAAGGGCTAACTGCTTCAGGTTGTTCGAACACTGCATGCGACGGGCTGCCTCACGAGCAGCCTGAACTGCGGGCAATAGCAAGCCAACCAAGACGCCGATGATGGCGATAACCACCAATAGTTCGACCAAAGTAAAGGCCATTCGATGTTTCGTTTTCATTTTTCAGCAGAGGGGATTATGGATTGTGGGTCGTCAAATTTTGAATACGGCGTGCGAAACGTCGGGCCCACCGCCAGCAATCTTGGCAGCGTGCGCACCCGAAGCGCAGACGCGATCGATACTTCACCATTTGGTGAGGTCAAAAGAGACCGAACCAATGGGACGTGCGGATACCTACCCGTCCGCAGTGCAGGGACGTTTCCCAAACTTGGGCGATGTAGGCGCAGAGGCACCGACGGAAATTAGACTAGAGCCCGAGTGGCGGCCCACGTGCTTGAAAAGCTGAATGGGGCATTGGGCTATAAGAAAGGTAAGCCAATGCAACCGCATGCGAGAATCCTTGAAATACCTGCGATTCTTCCAAAACAGGCGGTAAAACAGCCTGCGAATAAAACGAACAGATCAAGCATACATCTGTGGATCGCACGTCTTGACGAACGCCCAAAGAAGAAGCGTCGCTAGATTCACCCACTTCAGATGCACTGGCACCATGATGGTGTGCGTCACTACACGCGTGCGTTCCCTCCGTCGCTACCGTGTCCGGCACGACGCAATGGGTGACCTCGCCATGATCACTGCAGCACCCACCGTTCGCGTGGTTGTGGGAATGCCAAAATGGCCCCAAACCAGCGGGAAGACCGTAGGTAGCTAACAGTAAAAAAGAAATAAAACGATGCGACATCATCGCAGCGATTAACCCCGCACATGTTGAAAGAAAGCGCGGTCCGACCGAGAGAAAATCTAATCAGGTCCTCTCCCAGTGTCAATCGTTCGTTGAGACTCCTTTCTTCTTCAGCAGCGATTTAATTTCTTCACTCTCTGGAGGCAGATGCATCGCTTCTGCCCATCGCACCATTATCGCCACGCGATTTGAATACAGCTTTGCACTTTCCTACTCGCACCAAACACAATTGGCTTCCAGCTTGTGGAAATACGCGCACGCTTCCTCCGGTACGCGCTGCCTGCCTGCCTGAACGCTGGCGCAGTCAATCAGGCATCGTACCGCCGGTGCGGTGATACATCCGATTAAAGACCGCAGGATCGAATGGGTTTTCTACCGGTGGTAAACGCTGCGGCTGATTCGGATCGCTGGAAGCCGAGATCGCATGACTGGCCGTAGCATGGGCAGCGGCAACACGTGGCGGTCCATTAATATCGCTAACCAATGCTTGATTCGCCTGCGGGCGATTGCGATTGGCCGCTTCGAAAACCCATTGTTGAAGTTGAGACAGAAGGCCCGCATCGGTCGCTCGCAGCGGAGGCAATTCCGCGCCGCCATGAGGCTGTGAAGCGCGGATCAACAGCGGGCTGGCAGCTGGTTGATCCTCATGCACCCACGTCAACAATTGCTGCAAATTTTCCATCGTCATCTGACTCGATGGCCGACCGGAACGTCCGAAATGATCCATTTGCCAGGTCGCCTCACTCCCGCCGCCATGACACCCCGCTTGACCACAACGATTGATCAACAGTGTTTGAATCCGAGCGGAATAGACGGTTACTAGCGAATGAGGTAATTCATTGGGATCGTCCAAAAGGTCTGATTCAGCAAGCGGCGGCTTCGTCGATTCGGCGGAATCGGTCACTCCCAAAGAAGGAGGCGAATCGCTTTTCTGGGACGCGTGCGCCATCAAAGCCTTCATTCCCTCCAATCGCCGATCGTTTGGAGCAAGCTTCCGCAAGGCAGCCAATTCTTCTTGAGCAATCTCAACCAAGCCCTGCTCAAGACACCATCGCAAATCTGAAAATCGAGCCGTCAAACTGTGCGGTTGCCGATGGGTAACGCGATATTCATACAGCGTCTCAAGCGTCGGCCCCCAGCAGAGAATCTGATCCTGAGGCAAACGGATAGCGGTCTCGCTCCCCTGCTGAATTTGCACATAGGAGCCTTCTTGGACAGCCTGGCCGGGCAGCACATTCCCATTGCGCAGCAGGACGTATCCTTCCGGTGGCAGCGCTCCGGCAGGCGTAACAACCAACAACGTAAAAAGCAGCCCACCTATCAGTGCATAAAGCGAAAACCTGAAAGGGGAACCCGTCATCGGTTCAGGAAATAGGATCTTGTTTTTGAAGTTCATCGTGGCGGGACGGTAGCCAACCAGCGACGTTCAAGTCAATAGAGAAATGTTCGATAAATCGACGGGCGAGCTAAAGCAGGGCCGGTTGTTAACGGCCGAAGCATAGTTTTCCGCAAGACGATTCACTATCGACCGATGTAGTTCGTATACACCGGGATGAACAACGTGTTGTACGAAGGATACCGGGAGGTCATCGAAGGGGTGACGACCCCTGGTGGACGCGAGGGATGGTAGCCATGCCGAAGAGCCGTTTCGACTCGATTCATATACTGAATACGTTGATGGAAATGAAGAATTCGCTTCATTTCGGCATAGCTGGGAACCTGCGACTTCTGCTCTTCCGCGTAACTTTCGGGCGTCGGAGCTGCGAACAAGGTCGTATTTGGATCTTCTTCGACGATTGCTCCGAAAGGATCCTGAGCCGTTGCCGTCGATGCACTAATGAGAAGCGTGCCGGTAAGACACAGACAGGTCAAAAATGATTTCCATTGGGCAGACATTGGACGAATCCTTTCGATTCAGGTGGGAACACGTCCCGCTAGACTCAATGGCGGCGACGGAGCTTGCTATCCAGATTGTCGGCAGGGGGGCCCGTTGGACCATGATTCAATTAAAGAGTCTGAGCAAAAGGAAATCGGCGAGCGTTCGATCACACCGGTTACGCGAACTGTAAGCCAATTTCCATAGGTGTCCCCGCTTCCACCAAGCGGACACAACCCTAAAAATGCTCCCGACAGAAACTCCCAGTGGGCGGCAGGCCTTTTCTCGCCTATTTCATCCCATTTGCACTTACAAACGTTCCTCCCAGCCAGGTGTCGACGGGGATGAACAACCGTGAAAGAGCCGAAACAAGCGAGCACAAAGCTGGAGCAAACGGTCCGGCCAGCGGTCGAATAGACTCATTTCAGGAGTTTTCGCTGCGACAGACAAACACACGATCTAGGAGAGAGCCCTCCTCTTTAGCATTGCCCCCGTGGCACGGGAGGGTACAATAGAGGTTAAGCGTTTCGGGGGTGATCTGGATTCGACCGGATATCTTGAAGCGTAAGTTGCGTGTCGTGGTTGATCAGTTGGCCACGTAAAAAGCTGATCAAATTTTTAGTTGCAGATGCAAATCTAGCAATGGCCGCCTAAGAAAAGGTAGCCCTGGCTGAGGAGGGCTGTCGGAGTCGTCCGAATGCCAGTCACAATTCCGAATCGTTCATCGTCATGCTCAACACGCGAAGAACTAAATAAAGTTTTGAGATAGCCAATGGTGAAGCCTGTTCGGCAGCGGCACCAAAGGCGAAGCGTCTCCCTCGGGAGGCATAAACGTCGGACTACACACGTAGACGCATACGTGGATGTATCGCGGGACGCGGGTTCAATTCCCGCCGCCTCCACTAGCAAAAGCCACTTGCACACCAGCAAGTGGCTTTTTTTATGGACTTACGGCGATGGCTATTAATTTCGAAGCTCCTGAAGCTGAGCGGGTCCAATTAGAGGTCCAATTAGACGGACTTGTGGGTCCAATTAGACTTTAGTGGACAGCCCCTCGGAGGTCGCCATCGATATCTCTCACACTAAGATCACGCGACGACACAAACGCCAAAAATCGGGACCAAGCTCCCCCCCCAAAGGAGAACGGTTCTCCCTTCAAGGCAAGCGGTGGCATCCACATAGCTCACCAACGACCCCGCCGCAGCGGCTCTGCCAAGGCAATGCTTGGTTCCACCGAACAAGATAATGCGTCGGTGTGTGCAAATCCCCTTGAGACCCACAACCAAACGGTTTGTCTACTGTTGGCGGAAATGGAACAGTTGGAAATGCCTCTTACGCCCCTGTCGAAGCACTAAGTTTGGCTCGACCGCCAGCGTCACATACCCTGCGGGCTACGAATGATCGTTGGCCATCAATAGAAGATGGGGTCCAACTCTTCAGAGCTTCTCATCGCGATGCCTGAGCCCACAAGGCCAGCCCGAGAAAACCCGTTTTAACGCCCCAGGAGAACGGGGATGTAGCCGTTATTGCTGGGGTAAGTCAGAATCATCCGCTGTCCGTCTGCAGAAAGCTGGATGCTTCGCGGCCCCCGCAATCCAGGACGTGGATGGTACAAGATCCCCAGCGGATGGCCGGTTGGAACGTGCCACGCCATAATCCGGCCATCGTTGTGCCCCGAGACCAAGACGCGGTCATCATGAAGAAAGCGGAGCGCCCAGACACTGGACAACTTTCGGATATCCAACAATACCGCATCGGACTCCCGATCCCAAACTGTCAGACAGATGTCGTTTCCAGCGGCGATCAGACGTTGATCGTTACTGATCGCGACAACATCGGGATCGGTCATCGCATGCCAGCGTTTAACCTGGCCCGATTCAATATTGACCTCTTGCAGCCGAGTATCCTCTTCATTTCCACAGATTAACGTTTGGTTCTGATCCGCGAAGACCACATTGGAATCGTTTGCAGTGGCAAACTTCGCGACCAACTGGTGACTAGCCCAGCGAGTATTCGACTTCCATACAGACACCTGCCCATCGCCAACGGCGGCCAGTCGACTACCGTCACTGGAAAGAGCCAAGTGTTTATGGATTGTTAGCGGCGACTTGAGTGTAGCCAGTGGCTGCCTCGTCCGCAGCGAAACGATCGCTACCTGCTTTGCACTTCCAAAGGCGACCAATCCATTCGCAGCGTCGAGAGAAAATGCCAACTGAGGAAAATTAACCGGGGCTTGGTTTCGCGGAAACGATACGGGTTCAGGCAAATTGTCCAATAGATATGCTGCTTCAAGTGGCACTTCCGATGCCAATTCACGGCCAGGGACCACGGCATCGCGATCCCACAATTGGACAGCCCCGTCGCTACCTGCAGTGACAAATCGAGACGATCCACCAGAGAACCAATCAAGCGCCAAGCGTGAATCGTCCTGATTGTGAGGATGCCACTGCGCCTGCACCTTCCCGTCGACAAGCCCACCTTGGGAACCGCTCAATCGAATAACCTGAACCCTTCCGTCTCCATACCCGGCGGTCACCCACATACCATCGGATGACGCGGCCAGTGATTTTGCGTAAGCGACACTAACATTAAAGGTTCCGCGCCGCGCTCCGGACTCTGGATCAAACACCGCCAACGAATCATGGTAGCGTTCGCCTACAACCAGCCATTGGCGATTTGACCCCGCCCAACACATCGCACGGATATTGGAAAATGGGTTGGTATCAATCGATCGCATGCACTCTCCACTGGCGACATCCCATACATGAATGCCTTCGCGCGTCGGCACAAACAGCTCACGACTATCACCCGAGAACAGAAGGGACTCATGCCTCTGATCATTTTCAAAGCGGAATTTTTCGTTACCAAGCGCGTCGCCAACCCAAACACCACTGTAGCGTGCACCCGCCGCAATCGATTCACCGTTCGGCGACCACACGAGCGATTCAATTCCCGTGGAAACAATTTTTATTTCACGATCGCAAGTAGCTTGATCAACATCCCAAAACTTGAGGACTCCCGACGAAGATCCACTGACCACCTTAGTGCCATCAGGAGAAAACGCGACCGCGTGCACCGGTTTTCCATGACCACCCAATCGTCGTGGCTCGGTCGTCGATCCATCTAAACTTATCAGCGTCACGTTGCCATCCTCAAAAACACAGACGGCATGCGACTCGGTCGGCGAAATCGCGATCTCATGAACCGGCGAAGAAAATTCAACACGTTCGCGTGGCAACCGGTAGGATGCCGAGTGCAAAAAACGCAACAACGTTGAACTCTCGCCAGCTGGCAATGACTCGCGTTGGCGTAGCGATTCACCGGTGAGTTGAGCCAGTTGCACAAAATCGGCGGTTCGATAGGCCGACGTGGCAGAGAGCAATTGATTACTCTCAAGCAGGTCGCTGACCCGCCGCTCTCTCAGTTCAATGGCCGTTTTAGCACGGCCGACTTCAATCACTTGCCAAATCGAAACGAAGCTAATCACGATCAGTGAAAAAAGCACCAGCGCAGCCGCCGAAATCGCAACACGATGACGCTGAAAGGTTTTCCGAAGTTGGTAAATCCGCGATGGCGGACAGGCCAAGACTGCCTCGCCGCTCAAGAACCGTTGGATGTCATCAGCCAACTCGGATGCCGACTCATAACGACGACGACGGTCTTTTTCTAACGCCTTCATGATTAACCAATCGAGCTCGCCGCGAATCGTTTCGCACGGCATCGATCGATCGCCCCCTATCCGACGAGAGATCGTTGAGCCTTTCTTAGATTGCAATGTACTCACTGCGACACTAGGGAGTGATGGCTGGACATCGCGAATGATTCGTCGGACTTCGTCAAAGCTAGCCGTCTTGAACGTCTTCCGTTCAAACGGCGGAACGCCGACGACCAACTCGTACAACAGCACCCCTAGTGAATAGACATCACTGCGAGTGTCGATATCGATCACCCCCATCTCCGCCTGTTCAGGGCTCATGTACATCGGCGTTCCCATCATCTGGGCGAATCCGGTGTAAATCGTGCTGTCAGTGAGTGGAAGATCGAGAGCCTTGGCTAACCCGAAATCGATCACCTTAGGAACCGCTTCATCATCGATTTCAGAGACCAAGATGTTCGATGGTTTTAGGTCGCGATGAATCACCCCTTTTTGATGTGCATGCTGAACTGCACGACAGACCTTGACGAATAAACGAAGAAGCTCGTCGGTACCCAATGAATGGGTAGCGACATATTTGGTGAGAGGTAAACCCTGAACCAATTCCATCACGAGGTAAGGTTGTCCAGCCGCCGTCGTGCCGCCATCAAAGATTTTTGCGATGTTGGGATGGTCCATCATCGCCAGCGCTTGTCGCTCGGCGGAAAACCGAGCCAGCGTGACTCTCGTGGCGATTCCGGCTCGAATCACCTTCAGTGCAACTTTGCGACGAACCGGTTGATCCTGCTGGGCCACGTACACCGTTCCCATGCCACCTTCGCCAATCAGCTCACAGATTTTGTAACGATCGATTTGGGGCAAATCGCGAACGTCAGTCGACTCCGGCCAAAATCCCGATCGGACCGATGCCCCCTGTGTCATCCCCTGTGTTTTGTCAGCCGCAAAGCAATCAACAACCTCATCTAAAACATTACAATCCTCACGATCCAGCGCACTCAACAATTTCCGCACCGCAACCAGCATCGTTTCGTCGGATCCACACGCCCGTTCAACGAACCTATGTCGTTCTTCAAAATCGTCAATCTCGATCGCCTGCATGAAAACAGACTTGATCGATTCGCTTGGCAATGAATCAGACATTGGCGACAGGTGGAACTTTCTCGCGGCATGCAATTTTTAGCCGCTCTAAAAAGTTAGGCGACCACAGACTCTCATGCGAAAAATGCAGCGACATCGTTCGCTGATTTTTGTTTATTTTTCCCAGCGAACGGCGAACCAAGTCCGGGCAAACTGCCAATTTTTGTAAGCCGTGCTGCGCGACATCCCCAACAATTCACCAGCCTCAGTGATCGACAATCCCGCAAAGACGCGAAGTTTGACCAGGTTTGCCGAGTCGTTGTCGACCGCGACCAATCGCTGAAGCCCATCGTCCAGATCTAGCAGCAGATCGGTTGCATGTCTTGACTCGTCCGCCAATTCGCCTAACTCGACGCGCCGATAATGTCCACCACGCTTTTGACTACCGCGGGCACGAGCGGCGTCAATCAAAATGCGCCGCATCGCTTCAGCAGCCGCCGCGAAGAAGTGCCCTCGACTGTCGAACTTCTGCAGTCGACCACCCGACACCAATCGAAGATAGGCCTCGTTCACAAGTGCAGTTGGTTGAAGCGTCCGCTCACAATATTCATCAGCAAACTGGAGTTCAGCGATCGAACGCAACTCCTTATACACCGAGCGCAGCAGACCCTCCGATGCTCCCGCATCGCCCAAACGTAACTTGCATAACAATTCAGTGACTTCACCCATTCGCTCAGTCTAACCAAGAGCCCCCCGACTGACGAGCAAGTTTTTCAATAAATTGGAAAGGAGCGTCCAACGCCGGGGATCCGTCCGCAACTAGATTCGCTTATTCCATTGAACGCTCAGGCCAGCGTCGAAGCAGGGAAACCGACTAGCCTTGCCATAGTAAGATCAGCCTAGATGTATATAAACCTGCAATTTCATTGCTTCCCATGCTTTGGATGCTACACTCGGCGTCGGTATTTCTTACTGATCTCTGATAAACTGACAGCATACTTTAACGCCATCATGAACGTCGCAGGCTGCGACGTTAAATTCAGATACGGCTCGAAACAAGCCCCCCGTCCGGAATGCCAATAACGACTAAGCAGAGAAATCCTCGCCTCCCTAAGTTCGGAAATGACGTGGACCTGTGAATGGTTCAACTGGTTCGATCTGTTGCCAATCCCGTGTGACCGGTTCCCCCCTGAGTTTGAACCAGAGGTTGGCAAGACTTGCAGCACGCTTCCCCAAGCCCAAACCTCGGCGTGTTACCCGCTTTCTTTGCGACCACCGTTAACTCTGTTCGGAAGACTGTCGTTGTCGATCGGATCCTCCGTTTTCTCTCACTGCTGGCAATCGTGATCGGTCAGGAACGTATCGGCGACCAGTGACGCATGGAGCAATTATCGACGGCCTGAGCGCATGCAATGAAACGCAAGCCTGCGACCGCACGGATGAAACAGGACCAAATGGAAGATGGCTGTTGCGAAATCTGACGCTTCGATTGAGGTATCATATAATTCCTATCCACCGATCCTTGACTCCCCACCGATCCTCGCCAGCAGTTACCCCCACCATGACAAAAGCTCATTCGGCTGCCGCAGCCAGATCACGACGTTTCTCACCCGCTGCTTTCGCCTGGACCGTTTGCTGCATCACTGCGTTCGCTTGCGTCGCCACGTCGATCGCCTTTGCTCAGCAACAAGATACTGAGAAACGGGGCGCTGCTAATGCCGAAGCCGTCATCCTTTCGCGTGGGCCATACCTACAACTCTCCACGCCGACATCGATTTCGATTTTGTGGCGGACCACTGAAGCGACGAAGCCAGTGGTACGGTTTGGAACGCATCCCGATCAACTCGACCAAAGCGTCCCCCTGTCTTCTATCTTAATCCGTAGTGCACCTGCAGCGGGGACGGAGCCAACGGAGCCGCTGCCTACCGAAACGGTTAGCGATGCGACTCCAGCGTTGCACTCGGCACCCGCGGGAACGGTTCAATATGAAGCCCTCCTTTCCGATCTGCAGCCGGCGACAAAATACTATTACGCCGTTTTCGATGGTTCGACAACACTGGCCAGTGGTGCTGAGTTCTGCTTCCGAACCCATCCTAAACCCAGCACCATCGAACCTGTACGTATTTGGGTGCTTGGTGATTCAGGAACTGGCGACTCCCGCCAAGCCGCCGTCTACAAAGCCATGCAGGACTACGTTACCAAGCAAGATCGTCCACTCGATTTGTTTCTACACGTCGGCGATATGGCATATCCCTCGGGAACCGACGCTGAATTCCAACGCAACTTTTTCGATGTCTATCGATCCACGTTACAGAGCACCGTGTGCTGGGCTGCGATGGGCAACCATGAGGGCAAAACATCCAAAGGGCTACTGGGGATTGGACCGTACTACGATGCGTACCGCTGCCCCACTCGCGGCGAAGCTGGCGGACTGGCTTCGGCCAGTGAAGCGTACTATTCGTTTGATTATGCCAACATTCACTTTATTTGTCTCGACTCCCATGATCTCGATCGCGCACCAACGGGCGTGATGTCGCAGTGGTTGCGAGCCGACCTGGAAGCCACCAAACAAGACTGGATTATCGCTTTTTGGCATCACCCTCCCTATACCAAAGGCTCGCACGACAGTGACAAGGAAGGGGCTCTGATTGAAATGCGCGAATTGATCATGCCGGTACTAGAAGCCGGCGGCGTCGACCTGGTGCTCACCGGACACTCGCACATTTACGAGCGATCGATGCTTATTGACGGTGCCTACCAAACACCCACGACGGCGACCGGAGTGGTTCTGGATGACGGCGACGGGGATCCTCAGGGGGACGGCGCGTACCGCAAGAGCAAAGGACTGCACGCTCACCAGGGAACCGTACAAGTTGTCGCGGGCCACGGAGGTGCAAAAACTTCGCGTCAGGGAACATCGCCGGTGATGAAACGTGTGATCGTGGAAAATGGTTCAACGATCCTGGATGTTGAAGGGGATACTTTGACCGGCGTGATGGTCGACCGCAATGGCGCAACGAGCGACCTGTTTAGCATCGTCAAACGAGGTTCGGTGACTCCGAAAATCGTAGTCATGCCACGCACACTTCCTCCCTTCACCGTGGCTATCGACAAAGCGAAACGAAAGAAATCGGACGCAACTCCGTTCCCTAAAAACGCGACGCAATTGATCAATCCTCATGCAAAGTGGGATTATCTTGCAGGGAAACACGCGGCAGAAGACTGGACGGCCATCGCGGTGATTCCCGAAGAATCCGAAGGCTGGAAAACTGGCAAACCCGGCTTCGGTTACGGCGACGGCGATGACGTCACCGAATTGAAAAAGATGAAAGACTCGTACACGGTCGTTTACGCAAGGATGGAGTTCGAACTAGCCCCCGGAGACAAAGAGAAAATAGCCGAGCTAGGCCTAGCGATCGCTTACGACGATGGCTTTATCGCTTACATCAACGGAGAGGAAGTGCTACGTGTTGGTGTGAAAGATGGACGAGGCGCGAATGCTGGCGACGTCAAAAGCCACGAAGCCGATGGGTACGAATACTTTCCATTACCAGACGCTACAAAGTTGCTCGTCGATGACGACAACATTCTCTCCGTCGAGGGACACAACGTCAGTCTCGGCAGCAGCGACTTTACGCTCGATCCCTATTTGTTGGCGGTACCGAAAAAGTTGAACGCACGCTAAAGCGGCTGACGTTTGAGCAACCTTTAGCCTCTACGTCATTGGCGTAGGGGACTTTTTTCAAAAAAGCACTTACGGTTTCCGATCAACACGTCGTCCAAGAAAAAGAAACGCCCCATGCCACGTTACCGCCTGTACATCGCGTCGCTGGCCGTCTTGGTCGCGGCATCCACGTCGCTGGCTCACGACGGTCCCCATGACGTTATCGCCAGGCTGAGCGAAAAAATATCGGTTCAGGGTCCCACTGCGGATCTGCTGTTTCGTCGGGCATGCGAATATCGCGCGCTGCGAGATTACCAATCGGCGAAAAACGACCTGCGTCACGCACTGCGGCTTGATCCGACGTCGGAGTTTACGCAAATTGAATTGATTCGGCTGCAATTGGCTGGGGGCGAATCTACCGACTTATTACCTCAAGTCGACGCATTGCTTGACAGTCGTGACACTGCAGTACGCACCGCGGGGCATGCGATTCGTGGTGAGATTTTCCTTGCGCAGCAGCAATGGCAAGCCGCCATCGCGGAGTTTGACATCGCGTTGAAGAACCACCGCAGCGAAATCCAATGGTATCTGTGGCGTGCCGAGGCCCAACGGAAATCCGGCCAGACCGAACTGCAAATTCACGATCTACGCCGCGCCTATGAATTCACCGCTAGCCCCGTACTTCAGGCCGCACTATGCGATGCGTTAATCGCCGATGCTGACCGAAACTTGGCTCAAAAGGATGAACGTGCATCCGCGTCGCGAGCGGAAGCTTTCGCAATGATCGAACAAAAGCTGCGTGACTCCCGCCTCAAAAGCGCCTGGCGAATTCGTAAAGCGGAAGTGCTGTTGCTGTCAGATGATCATGCGGCCGCGAATCGCGAACTGGACAAGGCGATTGCAGAACTAGATGCAAGACTAGCGACACCGCACCCCGATCCGATGTTGGTTCAAGACCGCCTAAAGGCGATGCATTTGATGCACTAGTCACACTCCTAGACTTGCGTCAAGTCTCCATCGCTCCAAACGGTTTACCGACCTAACTCGACATCAGGTGCCGGAAGCACAACTGGCAACTGCAATTTGTGCGGCTGCCGAGACAAGCCCGAAACGGAACTCCTGCAGCAAGCAAGGCCTAGCCTGTTAAGACCCCAAAAAGCCATTGACACAACTGCGAGCAAGTTCGCAGGCTGCCAAAATCTCACCCCGCTGCGCAGCGAGCGATCGAAAGGTTGTAGCCTTTCGATCCACGAAAGTAGCTTTCAGGGGCGCCTTCTTTCGCGGGGGACGTAAAACTTTTAGGTGACGATTTCAACCCTGCCTATCCGAGTCTGAGTGCAGTGCTTTTAGCCCAGCGGGCGGCAGATACTTGCCGTTGGCGTAAGCCAACGGAAACCTAGCGAGCGTGCGCATTAAGCCCAGCGGGCGACAGACAAGAGTGGTTCTGTCGCCCGCTGGGCTTTCCTTTTCGCGATACCCACTCCGGCGGCTCGCGCCGCCGGCAAGTATCTGCCGCCCTCCGGGCTACGTGTTCACTCGGCCCGATGTAGACTCGTCAACTGCTGCTGCTTACCCCTCATTTATAGATTTCTCGTCCCGAGCGAAAGGCGACGATCACCAAATCACCCGTCCTGCGCCAGAGTCGGGCTCAGGCTCACCCGCGTTTTCCGCTTCCTCAGCGACGGGTCATTTTACGCTAGACTAATAATCTCCACGCCTACTCGTTCCATTTCCGATTACCTTTAACTTCGTTCGGAAGACTGTCCTTGTGTATGGGATCCTTCGTTTTCTCTCACTGCTGGCAATCGCGATCGGTGTCGTGACGTTGATCACGGCGACTCGGTCGAATCGCACCTTGAGCGACGAAGTGCTGAAACTGGAAGCCGAGTTAGGGCGGATGTCCATTGACGACGTCGACAAAGTTTACGTTGTTGCCATCGAAGATCCGGCAATCCCACCCGAAGTGGCGGTGAACATTGACAAGGTCTGGCAATTTCGCTGCTATCTTCCGGCAGGGTATGACGTAAGCAGATTCAATGCCGGCGGTCGCGTGACCGACCGTGGGATCTTCTTTCAAGGCGGCTACAGTTCGGGTAGTTCATCGGGGCGTACCGAACCTTCTCAACAACTACTGACAATCAGCTTGCGTCAAAAAGAGAAGAACATCGAGTGCTTCACATCATTTGGCGGATCCAGCAGTACGACAACTTGGAATCGACTGTCCGCGGAAAATTCCGACTGGAGTGACTGGGTGATCAAGCCACTTGTGGCGCCCGGCAAACCTGCCCAGTCCTTCGACCAAAGCACCATTTTGACTCTGCTAAAAATATACGATCCGAACACGGGAGAAGAAAAGCAGGTCGACGGTGAATCCATCACAACCTACCAGGGTGGGATGTTTCTGCTTTTCCCCCGATCACTCCAAACCGAACTCACAATGCTTCGCAAGGGCGAACTACCGGAGGATTTCAACATCTCCCATATCGCGGAAGGTGAACGACAATGAGTACGAGGCTGACGAAAGACCGCCGCGGTCGCTTGCGGTTCTCACTTGGCAGCATGCTGACTCTCACCGCGATCATTGCTGTTTGGTTTGCCGCGATCCTTGCGCTGCGAAAGTCATCCATTCTGGAACGTGAAAAAACAGCGTTGGCCGCTCTCTCAAGCCAATTGGACGTGGAGGATCTGGACCGAGTTCAGGCCTCTGCGTATCCTCGCGTGGCGGATGACTTTGCATCTTGGGAGGTCCATATACCGGACAAGGAATCCTTCGAACTGCGATTAGCCTTCGATGAGGTCTCTCAGGCTGGAATGCCGCAGGCGTTCGAGAAAGTCGCCCTAGAACCCGGACAACACCGAATCGCATGGTATTTTGCGGACAGTGCCAATGAAGACTATCACTATAAAGTTTTCGTTGATGGGAAGACCATTTTCGACCGATCGTTGGGACGCGACTGGATGCCCAATGGATGGAGACAGGCCAGCGGTTTGAACGCGCCTCCCAGCCAGAGAGATATTGACTCAACGATGCTAAGCCTTCAGGGAAAAATCTACACGCCGGCGATGGATTACGGCCCCAACAGCTACTTCAGTAGCCAAAGCGATGACTGGGTTAGCGGCCCTGGCTATCGACTATGGATCGATCACGCCGAACGAAGCTATGAGGCAACATCGCCATTCATGGGTTTCAAAAGCGACCCACAATATCGTGGCATTGGGCTACGCGACGGCCTTCGGTATCTCACCACACGGAGCACGGCGTACGAATGGAACTTCATTCGCCCGGCCGCTCACACAAACGATCCTGTACTGACAATTGTCCCCGAGTTTTTTGTCGGTGATCGCGTGGTCCTATCGGATCAAACAAAAGAGTTTGCTCAATGGCGTCTGCGTAACGAATCCCAGGGAACCAATCCTCTGTCGTGGCAACGAGATCCGCCCCAAACTTCTTACAGTGCATTCTTACATTGCAAAGTCGAATCTCCCGGAGCGATTAAACCAGTCGTTGAAATCCGCTGGGACGCGGATCGTCCCAACGATGTCGGGCTACGCCTTGCAGATACAACCGCCAACGAAACACTAACCAAGTGGCGGCTGAAGATTGTCGGGGGAACGCGTCATCTTTGGCGAGTTTTAGATATCGATGACCACAACAAGGATGTGCGTGAAGACTTCAGCGACGAATCACAACCATCGCTGGACACCACGGTGCCTATTCCATTCAACAATGATCCAGGCAAACCACATGTGATCACGTGGCGTTCCGACATCTCCAAACCGCTTCAATTACTCACACGCAACAGGAACAAGCCGACGCCTTATATGGGAATCGACTTATTCCGGGGACTGCCCTTGGCGTTTGGGGCGGAAATCCCGCGAACGCTACAGCCATCCGCTGCCATTGTTGGTGCAAATTCATATCCAGACACACCAAGAGCCCTCATTCCAGGCGGCCCCGTGGTCGCAGAAATCCACATCGACATAGACGCCACCGTCCGCGATTGGGTCTGGTTACGAGCGGAACCAATGTAGTCCGATCTTAGCGGCAAGTCCGGAAACAGGCAGGGGCACCGACTGTCGAAATCCTACCCCGCTGCGTCACGGACTGTCGATCAAATCGGAAGCGGAGGAAGATCGTCGTTTGTCGCCTTTCGCTCGCAATGGCGTAGCTTTTTAGTAGCGTAGCGTACGAGCCAACGAGACCGCAAAACGGGATTCGTTGCCTCATCCACTACGTCAGTTATTGGTGCGTCGTCCCGAGCGAAAGGCGACACTGACGATTCAGTTTCACTTCCACTGATACACCTTTAGCGACTTCAAATCGCGGACGATCAAACGGTCCCCCTGCACTGCTAGGTGCGCCCACGAATTTTCGGCTACTTTGATTCGGTCGAGAATCTCCAATTCCGATTTGGACGACTGGATCAATAGCAATTCACCTCCATTGTCTAATGCCAGAATCTTGTCTCCATTGCTGACCATGCTCCAGTACTTTCCGAACGGAGTGCTGGTCCAATGGATGGCCCCGTCGAGTGCCGAGAGCGAAGAGAGTCGCTGATTTTTCAGGTGCATGTAGATCGAATCCCCGATCAAAATGGGAGACGACATGTATGCCTGCGACTTTTGCATCCAGACTTCATCGACCTGCCAATTGCCCTCAGGCGTCCGCCTAATTTCAAATAGTTCGGCCCTGCCGCTGTGCGCCGATGTAAAGATCCGGTCCCCAATCACCAGCGGGGTCAGAATGTTCATTCCACGGAACGCTTCGATCGGTTGCTTCCACATGACGTTGCCCGTTTCACGGTCAACGCCGCACAACTCTTCACGTGTCTGAACAACCAACTGGCGTTTCTCTGCAATCGTCGCGATCGTGGGACTCGAAAACGCTCCGCTGCTCATCATGCCCGCCGCATTCTCCAAAGCTTTCCAGATCAATTTGCCATCCGCCAACGACAACTTCACTAGGGCTCCGCCCGTTTGCACGTAAACCGCATCGCCATCGATCAGCGGCGAACAAACGGCTCCGAAAGCCGGTAGAGACGTCCCCATTTCCGCCGGAAAGTCGACACGCCAAAGCTGATCGCCCGACTTCGGATCTAGACAAACCAGAACGTCTCGCATTCCGAGAACCACCAGATGACTATCCGTACAGGCGGGTGTTGAACGAATCCAGTCACCGTTGGAGGCAGCAAAAAAAGGAACAGACATCGACCCGGGCCACTCGGCGTCCCAGGCAACCTCCCCCGAATCCAATCGGTGAGCGGTCACGCGTTCTGTTTCCTTTTCGATCGTCTCTGTCGTGAAAACCAGATCACCGCTGACTACAGGCCCGCTGTAACTGGCCGAGTGCGGCTGTTCCCAGATAAGTTCCAGTCGGTCCTGCAGTGCGTCGGGCCAAACGGCACCCGACAACTGTCCATCTCGTGCAGGCCCACGCCATTGATTCCAGTCAGGTGATTCAGCCACCACCGAGTAGGACACAGACAAACACAAAAGCAAAAAGAAACCGTATCGCATTGTGAGGACCCAAGTGAGTGAATGTGCCAACTTCGACCACTGTAGCGGTCCGTCAAGCCCTCACTGCATTTGCCTCACAACAGGCCGCGAAAACAGAGCAGACGCCGGGACCGACACAATTGGCTCGCTCAAACCGACGACTCCGATTTGCCTACCAACCTCGTCGAATAGCCCCAAGTAAAACTGCGCAATGCAACACTAAAAGGCTGAAACAGCGAAGGGACAGCAAATCACGACTAGCCCAAAACCAGCAAAGCGTCCGGGCTATAATGCGGAGAAAAAGCGAGATTCTTCGATGCGATCTGTCTTCACACTTTTCCTAATCACGTTCATTCCGCAGATTGCCATGTCGGCGGAAATTACTCGTGTTTGGTTAACCCATCAGACGAACGACCCTAGTAAAATTGTCGTGAACTGGATGACCGACGAACCGGGGGATTCGGTTGTTCGCTTCGGCTTGACAACGAATTACAGCGAGACGGTGAGAATTGACGAAGCGACGCTCCTGCATCACGTTGAGATTCCGCTAAAGCACCGCGACACGACCTACCATTACTCCGTTAGCACTGGAGACCAAGCGTCAAAGGACGCCGCATTCAAGTCCTACCCATCCGATGTACTGCGAGTGGCCGTGGTCGCCGACTGGCAAGGGAAGCCGGACCTTTCGGCGATCGTGAAAGAGGACGTGCATCTGCTGCTGACGGCCGGGGACAACATCGCTCGCATTTGGCAAATGTGCGGCGAAGGGCAGAAAGACTGCGTAAAACCCTATGCAGCATTGATCGACGCCTACCCGGAACTATTCCGCACCACGCCGTTCATGCCGGCCCTGGGAAATCATGACCGAGAAATTCGACCTCGAGGGAGCAAACCGCCTGCAGAGCCCGTCTACGACGTGGACGCCACAGCCTTCCGGCGATTCTTTCAGCTTCCCGATGACGAATGGAAGTGGCACTTCGATGTGCCTGAGTTCGATCTGCGATTCGTAGCCCTTGATTTCAATCACATCTCCGACTTCGGTTCAACGTGGCAGACCTGCCATGCGTTCGACGAGAATTCAGAGCAGTTCCGCTGGTATAAAAAAGTGATGACGCCGCCCGCTCGCTTTGTCGTGACGCTCTACAACGAACGGAACGCGAGCGTCCGCAACCAAGCTCAGAAACAATGGCATGACCTATTCCGAAAAGGGACCTGCTGTATCACTGGTTTCGGATATTTCGCCGAACGAGCCGAAGTGGATGGTTTCTCTTACTACAACACTTCCCTGAGCGGGAAAGGGAATCAGTACCCCGATCCCCAGTCCACGTTTCTAGCTGGCGAAGACAGCTACCTTTTGCTGACCGTCAAACGTGGCGGAAATATGACGGTCGAGATGAAGAGCCTAACAAACACGATCCTTGATCGACAGGTTTACGAGTGACAGCGTGCTATGAACAGCGTCACCGTCAATCAACCGGTCCCAACCCGCTGCGTAAGCGAGGGACTAGTCCCATGCCGATGTCCCTCGCTCACGCGGCGGGTTGGGATTCGGGCAGCCGGTGCGTCCCTGTTTGTTTTCGCCGGGCTCGTCCAGGTCGGTACAACAACTGGCAGCTACCTGAATGCCACCCCCACTCGATCCTTCTCTGCCAGGTCCGAATCGCCTAGGCGATTTGGACCTGGCAGAGAACCGCATTTCGGTCGTTCAATAGGGTAGCTGCCAGTTGTGAGCCCGCCGGGGCAAGCCCGGAAACGGAACTCTTTTAGCAGCATCCGGGCCCGGAGGGTCGACGATGAATAATCTGGACTAGGCGGAGCACGCTCTAAGATGTTGCTTCCAGCAGGACCTCGCTTGTTCCTTTTGGCAAGTCAAAACATGCGACAAGTTTTTGTTCATCGGCGATCCATGTTCCGGCATCCAAACTCGATCGCTGGGGCGCTTCACGCAGCATCATGCGTTCACTTCCCTGCTGGATACAGACAGGTCCCGCACCACCCTCAATCTGCAACGTGTAGCGTTCTGTGGCAAACGGTGCGTTGAGCGTTAAACGGTTGCCAGCACGGCTGATCTCCGTCAGCTGCTTGGCGGCCCAGTAGCGGGCAATTTCGCTTACCTTCATCCAGATCGTGTCGTCGGCGAATCGCGATGCCAACGATTCAACGACTCGCTGAAAGGAACGAAATCCCTCTTCGCTGCCGTTGCTGTACATCCCCGGCCAATGACAGAGCATAACCGCCGGTTGCCGCCGCTCGATCAGTTCGACCATTCGGCCACTGGTCGCAGTGGCATTGCAATAACGATCCGGTTCGGAGAGGGAATCGCCTTGCCAACCACCAAACCAATCGCCCGTTCCAGCCGGAACGTTTACTGTTAACCGGACGTCTTCTGTCCCCACGCCGCGCAAATGCTCCAGCTTCGGTTCGGTGCTCTCATCGCCAAAGTGAACGTACTTAAAATAGTGCGGCAGTTCGACGCCATACACATCACGGACTGCCTGATCGACGGCGATCGGCAATTCGCTTTTCATCGAATTACCAAATCCTCCGGGGGTGGTGATTCCTTCGCAAGGCAGATCACAGTTTTTTAAGATCCGAAGGGCATAGGCTAGGTAGGCGGCCAATTCGTCCACGCTTTTCTTTTCCTGCGGATACGAATTCTCCATGGTTGCCGCGTTGATTTTTTCCATCGGCCTGCCCGTCTTCAGATCGATCACTCGTGTGTGCGTGATCATCTCGGGATGGATGTCCCAGTTAGGGAGCATTAATTCGCGGACAAGTTTCAAGCTGGACTGCAAGTCGGCGTGCGACCAACCGGGCAGTTCACGATCCATCCAGCCAACGCAGGCAGGATTGGGGACGATGCTGTACTTGCCTTTCACCCCATGATCGGAACACCATTCACCAAACTGGCGGACAAAGTTATCGGGGATCTCACGCGGCCATGACTTCCACGGTTTTTGATACTCGGCACGACCTGGAAAAGCGGTCGCAAACTGCGGAGTACAAAAATGTCCCATGTTCACCAGGCACGTCGAATCATCAATAATGAACGACAGCGGCACTCGGTCCTGTGGCATCAGTACCTTGACGCCCGCTGGCCGGGTCGGCAGGCGAGCAGGCTCAGACGTTTCAGCCACCGCTAAACGAGACATCCCCATCCCCGCAACGGTCGTTGCGGCGGCGCCCCAAGCCGACGCACGAAGAAACTTGCGCCGATCCTGATTGATTAATACACGGTGCTGATTCACGCGAAAAACCTCGTGTTGCCATTTGCACGCTTACGACGGGCACAACATGGCTCGCCGGACGGCTCTAGTCTATCAAGCTCCGAGGGACGTCGCTGCTCAAAAACACTGGACTGCAAGCGACATGCAACAACGTTCGCGAGGTCAACCCTGTGCGATTCCGCGAGTGGTGCGGAATGTTAACTTCAATGCCTAAAGCGGTTAAAGTGTAACAACAGGGTATCGGCCAACGCGTTCACCGCAGGCCCACCCGGTTCAATCATATTCCTCCGCCTTCACCGGTGATCACAAAATGGCCTTTCGTTCGCGTCAACCATTATTTGGTAAACAATCACGGCGACCGTCTCTCTCGTTCGTTTTTTTAGTAACGCTGTTAATCGGCTCAACAAACGCAGCGCCCAAAGAAAACGAAGCGGAAAGCTGGCGTAGGAACCAATTAAAGGACATTGCCCAGAAGATTGAGAAGTCCGATTCGGATGATGAGCGCCTGGAGTACGGTGCGAGACAAACTTGGCTTCAACGTTGGAAACCAGGGCAAATGCCTCTTGCCCCAACAGACTCACCAATCGAATCGGAACTGGTCGAGGAGCCGTTGCTTGAACAGTTGAAAAAGCCGAACGGAGTTTCCGCAGAGGTTTGGCAACAGATGATTTCGTCTCAAACGGATTTGCTTGCGATGGATACCGTCGATGATCGCAAGGAAAATTTGCGCATCGTCATCAGGTTGGCAGGGCAGCTGGAAAAACGACTGTCTGACCAGCTTCCCTCGAACCTGCAGCAGCTCCCTACCCCAACCGCTTGGGTCCTCGCCTACACTCGTTACCGACTTGGGCGAGCCTTGGCGTATCGGGAATTACCAAGCGTCCGAGAACGATGGCCGATTTCAAATCCGATGCGTTATGAAGAACAACTTTCAGCCGCCTATGAAAGATTGATCGCCCAAACGAATGAAGTTCGGCCCGAGTTCATTTTGCTTGAGGATCGGATGTTAAGGCGAGCGGGTAAAAAAGGGCGAGCGTTAGAATTGCTTGAGGCAAATCGAAGATCGATTGAACCGAAGTGGTACCTCAAGAAGAGGCGTGACATGTTGCAGGAACTTGGCTGGGAACCACCCTACAAAGAAGCGGCCAAACTCTACACAGAAGCAGGCTACAGCACCGATCCGTGACCAACCAATCTTAACATCGCTGCGTGAGCGAGGGACCGTGCACAAGCCGAGGTCCCTCGCTCACGCGGCGGGCTGGGATTACGGGCGTCAATTGGGGGCATGCGGCTGGTGCGGTGGTTATGATATTCTTTCGAAGAAAGTCTCGCCGGCCCCTTAGGAGAAACCAACATGCCGATACACCTTGCCGCTTTAACTCGTCGCCGTGTCCTGCAAGCTGCGGGTGCGAGCATTCTGCTGTACGGCCGCCACGCTGCGGCGGCAAAGGCCGCTGAAGTCGATCCCGACTTGATCTATTTGCTGAATGATACGCACATCGGCGAAAAACACCCAACGGATTCCCCGGTCCCTAGTCACCTCCGTCAGGTTGTCACCGAATTAGTTCAAAGGCCAGTAAAGCCAGCGTGCGTGCTGATCAATGGCGACCTGGCTTTGAAAGACGGACAGCATGGTGACTATCGGCATTTCGCCCAACTGATTCGCCCGCTGCAAGAAGCCGGTATCGACACCCATCTAACTCTGGGCAATCACGATAACCGCGAAGCGTTCTACGAAGTAATGAAGACGCAACGCCCGGATCAGCCTCTGGTCGAGTCACGACATATTTCGGTCGTCGAAACAGCTCATGCCAATTTCTTTCTGCTCGACTCGTTGCAAAAGACAATGGTCACCCAGGGGACTATCGGCAAGCAACAACTTCAGTGGCTGACAGCGGCACTGGATGCTTCTCAAACCAAGCCTGCAATTATTGTGACCCATCACAATCCTCGGCTGGGTGGAGATCCAGTGCATTTCCCGGGAGGGCTGGTTGATTCCCAAGAACTATGGAACGTCGTCGGGCCACGCAAGTGGGTCAAAGCGTACATTCATGGGCATATCCATGATCGCACCTACGCACAGCATCAAGGAATTCACATTCTCAACATGCCTGCCACATCGTACGTTGGCAATCCAACCCAATCGACGACCGGCTGGACAACGGCTCGACTATCACCCGATGGTATCGCCCTCACCACGCACACGACCGATGCGGCGCACCCCTGGAACGATGAAATGAAAACGCTGACTTGGCGATCCGCATAGATAAAAGACCAAAAGAAATGAGACCGTTCATCAATCACCTACTGGTCGTGGCAGCGACACTGCTGCCCGTAGCCGTCAGTTATGCAGCCGAAATGCGAGTTGCCGGAATCTTCGCAGATCATATGGTCCTGCAATGTGAACAACCCGTTCGGATTTGGGGATGGGCAGACGAAGGCGATAGGGTGACGGTTACATTTGCCGACCAAACCGCAGAGGCATCAGCCGATGAGCAGGGAGCGTGGTCGGTCACTCTTCAGCCTCTTGCAGTCAGCGTCCAAGGGAGGCCGCTGCGTGTTGATAGCGGTCGGCAGTCCGTTGTGATTGACGACATCCTGGTGGGTGAAGTCTGGCACGCGAGCGGTCAGTCAAACATGGCGATGACCGTCGGCGCAGTGTCGCGTGAACTGGACGCCGCTCAAGCTGACATCGTCGCCGCGAACCTGCCGGCAATCCGATTCAGCCGGATCCATGCAGCCGAAAGCTCGGAACCGCTGAGCGATTTGGGCCAGCAGGCAACCTGGACGGTCTGCACTCCGGAAACGGTTTCCCGTTTCTCGGCAGTCGCTTTTTATTTTGCCCAGCGTCTGCATGCGGAGCTTGGCGTACCGATTGGCATTATCGATTCCTCGCGGGGCGGAACGCCTATCGAACCCTTTATCCCCAAAACGGCTTTCGATGCGCATCCAACACTAAAACGAGAACTGGAACTAGCGAACCAAGGCGATCTGGACGGAATCTGGAAGCTTCCGGGCGGCGTACGTGCACGGGACACCAACTGGCTGCCGGGCCGCCTGTTCCATTCTCGAATCGCCCCAATCCGTCTCTTCACCGTACGCGGAGCGATCTGGTACCAAGGGGAATCGAACTGCGGCGTTCAGGAAGACCCACGCGACTACCAGCACAAGATGCGAGCGTTGATCAAGGGTTGGCGTCAAGCCTTGGAAAACGAGGAACTACCGGTTTACTTTGTGCAGCTTCCCGGTAGTGGCGCCGGAGACGGCTGGCCCTACCTCCGTGAACAGCAGCGACTGGCGACCGATCTCCCAAACTCAGGGATGGTCGTTACCGTCGACATTGATGGGGCGGCAATTCACCCGCCAAACAAAATCGACGTGGGGCAACGTCTCGCAAGCTGGGCATTAGCAAAGGACTACGGCCATAAGATCGCTTTCAGCGGCCCAATGTTTGATCGTCAAGAGATCGTCGGAGACAGAGCGGTTCTACACTTCCATCATGCCGAGAGTGGCCTGATGGTGGCAGACAAAGAAGGGCTCGCAGCCCCGCAAGAAACGCCCGACTCCGAACTTGCAAACTTCGAAATGATTGACAAGTCGGGCATGTGGCAGCCAGCCAAGGCCAAGATCGAGGGGAAGACCATTGTGGTTACCAGTGCGAATGTCTCCTCCCCGCTGGCGGTACGGTACGCCTACTCGGTCACACCGGACAACTGCAATCTCTATAACCGCAATGGACTGCCCGCATCTCCATTCTGCACACGACCGGACACATTGACCTACGACCCGAAGCTGCCGAAATGATGGTGCTGACCGATTGAAGAAAAAATTTCGGAACCTGCGCAATTGCCGCAAGGGTTGATCCAAAGGGAGGAGAGGATCGATCGCCAAAACTGGGAATGACAGGCCGGACCGGGCTATACTAGATCCTGTCACTCCGGCTGATCAGCAGTCGGGGAGTATCATCTACACCATGCCGGGCGTACCATCAGGTCCCCAGTCATCCTTCGATGACTTCATGCATCTCGATGCGATGCACCGGCACATCCTTTGTCACGATCGATCAACCAGATGAGTTTTGAACGCGGCGACCTACGCGAAATTGACTGGGGCAAAATCGAGAATCTCCGCCCTCTTCTCCTATGGGGGGCTCCCGCCATTCTCCTGGCAATTTTCGTATACACCTCCATCTACACGGTCCAGGCGGAATCCCAGGGCGTCGTCCTGCGGTTTGGCAAATATATCAAAACGGTCGATCCGGGCCTGCGGTTCAAGCTCCCTTTCGGCGTCGACCAAGTGTTCATCGTCCCTGTAAAGCGTCAGCTAAAACAGGAATTCGGTTTTGGCACCGAGGGCGGACTGGACGCGACGCAGTTTTCGTCAGAGCAGGCAGAAGAACGCAACATCGTCACTGGCGATCTGAACGCGGCGACCGTGGAGTGGGTTATCCAGTACCGAATCCGGGAACCGCAGCTGTTTCTATTCGAGGTACGCAACCCCGGCGAGACGCTGCGCGACATTTCTGAATCGGTCATGCGTTCCGTGGTCGGTGATCGCACCGTGGACGAAGTCATTACCGTGGGACGGCAAGAGATCGAAGTGGACGCGCTGCTTCAACTGCAAGAAGTAGTGAACAAGTACCGGCTTGGATTGAGTATCGATCAGGTCCAGCTAAAGAATGTCAATCCACCTGTGATGGTCCAACCTTCGTTCAACGAAGTCAACCAAGCCCAACAGGAACGGGAAAAGATGATCAACGTCGCCAACGGTGAATACAACAAGGTTGTACCTCGCGCCAGCGGCGAAGCCGAACAGAAGATTCAAGCCGCCGAGGGATACGCACTCAAACGCGTCAACGAAGCCGAGGGGGATGTGTCCCGCTTCAATGCGGTGTTGACCGAATTCTTGAAAGCCCCCGAGGTGACCAAACGACGCATCTATATCGAAACGATGCGACAGGTTGTTCCCAACTTAGGTAAAAAAATCATCATCGACGAAGAAGCCAGCCAAATCTTGCCATTGCTGCAACTGTCAACGGACTCCCAAGGAGGCCAACGATGAAAAGTGCTTTCTTCCCCCTCTTGGTCATTGCCCTGGCATTGGCGGCTTTCCTCGGCTACAGCAGCGCGTACACCGTCTCTGAAACCGAACAAATCATCATCACACAATTCGGCAAACCGGTTGGCGATCCGATCAGCGATGCGGGGCTTCATTTCAAAACGCCCTTTATCCAAGAAATAACTCGCATCGAAAAGCGAACCCTGCAGTGGGACGGTCGCCCCAACGAGATGCCAACCAAAGACAAGACCTACATCGTAGTCGACACGTTTGGACGATGGCGAATCAACGATGCAAAACAGTTCTTTCTGCGGTTGCGGGATGAGCGTAGTGCCCAGTCTCGCTTGGATGACATCCTTGGCAGCGAAACCCGCAATGCCATCGCCAAACATGAATTGATCGAAATCATCCGCACCACCAAAGATCGCCAACCCGATCTCGATGCGACCCTGGTCGACGCACCAGGCAACATTGGCATGCTCTATCCGATCACGATGGGCCGTGCAAAGATTGAAGAGGAAATTTTCGCCAAGGCTGCCAGCAAGCTCACCGATTTTGGGATCGAATTGCTTGACGTCCGATTCAAACGAATCAACTACAACGAAAGTGTTCGCATGCGTATCTTCGAACGCATGATTAGTGAGCGGCAGCAGATCGCGGAACGTTTTCGCAGTGAAGGAGCCGGCGAAGCGGCGAAGATCATGGGCAGGAGCGAACGTGACTTACTGAGAATCGAATCCGAAGCCTACAAAACGGTTCAGGAAATTCACGGCGTCGCGGACGCGAAGGCGACCGAAATTTACGCAGCAGCTTACAACCAAAACGACGATTCGGTCGCGTTCTACGAATTCATCATGACAATGGAGTCGTACCAAGAGATGCTAGATAAAGACAGCACCCTGATCCTCACCACGGGCAGCGACATCTTTAAATTCCTTAAGAAAGTTGACCAACCCAACGACAGCGCGGCTGCCAAGTAGAAAACAGCAGGCAAAGCCGCGGGCGAGAAGAAAGCTGGATCCTTTACCACTCCTGGAGTGGTAAAGGACGTGATCGCGCGGCCGCAAATCTTTCTAAAATGATTCCGCGAAGAGTGCTTTGGCGGACGCAACCAAACCTAATCGGTGAAAATCGCTAGGGCCTGCTCTCCGTCACACTGTCGATTTTGTCCTGCATCGACTGCTCGCGATCCGTGCGAGTCCCAACTTTGATGGTCGTAGTGATTCGCGGTGCCCCGAGAGCGTGAACGCGTTCATGGCAGCGTTTAATCGCGGCAAACACATCGTCCCATTCACCCTCGATGTTCGTGCCGTACGCGTGAAGCTGATGCTCCAGCCCAGCGTCCTGCAGCACTTTCTGGCACTCAGCGACGTATTTACTTACGGATACACCAACGTCGATCGGGACGACGCACAGATCTACAATGACTTTCATCTCAGATGAAGCCTCTCAGTTGTCGGCTAGGGACACAGTTCAATGCCCCAGTCTAAACTTTTACATAGAGAAAGGCGAATGAACCAAGGAATCGAAGGAACCGCGCGCTTCAAATAACAAAGCAAACGAGCGGCTTCCATTCTCCATTCTCCATTCTCCATTCTCCATTCTCCATTCTCCATTCTCCATTCTCCATTCTCCATTCTCCATTCTCCATTCTCCAGCTCCCAGCTCCCAGCTCCCAGCTCCCAGCTCCCAGCTCCCAGCTCCCAACTCCCAACTCCCAACTCCCAACTCCCAACTCCCAACTCCCAACTCCCAAAAGGGTTTCCTCTGTTTTAAAAAAGATTGCAGCAACCCCCGTTAAGCGGGTATACTGGCGTCAGATTTCACCGCAGGGGCAACCTAACACCACGATTGCCCTGCCCCACCTCACCCCTCCCCACCTACCTCGGCCTGGTCATGTTAACGATCAAGGGTCCCGCCAGTCGCTATTGCGACGGGCACAACCGTCGCAGCTTTTTAAAGGTCGGCGCACTTTCATTCGGTGCTGGAGGTCTGTCGCTGGCGGATCTTTACCGCGCCGAAGCGGCTTCCGGATCGACGAAGTCCCATAAGTCGGTAATCAATATTTTCCTTGCCGGTGGGCCTCCCCACCAAGACATGTGGGACATCAAGACTGAAGCACCAAGCGAGGTTCGTGGCGAATTCCAGCCAATCAGCACCAACGTGCCCGGGATTCAGATCTGCGAAGTCTTTCCTAAGCTGGCGACGCTAATGGATAAAGCCGCCGTGATTCGAAGCGTCGTCGGGTGTCGCGGCGGGCATGATGGCGTGCAATGCTTAACCGGTTGGGACGGCAACTCGTTAAGAAACCTTGGTGGACGGCCTTCGATCGGTTCGGCCGTCGCGCAAATACAAGGACCGGTTGATCCATCGGTTCCTCCGTTCGTTGGACTGGCAGCAAAAACTCGCCACGTTCCGTGGTCGGATTCGGGCCAAGCCGGGTTCCTCGGGTCAGCCTACTCGCCGTTCAAACCTGACGGCCCCGGGATGCAGAACATGACGCTTAAGGGAATTTCCTTTGATCGACTAGCCGATCGTCGAAGCCTGCTCACCGAACTGGACACGATGCGGCGAGACATCGACATCAGCGGCACGATGGAAGGGATGGATGCGTTTGGTCAGCGGGCTTTGGATGTGTTGACCAGCAGCAAGCTGGTTGATGCGTTGGACCTGACCAAGGAAGATCCCAAAATCGTCGCACGTTATGGCGATGGGAAACCCTACAAATACCAATACGATGGTGCACCAACCTGCAACGATCAACTGCTGATGGCACGCCGCTTGGTGGAAGCTGGCGTCCGCGTTGTCAGCCTCAGCTATGGCCGCTGGGACAGCCACAGTGAAAACTTTGATATGGTCCGCGATCATGGCGGCAAACTGGACCAGTGCCTAAGTGCCCTCGTCACAGACTTGGACGAACGGGGAATGTTGGACGATGTGGCGATCGTCGTTTGGGGCGAATTCGGAAGAACGCCCAAAATCAACGCAAAAGCGGGACGCGATCACTGGAGCAAAGTCAGCTGTGCTTGGATGGCTGGTGGCGGATTGAAAACCGGGCAAGCGATTGGCGCCACCAATCGACTTGGCGAAGAAGCCGTTGAGAGGCCGGTCGACATGCAAGAGGTGGTCGCAACGCTTTACCACACTCTGGGCATCGACACCCATTCAACAACCATTGCAGACCCCACCGGTCGTCCCCAGTTCTTGGTCGACAGCGATCCAATCGCCGAGCTGATTTCATGATGAATCGTCACAAAATGATTCGCTCTGCCATTTACACGCTCGCAATGGCGTTTGCATATTCTGCATCCTTGTTATCGGCCGCAGATCTGCTGCGGATCGAAAACGGTGAAGCCCAAGGGGCAACCCAACTCATCGGCGAGGATGCTCGGCTGCAACTGATCGTCTCGCGAACACAAGCCAATGGCATCGTCGCCGACTGGACGCGGAATGTCCGTTACGACGCGACGCCAGCCGGTTTGGTTTCGATCGATGCGACCGGGATGGTCACTCCATTGGCTGACGGAAACGTCACGATCACGGCGAGCGCCGACGATGGTGAACAATCCACAACGACACTGACCGTAACGGGAACCGGTCAAACACAGCCGGTCAGCTTCAGTGGCCAAGTCGTGCCCATCTTCACCAAACTGGGATGCAACGGAGGCGGATGCCACGGAAAAATTGCCGGGCAAAATGGCTTCCGATTGTCGCTGCTCGGCTTCGAACCCGAGGAAGACTATAAACGGTTGGTCGCCGAATCACGCGGCCGTCGTGTTTCACTGGCCTCGCCCGATCGCAGTTTGCTGTTGCAGAAAACGGTCAACGCGATGCCGCACGGCGGAGGTGCCCGCACCACTACCGATTCCCATGAATATCGCTTGCTCCGACGCTGGATCGCGCAAGGCATGCCGTTTGAATCGGGCAGCGCTGTCAGCGTCACTTCGATTCGAGCGTATCCAAATGTCAAACGAATGCTGGGCGACAGCGCCCAGCAACTGGCGGTCATCGCTACGTACAGCGACGGATCGGTGGAAGACGTCACACGTGCAGCGGTTTACGAATCCAACGATACCCAGATGGCCGAAGTCTCCGACACGGGCTTGGTCCAGACCGCAAAATTGGTCGGAGACGTTGCCGTCATGGCTCGGTATCAGGGCCATGTCACGGTGTTCCGTGCGGAAGTCCCACTAAACATCGATGCGGCGTATGAATTTGCCAGTGAAGCAACCAACGTGGTCGATCAATTCGTCGGCAAGAAATTGGATTCCCTTGGAATCCCCTTCTCTGCGCAATGTGACGATCCGACGTTTCTGCGTCGCGTCACCCTGGATCTAGCGGGCAGGATTCCGACGCTTGCTGAAACCAACGAATTTTTAGCCGACCCATCGGCGGAAAAACGCGAGACGCTAGTCGAACGTCTGCTAGCCAGTGACGACTACGCAACCCTGTTTGCACGGAAGTGGGGCGTGATCCTGAGGAATCGCCGTAGTGGCGGTTCGCTGCAAGTATCCAATGTGCTGTTTCACCACTGGCTGAGCGAGTCATTCCGAAACAACAAGCCCTATGACCAAATCGTTGACGAAATGCTGACCGCCAGCGGAACCGTCTTCAGCAATCCCGCGACCGCATGGCTGGACCAAGTCACGGACCAAAACGAACGAGTCGAAGACATCAGCCAATTGTTCTTAGGGCAACGGATCCAGTGTGCACGATGCCACCACCATCCCTACGAAAAATGGACCCAGGAAGATTACGCTCGTATGTCCGCGTTCTTTTCAACCATCTCGAAAAAGACGCAAGGGACCGATGCTACTTTTGTCACCCTTATCGCGGCGCCTTCGGCCAAGCATCCCAAGACTGGGCAGGCGGTCCAACCGGCTGGGCTAGATGCCGAAGCAATTGCGATCGACACCGCGATGGACCCCAGGAAAGAACTTAGCGATTGGGTCACATCACCAGAGAATCCATTTTTCGCCAAAGCTTTTGTCAACCGATACTGGAAACACTTCATGGGTCGCGGCTTGGTGGAACCAGAAGACGACATGCGTGTAACCAATCCTCCATCGAATCCGGAATTGATGGATGCGATGGCGGAATCATTTGTCGCGTCGGGGTATGACATCAAGGCCTTGGTTCGATTAATCTGCCTTTCACGAACCTATTCGGCATCCTCGAATGCAACCGAAGAGAACGTGATCGATCGCCGCAGTCATTCGCGATTTTACCCCAAGCGACTGCAAGCTGAAACGCTTCTCGATTCGATTGATGCGGTGACAGGATCGACCACGACGTTCGCGGGAATGCCGACAGGCACCCGCGCCGTCCAGCTTCCCGACACCGGTTTCGATTCGTATTTCTTGACGGTCTTTGGACAACCCGATTCAAAAACGGCTTGTGAATGCGAGCGGTCATCGGAGGCCAATTTGGCGCAGAGCTTGCACTTGCTGAACTCCGAAGAAATGCAAAAAAAACTGACCACGGATAACGGTCGGGCGGCCTCCTTTGCAGCCGACAACACACGACCGGTCGAAGCAAAAGTTCGCGAGCTGTACAAGCTTGCGCTCAGTCGTGAACCCGCCGACCGGGAGCTGAAGTCGGCGATTGGCTATTTAGGGGAACGTCACAATCAAAAAGAGCCCTGGGAAGATTTAATTTGGGCCTTAGTGAACTCTAAAGAATTTCTGTTCAACCACTAATGCGACACATTCCCTTCCCGACAATTGCGTGGCCTCGGCTTGCGCGGTTCGCGCTCTGTTTATGTTTGGCCAACCTGTTCCTCCCGAACCGGTCCGCATCTGCGCAGTTGCCCGTTATCGAACTACGTTCGCTTTCACAATCCATTTTCGCCCCCGGCGGCGAGTATGAGGTTGCCGTTGCAGCGGGAAGCCATACCGACGAATCCGAACAACTGGAATTCTCCCATCCTGGAATCGTCGCAACCGTTCTGATGGCGGCACCTCAGCCGTTGACAAATGCGGAGACCAAACGTTACGGAAATTTTCGCGTGACGCTTTCGCCCGACGTCCCCGAGGGTCGATACGAAGTCCGCGCGATCGGACGATTTGGCATATCCAACCCACGATCGATTCTAGTCGACAAGGGCGCACAGCCCATCCGCCCTGTGCAGTCCGATCCGTCCTCGGCAAGCCCGTTGGCTCTGGACGCGGTCTATTTTAATCACGCGACGTCACAATCCCGCAACTTCTATTCATTGCCCGTCGTCGCGGGAAAGGAGTACCTCGTCCGATTGATGACGCACTCTATCGATTCGCGAATGCTTGCTTCCGCTTCGCTAATCAATCGCAAGGCGCAGACGATTCGCAGTGTCATCGGTACGGATTATTCCGATTTAGAGTTTGCCTTTATCGCGGAAGAAACCGCGCCACTTACGATCATGATTCATGACGCACTCTATCGTGGTGGCCCCGATTATTCCTACGGATTGCAAGTGACCGAGTCAACCGATTCGGATTCGCCACCTTCGTCTATCGCCCAGCATCCGCTTGTGATCAGCGCACCGGCACTGCAACCTATTCGAGTCGCTGAATCGGATACGACGGTCAACCTGCAGGTTCCCGGCGCGGTGGAGTCTGATTTTGATTCCCCGACGGACCAGGACCAGTTCATTTGCAAACTCCAAAAAGCGTCTCCGGTAACCATCGAAGTGGTTTCGCAGCGACTTGGCGAGCCAACGGATGTACGAATGGTTGTCGAACGTGCAATCGACGACGCAGCGGGTGTGCGAACCTGGCAACGTGTGGCGACCGCAGAGGACAGCCACAATGTGACGGACGCCGTTATTCGGCTTGCGACCAACGACCCGATCCTGAATTTCACGCCCCCTGAAGACGGCGACTACCGGATCACTCTGACGGATTTGGACACGGGCTTATCCTTGGGATCGGTTCAACGATACCAACTGTCGGTTGCACCGCCGAACGATTCCTGGGAACTCGCTGCCTATCACGTTTACCCAAACAAAGACGCCAATGTCTCCCGACCAACTGGAGCGCATTTAGCCCGTGGCGGCGCATTGACGATTCGAGTGTTCGCCATTCGCAACCAGATGACCGCCCCCATTAAAGTTACGATCCCTGATCTTCCGCCAGGTCTTTCTTGCCCGCCTGCGTGGATTGCGTCCAATCAGAATCAAACGGATTTAATTGTCACGGCATCCGCAGAAGCGCCGATTCAGCAAGCTGAATTTCAGGTTCAAGGAATCGCCATGGATGGTACCGGCATTGAAGCGGCGGGTGATAAAGAAGCCTCCGATCCCGCCAGTTCAGCCCCTGCAAATCCCGCCCCCGCGAAACGGATTGCAAAATCCGTGACGGTCGTCTGGGAGAAAGATGGATATCGACCAACCGCACACACACGATTGACCGACAGTTTGGCAATCGCGTCGTCGGAATTGGACGTTTATCCCGTTAGCATTGATCCGGCCAGCACCGAACCGATCACGACCGCCAAAGGAACGAAGCCAAAGGTTTTAATCAAGGTTCAACGTCAGGAAGGCAGCAAGGACGCGATCGTGTTGCGCGGCAAAAATCTGCCGGCCGGCGTCGCTGCCGGTGACCTAACCATCCCCGCCGATAAGTCCGAAGCCGAATGGACAATCGACGTGACTGCAAATGCAAAACCGGGGACCTATACCTTTTGGGGACAAGGTGAAACCAAGGTCAAGTTTGCGGTCAATCCGCAATCGTTGACAAGGGCGACGAAGCTTCGCGATGACCTGAAAACCATGCGAGCTGACGAGAGCCGCGCGGATGAACACGCGGCGATCGACAAAGCGATCGCCGAAGCTGAAAAACAGATCGAATCCATTACAAAACAGACAGCTGTCAAAGATTTCACCGTCTATGTGCCGTCGTCCCTGATCACACTGGTGGTGCAGTAACCGATGTATCGATTCATTCCCTCTAAAACCGTTCAAATGATACGTTTTTCGTCGCTGCTGACATGCGTTTGTATCGCTGGCATGATTGCGATGACCGCAAACGCCGAATCAACGACGCCAGACGGTGCGGTCAGTTACGCACGAGAAATCCTGCCAATACTGCAGCAAAACTGTGTCGCCTGCCACCGCGCCAAACAAGCCGAAGGGGGCCTGTCACTTGAAACGGTCAAGGCATTGCTGGTCGGTGGCGATAGTGGCGTGCTGTGGGAAAGTACTGACCCGGCCGCCAGCCTGCTGTACACCAGACTCACCGACGACAACGACCCGATGCCGCCGGAGGAGAATACCGTCGGCGCGAAAAGATTGACCGAGAATCAGCTGACGCGGATCCGCAATTGGATCGCACAAGGTGCAACGATCGATCAGCATTCGGGCGCCGATATCGATTGGCAACCGGTTCCCGAGACCATTCGCAGCAGTTATTCGCTCGCGGTTTCGCCCGACGATCAATTCGTTGCGGTTGGGCATGCCAATCGAGTCGAACTGCTGGATTCCCGAACGGGAAAAGTTGCCGACACTCTGGTGGATGATCAACTGTCACAATCAGGCGTTGCGGATGTCGATGTCATTCAGGCGATCGCATTTTCTCCGCTCGGAGATCGGATCGCCACCGGAGGATATCGCACGGTGCGAATCTGGCAAAGACTACCGAACACCGCCGAGGTACCGCCCGCACTGCAGCGAGCAAGCGGGCCGGTCGCCTTCAATCCCGATCATACGGCCGTGGCAATCGTCAACGCGATCGGTGATGTGGAAGTCTGGGATTTAGAGTCCCGCGAAAAGCGAATTTCGGTTCCTGCGTCGGCCTCTGTTGCAGACGTGGCCTGGGGGCATCAGGATTCTTTCGTGATCGGTTACGAAACGGGTGACCTGGCCATTCACGCAGCGACAGACGGATCGCCCACTGCGGTCCTGCAGTTAGATCACTCCATTGCCTCCGTCGCACAAAGTCCCGACGGGCATACAATTGCTTCACTCGGTACGGAGGGGCAAATCCGTCTGTTCGAATCGCAACAACCAAAACCAATCCCTTCGCTTGATGCAGTCAAAGACGCAACGTCGATCGTCTTTACGTCAAAGAATCAATTGGTCGTTGGATCTGCATCCGGGATCGCGACGGTCATCGATCACACATCGGGCAAAGCCCTTCACCAATTCAATCACGAATCGCCAATCGTCGCGCTAGCAACCAGTCACACGAATAACCGAATCGCGACCGGTGGCAGCGATGGCCAATCCAAGGTCTGGAATCTTGATGACGGAAAACTGCTTTTAACTCTCTCGGGTGATCGAAAGTCACGGCTAAGAATCCAGTCACTTGATGATGACCTGCGGCGAGAAGAAGCGTGGCTTCAGACGTTGGAAAAGCAATCCGAAGTGTTAAAGAAGTCGCTGGAAACCGAAGACGCCGCGCTTGCGAAAGTAAAAGAAGCGCGCGAGAACGCCAGCAAAGCCCTGGCAGAAAAGACGAAACTACGCGACGAAACAGCCAAACAAATCGCCGCGACCAAGGTCAAAATTGCCGAAGCGAAGTCGCAGATTGAACAAGCAAATCAAACAGCGACGAAAACAGAAGGCTTGATCGCAACAAACAAAACGCAACTGGAGAAAACCACCGCGGAGTTACAACTGCTGGAGAAACAGGCCGCAATGACCACGGAAGAGCCGGCTGCGAAAGAACTTGCCAATCGTGTGGCCGAAAAGAAAACGCAAATACTGGCCGAACAAAAAACGAAGACACAGTCGACCGAACAACTTGCCGCGGCAAAGAAACTTGCTGCCGAGGCGAATGCGAGGGTGACCGCAGAAACGGCTGCATTGGAAAAGCAAAACGCCGCGTTGGTGGCGGCCGAGAAAGAGGTTCAAGCAAAACAGGCCGATCTGACGGAACGTGACCAAGCATTGGTTACCACCACTAAAACGCGTGATCTTGCGTCGCTAAAGATCCCTGAACATCAAAACATCATTCGGCTGCGCAAAAACGAACTTGGCGAGCTAAAGTACCGGCACACGCAACTAACAGCAAACGCTGCCCTTTGGCCTAGCGTGACGTCGATCGCATTTTCACCTGACGATTTGAGCATCGCGGTAGTCGATGCAAAAGGTGGCGTCCGAACCTTTGATGGACAGACGGGAGCACCGATTGACCGAGACCAGCTGAGCGATTCAAGATCAGCGACGTTTTCATCGGGGGCGCAGTGGGTCGACGGAGATCGATTGGTGGTCCATGATCCATTTGGTCCACCGCAGGTAATCGCGTTACAGCACCGGTGGAAACTGATTCAGTCGATCGGAGGAATCGATTCTGAACTGATTGCGGACCGAGTCACCGCATTAGATTTTCGCGGCGATGGTGAATCCATCGCAATCGGCAGTGGTACCCCCAGTCGTGACGGACAAGTGATCATCGTCGCAACGGCGACCGGTGAAGTGCTGCGGCGGTTCGACAACGTTCACAGCGACTCCGTACTGGCAGTCCGGTTTTCACCAGATGATCGCGTCTTGGCAACCGCGTCGGCCGATAAGACGATTCGATTGCTGGACGTTCAATCCGAAAAGGTAATCGGTGCGTTAGATGGGCATACGCACCATGTTCTATCGATTTCATGGAAGAATGACGGACGGATACTTGCCAGCGGCAGCGCCGACCAGACAATCAAAACTTGGGACGTCGGAACGATGCAACGGATTCGAACCATCGGCGGGTTTCCTGACGAAGTCACTTCGATTGCCTTTATCGGAGACGGCACACGAGTGGTCAGTTCCACTGCGAATGGCCAGGTTCGCGTTCACGAGTCGAGTACCGGGGCGCAGGTGTCGGCAACCGCGGCGCCGGGTGATTTTCTGTTTGCAACAGGCATCACCGCCGATGGAACGCGAGTTTTTTCCGCCGGACAGAAAGGGAGCGTCAACGTCTGGGAAACCGAAGGCTTGAAAAGCATCGGCACCTGGTAGCCGCCCCCCCCAACGGATCAAACAATTGGGGTAAAAAATTTCGGCCAATAAAGAGCGCAGTTGCGCTGGCAGGCAACGCGAATCGCATCCATCTTCAATCAGCGACGCAGGTGAGATCTATCCAGACGGATCAATCGAGAACCTGAAACCTTGACGCCATGAAATAGGCCCAAGACAAGTGGGGGACACGGCACAACAAGGGAAAGCGGTTGGCCTAAAAGAGGTATTGTCGCTATTGAGACTGCCCTGAAATAGCAGTATTCGGCAACGGGCATCGCAAACGTCTCCTTCCGGCTGCTCAAGCGGTCGACAAGTATCTGTCGCCCGCTGAGCCAGTGAATTTATATTGATCGGCTTGGTTGGTGTCCCTTTTCGTGGGTGACGTGAAATTTATTGCTGGCGTATTGCCAGTCAGTCCACGCTTTGGCGAGCGTTAGCTATGTGGCTGCCGTACCTACCGTCGCCAGACAATGGATCCCACTCGGAATCCACTACTTATAGATTTTGCGTCCGGAGCGAAAGGCGACACTTTAAGATTCACTGGCTAGTCGAGAAATGCAGCGGCAGCCGTCGATTTGGGTCAGCATGCCAGAGACGTTTGGCATGCGTCCAACAGGGCGGAATATCACAACGGAGTCCCCGGGGACTTAAAAGGACACAAAATGAACTTTTGGCACGGAATGACGACTAGTTGGCAGTTCTGGGCAATGTTGTCTGCGCTAGCCGCTGCGCTGACGGCGATTTTTGCCAAACTTGGGGTCAAAGGGATTCCGCCAGACGTGGCGACCTTCATAAGAACACTTGTCATTCTCGCATTCGTTTCGACCTTGCTGTGCATTAGCGGACAGTTTGCACTCGTGAAATCGATACCGCGGCGAGGCGTGGCATTTCTAATACTGTCGGGCCTGGCCACTGGCGGGAGTTGGATCTGCTATTTCCGAGCCCTAGATATCGGCAAGGCGGGGCAAGTCGCCAGCATCGACAAATTGAGTGTCGTCCTGGTCGCGATCATTGCATTTCTGTTTCTACATGAACGGCTTTCTCTGACAGCTACTATCGGAGTTGCTCTCATCACCATCGGGGCGATCTGTGTTGCAGTGGCCGACTAAGAATGACGATCCCGAACGCCGCAACGACACGAACCGTCGACGCGATCAAACGGTTCGTCAATCGATTCGCGTCGGTTGTAACATCCGAATATTTGACGTGCGGTAACATCGGCGATGGTACGCGGTATGATTTTATGTTTTCGTCCGGCACTAACTTTTCCGTCCGCCAAAAAATCTTCCGCGATGAAAAGCATGATAACGAAAGGCAACGTCCTCCGGCTAAGAAATGGAAACCATGAACACCCTGCTACGACTGCCCTTCACCCTTACGATGCTGTCGGTCCTGATTGCAGCCGGTATCTACGGGCGAAGCCACGTCGGTTTACTTGACCAGACCATTCAAGACCGTGCTGGTTACTCCATGCGACTGATTGTTGAAGGGCAAGTGCATCGCGCTATCACTTCGCTGCTGTTTACCGCCGGGGGATGGCGATTTTACAGTTCGATCGCAATGTTCGGACTGGGGGTCGGGTACGTTGAATGGAACTATGGAACGACACGATCCCTTGCGACGTTCTTCGGCATTCACATCACGACGCTCGCCTTGATGACGATCGGTGTACTGGCCGTCAATGCGATGGCTTCTACCCATCGCGGTCAGCTGCTATGGCATGTCCAGGATGTTGGCCCATCCGCGGGTTACTACGGATGCATTGGATTGGCGCTCGCTGGACTGGCGTCACCGATTCGCTGGCCCATCATCGCATTGATCCTGCTGGTTCTAATCGCCCGTGCAACGTGGTCCTTCATCCATCTCCCCGAAGACGGCCAAATGCTATCCGCTGACTTCGCCCATTTGATTGCGTTCCCCCTGGGAATGCTATGCACTTCTCTAGTGGCAGATTAAGACAGTATCCAGACGCATGAAGCATCCGCCGTAGCAAGCGAAGCTCTATGCCATCTACTTTCTTAGCGCAACGGCGCGAACCGTCCGGCAATCGCATTGAAAACAGAATGAATTTGCCCGTCGGCTTACGCCGATCCGCCAGGAATACCGCCCGTAGATGGCATTGGGCTAGCGCGGCCGCAACTGGACGGGCTGTCTGAAGGTTCGTCCCAGCAGTAACCAGGTCGCATCTTTCTTCATCGACAGGACTTTGCCGCCCGAGATTCGATACGGTCGATCCCGCACGAAAGCTATTGCGACGCTCGATTATCAAAAAAGCTGAACGCAAAATTCAACCCAAGCGTTAACAACAAACTACCGATAATCGAGATGTGCCACTGGAACAGAAAATTCAAGGCAATCAAGATGACAACAAAGATTACAAGGTGCCGGGCGTATGTAGCATTCATAGAGTTGGCTGCGTTCCGCAGATAAGAGAGTACTTTAATGGCTATTAAGATGCGGCCCAACTTTACACGAGCACATGAATCGCGAACATCCGGTTGATTCCGGTGTGGCCATCACCTGCCGCGAAGGACGCCGTCGAACGACGATATCCGCTCGGGCTTATTATACATTGATCGAGATATCGCTAAGCGGCTCCTCCACCATTTCTAAACCGTTGCTCGGAAACCGAGACATAAGCAACCTTCATCGTTCCTCACTGCCAACGGCTCACTTTTCCCACCACCGCCCGTCGCGTTAAGAACACCGACGGCACTAGCGATAGCCCACGACGGGTGGACTCCCAAATGTGAATTCAGACAGCGGGACTTCCTTCATCAAGCGATGCGATGTCCTTGCGCAATATCCAGCCGATATGACCGTCGGCGGTCTTGACCTGTGCCCAATCCCCTCGCGTAGCCAGCCTCTCAACGCGATGGCCCTGGGCTTCCTCGATCGTGGTGACCGGATCAAACCCCGCTCCGTCCCCTGAACGCAGGCTGACGTTACCGGCCACGATGATGGCATTAAACGATGGTTGCGTTTGGGCTGGCGACCAGAATAGTGCCCCACCGCAAAGGAGAAGAAGAGCGAGCGGCACGACTGCATACTTCCAAACCGGGAATTGAAGATATACCAGTCGCAAGATCAACAGCCCCCAAAAGGCTACGGAACTGATCCCAAGCACCCACCTTGCGACAGAACGCAGGTTTTCCGGCAACGTCAACATCGACTCGGCGTGCGGTTGATCGGATGTCGTTGTTCCGCTTACCAGTTTGTCGGCAAATGCCAGATTCTTGCGGGCTTGTTTGTTGCCGGGATCAAGCTGCAACGCTTTTTCGTAGTTGGCGATCGCCAGCCCCAGCTTGCCGGATTGCATGGAAGCATTGCCAAGATTGATGAATAGGTCCGCGTTGCGTACATCGCTGTCGACCAACAGTTGGTACTTCGTCATCGCCGTTGCAAACAATTCTTTGGCGTCGGCAGAATCGGTTTCTGCTATCTCCAACCCCTCCGTATACGCTGCGTCCGCTTCAGCGAGAATGGTAGTTTTTTGGGTACTGGACAATGCAACGGCGGCGGATGCTTCGCTCGCCCATCCGATCACCGAGAAGGCCAATAGCATCGCGGCGGTTTGCGTTAATGCTCGTTTTTTAAACCGTCGCGGAGTTGAACGACGCACATTCATCACCTGCCGTGCAGATCGAGCTGCGTCGATACGGTCGACCAATTCCAAAGCGGATTGGCGTAGGGCATCCTCCCGAACCGTCGTGTCCGACATGCTGCCCGAAGGCTTGCGTGCAACCGCCAAAAACGATTCGACTTCACCCGCTAGGTCGTACAACCCAGCAGTTCGCAGATGGCCGACCGCTTCGATCTCTCTTGCAGCACGACGCGAATCACCGGCCTGTGCATCGATCGTGGTCCTGGAGTATTTACGCCCTTCCGCTAGGACATAGGCTACAACGGCGTCGGCAATCGCGTCCACATCCCGCCCCCTTTCGATCGCCGCCATACAGCGATTCTTCGCCGACCGGAAGCTTGGAAAACGACGGACTATCAGGTCGCGATACTTTAGGATAGCAAGTGTTAACCAAACCACTGGCGGCGCGATCAGGAACAGCGACAACCAATTCCAAGGCTTTACTGGAGCGTGTGAAACAACCACCGTAGCGTCGTTATGATTGGCGAAGTCCGGCTGTTCAGGATCTACCACCGGCCCCGTTGTGCCGGATTTAGTCTTCCGGCCGTTACCGACGATCGCATCGAGCGCTAACATTTCAGACTTATTCACGGTAATCGAAATCGGATCGCTCATTACTGTTTGAAAGGATTCCGTATCAGGATCAAAGAAGCTAAACCGAATCGGTGGGATTTCCTGGATGCCCTCGCGTCGCGGACGAATCGTGGTCGAGAACACCTTGGTGTCATCTTGCACGAATCCCGCCAACGACTCATCGGCGACTTTGAAGTCCGCGGTTAGTTCGGGCAACTCGTAGAGTGGCGGTGCTTGCACCAACTCCATAGGCCCGGTGCCCAAGATGCCGATATTTAGAGTGATCGGGTCACCCGCATCAACGGTCGTCGGAGTCGCGTGCGAAACGATTTCGTAGCGTCCCACTGCACCGCGGTAGTCCGCAGGCCGGCCTTCGGTCGGTATTGGAAGGACCTCCGTCGCGTCCACGCTGACTTCACCCACGATCGGCCGCGAAGCGGTCACGGCCAGACGGTTTCCGAACGCAGAGCCAAAAAATTCGTCGTTCATCATACGTGACATCGGCGAATTACCCGCAAAGGCATCGTCACCAAACAGGCTGCCAAAGGAAGAACGCGATTTCCCGATTGCGGTCGGATAGTTGACAACAATCTGCACATCCGCCGCGTCGATTTCCCCCGCACGTTTGGGGTACACGGTAGCATCGATTTCGTAGAGGTAGTAAGCATGCTCGACCGCTTCATTATCTCCCGTCTTTGCGGAAGAACGCTGGTCTTCGGTCTCGGCCCTCGAATTCGACCGAGTAGCATGCGTGCTTTTTCCTTGAGGAACCATCCTTAACACTTCGCGTCCGCCGGGGCGTTGGCTGTTTTCCGCTAATTCCTTCATTTTGGCTGTGAACCCGCCCCACGATGTCGAATCCGAAATCATGTTCCACATATCACCTTCGCTGAGCGTATGCCCCGATTTTGGATCACGGAATGGGCGAAGCCAGATTTTCAATTTCAAATCGAGCGGTTGTCCGACAAATACCTTTTGCTTTCCCCCTTCGATTTCAACAAACATCAAATCGCCGGTTTCACTTCTCGTCGCAATGAACCGTTCTGGCTGAGTCGTCACCGGTTTGCCGTCGACGCTGAAGGTCATCGCGGGGATCGTGAACGTCCCTTCACGCCGTGGTGTGATCAGATACTGCATCGTGACGCTACGGGTTTCGCTGCGGCGACCGTTGATGATCGTGATCCGCGAGCTCTGCGAAGGCGAACCGGCCGAACGGACATCACAACCGTCGATAGCCGGAGGAGTTGGCTGTTCGAAATCGGACGCGTCGGAGATCGAGATTTGCAACGCCACGGGTGAACCGACAAAGGCTTCGCGAGTCGACAATCGCGTATCAACGTTCGCCGCAGTTGCGGTCGCGGTCAACAGGGCAGTCAGTGCGAGTGCAGGTAGAAGAGGTTTCATGGATAGAGTTGCCTTCATTTCTTAGCGGAACGGATCAAGCCGTTTAGCAGCGGGTGTGATTTCAATAAGTTTGCTGGTATGCGGTACTAGAGGGTCTGCGGTTTTGCAGCCTGATGCCACTACCAATCGCGGTCAGTGGGAACGTGTCTTCTGCGTTCAATCTGCTCGGCCCTTAGTCGCCGCAGCATGTCGCGGTCGCGGACGGCTTGCAGCATTTTCAGGGCTTCTTCTTTCGACATCGGCGTCTCCTCTGCATTCAGGTCCTCCATCGCAACACTGCCCGTTGGTTTTTGATTTTCGTCTAGTTCACCAACCGGTTTTAGATCACCACTAGGAATCTCTTGTTGCTCAGCTTCCTCCTCATTCTCTTCGCCTAGCGTGGCATCCTCCGAGGGTTTTGCATCGTCACTAGCCGATTCATTCGGTTTCGCATGTTCTTGCTTTGATGGCTTCCCGTCGGAAGCTTGATCTTCTTGGGATTGCTGCTCGGCATCGGCTTGCTCCTGTTCGCTCTGCTGACCTTTTTGATCTTGTTTCGATTGGTCCTGTTCGGAAGGTTGACCTTCGTTCTTCTGTTGATCCTGCTGTTGTTGGTCCTGCTTGTCTTGCTGTCCTTGCTGTTGCTGGTCCTGTTGTTCCTGCTTGCTTTGCTCTTGCTTCTGTTGCTGATCCTGCTGTTGCTGGTCCTGCTTATCTTGCTCCTGCTGGTCTTGTTGTTGCTCGTCTTGTTGTTGCTGGTCTTGCTTATCTTGCTCCTGCTTGTCTTGCTGTTGCTCGTCTTGCTGCTGTTCTTGTTGCGGTTGCTGCTGCTCTTGCTGTTGTTGTTCCTCTTGCAACTTCTTTAGCAATTGCCCGGCCAATTCGATGTTGGCGCGTGCGTCGGTATGATTCGGATCGCCGGATAACGAGCCCCGGTAGTGATCGATGGCCTGCGTCAAGGCTTCGATTGCGGCAGGTTTGTCCTGTTCTGCTGACGCGACAGCATCGGCGTAAAAGCAATTACCGAGGTTGTAGCGAGCGGCCGCGGCCAGCGGCGTGTCGGAGGAAGCCGACGCTTGCATGAACTGTTCTTTCGCCGCTGCAATCTCACCCTTACGGTACTGGGCAACGCCAAGGTTGTAGTCAAGCCTATACTTCAAATCTCCCGAGGCCGCCGTTGCAGATTGATATTCAGCGATCGCGTTGTCAAAGTCACCTTCTCGCACAAGCGTGTTGGCAGCGTTGATCTGTCGAGCGGTGTCCTCTTCCGATGCGAATACCGGCGACGCGGTCGCGGCGATCAGGAGTGCAAGCTTGATTCGTTTGATGTTCATGATTTGGTTTTCTCTTCTTAACAGAACGGCTTAAACCGACCGGAGTCTTTTATTGGCGGAACGGCGTCATTCTTCCGGCCCCAGACGTGGAATTCCGTACGGTTCCGGAGGGCCTGCACCCTACCGCGATATTGGCTAGGCGGCGTTGCGTATGGATTCCATCTTCTTCGTGACTTCGGCAACAGGATGTTTGGTTGTCATCTGGTTGCGATTAGCGGCCGTGGCAATAAACACCTCAAGCAACAACAGTGCCAAAGCGGGTACAGCGAACCACTGGAAGCGTGGAATGTACGCATTGATCGTTGCAGACTCGAATTCGCCTTGCGGAACATTTGCAACGTAGCTGTGATAGACGTCGGCCATATTGACCCTTTGTGTCCCAGCGGGGATATATGCCCCATCGGTTTCCTCCGCGATCTGTTGCAATATCGCCCCGTTCATCTTCGACCAAACTTGCTGGCCGTTGTATTGCACGTAACTGCCCTGCCCCCCTTCCGGTTCAGGCACACGAGCACCTTGGTCCGTATCGCCTAAACCAACGGTGAAAAGACGGATACCTTGATCGGCATACAATTTTTTTGCGACGCCAACCGGATCGCTTTCTTGATCTTCGCCGTCCGTGAAGATCACAATCGCTTTATGTTCGTTGGTTTTACTGAGGAAACCGTTTGCCGCTGCGGTGATCGCATCCCCCAAGCGTGAACCGCCACTGCGAACCGTATGTGGGCCAACGGAATCAAGCGTCTGCTTAAAATCTTCGTAGTGACTGGTTAGCGGCACCGATTGCCGAGCGTCACCGGCGAACGACACCAGGCCGACTCGGTCGCCAGCCATCTCATCGACCATGTCTTTGATTTGCGTCTTCGCCCGGTCAAGTCGATTCGGTGAAGCGTCTTCGGCCAACATTGAACGCGAAACGTCAAGCACGAACATGACCTCAATACCTTTCTGCGGAACCTCGCGTTCCTCCTTACCCCAACGAATGTCGGTCAAGGCAATCGCGAACAAAGCGAGACTGCTGCAAACCAAGATCGCGGAGGTCCAATGTTTCACCGACATCTTGGAAGGACGTCCACTCGATCGTTGTCTATCCGTCATGAACTGCGATGCGGCCCGACGACGCGAAATCGCCGCCCAAGCGGTGATTCCGATCCCAAGCACGACAACCGCAAGCAAGTAAATACTGGTGGGGTTTCCGAATTGCAAATCATTCATGTTCGATTCCTGTGGTAGCCGAACTTGCCAAAGTCTGGAGGTTGGAACGCGTCCAAAGCCAGGCGACCTCGGCTACGTAATTCTGATAGTGTTCTTGTTTAGGTCAGTTCAATTCACGCAGCCATGTTTGCTGAAGCACCAAACGTGCCGCAAGCAACACGAAAACGATCATCAGCAGCGGCGGGAAGTGAACCACGCCCGAAAACGATTGCACGGCCAGTTCCCGGTAATCCACATAATGTTTCGCTTCGACCTTTGTCTTTTCCAGTTTGTCGATCTCGGCATAGATCTTCGCCAGCGAATCGGTGTCGGTCGCCCGGAAGTACTTCCCACCAGTCGCCTCGGCAACCTTGGTTAAGGTCGCTTCGTCGATGTTCACCTGCATGTACCGAACTCGTTGACGCCCGAACGCATCGGTGACCGGCACGGGGGCTTCCCCCTTGGTCCCAACGCCAATCGTGTAGACCTTGATACCCATCGTCGCTGCAAGCTCAGCGGCCTGGATCGGTTCCAACTGACCGGCGTTGTTCTCGCCGTCGGTTAACAAGATCACGACCTTACTTTTGACTTTCTCTTTCTGACGAGCGTCCAAAGCGTTCAGTTTTTCAACGGCCAGCGAGATCGCGTCGCCTATCGCGGTACCGTCTTCGCTACGGTTGGTGACAATCTGGACGTTCTTTAGTTGTGAAACTAGGAACATGTGATCGAGCGTTGGTGGTGTTTGCCCGTCGGCGTAACCGGCGAAGGTAATCAATCCGACCAGGTCGCTGAATCGCCCCGCGAGCTCTTCGTTTTCCTTCCTTTCCACGGTTTCTTCACCCATTACGAACTCGCCGGCAACTTTCTTAATGGCCGTCAGTCGATCGACCGGTTGCCCATCGATCTGAAAGTCCATTGCCTGCATACTACCGCTGCGGTCGACGACCATTTCAATGGCGATCCCTTCGCTGTCCACAACCGTCTGTTCACGCCCTTCGCGAGGGCGAGCAACGGCCACGATTGCGACGGTGATTGCGGCCAACGTCAAAGCTGAAGGCAGCCAGATCAAACGCTGGCGGAGTGTAGGCGTCATCGCATGAGCAAGCTTCAAACTGCTGAACCGAATTGCATCGCGACGACGAGGAGCGAACAATCGCCACGCCAACAACGGTATGAACAGCAGAAGTAGGAAGTACCAGGGGGAATCGAACATCAGTTTTCCTTCGTTGGATTGTCGTAGCCGATCTCGTCAGAGATTTGATCGTCAGCCTTCATTTCGTCCAAAGCCTGACGACTTCAGTTACGGTCTAAATCGTTTGCTAATTGCTCAATCAATGTTCGCGAATCACCGATAGCTCTTGCCGATTCATCAGGCGACAGCTGCAATCCAGCGAACTTCGATTTATCAGCAAGATCAAAAAGTTCGTTAAATCGATCGCAAGTTTTCGCATCAATCTGCGATTCAGTGAGCAAGCGTGCGGTGATCTCCTGCGGGGTGCTGCCGGTTTCAGGCATCTCGAACTGCATCACCAGGAATTCACGAGCAACATGAGACAATTTGGCGAGAACGAACTCGTCAGCGGGGTCTAGCGCATCGAACTGTTCCCTTGCCCACGCCAAAGGAGTCGTCCATCGACGCCTCCGCTGAACCGCAACGCCCACCAACAACGCTAACGCTGCCAGCCCGGCGATTCCGGTCCCCCATGAGACCATCGAATTCCTATTGTTTTCAGGAATGGAAACATCGACGACCGATTCGATATCGCGAAATTGTGTGGGGTCAGCCCGATCTTCGAGGACACTTGCGACGCGGACGCGGACCGGCTGAGTAGCCAACAACGCTACCTTTCCATTCTCACCGACTTGAATGTTCATAGGAGGGATTTGCAGTTCGCCGGCAGCGAGCGATTCCAGCTTCAATACTCGAGTCCATGTTCGCTTCCCAGGATCGTCCGCCGACGGGATGTCGAAAGCATCCGATGTGTCACGAACGTCAAAGTCACCAAGAGCGGTCTGCCCCTCAGGGAACGTGACTTTACTGCCTTGGTTGGCTTCAACAGTTATCTCCAGCGTGAACGGTTCTGCGACCTGGACTTGATCGGCGGATGCGACCGCCGTGACGGTCGGATCGCTGGCGAAGGTGGTGCTCGCAAAACAGAGGACTGCGGTCGCCGCAAGCAACGCGATCACGTTAGGACGCGACCTCTCCGGCAAAGCCGTGACGGCATTCCGCCTAGCACGGACACCATCCGCCATTCTGCTTTGAAGTTGTTGACATTGATTCATGATCGTCGCTCTCGAGCGTGAAAGTATTGGTGTAAAGGATCGACGATGTCTCGGCCGGTTTCCAAATGAATCGGTGTGAGTCGCAAACGACGAAACAATTGATCACGGGCGTCGGCGTGTTTAAAGTATCGCCGCGAGTACTTCTCGCGATTTTTCCGACTGGCCGTATCCAACGTGATCGTTTCCCCAGTTTCCTCATCGCGCAATCGAACCAAGCCGACGTTAGGCATTTCATGTTCGCACGGGTCCGCGACGATAACGGGAATAATGTCGTGTTTACGGCTGGCGACTTTAAGCGATCTTTCGTAGCCTGAATCTTGAAAGTCGCTAATGAGAAACACGACCGTCCGGCGTTTGGAGACTCGATTCAAGTGCTCAAGTGCACCTTGCAGGTTTGTCCCGGTCCCAACGGGCTGGCAGTACAGTAGTTCGCGAATCAATCGCAACACGTGCCGCGATCCTTTGCGAGCGGGAATGCTCTTCTCGATAGCATCGGTGAACAACGTCAACCCGACTCTGTCATCATTCCGGATGGCCGACATCGAAAGCAACGCTCCCAGTTCGGCCACCAATTCTCGCTTGGTTTGCGTGGTTGTGCCAAAGTTTAGCGAACCGCTCAGATCGACAAGCAAGTGAACTGCAAGCTCCCGTTCTTCGCGAAAAAGCTTAATAAACGGTTCTCCGCTACGAGCGGTAACGTTCCAGTCGATTGCGCGCACGTCGTCGCCGATCTGATAGGGTCGCACCTCTTCAAATTCGATACCGCGTCCCTTAAAGGCCGAATGCCAGTTGCCCGCAAGCAATTCATCGACCTTGTGCGATGTCCGAATTTGAATCGCGCGAATCTTCCGCAACATTTCTCGTGGAATCATAAAATTGTCCTCGTGCCGATCTCGCCAGTTTGAATAGTGCTTAGATACCTCTGCAACCAATCTCACCAAAGACTGGTAGGCCGGAATGCGTCGCAATGCAAACTCTGGCGACGTCGACTGCAAGCATCGATCACGGAGCCTGCACGTGATTCAAAATTTCCATTACGATCGACTCACTGGTCCGTTCTTCCGCTTCCGCTTCGTAGGTGACCATCACACGATGGCGAAGCACATCGAGCGCGATCTCTTTAACATCCGCGGGTGTCACATAGCCTCGACCCGCCAGAAAAGCATTCGCCTTCGCTGCCAAAGTCAAATTGATCGTCGCACGAGGCGAACCGCCGAACTGAATGAATTCGCTCAAATTCATTCCGTAAGACTCGGGATTACGAGTTGCCATCACCAAATCGACGACGTAGTTCTTCACTTTGGAATCGACGTAGATCTGGTCTACCAACTCACGTGCCGCCAAAATTTCCGCAGGCGATGTCACCGGCTGGACATCAAACTTCGCCGCCGTTTTGCTCATTCGTTCAAGGATCTGCAACTCTTCGTCGCGGTTGGGATAGTCCACGATCACCTTCAACATGAACCGGTCTGTTTGAGCTTCGGGCAATCGATAGGTCCCTTCTTGCTCGACAGGGTTTTGTGTTGCCATGACCAAAAACGGATTATCGAGGGGAAACGTTTCGCCACCGATCGTGACCTGTCGTTCCTGCATCGCTTCCAACAATGCACTCTGCACCTTCGCCGGAGCTCGGTTAATTTCGTCCGCCAAAATCAAGTTCGAAAAGATCGGACCTTTCTGAACGACAAACGTTTGATCCTGAGGTCGATATACCTGAGTTCCGACTAAGTCAGCTGGCAACAAGTCGGGTGTAAACTGCAATCGCTGAAACCCTGTGTTGATCGCTTTCGCAAGACTCGCCACGGCAGTGGTCTTTGCCAAACCCGGTACGCCTTCAATCAGCAAGTGTCCGTTAGCCAACAGCCCCACCAACATTCGATGGACAAGTTTTTCCTGCCCCACAAGAACCTGGCTCACCTGATCAACGATTCGGCGGAACGGTTCGCTGTGACTCTTAATCTCGTGGGTAAGTTGGGTGACTCGTTCGCGAGTCGTGGTCTGTTTGAGCATGATTGATGCCTTGTTGTGATAGTGATCTGGTCGCGGAATTCGCGAAGCCCTTCATTCCCATCGACGAACGAACGCTGCGTGGCTTCCGCGACGCCGGGGGGTTACCATCCCTAAAGCACGACTCATGCCAGAACCTAAAAAACACAAAAAACCCAACGTTTTGCAGGGTTTATCAAATACTCACCCACTGGGAAGTTGCGACTTTTTTTCCCGCTGGGGCAATTTGCCCCAATCGCCAACGGAACAAAACAACCATCCCAAGGCATCGGGGAAATCCGCCTTGGCGACTTTCACTGCGTCCCTTGGTACCGGTCTTTCCACTCCCCCCGAGCAGGATGGGAATAAGTGAAGAAAATCGAGTGATCGGCACGTTTCGCCCACACTGCTCTTAGACAACCCCCGCACGACGACTATGATTCACACTAAAAAATCATGAACCATTCCAATCCAGCACAGCAACCTCACGTTGTCATCATTGGTGGAGGATTTGGTGGTCTGGAAACAGCCCCGCGACTTCGCAAGTCGAACGTCCGCGTCACGTTAGTCGATCGGCATAACGACCACCTCTTCCAGCCACTCCTCTACCAAGTCGCCACCGGTGGGCTTTCGCCCGCGAACATTGCGACCCCGCTAAGCTCGATCGTTCGCAAGCATGCAAGCAAGCAAAAAACGGCGAAGTGATACTGGCCGAAGTTACCGATTTCGATCCCCCCAATCAGCGTCTGATCCTGGCCGACGGAGAACTGACCTATGACGACTTCTCTTGCCGTCAATAGCGAATTCAAACCGTTCGTTTACACCGACTGCGAGTGCTCCGTCCCCAAAGCGACCGAACCGCGAATGCCGTCCGCCCAAAACGCACCTAAGTCGAAGCGGGACCGCCCTCACCTGACCATCAAACCGATTCCATGATGAACCATAAGAAAACCAAATGCACCGTCTGCGGAAAACTGTTTTCGCTGTCAGAGCTGACTCCCGGGCGTTTCATGCGTCCCAATGTTGCCGAGCGCATCGTCGCCGAGCATCCAGAATGGAATGACGATTCTTACATCTGCCATAGCGATCTAAATCGCTATCGCAGCCTGTACATCCAAAACGTACTCGAACAGGAACGTGGCGAATTAACGACGCTAGAGCATGATGTCATCAACAGTTTGCGCGAACATGACATCGTCTCTCAAAACCTAAATGATGCGATTGAAAGTCAGTCCACCGTCGGGCAGCGACTTGCCGACAAGGTTGCCAGCTTTGGTGGAAGCTGGACGTTTATTCTCCTTTTTGCGGGAATCTTGATTGTTTGGGTTTCGATCAATTCTGTCGCCATTTTCATTCGACCGTTTGATCCCTTCCCGTTCATTTTCTTGAACCTGGTCCTATCCTGCTTAGCTGCGATCCAGGCCCCCATCATCATGATGAGCCAAAACCGGCAAGGCGACAAAGATCGAATGCAATCGGAGAACGACTATCGAATCAATTTGAAAGCTGAGCTAGAAATTCGCCACCTACATTCTAAAATGGACTTATTACTGACGCACCAGTGGCAACGACTGCTTGAAATTCAACAAGTTCAAACCGACTTGCTGGAAGAATTGAGTAACAAGCGGTAACCTACGTCGCAATACGCGATGGCGTCCATTTTTCACGAACCATTACGCTTGACAGGACCGTGGGCAAACGACCGGCGGATGATGTGAAGACAAGGGCTATGAAACAATACTCTCACATCCTCAAACCGCTTGTCACGATCGCATTCTTTGCGATCGCGATGTATTTGCTGCACCACGAATTCAAGCAGTACAACGTCCATGAAATTGCGACCAGTTTCCATGCAATCCCAATCACTGCGGCAATTGCGGCACTGTTCTTAACGGCCTGCAATTACACCGTCATGATCGGTTATGACTGGTTCGGCGTGAAATTGGTCAAACATCCGCTCAGTCTGAAACAGATCAGCATTGCAGCACTGCTCTATTACGCGATGAGTAATTCGTTAGGCATTTTGTTTGGCGGAGCACCGGTCCGCGCGCGTCTGTATTCAGGCTGGGGCATGTCTTCCGCGGAAATCATGCGACTGATCCTGTTCATTGGGGTGGCCTTTTGGATCGGGCTGTTTTGTCTTGGTGGCTTGCTGTTTGTCGTCACGCCATTCGACATTCCCGACCGGTTTCATTTGCCACTGGCCAACAGTCAACCGCTCGGTTTTATCATGCTGGCTCTGGCCGGATCGTACTTTGCTTGGTGTATGTTGCGTCGCAATCCGATCCACCTTCGAGGTGTGAATTTTCAGCCACCACCACTTCGCATCGCGTTAGCACAATCGGGTGTGGCAATGCTGGACTTCCTGTTTGCATCGGCTGCACTTTTCGTGTTGCTTCCAGAAGATGCGGGAATCAGCTTCCTGCCGTTTACCGCAATTTTTTTGCTCGCGATCATTGTTTCGTTGCTTAGCCATGTTCCCGGTGGGCTGGGCATTCTGGAATTGGTACTAGTCACGATGTTACCGGAATCATCGCATGGGCTGGTTGCCTCGCTACTCGTCTATCGGGTCATTTACTATCTGATACCTTTACTGCTCGCGCTGACGTCCATTTCGGCGGTATCGCTTGTCAATCTTCGTCGTCGAAATCAGCAGGGAACGGGAACGACAGCCGCGAAACTCCAGACTCTGGCAAGTTCGGCGACGACGGCCGCCAACGTTGTAGCTCCGCGTCTGATCACCGGTGCCATTTTTGTCGCCGGTTTGGTCCTTCTTTTCTCAGGCTCTCTGCCCGCTACCGATGGCCGCATGAAATTGCTTCGCCAAGCGATGCCTTTGCCACTGGTCGAAATTTCGCACCTAGCAGGCAGCATTATCGGTGCATTGTTGTTGATTTTGGCTCGCGCACTTCAGCGGAGAATCGACGCCGCATGGACAATGACGGTCGGACTACTGGGAATCAGCGTCATCACGTCACTCGCCAAAGGTTTTGACTACGAAGAAGCCATCGTGCTATCGATTCTTTTGATTGCAATCCTGCCGTGCCGAAGCTACTTCTATCGCAAAGGCAACTTACTTGCGCCGTCGATCAGTGTTGGGTGGCTCGCTTCCGTTGCGATCGCGTTGGGGCTTTCATTTTGGCTGGTTTTGTTTGCGTTTCGCCACGTGGAATACTCCAATCAACTGTGGTGGGAATTTGCTTACCGAGGGGACGCGCCGCGATCGCTGCGAGCCCTACTTGCCGCTGCCGTTGTATTCGCACTGGTGGCCGTCGCCAAATTACTTCGCTCCCGTCCTGCCGTTCCCCCATTGCCAACCGAAGCAGAGATGGCGGAAGTCGAATCGATTGTCAAGGATTCCGAATCAACCGTGGCAAACCTGGCACTGCTAGGAGACAAACGCTTTATTTTCAGCGACGATCGTAAAGCGGTGGCAATGTTCGGTTGCGAAGGCAATAGCTGGATCACGATGAGCGATCCGATCGGCCCTGAGAAATCGGCGGACAATGCAGCGTGGAAGTTCCGCGAAGCCTGTGATGCAATCGGAGTCGTACCGGTTTTCTACCAGATCGCTGAGCAGCATTTGGCTCGCTACATCGAAATGGGAATGACGATGCTGAAATTGGGCGAAGAGGGACGTGTGCCGTTGGAGAATTTTTCTCTAGAAGGCAGTCACCGCAAAGACCTCCGCCGCACGAAAAAGAAATCTAACGAAGCGGGACTGAAATTTAAAATCATCCCACAAGCCGAAGTGGCGACGGTGATGCCGCGATTAAAGGAAATTTCAGATGCTTGGTTGGGGGACAAGTCGGCGGGCGAGAAAGGATTTTCGCTAGGATTCTTCGACCAGGACTACATCGCCCGCTACGACATCGCAGTGATTGTCCGCCCCAACCCGACAGCCACGCTTGCCCCAAACGTGGAACCTGACGATCCAAAGGCTGAAGAGGTTCCTAACACAAGCCTGGATCCAGCCGACCAGATCATCGCGTTCGCGAACATTTGGCGGGGCGCAAACCAAGTCGAACTTTCTATCGACCTGATGCGTTACATCCCGGATGCGCCTCATGGAGTGATGGAGCTGCTTTTCCTGGAACTGATGCTGTATGGCCGGAGCGAGGGTTTTGGTTATTTCAGTCTCGGCATGGCTCCGCTCTCTGGCGTCGACCCTCACCCACTTGGACCACGTTGGAACCGGCTTTCAAATCTGATATTTCGACACGGCGAACACTTCTATAACTTCCAGGGTTTGCGAGCTTACAAAAACAAATTCGCACCCGAATGGAGTCCTAAATACCTCGCGGCCCCCGGCGGCCTTGCCACCGCCCGGGCCCTAACGGATGTGGTCACATTGATCGGTGGTGGGCTACGAAAGATTCTGCACCGGTAGCGCCGTGGGACGACGCATCGATAACTAGCGTAGTGGACGAGGTAATGAGCCCCGTTTTCCAGGACTCGTTGCCTCGTCCACTACACCACTCAAATCGATGCCGTCCCCTGCGGTGACACCACTTCAAAGTCGGCGATGACGGGAAGGTGGTCCGACGCTTTGCGAGCAAGTTGGATACGCCCGGAAAAGCTATCCAACCTTTGCAAATTTCCGCGATAATAGATAGCGTCCAGACTGCGAATTGGCAGGGCAGCTGGAAACGTTTTCGCTCGATCGACCGCACATTGAAACCCAAGCGGAAACATCAACTTCCGTCCATGTTCCGCCCATACGTCGTTGAAGTCACCGCCGACGACGAAGGGGAGCGACCGGTCACTAAAATGATCGAGCGCCAGAATTCGTTTGATCTGCACGCTCCGCTCGAACCCCGATAACCCCAGGTGCGTGTTGCACAGCAGGAGCGACTGTGTTTGGTCGCCGCAAGAAATTTCAGCCGACGCAATCAGCGCACGGCGAGGCTTTTTGATCGAAACCTGTAAGTCAACGTCCAGTTTCTGCCCCAAGGGAAACCGACTGAGGATTCCGTTTCCGTAGTGTCCACCCTTTACGGCAACATTGTTCTGGTACGCTTGAAAAGGCATTTCCAACGCATCCGCTAAACGCTGAATCTGCCGCTCATGCCCTGAACGCTTGACACCATCGTCAACTTCTTGCAGGAAAACAACATCTGGTTGATAGTGGGCAATCACATCGACAATGCGCTGCAGGCGATAACGACGATCAACGCCACCGATCCCCTTGTGGATGTTGTAAGTCATCAACCGAAATTGCATATTTCGCACTCCACATCACGTCGCACGGTGGTCCTCATCGTGAACGGCGGCTTCAAAAGGTGACGCAAGCTTCCTGCTTGCGAATTTCGTCAAGCGTGAACCGTAAGCTTTGAGTCCAGTTCTACGCACTCTCGGCGGGGACCACCGGACTACGTTTTATCACTTACCGACGGGACTGCCCATTGTCCATTCTCTAAAGCATCACCACCGCCCCCCCAGTTATCGCGTTAGCTTCTCCGCTGCGATCCCGACTTTGCGACAATTTGCCGCCTACGAATCATCAAATGGTCGACGTCTGCCCTCTTTGTCAGGGAACGGCATCACACCCGACCAAGGGAATTCCTGCCAGTTCCCTGCAAATACGTTACCAACGGCTGAGAGAGGTAGCGAGACGTGCGAAAACGCCACAGCGACGAACTATCCCAGCCCAAAAAACGAACACAAGCAACACAGCGCATTGGGATTGCAATCTGTTTCCTCTGCCTTAACGGCTGGTTGATTTAATCGAAAGCGGAGAAAGATTGTAGCCTTCCGCTCCGTGAAAGCGGCTTTAAAGGAGCGTTCTTTCGTGGAGCGAAAAATCCAGCGAGCTGCGGCTATTGCTTAGGTTGCCGTGCCAAGAAGTCTCCGACGTAAATCAGGTATTCAAACGGCAAGTCATCCGACGCCACTTCCTCTAAGGCACTACCTAGTGTACTGCGAATGATTTTCTCACCTGCTGCGTGCCCCGCCTGCTGAACAATGGCGATGGGTGTTTCGGCAGGATAGTTGATCGACAATTTTTCAATAAAATCTTGAAACTCCGCTCGCATTGTAAACAGGACCATCGTGTTGCGATGAACCGACAACTTTTCAATTGTGTCTTCGGTTTTAATCCAATCACCTGCGGTCAATGTCACGCTTTTCGTGCGACCACCTGAGGTGATTCCGGTTCCGAGAGCGGCATTGGCTGCATTAAATGAACTCAGTCCGGGAACCACCTGCGGCTTCAGGTCTGCAAACTCTTCAAGCATCCAAGTCGACGGACCAAAAATCATCGGATCACCGTTATCAAGCACTGCGACCGTCCGGCCAGCTTTCGCCGCACCACGCACGAGATGGATCAGCTTCAAACGTTTCGCCTGGTACTGTTCCGCTCGCTTCCGCTCTTCTCCCTCGTACAGCGAAGGATCGCGACTATAAAACGGAATCATCCCAGAAAATTCGTGGTGTACCTCTTTACCCTGCAGGTAATCACGGAACGTTTCCGAGTGATTTTTGCGACAGATAATGATGTCGGCATTTTCGATAACCCTTGCAGCTCGCAAGGTCATCAAGTCCGCATCTCCTGGGCCAACGCCGACGAGATGAAACGGCGTCGAGAAAACATCTGCCCCCTGGCACTCAGGTGACAATGGTTGGCCCCCAATCGAAATGGCGATCGAGAGCAGAAAGTAGCACGCGGATTGAATGGATTGAGTCATGATTAAATGGAGACCGATCGAGTTAACGGATTGTTATAGAACTAAGGAAGCGAAACGACTTCGCGACCACTGCGAGTGGACATCCCTCGCCACGTCTTCATGTCCACACTATCGGAAATGAAGTGGACGCTGCCGTCACCGCAAGCGACATTGACTCCAGCGGGATGAAGACTGCGTGCTGCAAAGAAGCCCAAGCTGTTTTTTGCGACGTCCGCCGTTGGTGCGTTTGGAGATGCGTAAGCGTTGAAGCCGGTGTCAATATCTTTGCCATGAATCCAAGCGTTACATCTTGCCCCGGACCATGAGGCGGCTCCCGCTACCGCAACTTCTAAAACGGGGTTGTCGCCTGGAGCGCCGTTGAACCCCATCCCGGATCCATACATGCTCCCCGGGCCACCTGCGTAGGTCGCGATATAGCGAAAATAGGGCATCGCCGGGGCCGGGGGCGGTGTCGGATATGAAGCTCCGCCGCCGATGAGGGCTTCCGCCAGCAGAAGCGTATTGGATGAACCATCGGTCATGTCGCGAAATCCAGTGTGCGAACCACGCCAAAACATGCCATCGGTTTGGGCTCGCGAATCATAGTTTTTACCGGTCCCCGACCCCGCGCAGACGACATAATTCAAGCCAGCAAATGTATCCGTCCCGCTAACATTAATTGGATTTTGCGGATCCGACGGACAGAGAAACGCTGGCACGACGGTCCTAGCTGCCACCGCATGGACGGCATTGAATTGCTGATAGTTCAAAGCCCCCAGATAAAGCGGTTCACGATAGTCAATAAGTGCTTCCAGATTTGCGTTTTCGATAAACGGCAAGACCTGAGCCTGAACCGAAAATCCAAACACCATACTGGCGGTTGAAGTCGAGTATTCAGGCCCTGGAAAGACCTTGTGCGTTGATTCGTAGTTGTGCAGCGCTAGTCCAATCTGTTTCAGGTTATTACTGCACTGCATGCGCCGAGCAGCTTCCCGAGCCGCTTGAACCGCGGGGAGCAGCAAACCGACAAGCACGCCGATAATCGCGATGACGACAAGCAATTCCACAAGAGTGAATCCGCGTCTTACTTGAGAGCGTAAGGTTCGATGGAAAGTCATAATTTAAAATATTTTGTAACAATGAAAAAAGTTGGCAGGAGACTGCTCGGCACCAGCGCAGCGGCGAACGACAAACAGCTTCATACGCGTTTGAAAATGCAAACTAATCAAGCATGATCAGCGGTTAAGAAACGATGCGTTAGGGCACCGGGGTGTCGGGCATGTCCGAGCGAGAGTCCGCTTGATCATCATGGATAAGCAAACTGAATAGATAATGCGGTTCAATCGGCAATCCCGTGACTCGCACTGGATCAATGATGGCAGAGGAAAAAGACGACCACAACCACTGGAGCCCTCGACACTTTGCAGCATCCTCTAAACGAACGAGGCAAATTCTCTGCGAGGCTGCATCGTCGGTTCGCGAGGCGTCTTCTGCAATCGAACGATCGCAAGTCGCCGCACGATTCGTTTTCCCGCATCCACAACAAGTCTCCGCAGATGAATCGACCAGGCCGACAACCGTCGCGGTCACACCCTTGACGCGGGCAACCAAGAAAGCGGGTGGCGTGACCCCGTTGTCGTCCGCCCAACGCAGCTTTTCGGTATCGCTATGGCAACAACATTTATCCCAGCAAAACTCAACCGAAGGACAACCACAGCCACAGTTTTCGCATGGATACCGGGCTTCAATAAGAGGAGACGGCTTCGTAATGGGCAGTCCCGTCAGTCCAGCGGCGAACACAGCGAGCAGTAAGAAACTGACGCAGCGATGAAGGCGTCGAAACGCTAACGGCTGAAGAAAAAAAGCAAACAACACTGGCAATATGCCAAAAACGAACCGCTTTGGGCTCACTCCTCACACTTAATATTCTAACTCTGCGATACCAAACGCCAAGGGATTAGCAGAGAGATCCAATGCGGCGTGGTGTCGCATTGTGCAGTGAATCTGGCATCGAACGTTGGACAGGGGATCTGAAAACGGTGGCTCGAGACGCCATCCGCTAGACCATCCAACCAGCGACAAAACCCGGTCAAGAAAATTTAGCGCTGGACTAATCAGCGAGAAATACGGTGCCGCCGAAATACCAGCTTTCAAGCAGTCCATTCGGTTTATCATGAGCGACATCCTTGATGGCATCGATTTTTCTCCACTCAGATCTTGAATCTAGATCTACAACTTCGAAAGTCAAGAAATGATACGTTTCGTCCGAGTCTTCACTCTGCTTTTGCTGACCAATTGCCTTAGTTTGTTGATTGCTGCGGATCAGGGGCCACATGCTTCCTCGTTCTTGAGCAATGGCGTGACCGCTCATCGGGGAGATTCCGGTCGGTTTCCCGAAAACACGCTTCCGGCGTTCGAAGGTGGAATCGACGTGGGTGCCGACTGGATCGAACTGGACATTCTTCGCTCTAAGGATGGCACGTTAGTTGTGATCCATGATCGAACAACCCAGCGGGTGGGCGACAAGGACCTCGATGTAGCGGACTCCAGCTACGAAGTATTACGGACGGTGGATGTCGCTACGGACTTCCGCCGACGGATGGGGAAATCGATAGAGGAATGTCCTGCACAAAGGATTCCAACACTGGAAAATGTGCTCCGGCTAGTGATGAAACAGAACCGAACTCGAGTTTCGATTCAGCCCAAGATGGACTGCGTAGGCGAAGCTATCCAAATGATAAAGCGATTGAAAGCGGAACGATGGGTGGGCTTTAACGACGGCAACCTGAAATACATGGCGGAAGTAAAATCGCTCGCACCACAAATTCCCGTCTTCTGGGATCGTGGCGAAAACACGAACATCGACGAAGACATCCGTATCGCCAAACAGCACGGCTTTGAGGGCCTCGTGTTACATCACAATGCCGTCACGCCCGAGAAATCTCAAAAGGTAAAGGCTGCTGGACTGGAAATTGGAGCATGGACCGTCAATGACCAACCCACGATGGAAACGTTACTGGGCATGGGAGTCCAACGAATCTACACCGATCACCCCAGTCTGCTGCTAACCCTTAAAGAGGAGCTCTAGTTTCGCTGTCGCGGCGTGCGCGAATCCGAATCGCTTGCTGCGAACATGACTGGAAGAGAGCAATGAAACCTCCGGGACCAGCACGTACGACCTTACCTACCTGCCTCCAAATCGATTTCCCATTCGTCCACGACAAATCCCGGAACGAATTGAAATCTCGCTCGGCCGTCCGCCCACCTGATCGTCTCGGGTCGCTTGGCAGCCTCGGTGCAAAGGCGACTAGGATGCGGCATGATACCGACGCGACCAAGGTCAAGTCGATCCGAATCCCAGCAAGTCTGAATGGTTGCGTCCGGATGATTTCGTTCGTGCGTGTGCCCCTCGCAGGCTCGATACAGCAACCGAAACTTTTGATCATCCAAATCAAAAACGGTGCCTCGCAGTTCCGTTGCAAATTCCGCAGCGCGAGGCCCATGCTGAGGGTCGGCAACTTCACTAATTCGGCGTGAGTCGTGCAGGACGGCGAACAGCGAAACGACTGCGACATTCGCACCCGTCTCTTCGGCCAGTCGCAATCCGTTTTCCAAGACTCGAGCCCAGTGCGCTACACCATGGTCGCCGTTGAGCGGCAGGGCATAGTCTTTCAGAATGACTTTCAGGAGTGGGTGAAGGTTCATGACTTCTTCCCTAGCGGTCGCGTGTGCCAAAACGCCCACAATATCAACGCTCCCTGCAACGGCAGACGCAATAAGTGAATGATCGGTGATGCTGGCAGAATATCCTGATGCTGATAGAGGTAAAGGTTGGCTGGAAACACGGCAATCAGTAAAGCGATAATTCCCCACGCAGCCAGCCGTGAACTCCGTGGAACCAACAGCAGGACGCCCAGCAGAACTTCAAAGGCCCCGCTAACCAAAACCAGTTCTTTGTGCAGCGGAAGATAGGGTGGCATGATCTTCATAAAAAAATCGGTATTCACGAAGTGCATCGTTCCGGCACCAATCATAAAAACCGCCAACAGGCCCCTTGATGTCGATTTGATCCAGGTCATGCGATTGCTTGCTTCAATGCAGCTACAAAGGTGTCGGGTGCCTGAGCCCCTGACAAGGCAATCGCGTTGTTGACCAGGAAGTACGGAACTCCTGTTACGCCATGCTGCTGGGAGAGTTCCCGGCCCTTTGTGATAACATCCATCCCTTGATCGCTGCTGAGCATGATTTCCACGGCTTGCTGATCCAGCCCTGATTCAGCAGCTAGTTCCAGCAGCGTCTGTTGGCTGCCGATGTCTCTACCTTCGCTGAAGTAAGCTCGAAAAAGCGCTTCAACGAGCGCATCCTGACAACCATGTTGGCCGGCCAGCCAAATCAGCCGGTGGGCATCGACAGTGTTTGGAGTTCGCTCCATTTTTTCAAAAGCAAAATGAAGGCCTTCGGATTTTCCGGCAACAGAGACCTGAGCATCCAGTTCCTTCGATCGCTCCCAACTGCCAAACTTTTGAGTGCGATAGTCTCGGCGGCTGATTCCTGCTTTCGGCATCGATGGATTGAGCTGAAACGGATGCCAGCGAACAGCAATAGCATGTTCTCCATCGAAGGCAGCGATCGCTTTTTCAAGCCGTCGTTTGCCGATGTAACACCACGGGCAAATAACGTCAGAAATTACGTCAACAGCAAGATCCATTGCAATTCTACAAGACGAGGAAAGACCTATTTGATCGGCGAAACACAATCGATTCAGCTTAACACAAAGACCAGAGGGCGATTCACAGACCGTTTTTCCAAAGTTTTCTTTGCGGAGCAGCGCCAGTTTGATTGACAACACGGAAACCAAATGGAACTCCCATCTCCCTTCTCCCTTCTCCCTTCTCCCTTCTCCCTTCTCCCTTCTCCCTTCTCCCTTCTCCCTTCTCTTGGGATCACTTCGATCCGCACATCGTGTATTGATTCTGCAAAATCGCTCCCGCTTGAAGTTCAAGTCGAGCACGCTCGCTGTTGTCCAAGGACAGTGATTGGAATTTGAAACTGTCGCTTTCCTCCAGCCCAAACCAACTCTAAAAGCGGGACGCCAAGCGACCAATCTTCCAAATCACCTGACCCACTGCGGACGCGGTTGCCTGCAAGCGTGATGCATTGGAAGGCCATTCCAGCGATTCAGAACCAGCTTGCTTAACTGCGGCCGTGCTTGATTATTGACAGACGAAACCGTGCCCCTTTTTGCGGTTCCTCGACCGGTCCAATAAACACACACAGTGATACAAAGAACTTTGTCGCTTCAACGAATAGAATGGTACCTAACCGCCCCCCCCAAAAAGGCAGACCACATGAGACAACGACCGAACCTCTCGACACACATATTGGGTGGGTTGCTAGTCTTCTCCGGCTACCTAGCCCTGCCAACGGAAGCCTTCGCTGAACCGCCTCGTGGAGTCGATTGTGGAGCGTCCGAGTTACTGCCAAGTTCGATCGTCGCCTACGCGGAGGTCTCCGACTTGGACGGCGTGTTGCAGACCGTTTTGGCCCATCCGCTGCGAGCAAAGCTGGAAGCGATGCCTGCCTACGATTCTTTCCTGCAGTCGAACGGCCCAGAAAAGTTGCAAGTAGGCATTCAAGCTTTTCAAGCGAGCATGGGCAAACCTTGGGACGCGGCCCTCGACAAACTAACCGATCGCGGGATCACGATCGCACTCGACGCATCCGACGGCGGCGTGGCGATTTTGCTGCATTCATCCGATCCGGCTCTCTTAGAACGCCTTCGCAGTTTCGTCCTGACCCTAAGACAGATGCAAGGTGCAACCAACAAACAAGGCGAGTACCGCGGGTTCGTAACCGATGCGGTAAGCGATCAATTGAAGATGGTGCGGATGCACGATTGGATGCTACTGACCAATAACTCGGAACTCGGCAAGGCAATTGTTGACCAGTATCTCGATCGCGACGGCGAAACACTGGCATCGAACGAATCCTATCGTGCCGCGTCGCAGGAACTTGCCTCAGGTGATTTAGAGGACCGCGTTGCATCGGCATTCTTGGATATCAAAACCTTACGCGATAAAGGATTCGCGAAAAATCTATTTAATGAGAAGGTCGACAACATTCCAGCCGAAGCGGTCCTGGGCGGCCTACTGGCTAACCTTCGCCAAACTCCCTACGCAACCGGTCGGTTGCACATCAACAGTTCTGGGGCGAGATTGCATATCGCCACGCCACATCAGCGAAACTGGGAAGCGCCGCGAGAATACTTCTTTGGGGAAACCGAACTTGCTGACGCACCTCCGCTACTGGAAGTACCGAACCGATTATTCGCATTGTCGGCGCATCGCGATCTGTCCCAGATGTGGCTTCGCTCTGGTGATTTGCTCTCGGATCGAGCAAACGATCAATTGGCGGTTGCAGACACAACACTGACAACATTCTTTTCAGGCCGCGACTTTGGCGAAGACATTCTTGGTTCGTTCGCAAGCGATGTTCAAATCGTAGGCATGGAACAGGATTTCACCGAAGTCCTCCCGCAACCAGCAATCAAATTGCCGGCATTCGCGTTTCAGTTTCAGATGAAAAATCCGGAAGAGACTCAACCGGAACTACGTCGAATATTCCAAAGTTTTATTGGTTTCCTAAATGTCACGGGGGCTCAGAACGGACAACCACAGCTAGACCTTGGGATGGAAATGTTTGACGACGCACAGCTGATCACCGCCACTTACGTGCCTGACCGAGACAAGCGAGAGAGCCGTGACGCAAAAATTCAATTCAATTTTTCGCCGACGATGGCCTTTTCCAACGAACGAATCATTCTTTCAAGTTCGACACCGCTCGCTCGTGCGTTGGTTCAGTCGCCCCGCAGCGATGGTTCGAAGACCGACGATTCAAACACCAACGGAAAACTAGAGGCGACAACATTACGTCGCATTTTGCAAACGAATCGCCCGCAATTGGTTGCCAACAACATGCTGGAAAAAGGGCACAGCAAAGAATCTGCTGAAGGCGAAATCGACCTGCTACTAGAACTGCTCGGTTTCGTTCAGAACGTCCACCTGAATTTGGATATCACGCCGGCGCAGATGGCATTGGGTTTGATCGTGGATGTCAACGAAAGTGCAGAGGAACAACCATGAATGACATGAAATTCGCAGACCCAACCTGGGCATGGCAACCTTTTGAACCGACTGCAGATCGTCCGTGGGACCGATCTTTAGTCTCACACTTGTATCGGCGTGCCGGATTCGGAGCCGACTTGCCCAGCATCGAAAAAGCGATCGATCGGAGTCCGGCAGACGTGGTCAACGAACTGGTCGCAAGCAACCGCGAACAGTCCGATTTCCGGGCGACCGCCGACGCCCTTGCAAATGCAACTTTGGCAGGTGGTGACCCTGCAAAATTGTCGGCGGCCTGGGTCTATCGCCTGCTTTACACACCGAACCAAGTGCTTGAAAAATTGACGCTATTCTGGCATGGGCACTTCGCCACCGGTGCCGAGAAGGTCAAAGATGCGAGGATGATGTGGAACCAAAATCAGCTTTTACGTGAGCATGCATTGGGCAATTTTGGAGATTTGGCGATGAAGATTTCGCACGACCCCGCGATGTTGATTTATCTCGATTCAGCGATCAATCGCAAAGCGCATCCGAACGAAAACTTCGCCCGTGAATTGATGGAACTGTTCTGCCTGGGCGAAGGAAACTACAGCGAAAAGGACGTACTAGAACTGGCTCGCTGCTTCACGGGCTGGGAGATCAAGAACAAAAAGTTTCGCAAAAATCGCTACCAGCACGATTCCAAAGAGAAATCGGTGCTTGGGCAAAGTGGCAACTTTGATGGCGAAGATGGCGTGCGAATCGTACTGGAGCAGCCTGCGGCACCAAAGTTCATCGCCCGCAAGCTGTATCGATTCTTTGTTTGTGATGAACCCAGACCGACGGATGCGATGCTGCAACCATTGGCAGATTTATTGCGAGAACACGATTTTGAGGTTGCTCCAGTAATCGCAAGAATCTTGGGAAGTAATATTTTTTACTCGACCAACTCGGTTGGTCGAAAAATCAAATCACCTGTCGAATTAGTGATTGGAACGCTGCGATGCTTGAATGCGACAACCAACACGCAACGGGTCGCGAAAGGCCTTAGGAACATCGGGCAAGGCTTGTTCTATCCGCCCAACGTCAAAGGCTGGGATGGTGGGCGGGCGTGGATCAATTCGTCGACCTTGCTGGGACGTGCGAATCTTGTCGCTGACATCCTGGATAGCAACACGACTCGCTTTGACGGCAAAAGTCTTTCCGAGTACTTGCACACCCAGAATGTGCGAACGACCGATCAAGCCATCGAGCATTTCGAGGTTTGTTTACTTGCTGTGCGATTGGATGAGGCGACGAAAGCACAACTCCGCAAAACCACGGCAGCACATACAGGTGACAAAGAGCGACAGATGCGTTCGCTATTGCATGCAGTGACTTCCCTTCCCGTTTGTCAACTCGCGTAAATTCTTGTTCTTCCCGAATCGCCTCATCCCATCCGGCGCAAACCATGCACATTGCTACCAATCAAAATCGACGAAATTTCTTGGGGTCCTCGATTAGCGGTGCGACCGCATTGGGTATCGGCGCCGCCCTACCAGCGTGCTTTGCCGAGGCGGCATCGGCTGCCCCAAAGGCGAATGAACGAATACTCGTCGTCGTTCAAATGTCGGGCGGAAATGATGGTCTAAACACCATCGTTCCATTCGCCGACGACCACTACCGATCCGCTAGACCTAAACTTGCGATTCCCAAAAATGAATTACGGAAGATTAGTGATGAGGACGGCCTGCACCCTTCGATGACCGGCATCGAAGAACTATTACAAAACGGCCAATTCGCCGCGATCCGGAATGTTGGCTACGAGAAACCGAATCGATCGCACTTCGAATCGATGGACATCTGGCATACCTGTCGTCGCAAAGACGAACCGCGCGGCGACGGCTGGCTTGGGCGTTACTTAGACCAACAACCCGCGACCAGCGGAGGCGATGTCCCGGCACTCCACCTGGGCCAAGAACAACAGCCGGTCGCCGTCGCGTCTTCGACCGTTCGTGTCCCTACGGTAAAAGATTTGGCGGAGTTTCAATTACGTGGCAGCGACAAACAATCGCTGCGTGATTTGTTAGAAAACCGTCCGCCTACCAACCCTTCCAGCGACAATGATCTTCTGAATTTCCTGCAATCAAGCACCACTTCGGCAATCGCGGCTAGCCAGCGTGTCACGGATGCAGCGCAAGGCTATAAAAGCAAAGTGAAGTATCCCGAGACGGAACTGGGGAACAAACTGCGAGTGGTGGCCCAGTTGATCGATGCAGGTCTTACCACGCGGATTTACTATGTCCAACATGATGGTTTTGATACGCATGCCCAACAGGCAGAAACGCACAGTGTTCTGCTTCGACAATGGAGCGATGCCGTCAGTGCATTGATTCGCGATCTGAATGCTCACGACCATGGACAACGCGTCTGTGTGATGACGTTTAGCGAGTTCGGTCGACGGGTATCCGAGAACGCCAGCGAGGGAACCGACCACGGCGCTGCGGGGCCAATGTTCTTGTGCGGCGGCGGTGTCAAAGCGGGCATCATCGGCAAGCGTCCGAACTTGACCGATTTACAGCAAGGCGATTTGAAACACGAGTACGATTTCCGGCAAGTCTACGCATCCGTGCTGAAAGATTGGCTTGGCACCGACCCCACCCCCATCCTAGGCAAAGAATATCAGTCGCTGCCATTGTTTGCCTGACTGTCCCATTAAGATGTGGCTAAGGTTCCCAGTCGACCGAATCCGAAAGAACATCCAATTGCAGCCGAGGAACTAAGAAACCGCTTACTGCCTATATCCAGGACTCCCAACCAGTCTTCTCTGTTTTTAGGCTTACAGGTGATCTGCCGAAAAATCCTCACTCATGAGTCACACGAACTGCCGTTCCCGGCTTCAGATCATCACTCGGGTATTCGATAACTTGATCGCTCGCAGCAACGCCCTGAAGGAATTAAGTCTGCTGATCATTTTGCAATTTGCAAAACGACGTTCGACCGCGCGAACGCATCCCGCACACGCCGGTCACTTGCCGATGCAAAAATCACAGTGAAGGTGGCTAAATGGATGGTGCTTTACTTGGCTTTGGCAACTTCCAACGATCGCCAGCAGTACCAACTTGCGATCGTTGCAAACGGACTCCAATTTGCAGCGATCGCGATGCTTGTTTCTTGGTCGGGAAGTTCCTCAAGATCATAGCGGTCGCGAATGGCTGCTCGGACTCCTAGGTCCCCATGCGGGAAGACGTCTGGACGGCCCAATGCGAAAATCAGAAACATCTGCGCGGTCCAATGTCCGATCCCTTTTACAACCGTTAGTTGCTGGATGATTTTGTCATCTGAGTAACGACCAATATTCTGAAGGTTGACCTCGGATTGGTTCACTTTGTCGGCTAGATCAAGCAAGTATTTTGCCTTCTGCGGCGAAACCCCTGCGGTACGCAGTTCCTCTGGCGAAAACCGAGCGAGATGAACGGGTGTTAGACCAGCGGAACCGAGCAGTTCGTCAAGTTTCTTCTTGATTGACCGAGCGGCCCCCGTTGAAATCTGCTGTGAAATGATGGAACTTGCCAACATTTTAAAGCGATCCCGTTGAGGCCGTAACGTACATGGACCGACTTCTGCGATGATCCTCTTCATGACCGGGTCGGCAGATCGGAGGTGAGCGATCGCTTGGGCGTGCGGGCCCGCCTGAGATTTATTTTCCATATTCCTGCAATTCGATCCTACAAAGACTTTCGCAGCATCAGTTTGATGGATAGCCAGGGGATAAAGAAGAATGTCAAAACCCCGATCTTTACCAAGCCCATGCCGCAATAAAAAATCACATCCAGTTCATGATCGCTTACCCCAAACAGCGAACCGTGTAGGTAGTGCACGAAGGTTCGCATCCCTTGAAGGACGAAAAACCAAAAGAGCAGCAATGCAAATCCGAACATCCAACATCGCAGCAGGATACCAGAAAGCGTGTTCAAAAAATCTTTGGTTTGTTCGTTCATTTAGGTCCCAGCCCATTGAATTGAATCACCATGCAAACCTGAATTAACTTTCTGCCAACGCCCCCAGCATAACCTTCGCGACAGGTCAGTGGCCAACGGGATTACTTGCCAAGGGTCTGGAAGCCAGATCACAGCGACAAAAAATATTACCGATAGGAAAATGAATCGAGACCGAGTAATCAATCGCCGCAGGCAACCGAACGAGACTAGAATAGATCCTCCAGCAAGCGTTCGTATGCCACTACTAGGAGTCTTCGATTCGATGAAGTCATGTTGCGGATTGATTCAGTTGTTCGTGTCCAGTTTACTGATTGTCCTTGGGATGGCCCCTGGATCACTTCATGCGGAGCGTCCCAACGTACTGTTCATCGCGATCGATGATCTCAATGACTACATTTCACCGCTGGCCAACCACCCTCACATCCAGACTCCCAATTTCGAGCGACTTGCCAAACGATCGGTCACTTTCACGAACGCTCATTGCGCAGCGCCAGCGTGCCATCCGTCGCGAGTCTCCGTACTGACGGGGGTTCATCCTACACGGTCTGGGTTGTACCGAAATCTGTTTGGGGCTCACGGTCCACGATGGCGTGAGGAATCGCCGGTACTGAAGGATGCGGTCGTTCTCTCACAACACTTCCGTGACCACGGCTATCGCGCCGTCGGTGGAGGCAAAATCTTTCATACTTTGCAGTGGACCCCGGGGGATTCTCAAAATGATCCAGCTGCATGGGACGATTACCGCGGAGACCCTTTGGATCCAATTTCAGCCGACTGGCCGCGTCCTTCGTTTGTGGGGAAAAAGGGACAGAATGCGGGCTTTACCGGTAAACGTCCGCTCAGTCACTTTTTGTTCGGAGCCAATCCGATTCAGTTGACCGCCGACCAGGGGGATGGAGCGGTCGTCGACTGGGCGATCGAAAACATGCACGCCCCAACCGAACAACCTCTCTTCTTGGCAGTCGGTCTCTTTCGCCCGCACATTCCTTGGGAAGTACCTCAAGAATGGTTTGACTTGTATCCCGAATCAAGACTTGAATTACCCGCGCATCTGGTTGATGACTTAGCCGATGCCCATTCGCATGGCCGCGAACACTGGCACAAATGGGTAACCGATAACAAACAGTGGAAAACGATGCTGCGAGGCTATTTGGCTTCGATCAGCTATGTGGATCATCAACTTGGCCGCCTGCTTGATGGTCTGGATGAATCTCCTTTAGCAGAGAATACGGTGGTAGTGCTCTGGTCGGACCATGGATTTAACATCGGTGAAAAGGAGAACTGGGAGAAATTTGCACTCTGGCAGCAAACCACACGGACGCCATTGTTCATCCATGCCCCTGGGATCTCGCAGGACGGAAAACGAACCAATCAACCGACAACACTGACGGACATCTACCCTACCCTCTGCGAGTTGGCGGGACTGCCAGTTCCTAAACAATGCACCGGTATTTCGTTAGTCCCACAGCTAGAACATCCCGACCAGACTGATCGCCGAACCTCTTTAACCTCTTATGTGTTTACGGCTAATGGCCAGCCTGCCCACGGGATCAGCGATACGCGATACCGCTACATCCAATATCCCGACGGTTTTGAAGAATTGTACGACCTTCAAACGGACCCTCACGAATTCCACAACCTGGCAGACAAACCCGATTTTCAAGAGATCAAAAAGAGACTGTCTAAAGGCGTGCCAGCCGATGTGGCGGAGGACGTCGGAGCATTGCAAGGGAAGGGAAAAGACTAAGCCTGATCAGCCAGTAGCCGCATACGGACAAGAACGTTTTTCGCTCTTGTCCCTGCATCTATCGTCTTCCAGCGGGCTGTCGATTTACTGTTTGTCGCCTTCCGATTTCGATTAAATCAACAAGCCGGTAAGCGAGGGATAGCGGCATGCTCTTTCGGTCCCTCGCTTACGCATTTTGAAATTGCGTTTTTTGGAGTTGGCTATTTTGCTTCCGCCGGGCTTGTCCCGGTCCGGGGCACCAACTGGCAGCTACCCCCATGCCTCTTTGCTATTTCATCCTTTTCCGCCAGGGCAAGCCCGGAAAGGGACTCTCGATACTTGGAGATAAAAAGGTGCTGGAATAGCCGAATGATTTAAGGCATCCACCCCCGCGAAAGGCGACAATTGCACCGTGCGGTCTGGACACTCCCGTCGATGATCAGGATTCATATCGTACTAAATACCAGCCATCGCCGATGGAACTGGCGACGTTTAGCTGGTGTGCATCCGCCAGACCGCCGACAAACGATTTTGGATGGCTGCCTTGCGGATGCCACTCCGCCCAGTCACCTCCATCAGTACCAGTCAACTGAAGCTTAATCGCTCCGTCATCGCAGCGTTCCACCGCACTTACGAAAATACGTTGGCTTGCAAGTTGCGGGGCCTGCAGCAGAACCAGCGTGGATGGCCTCCCAAACGGATAAGCCATGAATGGGCCGATCTGAGGCAAGTCCCCATCCCGCGCAGGCCAATCGTTGCGGAGCGGACTAGCGATCGATTCCAGTTCCGCAATTCTGAATGCGAACCTAGCTCGCTTGCCATGCCAAGCAACCAATTCATGCTGAACGCACAACGCCGACCACAATGCAACGACCGTGGTCGCCGCCAACAAACGACGCAACGATCGTGAACTTCCCGGCTCTGGCAAACGCGTGCAAGCCCTTCGTTCTTTACAGCGAGATACTTCGGACGCACAAATACCCATAGCAGGAACCGTCCGCGAAAGACGCAGGCGGCCTCCCCACATGAACTGCCAACCCAACGACAGAAAACTGCCGACAGCGATTGCCAGCAACAGCAAAATCCCCCAGCACCGTACGCCTCCCGATGAGGCTTTGAGGGATCCGCTGGACACTTCCTGGAGGGCGGGCCAAAACAAAGGATCTGCGGCTAGCCAGACCGCAAACGCGGCCAAACTAAGTAGATGCAATACCCATATTCGAATACCGGGCATGATGACAAACTTAAGGTTTGCAGTGGGCTAAAGCCATCAACGCAAAACTGGTCGCTAAATTTTTGTCGTTTTCAAACCAGCGTTGATTTTCATTGCTCCAGGATCCGTCTTCGTTTTGGCGTGAGGCGAGTTCCTTGATCAGATCGGCCTTCCAGTCATGCTTGTTACCGTCGGCATCGACCATTTCACTCAAACCCGCAGCGTTTAAACCTGCAGCAAACGTGTGGTAGTAGTAATACAGACCGGCCGACCCTAAGCCTGGATTTTGTTCCACGCTGTAATGCTCCTTAATCCACTGCAATGCAGCCACGACTCGAGGGTCATCTTTCGAAAGCCCGGCAAAGATCATGCTCTTCAGGCCGGTATATCCCATCGACCCATAACTTCGCAGGCCGCCATTGGGTGTGTAACGTTCTTCCGAGGTGCTTGGGTCGATCACCGTGGTAGGGATCTCGTAGTAAAATCCACCATCATCGACCTTGGCTGCGAACAGCGTATCGTTGTGCGAGCTGTCCAGATTCTGGCACCGTGAAACGAAAGCTAAAGCCCGTTGGATCGCAGGATCACTTGGCCCCGATTCGGTCGCTCGGAGAGCTTCGATCATGTAGCCGGTGTTGGAAAGATCAGGACGCCCTGCTCCGCCATATCCGACGCCTCCGTACCATGGATCATCGGGCGATCGATTACCCTCGCCGTACTGCAGGCCGGTGACAAACGCTTTGGCTTGTTTCAGCAATTCGTTGTACTGCCCCGATTTATTGGCCTCCGCAAAACAGACCATCGCCACACAGGTTTCATAATTCTTTAAGCGTCCATTGCCGTAGATCCCACCGTCGGGCTTCGCAAAACCTTCCAGTGCCTTCAAACCTTCGGCGACCATCGGTTCGGTCAACGCTTGACCGTTTCTCAGCGCGGAAGTCACAGCCAGCGCCGTAACCCCAGGGCCAACTTGATCGGAGAAAGTGCCTGAATCGGCTTGCCCTTCTTGTGCCAAAAATGCCAGCCCCTTCTGGACAACCTGAAGACGCAATTTTTCACTTTCCGACACCGCTGCTTTTTCGGGAGAAGTTTTTTTGGCGGTTCCAGAATCTTGAGCCCAAACGCTACTGACCAGCACCCCCGAAACTAGGGAGGTAACAAAAATCCGTCGCGCGTGGCGGAATTTCCATCGCTGATTCATAAGGGTTTCTCCAATTTTTGAATACTCAAGACGTAAAGTGGCGATCCACCAAAGACCATCACACTGAAGTAGCAAAAAGAGGGCCAGTAAGCCTGGCGGCCGATCAAAGCGGTGCCTTGGAACCAGATCCGTGGGAGCGTGCGATGGATCAGTTGCCGGTAAAGCCGCAGACAGCCGAGCCCCGAATCCGCGGCTCAAGCGGCTTGTTGATTTAATCGAAACCGGAGAAAGAATAGCGTTCTTTCGCGGAGCGAAAGGCGACATTCTGCGATCCCTCGCTTACGCAGCGGGCTGGGATTTTGGTCTCTTGCCACGCCACTGCAATCCGCTTGGAAACCGCCAACTTATGAATCGTACGTCCCGCCGAATTTACAACGTCCGCTCCAAATTAAGTGAGAGCCTGCACGTTCCATAAGGTCGTGTTGCATTAGAAGGTCGGCAGGGTCAGCGGTCGGGGGAATCCCCATTCGGCTGCCAGCGCGTCGGCGGCCTGCTCTGGATCGGTTATCGATTTCCAGCCGCCATTGCGAAGAAAGGCGTGCGCGAATTCGTGGGCGATAATGTACAGCGAGAAGGATTCTTCGGCCGCAGCCAATTTCGTTCGCAGCACCACGCAGCGACTGGTTGCCTGACCATTTACCGGCAAATCAATAAACATGCGCCAGCCGCGACCTGGAACGAAGTCTTCCAAAGTCACACGAAACCGATCATCCGATGCGAAATCGACTTGAACCAATTTCGGTAACGCCTGCAAGACGTGCAAGACGCGGACATCTAAGGGAGGACATTCCTGAAACGGGGCAATGTACTCGGCAAGCTTTTGCTGCAAATGTTGATCCACCCGTTCCCTCTTCGTCTATCGAATGCAGCCTTGGTTGACGCCCTATTTTACCGTTCTAAGGCATTTAATAACAGCTGGTACAAAGACAGCGTGGCACGGCTGGCCACAGGTGCCGCCATTCGAATCCCCAGCAAACGTGTTTCCGCGTCCGCAGGGACGTAAAATCGATTTGCGATGTATTTGCCGGGCTGTCCACGCTCTGTCGAGCGTAGATATGTCACTGCCGTAGGTAGCGTCGCCAGACGTTGGTTTTTGCTAGCCATGACTTCCCGTATCAAAAATCGATTTTCTCTGCGCACCCTGATTTTTCTCTTGGGCTCTGGATGTTTAACGCCGTTGTTGGCCTCACCTAGGTGAAAGCTTGAACCCGGCAACCACCTTCCATCCTGCTTTGGAGACGATCATGAAATCCTTGACGACCCTGCCCTGCTCTACCCGGAGCTTTCTTCCCAGCTGGGGAACGGGCCTTCTACTGTTAGCCGTTGCGTGCGGCGGAAACTGGCTTGGGAATCCCGCTCAGGGAGCCGGCATGCTGGTGGCCGAAGGAGGCGCAGGGGGGGTGCTGGAAATCAAAAACCAAGACGTGCGTGTCACGATTAATAACTCCATTGCCGTGACTCAGATCGACCAAACCTTCGTGAACACTGAAAACCGGATCGTCGAAGCACTCTACACGTTCCCTGTTCCTCGCGGAGCCAGCGTGTCGAATTTCAGCATGTGGATCAACGGCAAAGAAATGATCGGCGAAGTGGTCGAAAAGGAACGTGCCCGCAAAATCTACAACAGCTACAAACGCGTCAAACGTGACCCCGGTCTGCTGGAACAAGTCGACTTTAAACAATTTGAAATGCGAATTTTCCCGATCCTTGCCGGTGCCGAACAACGGGTACGAATCGAATACTACCAAGAACTGCAATTGGACCATGACTGGGGAACCTACGTGTATCCGCTCGCCACCCAGACCGCCGGCCGCCCCATCGACACGAAAGTCCAGGGACGGTTTTCGATGAACCTGGAAGTGCTAAGCGAAGTTCCGATTCAAGAACTGCGTAGCGAATCACACACCGATGATTTCGTTGTCGCAAAACATACCGACAAATACGCTCAAGCCAGCATGGAATTGACCGAAGGCGATCTGTCTCGCGACATTGTGCTGGCTTTCCAAACCAAGCGTCCACGGACCGGGATCGACGTCATCACCAGTCAACCCAAAGGGGAAGCCGGCTACTTCATGATGACCGTGACTCCTGGCGAAGACCTTAGCAGCACGATGGAAGCGATGGATTATGTCTTCTTATTGGACATCAGCGGATCGATGGCTCGCGACGAAAAACTCGCTCTCAGCCGCCGCAGCGTCGCTGCTTTCATCGAATCGCTCAGCCCCGAGGATCGGTTTGAATGCCTGGCCTTTAACCTGCAACCGACTCCGCTATTCCAAGGACTGCAAACAGCCAATCAAGAGAACTTAGACAAAGCTTCCCAGTTCTTCGCTCAGCAACGGGCACGCGGCGGCACGGTTTTGGCACCTGCATTGCAAGCGGCCTACGGCTATCGCGATTCCGACCGGCCTCTCAATGTGGTTCTACTAAGCGATGGAATGACCGAACCAGGCGAGCAAGCCGAATTACTGAAACTGATTCAATCACGCCCTGATGGAGTACGCGTCTTCTGCGTCGGAGTTGGGAACGAAGTCAATCGGCCGCTGTTGAATCAACTTGCCACTCAAGCGGGCGGTTTAGCCGCGTTCGTTTCGACCGAAGACAGCTTTCGTCGTCAAGCTCATCTGATGCGTCAAAAACTGATTCGACCAGCGATCGCCAATCTATCCGTCAACTTCTCGGACTCGCAGATTCATGACGTCGAACCGCAGCAGCTTGGCAATCTGTTTTATGGAACTCCGCTGCGGCTGCTGGGCCGATTCAAATCCGGAGGACCGGTTGAAGTAATGATGAAAGGCCAGATCCAAGGGGCTCCCTGGGAACAGACCGTCACCGTCACCCTGCCGACCACAGCCGAAAAGGACAATAGCCCGATCGAACGGATGTGGGCGTTTCGCAATGTATCACGTCTACTGGACGAAGAACGGAGCGGTGTCGCGGCCCACAAAGACGAGATCGTTCGGCTGTGCGAGGGATATTCGATTGTTTCGCCTTACGCATCGATGCTGGTTCTTGAAAACGACCAGGAATACAAACGCTGGAAAATCGAACAACGCAATGCCACTCGCATCGAGCGGGATCGAGCTTCACGTCAGCGGGTAGCCAACCAACTGGCGGCTTTGCGGGATAGCAACCGGTCCTTCGTGACGGCATCCGACGACAAGCCTTCGGCGACCAAAACGGCTCCGGCAAACCCATCCAACACGGCTTCACCTAAAACAGACGCACCAGCCGCCTCCCCTGCTCAACCCGCCAGCCAACCGTCGCCCAGCAACGTCGACCTTAACATCCAACGTCCAGAAAGCCGTAGTGGTGGCGGCGGAGCTATCGATCCAATCACCGCGATGCTGGCGATCTCTTCGGCGGGTGCAGCCGCTCTGGCCGGTCGGCGTCGGAAGCGGAACGAAAAAGAGGCTGCCAATAGCAAGGACTGATCGCATCCAATCACAAACGCCAAGCCCTCCTCAACGGAGGGCTTGTAAGGTAGTTGGTCCTACCGACGGCTCGACAAATCGCAACGACTTTCGGATGACTTTGGTTCGACCCTGCTTCACAGTGGCGGGTGACAGGACCATTCCTAAAAGAGCAATTAACACACCTGGAACCATCATGTTTCGCCGCTACCCCATAACCATTTTGATCGTTGCTCTATCGGTTTTCAGTGCCGCATCGCCAGCGATCACAGAATGGTTTCAGCTTGATTTCAGCAAAGCTGTCGAAGGCGAATGGTGGCGATGGTTCAGCGGCCACGTGACTCACTTTGATCTTTCCCATTTGATCTGGGATTGCGGAATGTTCGCCGTGCTGTCAGTGATTTGCGAATCGAGATATCGCAAATGGTACCCAGCGATCCTGCTAGCCAGCCTGCCCCTTATTTCGGCGGGGATTGTCATTAGCTGTCCGGAAATCGCTTCTTATCGAGGCCTTTCAGGGATCGACACGATGCTCTTTACCTGGCTTGGAATCGCCGCGATCAAAAACAACCTGCGAAGGGGAGATCGAATTTTCGCCACTGCCGCAGCGGTGGGAGTGGCGTGCATGCTGGGCAAACTGGCCTACGAAGGGATTACAGGAGAGATCCTGTTTGTGAATAGCGACAGCTTTCAACCGTTGGTCGAAGCTCACATAGCCGGCGCAATCTGCGGTGCAGCCGCCGCCTGCTTTGATTGGCAAAAAACACCAAAGCCGCTTCTTATTTTCAGCAAGGCTATGCAAATAAGTCGTGAACGACTTTGCCGCCTTCCGGGCCGGTTAACCGATGTGTCCGCCCGTCATGGAAATAATCAAGGCTCTCATGCTTCAGCCCCAGCAGATGCAGAATAGTGGCATGAAGGTCGCGGAAGTGAACTTTTCCTTCCACAGCCTGCGACCCCGTGTCATTCGTTTTGCCATGGACGTATCCGCCCTTAACGCCACCTCCGGCCAGCCAGTAAGTGAACCCTCGGTAGTTATGTCCCGTTTGGTCTTTGCCTTCGGGAACCAAGCCCGGCCGCCCGAACTCGCCGCCCCAGACGACAAGCGTATCATCCAGCAGTCCACGCGTCGCCAAATCGTCCAGCAAGGCTGCGATCGGGGCATCCACCGTTTCACAGTTGGCCTTCAAATCACGTCGATGGTTTGTGTGCTGATCCCAGCCGCCATGATTCAATTCAATAAAGCGAACTCCGGCTTCCGCGAAGCGTCGTGCCAACAGGCATTGACGCCCAAAATCGGTTGGGCGACAGGTTCCCACCGAAAGTTTCTTACCAACTCGATAGCGTTCCAACGTGGCGGCTGACTCGTTGGAAAGATCCAACAATTCAGGAGCACTTGCCTGCATCCGAAAGGCCAACTCCATCGATTCGATCACACCTTCCAAGCGAGCATCATCCTTTCGCCCAACCAAGTGCTGCCGATTTAACGATTGCAAAAAATCAACTTGCTGGCGTTTCGCAGCCAATGGCAAATGATCACTTTTCACATTTTGAATGACCGCTTTTGACATGTCCTCCCCATTGGTGCCGATCGGGGTTCCGGCAAACGCCGTCGGCAAAAACTCACTCGAGTAAACCGACGGCTTGGCGGCATTCAGGCTGATGAATGCGGGCAGGTTTTCATTTTCGGTTCCCAGGCCGTAGGTAATCCACGATCCCATGCTTGGACGTTTCCTCAGTTTTTCACCCGTATGCATCTGCAAGAAAGACTGAGCATGATTTCCTGTATCGGCGTGCATCCCGTTGATCACACACAACCGATCCACATGCTTGGCGGTTTCGGGCATCAGTTCGGAAACCTGGATACCACTTTCGCCATGCTTCTGAAATGCAAACCCCGACCCAGGGTGCTTTTTGTTGGTCGTTTGAGGCTTGTAATCAAACGTATCCATCTGAGCGGGACCACCGCTCATGCAAAGAAAAATAACGCGTTTGGCTCGAGCGGGAACGAAGTCGGCCGTATCCGTCGCCGCTGAAGCGGACCGCTGTTGCAGCGATTGCAGTGCAAGGTAGCCAAACCCACATGAAGTGGACTGCAGCAGTTGACGTCGTGAGGCGAACATGGAACTTAACCTGTGGTCTATGACTTCGATTTAATCGACGAAACGGAATTCATTCGATGCGAACAACGCCTGTGCCAAACCGGCCCAGCCCTGCTGCTGGGCAGAAGATTCCGAATGCCCCGGAACGGTTAGCATTTCGATCGTTTTTTGGACATATTGAACCGTTTGCTCCCGTTCAACGGGTGATGGTTCTCGTAATAGGATGCGGCGGAAGAACGTTTCGACCCGCTGATCTGGCGACGACGTTTGGTCCTGCAATGATCGTTCGGCGAACCGCTGCGACTGCTCGACCACCAAGCGATTATTCAGCAGGAACAAGTCCTGTGTGGGGAGCGTCGTTTCTTCTCGCTGACCAACCACTTCAACGCCAGTCGGAAGATCAAAGGCGGCCAGTTCCGGTGGCGGAGCATGCCGCAAGCGACAGAGATACAGACTGCGATGCGCACTGGGGAAATGGTGGTTCGTAGCATTCCCCGGAGGCCAATTGATTAGTGCGACCACTTTCTCGATGGCCGACCCGCTAGCGGGTCGATGGTCTAGATTCTCGCAGACCGCCAAGATTCCATCACGGAGCGATTCGGCATCCAGACGCTTGCGAGAATGCCTGGCGAACCATTGATTGTTTGGATCTAACGCATTCTGCGAACGGGGCGAGGAACTATCAAGCTGATAGGTTCGACTGAGAACCAGCGCGCGGATCAGGCGTTTGATCGACCAATTTCCTGCAACAAATCGCTCTGCCAAGTGATCTAGCAATTCAGGATGCGAAGGCTTGGCTCCGTAAACTCCAAAGTCGTTGGGCGTTTGCACGATCCCATGCCCAAATAGATGCATCCAGATTCGGTTGACCATCACGCGGGCAGTCTGCGGATGGCGAGGGTCGGTTAACCACTTCGCCAATTCCCTTCGGCCGCTTCCTTCGCCTGGGCTCTCAAAATGAAAACTCGCGTCCGCGGTTTTGTCGGTGAAAACCTGATCGTAGACGGTCAAGACTCCGCGCGGGACAACCGGCCCTTTCTTGTTGGATTCTCCACCGATGCGAATCGCACAATCTACCGGTTTTGCCTTGTCGCGAACCCCCATCGCCCAACCGAGCGTTGCAACGCCCTTGGGCTGCCCACTGGCCGTGTGCAACTGAAGAGCTTGTTCTTCGGTCAGTGCTCGCTCGAACAGAGCGATTTCGGCCAGTTGACCATCCAATGGTGCAAAGTCGTCCGTCCGACTTGCGAAGTTGTATTCGAGGGAATCTTTGAATGTGGATGGCAACGAATCATCGATCTCCAACCGACCATTCAAATACAATTTGACGGACGCTTCGTTTCGCACCAAAGCGACATGGTTCCAAGTATTCGGAGCAATCACCGTTGTCCCAACAACGGACTTCTTATCACCATTTCCACTGAAGACAAACAACTTGCCAGCACGTGCAAGGTTGTACTTACCACCAATTCCAATGTGATCTCCCGGCACCGCTTTATTCCCCCAAGGCCCCCGAGAAAAGAGGTAGGCGGTGATCGGACGCACTTTGTTTCCGATGTGGTTCTTAAACCAGAAACTAACGGAGTAATCATTCGCAGCTGCGGAAACCTTGCCACGGAGCTGCGTCTCCTTGACCTCGACCCAAGCTTTGGGCGAGAACTTCACCTTGGAATCGAACTGGAGTGTTTTTGGCGGTTCGTTGCCGACAACATGCAGGTCGGGGGCCAGCTGATCGATTGCTTGCGAGTAGCCTTCTGGAAAGGCAGCCGGCGTCGCCGCCGGAGGGACGGGATCATCGGTCCCACCCGCTGCGGAACGCAGTGGATGCAGATCGGTCGGAGGAGCGGTTAATTTTTCGTCGCCAGCCCGCCCGTAAAGCGATTCGGTACTGGTAAAGATGCCCGCCAAAGCGTAATAGTCGCTTGTTGGGATCGGATCATGTTTATGGTCATGACATCGGGCACATGCGATGCTTAACCCCATAATCCCCGAGCCCACAACATTGATCTGATCGTCGACCACATCCATTGCGAAGTTCGCGTTCATCGCGACCGCAGGCTTACTGCCGATCGCCAGGAATCCTGTCGCAATCAATTGCCGATGCCGCTGATCGGCCGTTTCTGCGGGCAATAGATCGCCAGCGATCTGTTCGGTCAAAAATTGATCGTAGGGCGTATCACGATTCAGTGCATCGACGACGTAATCCCGGTACCGCCAAGCGTGCGGGAAGGTCGGATTGCGTCCCAGCCCGTCGTCTCCGTTCGATTCGCCAAAGCGGGCGACATCCAACCAGTGCTGTCCCCATCGCTCTCCGAACTGAGGAAGGTCCAACAAAGAATCGACCAATTTTTCGATCGCCAACTGCCGATTGGTTTGGATGTCCGCCGCAAAGGATTCGATCTGCGCCAACGTAGGCGGCAATCCGATCAGGTCGTGATACAAACGACGCGCCAACACGGCGGGAGGTGCGTCCGAGGTCGGTTGCAGCTTGGCCGTTTCTATCCTGGACAGAATAAACGCATCGAGGGGATCCAAAGGCCAATCCGCCTGGACCACCGAGGGGACCGGAGGATCCTGTCGCGGCATCATCGACCACAAATTCGTCTCAGCGAGCGAATCGGGTTTGATCGCTGCCGGTTTGGCGATGCGTGGATCGATCGCTCCTGCGGCGACCCAACTGGCAAAATCGTTGGCAATTTGAGGTGGCAGCGGTTCTGCTGGCGGCATCTCAATATGCTCATACTTCAATGCTTGAACGAGCAGACTGCGTTGGGCGTCCCCCGCAACTAAAGCGGGTCCCGATTGCCCACCTGCCAAGATGCCTTCGCGTGAATCAAGCAGCAGATTTCCGCCCACGTCATCGGATTCACTGGAATGACATTCATAGCAGTGGTTCACCAGGACAGGACGAATCTTCTTCTCGAAAAAAGCAACCTCTTTCGCGGCTGGGTCAGCACCAAGCGATACCGCCGGCACCATTAAGATCGCCAGCACCATCAAGACGGCAGCGACGCAGAGAAGGGAATGCAGCGATTGAAGCTTGCACATTGCACGCCAGCGAGATTGGTAGGGAATTTCATTTCTGAGGAAGGGCCCTCATTATGACCTATCCACCACCGCAATGCAAAAACGGCAGCCCTCGCTGCGACTAGCCCTCTTCGCTCACCTGGGAAACGGCCATGCATCGTCCACGAAAACAGCGGCAACAAAACCCAAGATTCTGCTGCCGCTGGACGATCCGCGGTCGTATTATTTTGATTGCCCCAGTGACTAAGGAGCCATCTCCAGCAAGATATGGTTTTCCCCCTCTGCGGTGACGACTGCGGTCAAGCCTTTGACTTCGCCTGGGCCTCCGCCGCGAGTTCGTGAACCTCCATCCATCTGGACAGGTGCAAGGGTCCCCTCGGCGGCTTCTTCGCCAACGGCTGCCGGGGCAGCGGGCTCGCTAGTCCCTTTGCCTTTCACGTGGCCTCCGATGACGGTCACCTTATGGGTGCCGATCGCTGCACCGAGCGGTCCGGTCGAATAGGCCAGACTGAAATTGCCATCTTCGTCGGTCAGCCCGTACGATGCGGCACCTTCGGAGTCCGGATAAAATTCCACCTGTGCACCGACCATCGGTTCACCTTTTTTGGTTAGGGTTCCGGTGACCTCTGCCAATTCTGGCATGTCTCCGCCGCCGCAACCAACCGTCACGACAATCGCCATCCCGGTGAACAGGGTTAGCAGTAACGATATTCGATTGCTCAAAGTTTGTTGTTTCATTTGAATAACCCTTAGGGTTCCAGTTGGGAATCTTGAAGCAAGCCGACTCGGTTTGCGACCTACCCCGCCTATCATTGGGAACTTGCGAATAATCTCTTTAGCGGAGCGGCGTGAACCGCTCCGCCAAAAAAGATGAAGCATTAAAGGAAGGTGGCCTCGCAGATTCCGCTGTGCTGTTAGGCAACAAGGAACGAGGCTGGCACCACTTCGGCACTTCCTTTGATCATTAGATACTGTCGCCGGGGACAACCTGGCCATCAGCTCGGTTGGTCAGCAACGAGAAAATTTCGAACCGCATGTTCTCCGAAAGGAAGCGGACCGAACCGTCCCCCAAAGTGAACTGCGCCCCGCCGGGATGAGCCGAGGTGAAAATCGAGTGATGGCCTGGACGACCATACCAATAGGGACCAATTCCATGAGGCGAATAGCGAGACGTCGCGACATAGTTAATGCCGACTCGTGATGAAGAAATATTCATCCAATATGCCTCCGAATCGGTGCTCGTTCCGCCGCCACCGCCGGACCATGCACCACCCCACCAGTTACTTGCGCGCTGGTCGTATTTATCAAAAGTTCCATCGGCCAAACGGACGCGAGTGAAGTTGGATTGCTCGCCAATCGCCACAGTCTGGCTGGTGCCGTCGGTGATCGATGCGAAGCGGACGGTCAATCGATTGCGATCATCGACAGGGACAATGATCCCGTTGTAATCGCTCATGCCGTGGTATCCGTTCCACTGCGAGTTGTCTTCGTTGTAGTCACCATTCACACCGACGTAACTGGAGATCTGAACTTCCAGCTCGGCGGGGGCTCCTAAAGCAATCGTTCCGGCACTGGCCGGATCCACGCGAGTTCCAGGCAAGGGACTGGATGGGCAAGCCAACGAAGGGACGACCAGACCGTTGTACGGCAGCCAGTTAAGATTGGTGCCGTCGGAGCGCGAAGCCCAATCGGTACCGCTAAAAGTCGAAAGGTTGTATGCCGCACTCTGTTCCATGTAAGGAAGAATACGAACTAACCAGGACGCAGGCCGGTTGGTGGTAACGTCCGCAACAAACGAAGCGGGAGGCATCCGCTGATTCGTGTCGTGATACATATGAAGCGCCAGGCCGAGCTGCTTCATGTTGTTCGAACAGGACATTCGGCGAGCCGCTTCGCGAGCCGCTTGAACGGCCGGCAGTAACAACCCTACCAGAACACCGATGATCGCAATCACAACAAGCAATTCGACCAGGGTGAAGCCTCTTCGGTTTTGAAACCGGCGAGTACTAAAGGCAACCATTTCTCTTTACTCCAAAAAATACACTAAAATAAAAAACGGATGAGTTGTGCTTTGATTGGGACAATCGTTCCCGCAAGCCACACGCTGCAATTGAAACCTTCTCATCACTTTTAAAGGTTAACTAAGGATCCACAAACCGATAGGCAACCCGACAAGCATCGTCAGCGCTAATACATAACAACGAACAGGATTAGCGCGACTTATAAACACTAATGAGAATCAAAGCCCCGTAGAGACGAAGGATTGGGGGATAGATCTCGCTTAACGCGATCCGCACGGAGATAGTCCAGCCGGTCGAAAAAAACGTAAAAATTCCGGTTTTTTCGACTACGACGGTTCCACTTAATGCAACGAGAACGCCCCGACAAAAAAATCCCAGCACACCGACGACCCCAGACGGATCGACAAGGCACCGTTTTTCGCAGTGCTAGCAAGCAGATTACGGGTGGCTGACCAATGCCATCGCCCCCCCAAGCGGAACGGCGCAAACCGGTTCGCCATCGCCTTAAAAACTCCGCCCACTGGCCGGTCAGCTCGCGCCGATTCGCTAAGAAAAAGGGCTCGGCGGCACTGGATAACTACGTTAGCCCCCTGCCTCTGCGCGGATATTGATGGGACCTGCGTAGACGGCAATCCTGCCTCGCGGACTCGCCACGATACCGACGACGATCACGAACAAGGAGGACAGGATCACGGCCCAATAACGAAACCAGCAGCCAGAATGCCCTTATTTTGAGACAAATGAGACGGAACTCTCGGTGATAAACCGGGTTAAATAGGCATAACCCCAGCTAAGAGGGCTCGGAGAGTCGCTATTTAGGAAAATGGCAATTCCATGACTTTCCCCCTTAATTAGGATGAGTTGGATACAACCGTGCTGGCTTTTCCAAACCGACGCTTTTCCCCGCGTGTGAATATGCTCCTACGATTCTTAACCGTATCGCTTTTCTTGACTTGCGTCTCTGCCAGTGCACCGCTACCGTCCCTTCAAGGTCAGGAGCCTGCTCCGGCAGCAGCCGAACCTGCTCCGGCAGCGGATGACCCCGCTCCTGCAGCGGACGAACCCGCTGCTGAGGCGGATGCCCCTGCAACAGCGGACCCCGCCCCTGCGGCGGACGAACCTGCTCCTGCGGCGATCAATCCGACTCCAGCTCAGGCTGCGGCGGCGATGGTCCGACCGATCGGCAAGCAATCGGTCCGCTTCAATTTTTCCAACACTTCCTGGAAGGACGTTTTGCTATGGCTAAGCGAAGAAGCGGACCTCTCTTTGAAAGCGGAGCGATTCCCACAAGGGACCTTAAGTTTTGTTGATCCGACTCGCGAGTATTCGATTCCCGAAGCACTCGACCAAATCAACCGGCAACTTCTTGATCGAGGCTATGCACTGGTCCGCCGCGGGCGGTTGCTGATGCTGATCGATCTTGAAAGCCCACTGGCCGGCAAATACATCGAGAACATCGCCGAAGTGGTCACTCCGGAAGATCTTGACGACCGCGCCGAATCCGACATCGTCAAATGCATTTTTCCACTCGGTGCGATGTCGGCGGACGAAGCGGACGAAGAACTGCGTCAAATGCTAGGACCCAGCATGCCGATGACCGTCCTCTCCTCGGCTCGCCAAGTCATGGTCACCGACACGGTTGCCCGCTTAAAAGGGATCCGAAAAGTATTGGCCGACGCGACCACCGCCGGGCTGGAAGTCACCGAAATCAAACTGCAACACCGAGGCGCTGAAGAAATCCTCGCGTTAGCTCGACCTTTGCTTCAGCTTGAAGAGGATCAAAACGCAAATGATTCGATCCGGATTGCTGTCGATCCATTTGGAGATCGATTGTATGTCGCGGGCGAGCCATCGGCCGTCACGTTACTGCAACGAATCGTCGAAAAAGCGGACCAAAACCTTCTTCCAGAAGGAGACATGGACACTCCTGTCCAGCTGCCTGAACTGCGAACCTACCCGATCACGGTCGCCGATTCGACAACCGTTTTTGATGTGATGCAAACCTTGCTAGCGGGACTGCCGGACACGCGGATCTCGCTTGACCCAGGAACCAATTCGCTGATCGTGTTCGCTCGCCCCGAAACCCATTCGATCGTCGGCTCGGCGCTCGACAAACTAGAGGGCAAAGGCGTCCAGGTCGAAACGATTCAACTCCGGCGGCTTGAACCTTCCGCAGCCCTCCTAACGATCAATAAGTTCTTCGGCAAAACAGAAGAAAACACCAAGGGACCGGTTGTCGATGGAGACCCAATCACCGGTCGCCTGTGGATTCGCGGGACTCCCGAAGAGATCCAATTGACCAAAGACCTGATCACTCAACTGGAAGGTGGGGATGGCCTAGGGGCGATCGGCGACCGCATTCGCGTGCTCCCCTATACCGGGCAGAATGCCGCGGACCTCCTGCAACAAGCCCAGATGATGTGGGAAGTCACCGGACGCAAGAACAAAATTCGGATGATCACGCCTTCCGGCGGATCCAACACGGAGGGGCTTCCCCAACGTTCGCTCCATCCCGAAGCGGGCAAATCGGATCCCAAACTACAGGGCATCCCCGAGGCATCCCTTCCTCGTAGGAATGCGGATCGTTTCGCAAGCCATGCTCCTACAAAACGGCTGATGCGAACGGTCATGCGTTCGAATCCCAACGACGCCTTCGATCGCTACTTCACACAGGCCCAGGCCCAGTCGCCCGCCCGCCAACTGATACATCAACAATCCCCGCTTCCGGTGACTGCCGGAACGCAGGAACCAGCGGCAACTCCTGCCGAAGCGGCGAAGCCAACAAGCGATAACTCCACCCAACCGACTGACGAAGAAGATGGTAAAGGATCGGAAATTGTCATCACTCCGACGGCTCAAGGATTAATCGTTGCCTCCGACGATCCATTGGCCTTGATCGAATTTGAGGACCTCCTTCGCACGCTTTCCGAACAGTCCAGTTTCAGCAATCAAGCTCCCACCGTTTTTTGGCTAAAATTCGTCAAAGCTTCGGTAGCTCAAACGATGGTAACCGAGATCCTGGGCGGAGATTCAGGTGGTGGCGGAGGAGCCTTGGGCGGCGGCCTGCTGGATGAACTGGGCGGAGGCCTGGGAATGCTTGGCGGGATGATGGGCCTGGGTGGCGGCGGCGAATCGGGCAGCGGCCCCGTGTTAACCGCGACCGGTTCGGTCAGCATCGTCCCCGACGATCGCTTGAATGCATTGATCATCCAAGCCAACGCACTGGACATGCAAACCATCGAAACCATCCTGGAAGTGATCGACCGCGAAGAAAGCCCCGAAGATATCCAGACCGTCGCAAAGCCTCGATTGATTCCGGTTATCTATACGGAAGCAAAATCGATCGCCGAAATCATCAAAGGCGTCTACGCTGATAAAATGGCAACCGCAGCCGGTGGCGGCGACGCTGGACGAGGCAACAACCAACCACGCCCCGAAGACATTATCGCCGCCCTTCGCGGAGGTGGTGGTGGACGCGGCGGCCGAGGCGGCGGCGGCGGTGCTGCCGAAGGAGCGAAAAGCGAACCAGCCAAAGTCGCGGTTGCCGTCGACGAACGAAGCAACACCCTGATCGTAACGGCAACCCCGCAAGACTTCGAAGACATCCTTTCCCTCGTCGAACAAATCGATCAAGCGGGTGCTGAATCCGAAGAAACGACTCAAGTCATCACGCTTGACGGCTCCATTAATCCGGCCGTTGTGCAGCAAGCCTTGGAATCGATCTTAGGACAAACGACGACGACCACGACGGCACAATCGAATTCCAGCTCCACCAATTCCACCTCGACCAACAATGACCGAGCCGCGGCCACTTCCGCAGACGACATTCGTCGCCGGATCGAAGCCTTTCGCTCCTCCCGAGGCGGCGACGCAGGAGGTGGACGCGCTGGTGGCGGGGGCAACCGAGGGGGTGGAGGAGGAGGACGAGGCGGCCAAACAGGCGGCGGCGGTCGCGGCGGACGCTAAGATGACACATTCCCCAACGCACTTTTGGACAGCACAATCATGATCATGGAAGCGGGTGAAATCCTACGTAAGCGGGGACTCCTTACGCCTGAGCAACTAAAGCACAGCCGCAACGGGGGAGCTTCTGGAGTCATCCAAACCGCGGTCGAACTGGGCTACGTCGACGAACGCGAAGCCCTTCAAGTCCTCGCCGATGAAGTCGGTCTGGACTTTGTCGACCTGCGAGAAACCGAAGTCGATCTGTCCGTCCTGAAAGGCTTTCCGCAAAAACTGATCTACCGACACGCTTTGTTTCCGATCCGTAATGAGAACGGATCCCTACTGGTTGCGACGGCCGATCCGCTGGACCTATACCCACTGGATGAAGCGAGCGCAGCGATCGGGATCAACATCACGCCGGTGATCGCCGAGCGGGGTGAAATCGCTCGACTGGTCAAACGGCACATGGGTGTTGGTAGCGAGACGGTCGAGGGGCTGATGGCAGCCACGTCGGACGATGACGAAGTCGAACTGTTAGACCAAATTGAAACCGACGGTTCAGAACTTTCCGAAATGGCTCAAGAAGCCTCGGTCGTTCGCTTGGTCAACGAAATCATGCTGGAAGCGATCGAATCGCGAGCCAGTGACGTTCACATCGAATCGCAGTCCGATGGCTTGGTCATCCGCTATCGCATCGACGGCATCCTTCACCCACAACCGGTTCCACCGGAGATCAATCGTTTCCAAGCCGCCATCATCAGTCGCCTAAAAATCATGGCTCGACTGAACATCGCGGAAAAACGACTCCCTCAGGACGGCCGGATCAAGCTCCGTGTCCATGGCCGCGAAGTCGACATCCGCCTAAGTGTGATCCCGATGATCCATGGCGAAGGGTTGGTCATGCGTGTCCTGGACAAAGGGTCGATGGTCTTTGACCTGCAAGGCCTGGGGATGGACCCCGAAACGTACCGTCAGTTCAGCGAACTGATCCGAATGCCACACGGAATCGTGCTTGTCACCGGACCCACCGGGTCGGGAAAAACGACCACGCTGTATAGCAGCCTGATGGAAATCAAAGGGCCCGACAATAAAATCATCACCACCGAGGATCCGGTGGAATATCAGCTGGACGGAATCAACCAGATTCAGGTCCATCCCAAAATTGGGCTGACGTTTGCGGCTTCGCTGCGAAGCATCCTGCGACATGACCCCGACATCGTTTTAATCGGGGAAATTCGCGACCTGGAAACAGCCGAAAATGCGATCCAGGCATCGCTTACCGGTCACCTTGTGTTCAGCACCCTGCACACCAACGATGCTTCGGGGGCTTACACCCGTATGACCGACATGGGCGTCGAGCCCTTCCTGGTCGCCAGCACGGTTGAAGCGGTGATGGCCCAGCGTCTGGTAAGGCGGTTGTGCAAAGACTGCAAAGAGGAATACACGCCGAAACGCGACGACCTACCAAGCGACTTCCCTTGGGAGAAACTGGACGGCCGCCCCCTCTTCCGCAGCGTCGGCTGCCGGGCTTGCCGCAAGGTCGGCTACAGCGGTCGAATGGGGGTTTACGAATTGCTTGTCAGCAGTGAATCCATCCGGCAACTGGCCCATGACCGTGTTAGCAGCTGGGACATCCGAAAGGCAGCCCTCGCAGATGGAATGCGAACCCTGCGAATGGATGCATGGGACAAGGCGATCGCCGGAGGAACCAGCATTGACGAAGTAGTGCGACTTACCAAAGGCGACCGAGTTTAATCCATGGCAGATTTTGCATACGTCGCCCGCGACAGCAGCGGCAAAAAAGTTACCGGCACCGTTGATGCTGGAAATCAACGGGACGCGGCCGCCCAACTGGCTGCTCGCTCGCTCTTTCCAATCGACGTCAAACCGGCCGACCGAAATGCGGCGGCGCCCGATCGCCTTCGGTCTCGCAAAGTCAAACCACAGGCAATGGCCATCTTTTATGGCCAATTAGCTTCGCTGCTCCGCAGTGGCGTATCGATGATGCGCGCGTTGACGGTCTTAAGCGAGCAAGCCTCGGACAAAAACCTAAAACTGGTCCTTACCGACATTCGTTCGCGAGTCGAAGAAGGCGAACCGCTCGGGAATGCGATGGCACGCTACCCGCGAGTCTTCAGCGAAATGGGAACCAACATGGTCCGCGCAGGGACCGAGGGCGGATTCCTGGAAGACGCACTAGAACGCGTCAGCACCTTCACCGAACTGCAGGAAGACCTTAAAGGCAAAACCGTCAGTGCCCTCGCCTACCCCGTTTTCCTGTTTGGCGTCGGATCGATTGTGATCACAGTCCTAATCGTTTTCTTTGTCCCCAAATTCGATCCGCTGTTCGCACGACTGCGCGACAAAGGGGAAATGCCGGCGATCACCGACGGCTTGCTAAGCTTCAGCAAGATGCTGCAGTCCTACGGTATTTTTGTTGTCATCGCGGTGATCGCGATCGGATTCCTGATCCGAATGAAACTGCAAACCGAAGAAGGCAAATTCACGGCCGACAAACTGAAACTAAAAGTCCCTGTTCTAGGGGAAATTTTGATGAGCCTATCGGTGGCTCGATTCTGCCGAGTCCTCGGAACGCTGCTGGGCAACGGCGTTCCCATTTTGAAATCATTAGAAATCAGCCGAGCCGCCACAGGAAACCGCTTGCTCAGCCGCTCGATCGGCGAAGCGAGCGAGAACATTCGCGCCGGCGAAAACCTGGCAACACCTCTCCGCGCCAGCGGCTACTTCCCGACGACCGTCGTCGAGATGATCAGCGTTGCAGAGGAAAGCAATTCACTGGAATCGGTTTTACCAACGATTGCCGATAGTTTGGAGAAACGAACCTTCCGTCGCTTGGACTTGTTCGTGCGACTGCTGGAACCGGTGATGCTGTTGGTAATGGCAACGCTCGTGCTGATCGTCGTCATGGCACTTCTCATTCCGGTTATCAAGAGCTCCTCGGCAATCTAAGCGGAGCGTGGCGGCGAGCGGCGATTCTTCTTAGCGGAACGGCGCAAGCCGTCCGGCAATCGCTTCTGAAACCACGCGGACTGGGCCGGAGGGCTCGCGCCCTGCCGCTAAGAAAGTCGCAAACAGTCTTCTTAGCGGAACGGCGCAAGCCGTCCGGCAATCGCTTCTGAAAACACCACGGATGGGCCGGAGGGCTCGCGCCCTGCCGCTAAGAAAGTCGCGGACAGTCTTCTTAGCGGAACGGCGCAAGCCGTCCGGCAATCGCTTCTAAAGCAACACGGACTGGCCGGAGGGCTTGCGCCCTGCCGCTAAGAAAATCGCGGACAGTCTTCTTAGCGGAACGGCGCAAGCCGTCCGGCAATCACTTCTGAAAACACCACGGATGGGCCGGAGGGCTCGCGCCCTGCCGCTAAGAAAGTCGCGGACAGTCTTCTTAGCGGAACGGCGCAAGCCGTCCGGCAATCGCTTCTGAAACACCACGGACTGGCCGGAGGGCTCGCGCCCTGCCGCTAAGAAAGTCGCGGACAGTCTTCTTAGCGGAACGGCGCAAGCCGTCCGGCAATCGCTTCTAAAGCAACACGGACTGGCCGGAGGGCTTGCGCCCTGCCGCTAAGAAAATCGCGGACAGTCTTCTTAGCGGAACGGCGCAAGCCGTCCGGCAATCACTTCTGAAAACACCACGGATGGGCCGGAGGGCTCGCGCCCTGCCGCTAAGAAAGTCGCGGACAGTCTTCTTAGCGGAACGGCGCAAGCCGTCCGGCAATCGCTTCTGAAACACCACGGACTGGCCGGAGGGCTCGCGCCCTGCCGCTTAGAAAATTGCGGACATATGTGGACGCTCTGCTTACCGCTACGGCATCGCTCATCACGTCGGACTGGCTGGCGATTGGAATGCGGAACACCACTCCCCATCCGCTCCCAATGTCACTAAGTTGTAGGCCTTGGCGGGGTTTGTCGTGCTTCGCCTCCAACCTATCAAAAGGTCCTCTGGACCTACCGGAGTGAATCAATGAGACCCCACCACCCGCTTTTGCTGACCTGCCTACTTGTCCTCGCGGTTCCGACGATGGCATTTGCACATCCTGGGCATGCCCATCAAAGCGGATTTGGTGAAGGATTGATTCACCCTTTTAGCGGCTTGGACCACCTCATCGCACTGTTAGCGACAGCGATTCTTGGGCTCCGCCTGGGAGGCCGTGCAACGTGGGGTATCCCTGCACTATTCTTGGCTAGTTGCAGCCTTGGGGGGATGATCGCGTTGGCGGGGTACCAACTGCCCTTGGCCACGGTCGCGATCGTTTTGTCAGCCATTGTCAGCGTTGCCTTGCTGCTTCGTCGCCAAAACCCATCGACCGCTGCGGTTGCGACCCTTGCCCTATTTGGTGTTTTTCACGGACAAGCCCACCTTCAATCACTCGCTTCACAGCCTGCGAATCTTGCGGGATATGCGGCTGGCGTGCTACTCGCTTCGCTGATCATCATCGCAATCCCAGTGGCGCTGGCTCGCCTTTCCGCATTCGCTCGCACGCGTTCCAACAGCGTTTCGGCGTCGCTGGAAAATAGCCGCTCTTAGAAGCTGAAATCGCGTCCGCTTTTCCGTGCGGCATTCCCACCCTAGATCGCGAAAGAGCCGATCGACGGGGACCAGACGCCAGGCTTGCAAACCGGTCTGCCAGCGGAAGAACAGGTGCATGATCCCCAGCCACACCTCAGCCCAAACACGCTGAGGGATCGGCTTGGGGACGTAAAAATCAACGACATACCAGACGCCCGCATGATTCAGCCAGCTATCTAATTGCTGCAACCGCGGCTTTATCTGCGTCTCGGTAAAGCAGTCTAGGAAAAACGCGGTCACGATCAAATCAAAGTGACCCGCGGGGTAGTCGGCCTGAGCGATATCGACCGTCTGCCACTGGACTCGGTCCGCCAAACCGGCACGCTCCAGCCGTTCCTGCTGCAGACGGATCATTTCCTTGCTGATATCGATACTGGTGACACGCGTTTGCGGATACGCCTGCACAAACGCCTCAAGCAGACGACCGTCGCCGTCTCCAACGAACAGCACCTCCGAGCAATCCTTCAGCCGCTCGGTTAAATCGGCAAGCAACGCGACTCGAGCCCGTTGCAAACCACTTCCAAACCGCAGCCTTTCCAGAGTTTCGTACCAAGGAGCCAGAGAATCGTATCCCTTGCTGCAGCGATCCGACTGCGAGGCGCTGTGATTTGCGTGTTCAGGGCCATCGCACGATGTCGATCGCGTCATGAAAACAGGACCATGACAAGAATGGGAGATAGCAAGACGTAATCGGCCAACAGTGCTCCCACCGACCAAGTGCAAAACGACAGCCCGACCAACCCGACACCACTCACGACCAGCGCCAGCCCAACCGGTCCTGGGACTGCTTCGTACGCCCACAAACCGCTTACCAAAATCACAACCAAGCAGGCAAACCATGGCAACAAGGATGCCAGCCAGGGAAACCGCAGGACCGCGGACCCAATCTGTTGCTGGCGATCGCTATGACGCTGCGACCGCGAAACAAGCAAGCAGTTCAGCGCAAACAGGCAGGCGATCGAAAGAAGCGAAAGGAAGACCGACCGGTTTCGAACAACCGTAAGGGTCGGCAGCCCCACACCGGCGGCAAAAATGATCGCGACGATAAACTCCTTGGGGACCCCGCGACGAAGGCGAGCACTTGCATGGACGGTCCAGCCATAAAGCAGTACGCCGCCGAGCAATGCGGCCCCTCCGACCCACAACCGTCGCTCCAAACAAAAAAGAGTCACCACCCCCGTCAGCAGCAACACCGCCCCCCAAGTTCTCCACAAAGGAATTCCCCATCGCTGGGTGAAACGGTGCCTGGCAGGGACCTCCTGATCGAAGTTCAGGCGGCGGCAATCGAGCAAGCGATCGGTCAAATAGATCAGCCAAACCGCTCCAAACAACGCCACCAGCGACGGCCACCATTCGGATGCGAACGCGACCTTCTCGGGGCGGGGCTGCAGATAGACAAACGACAGCAACAACGCCCAAGAGACCGCGACCACGGGGGCATCCAAAGAAACCAAATTTGGCCCCTGCAGCAAGCGAATGAAAGTCGCCTGACGAAGCGGCCGATGTTGCCTTCGTTCAAAGTCACACCGGTCCACGGACGCCGCATCCATTTCAACGGTTCGCAAGGTTTTTTGCCACGGTCTTCGCATGCCGTTCATTGTAGGCCCCCACGTCCGACGTTGATAGAATCGACAGGGACGGCAAGCAGGCGGGGCGATTCACCCCCCGCAGATAAACCGCGGCAAACAAGGGCTCCGGAAACAGCCGATTAGTGTTATCATAAGCCCTCCTAGTTCCTCGATGGCATACCCAATCATGATCGATTTCTCCTGCGACGTATGTGGCACGCCCTTGCAGGCATTGGATCAAAACGCAGGCAAAAAAGCCCGCTGCCAGTGTGGTTCGATCATGCGTGTCCCTGCAATAAGCAGCCACTATTCGGCTCATCCTGCGACCTACGAAAGCACAGAGGACTACAACGCTCCGGAGAAGGTTCCTGCTGGGCCGGTCGTTTCGCGTCCCTTTGATGACTTCGAGGCTCATCAAAAGCAAGTTGCAGGGAACGATCGGTACGACGATTCCGCCCCGATCAGCCGAGGCGGCGACCGAGACCTTGCCTCCCCTGACTCGCTTCAGCCGATACCACCAATGCCCACTTCTTCTGCACCGGTAGAAAAGCCTACCGCAGGAGCCGACGTATCGGCAATTTTCTGGGGCGTCGTCATCATGGTTGGAAGTGTCGTCTGGTTTTTTGGCGGCCTAGCCGCTGGCCGCGTGTTCATTTATCCGGCGGCGTTGTTCTTCATCGGGCTGTTTAAAACTATCGGCGGCATCGCAAGGAATTAAATGCCTACGCTCACATGCCAACTGACGGGATCGGGGCGAGGTGGAGTCGCATCGATTGCGATCCTGGGCCCGCAAGCACTTGTGCTGCTAAAAACATTTTTCCAACCGGCCAGCCCTACCGCAAAATTCACCCCAAACCGGATTCTCTATGGGACCTGGAATGGCCGATCGGAGCGCGCAGGCGAATCGATTGTGGTCACGCCTCTTTGCGAAGACCATTTTCAAATCCACTGCCACGGCGGAAAAGCAGCCGTCGAACAGATCCTTACCGATTTGCAGGCAAGCGGTGCCCAAAGATGTGAATGGTCCGAATGGCTGACCGCCCAGGGCGTCCCTCTTTTACAGGCCGAAGCCGAACAGATCCTTTCGCAAACATCGACCCGCAAAACCGCCGCCATCGCGTACGACCAAGTCCGCGGCGCATTGCATCAGCAAGCCTTATCCTGGCGTGCGGAACTACTGCTTGCGACTTCGCCAGCCGAGGGTGCCGTCCCGGTTTCCCAGCCGACCGATCCAGCCATTCTTTCCTCCATTCAATCCGAGGCTGCATCGATACTGGAGGCCCGCGAAATCGGAATCCATCTGACGCAACCTTGGAAGGTGGTCCTCGCCGGACCTCCCAACGTTGGCAAAAGCAGTTTACTGAACGGATTACTTGGCTACCGACGTGCGATCACCTTCGACTCGCCAGGCACCACTCGAGACGTCTTATCCGCGGACGTCGTCTTTGCAGGTTGGCCCATTGAGCTAAGCGATACCGCCGGGCAGCGAGTCGCGATCGATGCCATTGAAGGAGAAGGAATTGCACGCGCTCAGCAGGAGATGGCGGAGGCCGACCTAATCCTGCTGGTTACCGACGCTTCACGGGACTCGTCGGAACCGTCGACCTTCTCTTATGAGGGGTCGACACCGGTACTGTCCGTATTGAACAAAGTGGATCTACGGCCTGAGGAACCGGCAAGTACCAATCCGGATCCAACCTTTTTTGAAACCGTGGCAACCACCGGCGACGGACTTCCTCGGTTGATCGAAGCGATTGTTAAAACCTTAGTCCCGGTCCCGCCGACCTCTGGAACGGCCCTGCCCATCCTGCCGCGACAAATCGATTGCCTGCAGCGAATCCGCTCTGCCAGCACGGTCGAAAGTGCGTTGCAAGCCGTCAATGATTTGATGGGTTTCGCGAACGCCCCTGCCGCCTGAGGCACTCAGCCTCCCTACAACCGGCAGGTTCCGTAAAAGCTTCTCCCCATTCCGGTGGTGCGCTGAACAATCAACTGGGAAGGATGAACCATTTGTACAGCTTCAACCTAAGGTTCACTGAAGGCTCCGTTCCATATTGAAAAGACCGCAGCATGGCTCGACGTCGTTGCCAAGCCGGGAATTCAAACCTTTGAGCGTCCTTGTGTCCAACTCACGTGATTCGATCTCGTCACGCGCCACGAGTAACAGTGATACTTAATTCGTGAACAATCCTAACATCAACGCTTGCGACAACTCGCTTCGCTTTATCACCACCGATCCGGCGGTAATAAAGTTCGAAGAAGGTCGAAAAGCCAATGAAACGCTAACCGCTTTTCGCTCAGCCGTCAGCGCTGCGGGGATTGTGGTGGTTACCGATGTGACCGGAAAGATCATTGAAGTCAACGACAATTTCTGCCAGATATCGGGATACTCCCGAGAGGAACTGCTGGGAAAAAATCACCAGATTCTAAAGTCAGGGCGGCATCCGGAAGAGTTCTTTCGCGAGATGTACTCGACCATTCGACGTGGCAAAATCTGGCACGGCGAGGTCTGCGATCGGGCAAAAGACGGATCACTTTACTGGATGGATACGACCATCGCTCCAATGCTGGACGAACAAGGCAATCCACACAGCTATTTTTCTCTTCGAGTCGACATCAGTGATCGTAAACGCCTGGAAGATCGGCTTCATGAATTAGCGTATCACGATACGTTGACCGGATTGGTCAACCGAGATTCGCTTTTGCAATCGATTCAAAATGCAATCGACCGGCGAGCTCATCGTCATTTCGCGTTGCTGTATCTTGATTTCGATCGCTTCAAATTAGTCAACGACAGCTTGGGGCACGATGTCGGTGATCAACTACTGAAAGAAATTGCCAACCGCCTTCGCACAACGCTTCGTGAAACCAAACGACTGACCGATGTCATTCTGCCGGCTCGACTGGGCGGCGACGAATTTGTAGTGCTGCTGGACGGACTAAATCGTCCCGAAGACGCAATCATTGTCGCCGAGCGTCTGAAACAAGTTTTCAGCGACAGCTACAAACTAGGCAACCATACGGTCTACTCCTCCGCAAGTATCGGAGTCGTTACCAGCGACAATCCCTATCACTTTGCGCGTGAGATGCTGCGTGACGCCGACCTTGCCATGTACGAAGCAAAGAAATCGGGAAGGGCTCACTACGTTGTCTTCGATCGCGACCTCCGCGAACAAGCAGAAGCACGCCTGCGGATCGAATACGAATTGCATACGGCCATCGAACGTCGTGAATTGAACTTGGTATACCAGCCGATCATCTCCTTAGAATCTGGAAAGATCGAAGGCGTCGAAGCGTTGATCCGCTGGAACCATCAAGAGCATGGAATGATTGGCCCCGAACGCTTCATCTCGATCGCCGAAGAGACAGGGATCATCGAATCGATCGGCAACTGGGTCCTACAGGAAGCCTGCCGGCAGATGGCCGAGTGGGAAAAGACGCTTGGCTCGCTGACGCCGCCATCGATCCACGTGAATGTCTCGCGCCGACAACTGCTCCTGCCCAATTTTTGCCGAATCGTTACCCAAGCGATAACCGAACACAACATAGCGTCTCACCGGCTTCACTTAGAAGTCACCGAAAGCATGATCATGCACGATCGAGAGACCTCGATCGCCATTCTTCGTGAACTGAAACAACTTGGCGTTCAAATTGACATCGACGATTTCGGGACGGGTTATTCATCCCTTTCCTGCTTGCATGAATTTCCGATCGATGTGCTAAAAATTGACCGTGAATTTGTCGCAAATTTAAATCAAGTTCAAAATTTCGGAGCCTTACTGCACACAATCGTCGCCCTTGCCGATAATCTGAATCTGAAAGTGGTTGTCGAAGGAATTGAAAACGGTGAACAGTTAACGCTGATCCAAGCGATGGGCTGTGAATTTGGGCAGGGCTACCTGTTCTCGGCGCCGCTGACGGTACAACGACTTCAAGACTTCGTCTGTTCCACCACCGAATTCCCCCCAAGCAATCGCAACCCGACCTCAGCAAGCTCGACAAATTCCGCACTTGCCATAGCCCACTCGGTTGCTTCCCCCCAAGCCGGCCTCCCCGGTGCCACTAAATGACCGCTCTACGACCCGTTCCGTTTATCGCCCCCGACTTTCCTGTCGCGGTTGAGGATGCGATCCTAAAAATACGCAACCTCGCAACTTTGCCAGCCATTGCAAACAAGATCATGGCAATGGCAACCGATCCAGATTGTTCGGTCGAGGACATCCACGCGATCGTTTCTCGAGACCCTGCCCTCGGGGCACGTTTGCTAAAGCTTGCCAATTCGGCGTTCTATGGGGCTCCACGCCAAATCGATTCGCTCAATCAGGCGGTCGTGATGCTGGGCATGAACGCGGTCAAAAACACCGCGATCGCGGCCAGCCTTCAAAAAGTCTTTCAAGCCAAATCGGCCGATTCAAAATTCGATGCTAGCAAGCTTTGGCTCCACAGTATCGCGGTTGCTATCGCGGCGAGGCAACTGGCCCAAGCATCCGGAATGGAAAAACCAGAAACTGCCTTTTTGGCCGGTCTGCTTCATGACATCGGAATCATGGTGGAAATGCAAGCATTCGGAATCCAATTTATCCAGTGGATCCACTCGCTCCCACCGGAAAACGAATTCTCATTGCTGGCCGCAGAAGCGTCCGCTTTCGGAGCCACTCACCAAGAGTTCGGCGCGGGGCTCTGCCGCAAATGGAACTTCCCGATCTCGCTAGAAAACGCCACCCGCTACCACCACGCTCCCCAAGAACTTCCTACCGAACTCCGACCGCTACCAAGCATCGTCCATATCGCCAATTTCATGGCGGTTCAAATGCAAGCCGAATTCATAAGATCGATGGACAACACGTCCCTCGATCCAGAGATCGTTGCTTCGATTGGACTGGATCTTCAGGACATCGAAAACCTGTATTGCACGCTCCCCGAAGAGATCACCGAAGCTCAGGAAATGCTAGCATAAACGGCAAATCGGAGAGGATTTCGAAAACCTTACTGATTCGTCTTTCTCCAGATTGGATGGTCCGCTAAAACCGCGATAGAAAGCCTTCGTTCCATCGCAAAACCATTCGACAGTCATGAAAGATTTCCGGCGTGTTCTCCACCTCGTCACTAAGCGACGCTGGACGCTAGCGGGATGTATTTTTACTTCCGTATTCGTCGCCCTGTTGTGGGGGTTGAACATCGGTGCGTTATATCCAATGGTTGAAATCGTCTTTAAAGGAGACGGTGTCCCTGGTTATATCGCAAAGGAAATCGACAATTCGCTCGAACAGATTGCCGAAACCGAAACGGAAATCGCTGAGATCAACCAGCAGCTTTCCAGTAAGCCAGGCGTAGAGAAACGGAACCAGTTAGAGCTATCGCTTGAATTCGCGATCACTCGGCGCACCGCCTACGAGAGCTCGCTGGATTCGCTGCGCTGGTTTCAACCCTACGCGAATCAGTACCTTCCCGAGACCGCTTTTGGGACCCTTTCGTTTATGATCGGGCTGCTGATTGCCGGAACGCTATTGAAACTGGTGGCCCTCGGCATCAATTTGATGCTGGTCCAAGACTTAGCGATGCGAGCGGCAAACGATGTTCGGTCGCTCTTTTTTCGCCGCGCCCTGCGGCTGGATCTGGACGAATTCGGCGACAACGGATCAGCGGGGCTAACGTCCCGCTTGACCAATGACATTGGGCATCTGAACGGTGGCATTACCGTCTTGCTTGGGCGACTTGTCCGCGAACCGCTAAAAATGATTGTCTGCTTTGCCGGCGCCGCTTGGGTTTGTCCACGCCTGTTACTTCTTGTGATGGTCGTAGCTCCCTTGATGGTGATCATCATGCACAGCCTAAGCCGCAGCATTCGCCGCGCCAGTCGTCGGGTGATGGATGAAATGACCCAGCTATATGGCATGCTAAACGATGCCTTTTCGGGGATCCGAGTCATCAAGGCCTACAATACACAAGCCTTCGAACGGGCTCGATTCGAACGAAGCATCCACGCCTATTACGGGCGTTCGATGAAAATGGCTCTGTACAATACTTTGGCTCGCTCGGTTTCCGAGTTCCTCGGCCTTGGCATGGTTTGCTTGGCAATCCTTGCTGGCGGTTACCTGGTGATCAACCGGCAGACCGAACTACTGGGCTTGCACATGAGCAACAAGCCGCTTGGCCCAGGCGAGATGCTGATGTTCTTTGGTTTCCTGATCGGCGCTTCCGACCCGGCTAGAAAACTATCGGACGTCTGGAGCGGCCTACAACGCGGCGTCGCGGCGGCCTCTCGCGTTTACGAAGTAATCGATCGGCCTGTCCGAGTCACCGAACCGGCACGTCCGCAATCGGTCGCTCGGCCTCACCAAAACATCATCTTCTCCAACGTCACCTTTCGCTATCCATCGGGACCCCCTGTCTTAAATGGAATCGATTTAACGATCCCCCGAGGCGAATGTTTGGCAGTTGTCGGCCCCAATGGTTCGGGCAAAAGCACCCTGATCAGTTTGCTCTGCCGATTTGACGATCCGCAGGGTGGCGAAGTCCTGCTGGACAACGTGCCGTTGCCGAAGATGTCGCTGCGTAATCTCCGGCGACGCATCGGCTTGGTGACCCAACGAACCGTTCTTTTCGATGACACCATCCTGAACAACATTCGCTATGGGATGCCACGCGTCTCTCGCGAAGATGTGATCCTCGCCGCCAAACAAGCGTATGCCGACGATTTCATTCGTGAAAAAACCGAATTTGGATACGATACTCCATTGGGGCAAAACGGCGTTCGTTTGAGCGGCGGACAAATGCAACGGATTGCACTTGCTCGAGCCTTTTTGCGTAAACCTGACATTTTGATTTTGGACGAAGCGACCAGCCAAATCGACATGGAAAGTGAAGCGTTGATCCACGAGGCATTGAAGAAATTCCTTGTCAATCGAACCGGGCTGATGATTACCCACCGCCCAACGACGCTCGCCCTCGCCGACCGGATCGCGGTTATCGAAGAGGGAATCCTGACCGACATCGGGCCTCATAACACTCTGCTCGCAAAGAACGCGTTTTATCGCTCGCTTTGCCGTGGAGATTCTGCCGAAGCCGCCTAGGGGACGTGAATTTCACAGGTGACTGATTGCCGCTCTGTCGACGCGCTGGCGAGCGTCGCGACGGGACTGCCGTAGCTACCGTCGCGAGACGGTGGTTCCCACTCGGAAACCGTCACCAATCGATTTCACATCCCGCAAGCGGGGCAGAATGCCCCACCGCGGAAAGACGCCCCAGCCAACCGTCAAATACTCGGCTGCTAGCAATTCTATATTTCTCTGCACACGGCAAAATTACAATTTACCTACGTAATCAACTGAGCCCGGAAATGCTTAGAAAACGTTTGTAAAATTCGAATAATCCAGCCTGCGAAAACCGCTACTTTTCGCCCTTCTTAGTGCTCTGGCACGCGACGTGCTTTATTGATCTTTCGTTAAACAATCACAGTCAATAAATGGCCGAGCCTGTTGCTCGCAACGGATCAATAAAACTCAAGAGGAGATAGATCATGGTCGCATTTTCTGATCACCACGATAACAGCGAGCAGGCACAAGATCCCAGCCCCGAAGAAATTCGAATCCGGGCCCGTGAAGTTCGCGATCGATGGAGCGAGAGAACTCGCAAACGTCGCCGCGCCAAACAGCGTCCCGGCTGGTCGGTTCCCACCATCCAAATCGGGGATGTGAGTGCTGCGATTGAACACTGGAACGACTAATTCAAATTTACGTTTTTACACGAGGGTTTCCCAATATGACAATTCAAACCAATCCATCAACCTCCACAGAATCGAACGTTCAACCACTCCGCGTCCGATCGAAGCGAAGTTCAGGATGGCGAGCCGTCGCATTGGCGGTTCCCTTGTCCTTTGCCGCAGCCGGCTTAATCGTTGCTGCGTCGCCAAGTTCTTCAGCAAAGGCTGAACCCAGCCAGAGCAAAACGACTCAGACGGTAGTAACGCCCGAAACATTGCGGGTCGCCAATTCCCTCTCCGAAGCGTTTCGAAACGTCGCCTCCGGAGTCCTACCGGCGGTGGTCGCCATTGAAAACCGACAAACCAGCCCGGTGGCACAAGGTCAAATGCGGGGCGGTGCAAGCGGAAACGGAACGGATCCGTTCAATGGCCGCAACCCATTCGAGGGAACGCCCTTCGAAGACATGTTCAAAGACCAATTTCGTCACGATGGCTCCAGCCCCGCGCAGCCTCGCTCCCACGCCCCTACGAAGTTAGGGATCGGATCGGGCGTTGTGATTGATTCCGCTGGCATCATCCTGACCAATAATCACGTCGTCGCCGGTGGTGGGCAAGTCATGGTCCGTACTCAAGACGGCCGTGAATTCGAAGCGATCGAAGTTCTAACAGACCCACAGACCGATATCGCTGTCGTCAAAATCAAAGGGGATGGCAACTTGGTCGCCGCACCTTTCGGGGACAGCGAAGCAACCTCCGTTGGTGACTGGGTCGTTGCCCTTGGCCAACCGTTTGGGCTGGAAAGTACCGTGACCGCAGGGATCATCAGCGCCAAAAACCGAGGTATCGGGATCACGGACCGTGAGAACTTCATCCAGACCGATGCCGCGATCAACCCTGGCAACAGTGGTGGACCGCTAGTGAATCTGCGTGGCGAAGTGATCGGCATCAACACTGCGATCTCTTCACGAGGTGGCGGCAACAACGGTGTCGGTTTTGCAGTCCCGTCCAAACTTGCCGGCTGGGTTAGCAAACAGTTGGTTGAAAATGGCAAGGTCCAACGCGCTTACCTTGGCGTCGGAATCCAGCCGATCACCCACGAACTGGCCAAACAACTGGGCGTTTCGGCTCGCAGTGGTGTCGCGGTAACCAATGTCTTCCCCCAGACGCCTGCTCAAGCTGCGGGACTGGAAACGGGAGATATCATCGTCCGCTTTGGAAGTGAGAAAGTCACCACTCCGCAACAACTGCAACTTGCGGTTGAACGTTCGCCGGTAGGAGAAACAGTTCCTGTCGAAGTTATCCGTGACGGGAAAACGGTTCGCTTGGAATACAAAGCGACCGCTCAACCCAACGACTTTGGTAAACAAGCCAAAGCTCCGCAGGTCACTCAACCCGAAGCGACGGAACTGCAGGCACTAGGACTGGAGGTCACACCGCTGGATGCCCAGGTCGCCAAACAATTGGGCATGGAGGATGTCCGTGGGATCTTAATTTCCGGTGTCCATAATGGCACTCCGGCGGATGAAGCCGGCCTAGCGGCCGGAATGGTGATCCTGCAAGTCAACCGAAAGCCGGTCTCCACGGTCGAAGAGTTCCAGGAACAGATCAAGGCCGACGCCGACGATTCGATCCTGCTACTGCTGAGATCCGAAAATGGATCCCAATTCGTTGTCCTGAAGCGATAGTTCACGGCAAACACCAACGTCGTTCCGGCAACCCGACGCGCAAGTGAGGTAGAGTTCACTCAACCTTGCTATCGCGGCGGGTTGCCGCAGTAATAGAAGTCAGCGCAAGCAAGTCGCGCGGCATGATGCTCATAAAACCCGAAAACTGGCCGGAGGGCTCGCGGACAAACTTCTTAGCGGAACGGCGCAAGCCGTCCGGCATGATGCTCGTAAAACCCCAACCACTGGCCGGAGGGCTCGCGCCCTACCGCTAAGAAAGTTGCAGAAAATCTTCTTAGCGGAACGGCGCAAGCCGTCCGGCATGAAACTCGTAAAAACCCAACCACCGGCCGGAGGGCTCGCGCCCTACCGCTAAGAAAGTTGCAGAGAATCTTCTTAGCGGAATGGCGCAAGCCGTCCGGCACGAAGCTCGTAAAACCCAACCACTGGCCGGAGGGCTCGCGCCCTGCCGCTAAGAAAGTTGCAGAGAATCTTCTTAGCGGAACGGCGCAAGCCGTCCGGCATGATGCTGTAAAAACCCAACCACTGGCCGGAGGGCTCGCGCCCTACCGCTAGGTGCTATTGATCTATAATCGACTTTATCTCCGATATGGACTTACGCTTCGGTCGTGCGAAATGCAACTTGAGTTTGAAATGAAGTTCTTTGGGATTAAACAGAACCCTGCAATGATCTACCTCGACGAAGCATCAGCACTATGAAACTTGCCGCCAAACTGATCCTCGTCTTTATGATCGGAGTCTTTGCGATTGTTGGTCTGTTCTCTTGGCAGACGATGCGGCAACAAAAAGAGGCTCAGCAGCGTCAACGTGAAGCCTTCGCAAAACGACTGGTCGACGCCCTTCAGCCAGCAATCATCGAAGCCTACCGCGAAGGTGGCACGGTCCAGATTCGCGAAGCCGTCCAAATCACGACCCAACATGTTCACGGAACCCATTTACGGTACATGGAGGGGAAAGAATTTGAACCAGAGATGCGGGTAACAACCAAACGAGTTACCAGCCTGGCCGTCACCGATGCCGAAAATATTGAAACCGAATACACGTACGTCCCCCTCCTAATCGATGGCACCCCTGCCGGATTTGTCGAAGTCGCTGAACCTGTCATCGATGATCAACAGGATTACAAACGTTCGCTGATGGCGTCGCTAATTTCTTTAGCCGGAGTCGCCTCTTTGTCGGCCTTGGCAATCTACTGGGGAGGCGTCTGGATGGTCGGTCGCCCGCTGGAAAAACTGATCGGCCAGGTCAAACAGATCGGGGACGGAGAACTGGAGCAGCAACCGGTCCTGCAAACTCGCGATGAACTGGGGCACCTCGCCTGTGCGATCAGCCACATGAGCCACCGCTTAAGCGAACAGCGAGAAAAGATCGAAGCCGAAATCGGAAATCGAATCGAAGCCCAACAACAGCTAAGGCACGCGGATCGTCTAAGCACCGTCGGAACCTTGGCCGCTGGCGTTGCTCATGAAATGGGAACCCCACTAAACGTCGTCGCCGGTCGCGCTGGGTTGATCGCCAGCGGGAAACTATCGTCCGAGGAGACTCGCCAAAGTGCGTTAACGATCAAATCCGAAGCCGAGCGGATGACCACCATCATCCGCCAGTTGCTAGACTTTGCGCGACAAAAGAATCAGGCACAAGGAACGATGGATCTATTGGATCTAGTCGATAAAACCTGCCAGATGATGCAACCGCTTGCCGATAAAGCAAACACACAGATCATTCAAAACAAGCCGTCCGAACCGCTAATGGTCCATGGCGACCCGGCACAACTCCAGCAGGTAGTCGTCAATTTGATCAATAATGCGGTTCAGGCGATCCACGGAAAGGGAACGATCCACGTCACCTGCGACACCAGTCCAGCCGATGCGATATCCCCACCGCCCCATGTTCCCGATAGTCCGCATGGATTCGCCTGTCTGGAAGTGTCGGACGATGGTGGTGGAATTCGTCCAGAGCATCTCCAACATATTTTCGAACCGTTCTACACCACAAAAGATGTCGGACAGGGAACTGGACTGGGCCTATCAATCGCCTACGGAATCGTCCGCGAACTGGGCGGCTGGATTGCCGCGGACAGCAACCCCGACGCGGGAACGTCCTTCCGTGTCTTCCTGCCGAAAGAATCGAACGCATGAACGAATCCTATAAAGACGCCCGCGCCCTGATCGTTGACGATGAATCAACGATGTGCGAACTGATCGAAACCGACCTCCGTTTACGCGGCCTGAAGAGCGACTGGTTCACGTCGGCGAACGAAGCAACCGCCGCATTCCAACGTCAGAACTATGATGTTGTCCTGACCGACGTCAAAATGCCAGGGACCACAGGGCTCCAGCTTTGCCAACAGATTTCATCGCTGCGGCCCGACGTCCCCGTGGTGGTGATGACGGCCTTTGGAACGTTGGAAACAGCGATCGCCGCCATACGAGCAGGTGCATACGACTTTATAACCAAACCGATCGAACTTGATTTACTCGCGTTGACTCTCGGCCGAGCGATTCAACATCGCAAGTTGACCGAGCAGGTTCGCCTGCTGGAAGCGACCGCAGAAGAAGGGACTCGCTTCGGAGAAATGATCGGGCAAAGCCCCCCGATGCAAACCCTGTATGCCGAACTTCGACGGATCGCGGGCTCCGACGCTGCCGTCTTGATCAGTGGTGAAAGTGGGACGGGCAAAGAGGTTGTCGCTCGATCGATCCATCAGCACAGTCGCCGCTCGGACAAACCCTTTATCGCCGTGAACTGTGCAGCCCTTACCGAAACGCTCCTGGAAAGCGAACTGTTCGGTCACTCCAAAGGAGCCTTTACCGACGCCCGCAATGATCGTCGTGGCCTTTTCCTACAGGCTGATGGGGGGACATTGCTGCTGGACGAGATGGGCGAAATGCCAATGTCGATGCAGGTCAAACTACTACGTGCTTTAGAAGAACGGACCGTACGGCCTGTCGGCAGCAACGAAGAAATCCCCTTTGACGTTCGCGTGCTGTCGGCAACCAATCGAGACCTAGAAACCGCCGTTGCCGAAGAACGCTTTCGCGAGGACCTCTATTACCGCATCAACGTCATTGGCATCGAACTCCCACCGTTACGGGCTCGCGGAACCGACACCCTACGGCTTGCCGAAAGCTTCCTCGAAAAATTCGCGCAAACCGAATCGAAAGCAGTCGAGGGTTTAGCCGACGGCGTTGCCGAAAAACTGCTCTCTTACTCGTGGCCGGGAAACATCCGCGAACTTCGAAACGTGATCCAACGGGCGGTCGCGTTGACTCCGTACGACAAAATCACCGTCGCCGACCTACCACCCAAAATCCGAGACTTCCACGGCGGCACCGTCTTCATTGGCGGACTGGATCCGACCGAACTGGTCAGCATGGAAGAGATCGAACGACGTTATATCGAACATGTCCTGAATGCGGTCGGCGGAAACCAAACGCAAGCGGCCAGAATTTTAGGGCTGGACCGCAAGACCATCTATCGCAAACGAGCAACCAAGCCGTCCGAATCAGCATCCTGAGCCCCGGTCCAAAAGTGTACCGCGAAGCAATCGAGCGAACCCGCTCCGCCGGGGCACATCCAATGCGATCTACTGGCGGTATTCCTACCGGACCCGGAAATTCATTGTGCTTTCTATGCGTGGGCCGGACGGCTCGCGCCGTTCGGCTAAGAAAAAAAGCAAGCCCGGAGCAAACCGAACCCACGAATTAAAATTCTCCGATGCGAGGCGCAGACAGGATGCCGGGCTAAAAAGAGCCACACCTAAACCGAGCGCATCGGCCGGACGGCTCGCGCCGTTCCGCTAAGAAAGTAGACGGCATTGGGCGCACAGCCTCTCGTTTTGCTTGCCGCCTTTCGCATCCTGCGGACGGTTTGGTTAGCGGATCCGTGCTAGTGCAGACCGTAGCGGCTCATTTTGTAGTGCAGCGTGCGAATGCTGACGTCTAATCGTTTTGCGGTTTTCTCACGGTGAAACTGATTTTCTTCCAGAGCCGCGGCGATGACCTTCCGCTCGTAGACTTCGATCGCTTCCCCGAGCGTCTGCGACGAATCGAGGGGATCGGATACGATTTGAGATGGTTTCAAATCTTGCGGCAGATCGCCTGCGTGCAACACTTCGCCGCTGTGAGTCACCACCAGTCGTTCGACGACATTGCGCAACTGGCGAACATTTCCGGGCCAACGCGCCGAAACCAACACCTGCAGCGCATCGGGCGAGACCATCTTAAGAGGTCTTTGATGGCGTTGGCAGAAGTGTTTAATGAAGAACGTCACCAATAACGGAATGTCTTCCCGGCGTTGACGAAGAGGAGGGATTTCGATGGGGATAACATTTAGACGATAGAACAGGTCGTCGCGGAAACTCCCTTCTTCAATCAACGCCTCCACCGATTTATTGGTTGCCGACAAGACTCGCACATCGGTTTCCAAGACAGCTTCGCCACCGACACGCTGGTACCGTCCCGCTTCGAGCACGCGAAGCAGATCGACTTGGCTTTTCGCCGACATCTCGGTCACTTCGTCTAGAAACAAGGTACCCTTAGCAGCCTGTTCAAAGCAGCCCGGCTTTTGACGTGACGCTCCACTGAAGGCGCCTTTCTCATGTCCAAACAGCTCGCTTTCCAGCAGAGTTTCTGGCATCGCACCGACATTGATCGCATGAAATGGACCGGCGCGTCGGCCACTCAAATCATGTAACGCGCGTGCGACCAGTTCTTTGCCGGTACCACTTTCACCATGGATCATCACGGTTGCATCGGTCGAGGCGACCTGCCGAACCTGTTGAAAGACATCCTGCATCGCGGCACACGTGCCGATCATGCTGGAGATCTCGCCAACGTCGGCTAAGCGATTTCGCAGCTCCTGATTCTCGGCCCGTAGCTGATAGTGCTGACGAGCCTTTCGAACCTGTTCGCGAATCAAATTTAGATCAAGCGGCTTGGCGATAAAATCGAAAGCTCCCGCCTGCATGGCTTCCACCGCGGTTTCAACCGTCCCGTGAGCGGTGATCACGATGCAGGCGATATCGGGATACTCTTGCCGGATCCGGCGAACAAGGGAAATCCCGTCCATTCCTCCGCCAAGCCGGACGTCTGCGATCAATAATTGAAAACTTGACTTCCCGATCAATGCGATTGCTTCTTCACCATCCGCAGCGGTTTGCACACGATCCACTTCGGACGCTAACCCTTTTGCCAATCCGGCGCGGATATTTGGTTCGTCATCAACAATTAGCACAGCGTATGTAAGGTCGGTCATGCGGTAGCTCCGGTGGGAAGGAAGACAGAGAACTCAGTTCCCTCCGAGGAACTTTGAAAATGAAGATGTCCATCATGTTGACGAACGATTTTGTCACACAGCGCCAATCCCATCCCAGTCCCGTCATTGCGAGTCGTAAAATAGGGGTCAAAAATTTGATCATGGATCTCATCAGGGATCCCCGCTCCGGTGTCGACGACATCGACCCGCACCCAATCATCTTCCCTTCGCAAGCGAAACAGCAGCCTCCCACCGGAAGGCATCGCAGCCATTGCATTGAGGGCTAAGTTCAGAAAGACCTGTTCCAGGCGGACCGTATCGATTTCGATTAACCCCAACAGTTCTTGCGGCAGTTCAACATTCAGCTTGATATTTTGCTGAGCCGCTTGCGGTCGCAGCAGGCGCACCAGTCGTTCGATCAACATCGTGACGTCTGCCGGCGAGCGGCCTAACTGAGACATTGATGCATAGCTACGGAACCCATCGACGACGGCTGTGATCCGCTGAACTTCCGTCGAAAGGATATCCAACATTTCGGTAACATCCTCATCCGCCCCCTCCCCTTCCAGCCTTTCCTGCAGTAACTGCACATGCAATGAAAGTGCACTCAGTGGATTCTTGATTTCGTGCTGCAGGCCTGCGGCCAACGACCCCAGTCCCATATACCTTTCCATACGCCGCAGACGTTCTTCGATACGAGCTCGTTCGGTAACGTCACGGACGTGCACCACGGTACCCAACTTCTCTTGACGATGATTTTGCAGCAGGCTGCAGCCCGCCCGTAAAGTCCGTTCGTAACCGTTGTCGTTGACACAATAGTCGCGATCTCGGATCACTTTGTCGGTTCGTAAGACTTCTTCACAAATTGAATTCAAAAGTTGATGTTCCTCACCGATTTCGGACAAACGCAATTCTTGTCCCCGATCAAGCGAATCGACCAGGGTTCGACCGAACATGGTATCGCCGACCGGAGTCTTTCCAATTAGGTTTTGCCCGCTCGGATTCATACTGGTAATGCGGCCATGCAGGTCCGTGGTCAACACTCCGGCATCCATGCTAGCCAGAATGTCCGTCGCCAAAACTTTGACATCTCGCAGCGACTGCTGGCTACTGAAATAGCCTCGCAGAAGAAGGGCAGAGGCAATTGCCGTGCCAATAATGTTCAGCCCCAGCAAGACGACCAGCGCATTATCTAGTTCGAGGTCGTCCGCAAGTTCTTCTACCGCTTCCAAATCGCTTTCAGGAAGATGACTAACAATCTGTCGGACGATCTGTTGATCACGCTGAACGTCATGGATGATCCAAATCGTCCCTCCCAGCGATGTCAGGCTGAGGACGGTTAGTGCGGCTGCCAGCCAACGCCCACGTTGTTTTCTACCATTCTGAACGTCAAACAAAATAAACCTCGATTAAGCAGCAACCGGACATCCCCTGTCGATCTCAACGCATCTAGCGGCCCCGTTCTCGGCAATAAATCGCCGCTTCTGCAAAAGATTGCAGTCTCTCTCTCCCTTTCGCTCCCTCCCTGATTCAGTTGTAACGATTATCCGCCCCCTTCAGGGAACCATCTAGTCCGCGTCCCTGTTTACCGAATCTAACACTGTTACTCGAATCCGTTCGAGCAATACTCTTCAAGCATGGATGCTTTGAGTGATGATACCAAGGAGAGGAACTTGATGGATCGCAATACTCAGCGTCGGTCGCTTAGCTCGCAGCTATACGCGGCGGCTCGCACGGGGATTTTATGCCTCACCGCTTTTCATTTCGGTTGCGTCGACCAAACGGCCAATGCAGCGGAACCCTTTTTGGGAATGGAATCGGCAGCAGAGCCATCTGAACCGGTTGGCAATGAGGCGATCTACCGCGAACTTCAGCGTTTGCAAAGCCAAATCGATTCGCTTCAAGCCGCTCCCGCCGACCCGATCATCTACTGCGAAGCACCGCAAGAGAAACCCAAGTACCCGACCGCGCGACTGACCGGCTTCTTCCAAGCCGATATCGCATGGTTTGGCCAGGACGAAAACAATCGTCGCACGCTCGGTAACGGTAATCTGGTCAATGGGGACCTGCAAGACGGAGCGGATTTCCGGCGGGCTCGCTTGGCCGCGGTCGGCGACGCCTGGGACAATGTCAGCTACATGCTGGAAATGGACTTCGCTTTCCCCGGACGACCAAGCTTCATGGACGTCTGGCTGGACATCGATGACGTCGTGGGCAAAAACAATCTGCGTATCGGACAATTCCGACAACCCTTTGGGATGGACGGCCAGACAGGGGTTAAGGACCTGACATTTTTAGAACGTGCCCTTCCGTTTGCGTTCTCACCATTCCGTCAAATCGGAGCCATGGGATATGGAAATTCCGACGACCAACTTCGCACCTGGGCTGCATCGGTCTACCGTTTTCCGACAGGCCCCTATGGCGGAAATGTTGGCGACAACGGTGGCTATGGAATATCGGCACGCACGACCGCCCTGCTGATCGATAACGGAGACCAACATGGGCTGTTTCATCTCGGCGGAGGCTACAGCTTTATCGACCCGGCAAACGATGCCGTGCAATATCGCAGCCAACCCGAAATCTTTATCAGTGAATCCGGCGGAGCGGTCCTACCATTGGTCCCTGCCGAGGTCTTGCCATTTGTCGACACCGGCCCAGTCGCCGTCGACCATGTGAATCTGTTCAATTTTGAACTTGCAGCATCGCGTGGTCCGCTTCACGCTCAAAGCGAAATCGTCTACGCCGCCGTGCAACAACGTGGAAATCCCAGCGTCAGCTTACCGGGAGCCTACGTGCAGGCCGGTTACGTCCTGACAGGGGAATCCCGAAGCTACAACCGCCAAAACGGCGTCTTTGGGCGAGTCAATCCAAAATGCAGTGTCGGCAAGCAAGGTGGCATTGGGGCCTGGGAAATTGCAACGCGATGGTCCTACCTTGACCTGACCGACGCGAATGTTCTCGGGGGACGCCTGAACGACGTCACCCTTGGCTTGAACTGGTACCTCAACCCCCGCACAAAGTTCCAATGGAACTATATTCATGCCATGTTAGACAACCCAATCTACGGCGATAGCGAGGCCGATGTGTATGCCATGCGAGCCCAAGTCGACTTCTAAGCCCCTCCTTGGTGGTTGCCTGAAACAGCTCGCCGAAGCGTGCAAAAAACTGCACATCCCATGCAGACAACTGCAGTGATTTCGCCGTTTTCGACAACCAAGCCGAAGCCAGTCCGATGAACTTACGGGCCAACGATCTCCATATTTCTGAGCGTTTCCCGCTAGATCCGCCAGGCAAGCGTATTTCCTCACGCTGCTTGGCATAGTGCTTGCTATGTAGGCTTTTTTCCGATCGTGTGATCGATTGCAAGCGGTGGCGTCAGGATAAAACCATGACGCATTCTTAGCGGACGCTTAATCTTTGATTGCTCGGTCGACAGACAGGTACGACTGGGCTGCCGCCCATCATGCCGCGTATACAATTAATCGGCGTTGGGAATTCATTGGATGTCAAATGAGGATTTGAATCGCTTGCGGGAAGCCATCCGAAGCGCCAGACACTTCCTTCCTGCGCAAGGGCCGATATCCATCTTTGTGCACCATAACACGCTGCACCATTTTGAGGATCTCCCTTTTCGCGAAGCGGTTCTGGTAGGTGGGGCCCGTTATGACTGCCAGCCTTACCTCTCGGAAAGACGGTATCACGCCGAGCTTGAGAAGGGACGGATTTCGGTAAGCGATCTGCGTCAGGTACTGTTGGAGGACCTCGGGGAATACGCCGACAACTTGATCGCCAGTTTCGGCACCAGCTATACGCTGCGGCTAGCCATCCTGCAGATGCATTTGCATACGGCGCCGGATGCGGAACTGACCTGGCTGCTGGCCGAAACCGATTTGCTCCGCCGGTTCCGCAGCGATGTCTCTCCAGCAAGACGAGACCGAGTGGTTCAGCAGACCCAAAACTGGGTGCTTTCAAATCTAACAAACGAACCACACCGCGACTCGTCCCCTGAAAAACTGCCGACAGTCGTACGCAAATTAATCGACGAACAAGCTGGTTGTCGCATTGAATCGTGGAACGACGCACGCTGGGAGGAATTCTGCCTACAGCTACTTTGGAGAATCTGCTCGCAAGGGGTTCACGCGGCTGCCAGCGTAAAATGTCTGTCGGCGGAACAGCACCTTATCAACGAAAAACGAGGTTCGCAAAAACGCTTGCGCGACCTTCTGCTGCAAGCAACCAACGAGGATATCGACCAAACGGTCAATGAAGTCTTGATTCGCTTCTGCGGTTCTTTCTTGGACCAAGGGTTTGCGACACTGACGCTGCCCGAACGCGAGAAGGGTTTTGCCCACGCGTTTGCCAAACTGTATCTCCAGCCTCTAGCAGTCCGTCCCGGTTGGATGCGTCACCTCCGACCGGAACTCCAAAAGGTTTTGGCAGCCGATTTCGATCCTCTGCAGTCGATCAATGAATCGCTAGCAGCAATGGGCGTCGACCAGGCGAGCGAACAGGAGATCCTTTCCGCTTCACTGTTGTCGCTTCGAGGCTGGGCGGGGATGCTCTGGCAGATGGAATCCAAGCCTGAATTCCACCCCTACCCTGCTCCTCCCGGCACGCTGGAGGAATACCTTGCGATCCGGCTTATTCTGGAAAGGCACGCGATAAGCTATTTAGGGGAACGCGTTTTTGACACTCGTGACATTTCAACGATCCGTACGAAAACCAACGCGAATCTTCCCCCGACATCCACTCCGTCGCCGCAGCAGCAGACCTACACCGTTTTCCAACTAGCAGAGGCCAACGGCTGGACTCCTGAAGAATTGATCAATATGTCCCAACCGCAGTGGGCATGTTTGCTTGACGAGATCAGCGCTTTTGACTCCCTGGAGCGTCGCCGAATTTTGCACCAGGCCTACGAGCGTCACTACAGCGTTGCGACCTTGGACGCGATTTCAATCCATGCCCGCCGGCGTCAAACCGAATCGGATTCCCCCTCACGACCAGCATACGCAGCAATTTTCTGCATTGATGACCGCGAAGAATCGTTTCGCCGACACCTGGAAGAGGTCGACCCGGAATGCATTACCGTTGCCGCTGCAGGATTTTATGCGGTTGCGATGTACTACCGAGGGACCGACCATGCAAACTTTCGGCCGCTTTGCCCGGCTTCGATCACCCCTACCCACTTTGTCCAAGAGGAATCGGTGTTCTCCGCGATCGACGCCGGGGAACGTCGGGCGATGCGTCGGCGGCGTATCGGCAAATTCCAACATCAGATGCACTCCCACTCGCGAACCTTGGTTGGCGGCTGGGTGACGGGTCTGTTCGGAGCGATCGCCACGTTCCCGATGGTCGCGAGAATTCTCGCCCCTCGGTTGACCGCTCGAATCCGCGAATCGATGGAAACATTCACCCGCCCTCCGGCAACGGAATTGCACCTGGAACGGGTGGCCGCTGAACCGGGCCCAGAAGGGGATGCCCTCGGTTACAGCCTTACCGAAATGGCTGGAATCGTCCGCAGGATCCTTGAGGACTTAGGGATGGTAGCCGACTTCCCTCCGATCATTATTTTCTTTGGACATGGCAGCGGGAGCCTGAACAACCCCCACGAATCCGCCTACAGCTGCGGAGCCTGCAGCGGCGGTCGCGGCGGCCCAAATGCGAGAGCGTTTGCCGTCATGGCAAACGATCCTCGTGTTCGCCGAATCCTTTCCGACCAAGGGTTACAAATCCCCGAAGAGATCCGTTTTGTCGGCGCCTTCCACAATACATGCAACGACAAAGTCGACTACTACGACGTCGATCTTCTTCCGCGGTCGCACCGTAGCCTCTTTCGACGGATCGAGCAGAGCGTCAATGAGACTCGAGCCCGGAACGCACACGAACGGGCTAGGCGATTTGAATCAGCCAGCCTGAACCTATCGACCACCGCCGCCCTGGAACATGTCGAACAACGCGCCGAAGACCTTTCCCAAGCGCGACCCGAATACAACCATGCCACCAATGCGGTAATGATCGTAGGACGACGCGACTGGACACGCGGCCTGTTTATGGACCGGCGTGCCTTCTTGACATCCTATGACCCGGCACTCGATTCCGATGATTGCCCAATCCTGACTCGAATCCTGCAGGCGGCGATCCCAGTCTGTGCGGGAATCAGCTTGGAATACTACTTCTCCACCGTCGACACCGAGGGTTACGGATGTGGTTCCAAACTCCCTCACAATGTGACCTCGATGCTTGGGGTGATGACCGGAGCGGCAAGTGACCTACGACCTGGTTTATCGCAGCAGATGGTCGAAATCCATGAACCGATGCGGATCCTCTGCGTGATCGAAACGACTGCAGAAAAGATGCTAAAAATCATTGCGGACAATCCACCCATCGGACGGCTGGTCCGCGGAGAGTGGGTTGGGCTTGCCATCATCGATCCTTCAACGGGATCGATTCAACGTTACGTTCAGGGAAAATTCGAGCCCTATCTATTGGAATCGAATGACTTGCCACAACTGGAAACATCGCTCGATTGGTACCGCGGCACCCGCGACCACCTGGGCTACGCATCCATTCATGACACCACTCCCTTTTTCAAACCAAATACTCCACCGACACGACGGCCTTCATAATGAACGAGATCGAAAGTCTATTTCGAATGTTCGCAGGGCCTGGTGCGATCCATTTCCAAAGCTTCTTTGCCATGAATGGGATTGAAAGTCTCTACCAAACCCTGGGGACGATTGTCATCGCCAGCCCGGCGATCCTATTAGCCATCTTTGGCGTCACAGCGTTATCCAACATCTCGCTAAGCGAAACCGTCATCGCGCGGCTCACACAAGTCGCGGTGTTTGCGGCGATCGCGCCGACGCTGGGTATCCTGGCGATGATGCTATTCGACGGGACCCGCTACGTCCCCGTTGAATGGGGAAACTGGGTGACGATCCCAGAGCAGGAATTTCACTTCCACCTTAAGTTTGTCTTCGACCGGTTAAGCATCCCCTTCCTGTTGCTCTCCTGCGTCCTGTGCGGAATCGTTGGTGCGTTCACCCGAGGGTATTTGAACCGAGAGGACGGCTACCGACGTTTCTTTCTGTACTACGCACTCTTCTTTCTAGGAATGACCGTCAGTTCGCTGGCAGGAACGATCGAAACCCTGTTTGTTGGCTGGGAAATGGTCGGACTCTCTTCCGCCCTATTGGTCGCCTATTTCCATGAACGAGAGAACCCTGTCCGCAATGGGCAGCGGGTGTGGACGATTTACCGACTGTCCGATGCGGCGTTCTTAATCGCAGCGATCACGATGCACCACATGACGGGCGAAGGAGACCTTGGCGGATTGATGGGTTCGGAAATCTGGCCGGCAGGAACCGCGGTGGTCACTCCCAGCCAAGCCTTGTTGATCGGTTCGCTCCTGCTGATTGCGGCCGCTGGAAAATCAGCCCTCTTTCCCTTTTCGGGCTGGTTGCCGCGCGCGATGGAAGGGCCAACGCCTTCAAGTGCAATTTTTTACGGAGCCCTTTCGGTTCATCTTGGAGTCTATCTGCTACTGCGTGTCAGCCCGATCCTGGAGGCCTCGTTCATTTTGCAAATGATCGTCATTGGCCTAGGGGTTCTGTCCGCGGGCTGCGGTGCATTGATGTCACGTGTTCAAAGTGACGTCAAAGTCTCGTTGGCGTATGCCTCGTTAACCCAGGTGGGAATTATCGTTGTCGAAATCGGATTGGGTTTTCGCTACTTGGCACTGATTCACATCATCGGCCATGCCTGCCTACGAACGATGCAATTGCTCCGCGCACCCAACCTCCTTCGCGATTACAAGGAACTGGAAAATGCCCTCGGCACCAGTTTGACACCAGCGAACAGCACTCTAGCCAGCTGGCTGCCGGTTTCGGTTCGGAACTGGGGCTATCGATTTGGATTCGATCGTGGCTTCATGGATATTGGCTTGGACAAATGGGTCGTTTATCCATTCCAATCATTATTCAGATGGTTCAATCGCATGGAGCAAAGAATTACCGCAGCGATCTCAAGAAACTAATCGACAGCCCCAAAATCTGATTCCTTCTAGCCCGTCCCCCGACCCTCTCGCCGTACTTCATGCCCGAACTACATTTTCCCTGGATCGAAGTTTCCATACTGCTGCCTATGTTCGGGGCGATTTGGCTATACATCCAGCGTCGAAACCCCAACAACCTGACCCACGCGATCGTCATCTGCGGTCTGACGTTGCTACTGACGGTTGGTGAACTGATCGATTTTTTGATCATCGGATCCTTTGAAGCGCACGACCATTGGTTTTCACTGGAGTGGTTGTTCCATCGCGATCTTTTTGTTGTCGATGAACTGAGCGCGTTCCAGCTTCCTCTGTCAGCGCTGATTTTTCTTGTCACGATCCTTTCGACATTAAAAACAAAAGCCGCTCGTTTCTCACTGCCGCTGACACTTATTTCCGAATCATTGTTGCTGGCGACGTTCAGCTGCCGAGCCTCCTGGCCACTGATTGTTCTCCTGATCCTTTCGACGATTCCACCGTGGTTGGAACTGCGGCAAAGAGGCCGTTGCACGCGAATCTACACGCTTCACATGGCGGCATTTTCGATTCTATTGCTGGTCGGTTGGGGGTGGTTAACCCAAGTCGATCAAACCTCGTCCGCCGCCTTAATCCCCGGGGCACTTTTAACGGGCGCCGCGTTGATTCGGAGCGGCATCTTTCCGCTCCACCTATGGATTCCCGACCTATTTGATAAAGCTGCCTTTGGAACATCGATCCTCTACACAACCCCTTTGGTCGGTGCCTATGCAGTGATGCGATTGGTGTTGCCCTATGCACCAACCTGGGCATTGCAGACGATTGCCATTCTGTCTCTCTTTACCGCCCTGTACGCCGGGGGAATGGCCTTGGTCCAAAGCGAAGCACGACGCATGTTCTGCTTTCTTTTCCTCAGCCAAGCATCCTTGGTACTGATCGGATTAGAACTGGTGACTCCGATCGGCCTTACCGGCGCGCTGTGCGTATGGTTATCGGTTGGCCTATCGATGACAGGTTTCGGGATCACCCTCCGGTCGATTGAATCGCGAATCAATCGCATCTCGCTAACACAGTTCCATGGCCTCCAGCGGCAAATGCCGATGCTGGCTGGCTTTTTCTTGTTAACCGGACTGGCCGCAATCGGGTTTCCTGCAACGGTCGGTTTCATCGGCATGGAATTACTGATCGAGGGAGCCATCGAAGTCTACCCACTTGTTGGCACCTTGGTCGTGATCGCTGCCGCCCTGAATGGGATCGCTGTTCTACTAGCCTACTTCCGCATTTTCACCGGCCGATCCGTCCTAACGCGAGTCCCAATGCATGCCCGCATGAGTGAACGAATCGCCGTGCTGGTGCTCACCCTTCTGATCCTCGGCGGAGGCTTATACCCACAACCTGGAACCGCCACGCGATACCATGCCGGTAAGGCGATCAGCGACCAGCGGCAGAAGAATCCGCTCACCGTCGGTCCTGTCATGCATCACGATGAAGAGGATGACCACGACGATGAAACAGATGATGAAGTCGCACGCGACGCGAATGATTGAACCGGAGCCATCACCTTTCTTAGCGGCAGGGCGCGAGCCCTCCGGCCAGCAGTTTTGAACAGCAAGCGTACTGACCGGACGCCCCGCGCCGTTCCGCCAAGTGATGGTCTTGATCAGACCGCCGCTGCTGCGGCTTGCATCAACATTGCACAAAGCCAAGCACAGTAGGTGCCGAGGGCGTATCCGACGACCGCCAGCAGGACTCCGACAGGTGCTAAGGATGGATGGAAAGCTCCCGCGACTACCGGGGCACTTGCTGCACCTCCGATATTTGCCTTACTGCCGACAGCCAAAAAGAAGTAGGGTGCCCGAATCAGTCGGGCGACGATCACCAACAGCAACACATGGAAGGCCATCCAGACGCCTCCGACAACAAACAGTCTAGGATTGTAGAACAAGGCACTGATATCCATATTCAGGCCGATGGTGGCGACCAAGATAAAAATGAACAACGTGCCAATCTTGGAGGCTCCCGCCGATTCATACTCACGCAGTCGCGTGAAAGAAAACAGAACTCCAAAAGTTGTCGACAGGACAATCAACCAGAAGAATTCCGAATTCAAACTTAGTTTCTGCAAGCCTGGGTAATGCTCTCCGATCCAGGGGGCCAAAATATCGGCCGCTGCATGGCAGACGCCAACGGTGGCGAAAGCGATCCCTGACACGACCATCAAATCGGTTGTCGTTGGAATCCGCGAGAAGCTTTCCTCACGCAGCTTCATCTTTTCTTTTAGGCGTGTAATGGCCGAGGTGTCGGCATGCAGCCATTTGTCGATTTTTTCGCTCTGCCCAACGCCAAGCAGCAGAAAAAACATCCAGATTTCAGCGATGATCACGTCGACAGCGACCATCACACTGAACAGCTCAGGCGAGGGCTTAAAGATGGTCTGCATTGCGACCTGGTTGGCGCCCCCACCAATCCAGCTACCCGCCACGGTAGACAGACCTCGCCAGACCGCCGAGGAACCGTCGCCGCCGACCAATTCAGGCCAGACAGATCCGACCAATAGGATCGCAATAGGCCCCCCCAGGACGACCCCAACCGTTCCGGTGAGGAACATAATCAGAGCACGAGGTCCCAGACGCAGGATTTCTCGCAAATCGATGCTCATCGTCAGCAGCACGAGGCAAGCTGGTAGCAGATAACGCGAAGCGACCTGATAAAGATTGGATTCTGCCGGGTCAACAATACCAAATAGAGTCAACAGCGCCGGCAAAAAATAGCACATCAGCAGCATCGGAATGAACTTGTAAAACAAGCGAAAACCGGACCACTGGCTGTTGGAGCTCCAGAAAACGAACCCCAGGATGGCCATCAACATGCCAAACACGACCGCATCGTTGCGGATCAACGGAGCTGATTCAGTCAGACTTGATTCCAGCGTTGGTGCCGCAGCTAAGAGGCGCAGAGGGGCGCATAACATGAGAGAGATTTATCGTTCGCGATAGACGATCCGTCCTTTTGTCAAATCGTACGGAGATAGCTCCACGCGGACTTTGTCCCCAGGAACAATACGAATAAAGTGCTTACGCATTCGACCAGCGACGTGGGCAAGGACTTCGTTTCCAGTTTCCAATTGGACTCGGAATCGAGTATTTGCCAGGGCCTGGGTGACCGTGCCGTCCACTTCAAATGCCTCTTCTTTTTTGCTCAAAACGCTACCTTTTCTCTTAATGCTATGAAGGCGATGCCGCCAAACAGGCAGCCTAATACTTTCGCCATCATACGTAATAAGCACGTTTTATACCACTTCCAGCGGAGCGGTCTAGCGAAGCGCCCTAAATCATCGGTTTTTCTAGGGATGCGGACAGCCGTGAAAAGCAATCGCGGAACGTTCAGCCAAGCGAAAACCGGGGACCCTGGCAAGCTGCACGGATTGCAGAAGCAATAGCTTTCCTAGGGTTTTTGCAACGCAAGCCGGTTATTTCAGGGCAAGCGAAGCCAAAGGCCGCTCAGCGGAGAGCACGAACAGCCGATTAAAGATCCCGGTGGGCCCCACTTTCCTCTATTGAAATTCTAACAACGATGCGGTGGCCATTTTGCCATTTTACGATCTTCGTTTTTCTGTTTTGCCTCCACGGGCCAACACGATTTGCTGACGCTGCGCCCCCTTCGTCGATCCTTCAGCCAGTGCCTCCCCCCACGATGGCTACCCCGAAACGTCTAAGCACGTTGGGATCGCCGCAGCGTCTACCGCCGATCCATCCCCTGGAACGCTCAGCCCCTCCCTCTTTGGCGTTTCCCGAAGAAATCCCGCCACCAATCGCGGATCGCATCCGCATCGTCCAAAGCGGTCACCAAGACCCTCTTCATTGGTGGGACGCCTTGGTTCGGGATCCATTGCTGCCTGAATCCCGCTGGGTGAAATTTAATCTGCAGACACTGCTAGCCGATGCGCTGGCGAATTCGCCGCGAATCGAATCGGTCAACCAACAAAACCAGGTCGCCCTCGAGGGCATCCTAGACCAAGAAGCGACTTTCGATTCTCGGTTGCTGTTGGACAACCGCTATGGACGCACAAGCGATCCCGTGGGGAACTCCTTGGTAACCGGTGGGCCGCCTCGACTGCGTGAAGAGGACTGGGGGACGAACCTTGGGATTCGCAAACAAACCAGACTGGGCGGTGAGTTTGAATTTCGCCAAGAACTGGGGCTGCTGAATAGCAACAGCTTGTTCTTTATTCCTCCCAATCAGGGCAATTCGCGGCTAACCGTCAGCCTTAGTCAGCCGATCCTGGCGGGCGGCGGCCAATTGTATGCCGAACGCCTGATCTTAGAAGCTCGCCTGAATTCCCAGGCAACCGACCAGGAAGCGATTCAAGAAATCCAATCGACCCTCGCCGAACTGATGCTTTCGTACTGGAACTTGTACGAGCGGCGCAGCCAGTTGATCCAACAAAACGATCTACTTCAACGTGGGATCCATCTAGAACAGATCGTCCAGGGCCGTCGAGACTTAGACACCGGACCGATCGAACATCTGCGAATCAAAGAGCAACTGACGATTCGGAAAACCCGCATCCTGCGCACCCGCACCGACCTAGAAAATCAACAGACACGGATTACGGCCCTGATTGGATCCCAGAACCTGCGGCACGATTTGATCAATGAAATGATCCCTTTGGGAAATCCGCAGACCTCGTTTGAAAAAACGGATCTGCGACAGGCCGTCCTGACCGGCTTGCACCATCGTCCTGAACTTGCAATTGCAGCGGCGGAACTAGAAACCAAAGGCCTGCAGCTTCAGATCAGCCGAAATCAACTGCTCCCCCAATTAAACGCTCTTGTCGAAGCCTACGTGGCAGGCTTAAACGGACGAAGCGACGTCGCGGGTTCGTTTGCGGATCAATTCAGCGAAGGGGAGCCTGGCTTTTCGGCTGCTCTTGAATTTGAAATGCCGGTCGGGCGACGGTCCGCCCATGCGAAGAACCGTGCAGCGATGGCCAGTTACCAAAAGCAATTAGCGGAGGTCCGCAAAACGGTTCTGGTGATTCGTTCCGATACCGAAATCGCTGTACGCGAAATGAACGTCACCCAACAGGTGATTGCCTATCGCCAAGCGACCCTTTTGGCAGCCCTTGCCGAAGAACAATATTTGACACGTCGCTGGGAACTGCTGGGCGGCGACGGATCGTCCGCTGGCCTGATCATCGAAGACTTGCTTGAAGCCCAAAACAGGCGGACGGCCGCCGAGGAACTACTGGTCACCGCCCAAGTCGAATACCTCCGCGCAGTCATTCGGCTGCACCTTGCGATGGGGACGCTGCTCGTTGAACAACCACTCTCAACGCGTCCGGTTCCTCCGCCCCTTTCCATTGCTCAATAAGGATCCAGTCATGCCCTGTATTTCCAGGTCCATTTCGATATTGCTGCCGATGGTCCTCATGTGCGGCCACGTACTCGGACAAGGAGACAGCCCGCAGTTCGACGGACTACTGGAACCGCTCCATGATATTGAACTAGCGGCAAGCGAAGTTGGGGTTGTCGCGTATGTTGGCGTCAAGATTGGCGATCGAGTTCGCGAAGGCCAGGTTATCGCAAGACTGAACGATGAATCGCAACGTCTAAGTGTCGCCATCGCCAAGCAATCGGCTGCAACGCGCGGTGCGATATTGGCAGCGGAAGCGGAGTACAACTTGCACCTCAACCGCACCGAACAAATGCGTCAATTAAGGCAAGAGGACTACATTCGTCCCGACGAACTGAAGCGTGCGGAAGCTGACCTGGAAATCGCCGCCAACCGCTGGCTTCAAGCCAAAGAAGAAGCGAGCCTTCGCCAGGAAGAACTAAAACGCGCCGAGAACCAACTTCGCCGACAAACCATCATCGCACCGATCGATGGAGTCATCGCAAAAACATACCGGCAACCAGGTGAGTACGTATCCCCTGGAGACCCCGTGATTGCACGTCTGATTTCAACGGACCAACTAATCGCGGTAGTGAACGTCCCAACGCGTTATCTCTCATTGGCCAAAACCGGCAATCAAGCCACGGTGTTTACCACAACCCCGCGACAATCGATCACCGGCACCATCCTGACGGTCTCTCCGATGATCGACGGAGAAAGCGGCACGATCCAGGTCCGCGTTAGTCTGAACCTGAAATCGAGCTCATGCCTGGCGGGCGATCGCTGCACGGTCGCCTTCAGCCAGGCGAAAGCCGAACTCCAGATCGGACGTTCGAACGCCCCTTCAAACTCGCGTCGCCAATAAGCGTTCCATGACGATCGAAATCGAATCGCATCCGCAATCCGCCTTAGCGCCCACCACTGCGCCACCCTTCGTTGGCGAACAGGCTTGGCTGGAATTGTTTGCACAGCTTGCGGAGCAACCGAATCGCATCGCCGCGTTGCAAACCTTGACGGTTGCACTGCAAAACTTTTATCCGCACAGCCAACTACGGATTGCCCGCGGAGGGGACCGACTAAAAGAGATCTTCGACGCACGACTTGGGCGTCTTGGAGTCGAAAGTTCGTTGCATCACGAACTCTCGGAACACTGGCAACCAATCATCGATGCCGACAAGGCGTGTTTCGCGATCGACCAGCATCGATTTGTATTGGCTCCGGAAACGTCCGGACTGACACGAATCGTATTCTGGATCCCCCCTTCGGCCACCTGGGACAGACAGCGGGATGAATCGCTACATCGTGTTGCCGCTTCACTGGCAACCGTGCTGGCGAGCCGTCCGGCGATTGCCGTCGGGACGCTGGGTGGAATTTTCAGTGGCAAACGACAGTCCTTTGCAGCTTGGGCAATCGGCGCGATCCTGTTGCTACTGGCAATGCTTCCCGTCTCCTACCGCGTCCGCTGCAAAGCCACTTTAGAACCGGTCCAGCCGCGAATCGTTTCAGGCCCCTTTGAGGCAACGCTTCTTGACTGCCACGTCCAACCTGGGGATACCGTTTCCAAGGGTCAAGTTTTACTGACGCTAGACGGTCGGCGACTGCAGACTGAAATCGAAGCGTTGACGGCGGAGCAAAGCCAAGATTCCAAAGAAGAATCGGTCGCGTTGGCAAAAGGTCAAATCGCAGAATCCCAACTTGCTGCGTTGCGAAGCCAACAACTGCAGCAACGTATCAATCTACTGAAAGAGCGACTCGATCGAATCCTTGTCCGCAGCCCAATGGACGGGGTCGTGATCAGCGGAGACATGCGGCGGTCGATCGGGTCTCCAATCGACACTGGGCAACCTCTATTAGAAATTGCACCGCTCGAGCAGATGAGGATTGAACTTGCGATCCCCGAGGCGGACGTGCTGTACGTTGCCAGCGGTGCGGAAGCCTCCGTACGATTCCATTCCCTCCCACGGACCAAATGGACAGGGCATCTAGAATCGATCACTCCCAGCGCCGAAATCCGCGACAACAACAATGTCTTTGTGGGCAACTGGACCATCGCCAACGAAGCGGACCGACTGCGACCAGGCATGCAGGGATATGCCGTCGTCTATGGCCCGCGGCGTCCCTGGGCCTGGAAACCGATCCGACAAAGCTGCGAAACCATCTTCCGTGCGATCGGTTGGTAGGAGCCCCATTCCCATGACCAACGCTGATTCGGATTCGGATCCCAAAACTGCATCGACGCAGGGACCTCTACCTGGTCCCGCGGCACTGGCACGCCTGCACCCGGCGCTCCACTTTCGAAAGCAGACCACCGGGGGACAGATTTCTTATGTCTGCCACGATCCACGACGCAGCAAATATTTTCATTTCGGGGCCATTGAATATGAAGTTGCGATTCAATTGGATGGCAAAAAAAGCCCTCACCAAATCTCGGCGAACTTGCAGGATTCCGGAATCGACTGGACCGACGAAGAGGTCGTGAACCTGATCGCCTCGCTGGTCCGTTCTCAATTAGCAGAAGTCACCACGGAACCGTCCTCCCCTGCGGCAAAAGTCGTGGCTGCCTCCGAGGGATCGTCCTCCAAGGGAATGCCGGCCCCATCGACTGCCGAAAAACGCCCAAGGTCGGTGCAGGCAATTGGGATACTTTCACTGCTGGTCAGTCAACGGATCCCGCTGTTCGTAGCCGATCCGCTGGCGACTCGTTTAACGCGTTCCCTGCATGGCCTCTTCTCGGTCTGGGGCGTTCTCGCATGGAGCCTTTTGATCGGTAGCGGAGCTTGGTGTGCCCTATCCAACCGAAATGAATTCCGCGGGGAATTAGGGCAGCTATTTTCCACCGACGCCTGGCCACTGCTGATCGTTATTTGGGTCGTCGCAAAAGCGATTCATGAAATGGGACATGCACTCGCGGCAAAACGCCAAGGAGTCACGATCGGAAAGGCGGGCATCATGTTTTTCATGCTGGCTCCGCTTGCCTATGTGGATGTCACCAACGCGTGGCAGCTACGCCGTCGCTGGGCTCGCGTCCAAATTGCGTTGGCAGGAGTCTACTGCGAACTGGCAATCGCCGCGATCGCGATCTGGGTCTGGCACTACTCCAGCGATGTCATGCTCCGCCACATCGCAGTCCAAGTCGTGATGATCACCGGCCCGGCAACCCTTTTTGTCAACGCTAACCCACTCCTCCGACTGGACGGCTATTACGCGTTGGCGGACATCCTACAAATCCCGAACCTGCGGATGCATGGACGGCGTCACCTCTCGGGACTTTGCCAGCAGTGGTTGCTTGGACGCCCGATGGAACCGAGCCTGTTAACTGGCTGGCGAAGACCTACCGCATTGCTCCATGCGTTCGCGTCGGTCCTTTTTCAGATCGTTTGGATGGGTGGACTGTTGTGGGGAATCAGCCAATGGGGCGGGATCTTAGGGATGCTGATGGGGATTGCAGCGTTCGCACTTTGGGTGGCGATTCCCCTTTGGCGATGGACGGTTTCGCTGCACCGATTGCCCGCTTGGCCAGCCTATCGATTCCGCCTGGGGCTATTAGCGGTGATCGTCTGTGTGGGCGTTGGATTGGTCGCGACCTTTCCGTCACCACTCGGCCGGCGGATCCCCGTCGTGGTCCGATATGCCGACGAACAACTTGGCCGTGCGGCCTCCGATTCGTTTATCGAAATGGTTGCGGTTTCGACAGGGCAATGCGTTCAGCAAGATCAGATCCTCGTTCGGCTAAGCGATCCGGAATTACAAACGCGACATGACGAAATCGTTCTTGAAATCGAAGCGACAAAAATCAAGAAACGGATTCTCACCAACCAAGGCAAACAAGGCCTAGCGACCGCCGAAGAAGAACACCTACTTGCCTTAGACAGTGAACGGTCCGAACTAAAACGCCAACTGGAATCGCTGACCCTGCGGGCCACTCGACCAGGGATTGTGATTTCTGCGGACCTTGCCAAACGCCAAGGTACGTTCGTTCAGCAGGGAGAGATCGTGGTCCGGGTTGCCGATGAATCGACGAAAGAACTGTTGGCCGCGATCGACGAAACGGACCTGCAAGCGTACCGTGCTGCCGCCCGAATTCAGCACCCGCTGCCAGTCCGATTCCGAGGCGGTCAAAAAACCGAGGTCATTCCAGGGGCTCCACGACCACGTGGCGGATTGGCCGTTCCTCACGTCGCCTTAATCGCAGGTAACGGAGGTCCGCTGGCGACCGCCCCTCTTCAAGAATCTCGTCAAGCCGATGAACCGTCTAATGATTCCCTGCAACTAGCGACGCCACACACCGAAAGCATCTCTCGATTGTCCGCTGCCGAATCGGCCCGTTTGCGTGCTGGTCAACAGGGGATGCTGACCATCGGCGACAGCCGCTCGTTGGTCGAGCGACTGTTTTCGCACCTTGCCCTTTCCTATAGGCCCTTCGCTACAAACTAGACACTTCATCAAGGTAAAGCAGGACGGCTTCGTCTTCAAGATCGCCGGTGCGTCCAACGTCAATATCCTGAGGAACGGCCGCTTCCCCCATCCCACCCTGCCGTGAGAGCTGCCCCAGCCTATTAATAATGTCCAAGGCATCCGTTGGCGAAACAAAGTTATCGCCGTTCACGTCTACAAAGCCGTAAAAATCATCGGTCGCCTGCAGGCTTCGACTGCCAAAACGATTCAGGTAATTGATCACCGCCAAGGCATCCGAAGCAACGACAATCTGATTGTTGTCCACATCGAAACGGTCGCGTCCATTCTGGAAAGCGAACTCATTTGGCAACACTTCAATGGTAAACACATGCACGGCACTCGCTTTAGGATTCCCTTGATCGCTGGCCTGCAAAGCAACCGCGTGGAAACCGATATGCCGCGCCTCTGCGACGCCTGACAGGATGCCGGTTACCGGGTCAAACGACAACCAATCGGCCAAGGGACCATCGGCACCAATCATGGTCAGGACCGGTGTCTGTCCTGCATCAGGATCAACAGCAATCCCGGGTTCGAAGGTCAAACTTAAAGGATAACCATGCTTAACTCTGACGCTGTCGTTCAGCACAACAGCGTCCAGCAAATCACCCCTGAAGACTGGAGCTTCGTTGCCATCGACGATTTGAATCAGCAAAGTTCGCACGGCAGCCAGACCGCTTGAATCGCTGACCGTCACCTCAAGACTATATTCTTGCAGCTCTTCAAAATTAAACGATGCAGCATCTGCGACCGTTAGGGCTCCGGAAACCGAATCGATCTCCAGCAGCGACGCAGCCGTTCCGCCGGAAATTTCAAACGCAATCGAGTCCCCGTCATCCGGATCTGAAGCCTGAACCAAACCGACAAAGGCTCCTGGCTTTAAGGTTTCGAGCAGTTGGAACTGATTCGATTCGATCAGAGGGTATTCGGGGGCGTTCTGTAACTGAACGGGGATGTCTCGAACCAAACTGGCTGGCGGTGATCCGTTATCGGAAACCTCAACCGTCAAAACCTTGTTTGGATACTTTTCAAAATCAAGATCCGCTCCGCTGGCCACGGTCAGCAGTCCAGTCACCGGATCGACATCGAAATCGTACTGAGCCGATCCGCCCAGGATTTTGTACCGCACCTCCTGGCCCGATTCGGGGTCGATCGCAGCCAATTCGGCAACCACCGATCCAGCTGCGACGTTTTCAACAACATCAAGGTTAAGCGGTGGCAAAACCGGAGGCTCATTGATGTTCGTTACATCGATTTGAATCGTTCGAGAATCACTTAGGGACGGGGAACCGGAATCGCTGACCAGCACATCCACCGTATAAGTAGGTGACGTTTCATAATCGAGTGGTTCAGATCCCAGCGAAATCATTCCGGATAGACGATCGATCACAAACGCATTCTGGCCTGTCCCCCCCACGATCCGGAAGAAGTGATTCTGGCCTGCATCGACATCCGAAATGGCAACCTTGCCAACGGCCCCTCTAGCGGGAACCGCTTCGCTAACGATCAGCGATTCGGTCAGAATACTAGGCGACTCATTGGAATCTCGTACGACCACGGGGATTTCGGCCAGCCGTTTGGTTGCGGGATTCCCTTGATCAACCACCTCGACCAACAAGGTCAAACGTGGCCGCGTTTCAAAGTCCAAGCTGGAATTATCGATCAACCTGACCATCCCGGTTTGGGAATCGATCGAAAACGTCCCATCATCATTTAAGAGGCTCAGGCTAGCTTCGCCAGCAAGGCCTGAATCGACGTCAAAAAACTCAATTCGCCCGATCACGGATCCTTCGTTTGCTTTCTCGCTAACGCTTAACGCTCGGTTGACGATTGTGGGCTGATCATTGATATCCTTCAAATCAATCGTGACCGTACCGCTGGCAATCTCCCCCAGTGGATCCACCGCTTCAACAGCAAGAACGACCGTTGGGCTCTGCTCGAAATCGAGGTCTTGCGGTCGCCGAACCGTCAACCGGCCGGTACTGGAATCGATCGCCACCGCGTCGGCCCCGGAGCCTCCAGCGATCCGATACTGCAAAGTTTGCTCCAGATCGGGATCGATTGCAAAGACCGATCCAATCACGCTTCCCGCCCGTTCATGTTCATCTAGCAAGAAGCGAAAGGCTCCCATTTCCGGTGTCGAATTATCGTACATTCCGAAGTTGAATTCGAAATTCTCGAAACGTTCAATCTGAGCCTCACGTGCGGCCCCACCGATCTCGAACCCGGCCTGTCCCGCACTGATTTGATAATCATCGGTCGCCAACATTGGCAAGCGATACTTACCATCGGCGTCGGTCACCGCAATCGCTTCACGCTGCTCGTATTGTAAATCCGTGATATAGGCGTCGTAGGTAAAACCATCGTAATAGGTTTCAAAATAAGCGATGTCGTCGTTAAACGTCGCCACCGAAATCGTTTGCTGAGCGCCCAAAGCCAAGTTGGCCGTGGATGCGATTTGCAACAGCTGGCCATTTGCATCATAAGCCTCCAGCCAGCCCACGGCGGTGCGGTTCCGATCTCCGCCGATGAAGGTCACCGAAGCGGAATTCACGGGCCGAAAGAAATCCGCTCGAATCCGGTAACCGGAAAAGACGGGAGTCATCGAACCTAAATCCGAAACCGTTGAGAAGACGTTTTGGAAACGATTAAATTGAAAGTCCGTGTCAACCGTCAGCGTTCGGTTGATCGAATTACCGGAGGAGGAAAGCACTCGGAACGTGGCAACCGAACTAACACTATCGAGCGGGATACCGGGCACATAGTTACTCGCCGAAATCCTCTCCGTCACGACGTCACGGATCCCATTTCCATTCGTGTCCGCAAGCACCACCACCCCTTCGAGTGGCGTTTCTCCTGAATCTCTTTCCCCGTTGCGATCCGTGTCCGCGTAGACCTCACCATAGACTCCGCCAATAAAATTGTAGTCTCCCACGTGGTCTAGCTGACGGCGTGTAAAAGCAGGAGTCGTAATCGGCGAATAGGTGTAATCATCAAGCTCCCAACCGGCGCCGATGTAATTTTCGTAGCCAACGGAACCTCCCACCCAGTCTTCCGCAGTCCCTCCGACAGAACCACCGATCCGCGCCATGTATTCAATCCGGTCGCCCAGAATCTGAACCGCGTTTGGCGGTGCAGTGAAATTAAAAGCAGGTGAACCGCCGTTGTCGACAAACACGACGGGACTGTAAACACGATCCGCCAGGGAAACCGTGCTGCCCCAAACCCTGGCGACTGAATCGTGAATGGACCAGTCGGCCCCCACGCCATCAATAACGCCCCGGTTACCCGTATCAATATCTTCATTCAGCTCTGGTTTGGAATCAGAATGCACCACCATGTAGGTTTGCGCATCAATCGAAAAATAGTGAATCGCGTTGCGGGATTCCGTGGTTTCAAAACGATTGTCAGGGAGACCTGAGAATCCTTCCGCCGTACTTTGCAGAACGGTTGCTTCAACATTAGGGATCACCGCAGTTACATCGGGCAACAAAACCAAGAATCCATTGCTACCAAACCGAAGCCCTGACAAATCGATCACGGTTTCAATACTGCCAGCCCAGTAACTGTTTCCATCGACGGCCACAAAATAGGTCCCGTCCGGCACCAAGGAATCGGGCTCCCCACGCAGCTCCAAATATTGCTCCGCGGTCCCCACCGTATCAAAACTAGACTGAAGAAAGACCTCACTGATGTAGATCTCAGACGCGTCAAACGTCTCATACACAATATTTACAGGAACATCGACCGGGGTCAAATTCCGCCAAGCCAACCCCGAAAAATCACCATTCACAGCAAGCTGCACCTGCGCCGTTTGAGTCGACAACGAATCGTCCCTCAAACGAACTTTGACTTCCTGTGGCGTCTGCCAGTTCTCAGCATTGAACGCCAATCGATTTCGATCCGCCGCCACACCCGCCAACGAACTTGACACATCGATCACCACATTCCCAAGTGGCATCCGATCAAGAACCACGCTAAACGAATCCTCGCGGGAACTACGTCGAAGATCGGTCGAACCATCGGTTGCGATCACCGACACTCCAACCGGCCCTAAGTCCAAACCAAAATCGACCTCTTTGCGATCTTCGTTCTGCCCCAACGTGACACGCTGCGCAACCGGTCCGCTTGCTGCATAAAACAAACTTGTGGGATGGACCGATTCACTCACCACCAGCCCCGGCTCCACGGCGCCCGTGATCGGATTGACTTTCAACCACTGCTGACCGCTTGCATCCCCATCCGACGCCATCACCAGATCCGTACCGTCAAACGTCAAAGAGCCCGTCTGCACGGGCTCTGCCGCGGGAGCCAGCAGACTTCCGGTGCCATCCAAACCAAACCGAAAGAATTGGCCAGCGCTATTGCTATAGCCAACAATCTGTTGCGTCCCCGGTTCGAACGTTAGATCGGCGACATCCCCCAGATCGTCCACCCCAACTCCGATCGCGGTACCGACTCCTGTCGCTTGATCGATCTGGATCAAGTAATGTCGATCCGGGTCGACGGAATCCTTGCCAACGGAATAGAGATTTTCAGTCGCCGAATCGTACGCCAACCCATCTACAATATCGAATCCGATGTCGCCGACCTTATCAAACGCTCCGGTCGACGAATCGATTTGATAAAGCCCGTCTCCCGTACCGTCGGTTCCCAGCAATTGGCCGTCGTTGGCTCGGACAAGCCCTGTCAAAAGCGGATTCTGTGCATCAACGATCCGTGGTATCGCAGTTCGGAACAGATCGCCCTCAGAATTGACTTCGAACAACTGGACCGTCCCATCCTCCTTTGCATCTAGGCCGAAGAATCCGGCCGGATACGATTGTTTGAATCCTGAATCTTGACGGATCGCGTAGGTTCCCGCGTCCAGGTTATTGAAGGCATAACGCCCATAGGCGTCGGTCAGATTGACGGGCTCGCCATTCTGACGGCTCCCGCTGTTATTCAGGTCAACATAGACGGTCTGATTAGCGAAAAATCCTTCCCCTGAATCGATCACACCATTGGGAATATCGTCTGCCCATAACTGCCCACTAACCGATGCCAGTAACCGGCGAGATTCAAGCGTTTCAAACAGGTGACGACGACGGGCAGAAGATCGGTGGGCGGACAAACGTCCAGCACGAATAGAAGAGCGACTCATCAGATAACCACGCAACTCAAGGAGAAGGATGACACAATCAAAACAATCGATACAACCGTTAGCACAGTGGGCCCTCGATAATAGACCACCGATTTCGAAAACGCGAGCGATTTACGCTAAACTAGAAATTCAGACAGCAAACACTGGTTCTTTTTTTAAAAGCACCTATACATCCGCACAGAACGACAATCGCACAGAAACACGTCCATGGACTTTACTGCAATCGATTTTGAAACCGCCAACCAGCGCCCCGACAGTGCTTGTCAATTGGCAGCGGTGGTTGTTCGAAATGGTTTGATTACCGCGAAACATTGCTGGCTGATCCGGCCTCGTCCTTTGTCCTTCAGCCCATTTAACATCCGAATCCATGGAATCGCACCGGAGCAGGTCGCTAACGAACCCGACTTCGCTGGCCATTGGCCCGACATCGCAAAAGTCCTGAACGACACTTGCTTGGTCGCCCACAATGCTCCGTTTGATATCAAGGTTTTAAACGCCTGCTTACAGACACACCAAATCGATTCGCCAGTGTTTTCGTTTACTTGCACCCGATTAATCGCAAAACGGACTTGGCCCGCTTGGGGCCGCTACGGATTAAAACCAATCTCGGAGCGTCTAGACATCCATTTCCGACACCATGATGCACTGGAGGATTCGATAGCCTGTGCGAAGGTGCTGTTGGCCGCTGCCCAGCAACGCCAAGTCACGACGATGGAAACGCTAGAGGATTCGCTCTGTATCGAACGAGGCGAATCAGGCCCAGCAGGCTACCGTGGCGCCTGCCAACGGAAGAAGCGTCGCACCCAAAGATCGGCAAAGCCCCCGACTCGGCAAAACGCACCGCTCCCCAGCCCTCCAAGTGCCGCTCCATCGCTTGATTTTCATCGCTTATTGCTTCGCGCCGAAATGCTACGGACGCTCACGGGCAAGCAGGTCCATATCCGGGGCCCTTTCCAAATCCTCCAAGCGGAGCAGATCTGTACACTAATTGAGCGATTGGGTGGACTTTTATCAACGAAAGCAAGCAATCTGAGTGAAGTTGCCACGGCTCCCGACGACACGGACGTTCAAATTGTGGGACAAAATGGTCCCGCCGACGGCGATCCATCGGGGCCGCCAATTACCTGGACCGAAGAGCAGTTTCTACAAACTTTAGTAGGCCGGTAGCGCAGATTTGGCGCAGCAAGATTTTTAAAAAGGCTCTAGAAGGAAACCTAAGTGCTTCCTTTTACCAGCAGAGCCCACCATCGCCATGATCCTCCACGTCCATCGCGTTCTCGTGTCGACCATTATCGCTGGGATCCTGATCACCAACGTCCCGTACTCTCAGGCCCAAGTCGATACCCCCGAAGGAACCTCGCAAATGCCTTACCTCAACGTTCCTCTCCCAACGATGGGAGGGACCCAGGTTTGGACGGATCATCGGAATATCAATGGCTGGCGTCTGCAACAGAATGTGATTACCGGTCATTGGCGATTGCTGGACCCGAGTGACATTCGCCGGGCCTGGGGCGATCGTGAATCCTGCCAAAATAAGTTTCCCCAACTGACCGACAGCGAACTTGAGGCGGCCGCGCCCAAAGAGGTGGTCATCTTGCTACATGGCCTGATGCGCAGCAAGCATTCCATGCGAGGTTTGAAAAAACGGCTGGAAGCATGTGAAGATGCCCCGCAGGTCATCGAATTCTCGTACGCCAGCACCCGCTCCGGCATCGCCGACCATGCAGCCGCTTTGCGTGAGGTGGTGGAAAGTTTACCGGGAACCCCCAAAATCAATTTTGTAGGTCACAGCATGGGCAACATTGTGGTTCGGCATGCAATCGGAGACTGGCAAAACAGTAGCGACCCCTGCAATGTGCTTTCGCGATTGGATCGCATCGTGATGATCGGCCCGCCGAACCAAGGTGCCGCGATTGCCCGCCGACTTGGCAAACTTGGCTTGTTCAAGGTAATTACCGGCCAAGGTGGAATGGAATTAGGCCCGATCTGGACCGACCTGGAAGCTCGCTTGGCGACCCCACCCTGCCCCTTTGCTGTAATTGCCGGCGACCTCCCTTCAGGGATCCCGCAAAATCCGTTGGTCGATGGCAATAGCGACTTTGTGGTCAGTGTGGATGAGGCTCGACTGGAAGGGGCCGAGGTTTTCCGCACCGTCCCCCACATCCATTCCTTCATGATGGACCAGCAAGAGGTGCAGGACATCGTGATTGACTTTTTGGAACTGTCTGAAAACACCGAGAGTTAGATCGAGCAGGGAGCTGGGAGTTGGGAGTTGGGAGCAGGGAGCAGGGAGTTGGGAGTTGGGAGTTGGGAGTTGGGAGTTGGGAGTTGGGAGTTGGGAGTTGGGAGTTGGGAGTTGGGAGTTGGGAGTTGGGAGTTGGGAGTTGGGAGTTGGGAGTTGGGAGCTGGGAGCTGGGAGCTGGGAGCTGGGAGCTGGGAGCTGGGAGCTGGGAGCTGGGAGCTGGGAGCTGGGAGCTGGGAGCTGGGAGCTGGGAGCTGGGAGCTGGGAGCTGGGAGCTGGGAGCTGGGAGCTGGGAGCTGGGAGCTGGGAGAAGATCTGCTCTTGGGTGCAAACTCCTTCACTCCTTCACTCCTTCACTCCTTCACTCCTTCACTCCTTCACTCCTTCACTCCTTCACTCCTTCACTCCGTGTCTCCGTGTCTCCGTGTCTCCGTGTCTCCGTGTCTCCGTCTTTTTTCCCTGAGCGATCGCCTTCAGTCGCTCAGCGACCCCCGGGATCAATCGAGCGGCATTGTCGCGATAAATTTTCTTCAGGACCTCATCCGGCAAATCAACTCCGTAAATTCGCCAAAATCCCTGAGGCGGAAATTCCTTTTCGCTATACGGGAAGGACTCATCGCGGGTCTCGAAGAACCGCCAGTAATACCGCACCCGTGCTTCCGGCCAAGGTCCATCGGTTCCGAAGACCACTCGATCGGCATAGCGAATCAAGAATTCACGGGCGGTATACGGCTGACGGCCCAGTTCGTTGATCCGCGAGGCAGGATCGACACTCAAATTCGGGTACTTGTCTAGCCACTGGGCAACGTGTTGCAAATCTTCGCCATGGCTGCCCAGGTGGGCGGCGATGAACTGCGTCTTTGGATGACGAGCAATCACACGATTTCGAGCCGCCAAAAGCGATTCATGCGAGGGAAAGCGATCTTCGGGTTGATCGTTATAGAAACTCCAATCGGGATGGCGACTTAATTCCTCCCAGCGTTCATTGTTCCGGTCGATGGGCTGAAAGAAAGCAACCGGATCGGCGGTATGAATCAACACGGGGATTCCCAGTTCACCACAGGTTTGCCAAATGGGATCCCAACGCGGGTCATCGATTTTTAAGTACTCGCCCGTGGCATCCTGATAACCCAATCCAAGCCGTTTAAAAATCTTCAGTCCGCTGATTCCCTTTGCCTTGGCGGCCCTCAGTTGTGCCGCGACTCGATCGGCGAAACCGCGGCGTTGGCATGCCCAGGTGGCGGGCTGATCTCGCACTCCGTCTCCCTGCCAGTCAAGATGAGCGAAAACGACAAACCGGTCGCGGTAGTCCTTCCACAGAAACGCTAGATGCTCGTCCAGTTGAGACCCCAACTTGCCATCGAGGGAACAACAGACAGCAATCTTGTTTCGGTCCATCAGTTCGACGTAGTCGGCCAACGCTTGGCGGTTGTGCCGCTGCTTGTAGTAAAAATGGGTATGCACATCGACCGCCCAAAACTTCGCATGGCGAAGATCGGTATGCTTCGCCCGAAGCTGTGATTGAGGGCGAAAATCGGCCAACAGCAAATCCTCTTTGTCCTCTGCCTGAACCTTAGACTGCGGTGAAGGGTTTGGTGATTTTGAGGCCGGCGTCTCCTGGCCTGCGGCTTCCTGACCACCTAGCCAGGATCCTATCCCCCCAAGCAGCAGAAACAGGAGCGTCCGCCCTAGGATCGAACGACAACCGCTCGCTATAGTAAACAGACCAAAGACCAACAAGACGCGATTCAATTTTTCAACCTTTTGATAGCGGATGGTAGCGAGTGGCGGGCGAACAAACCGAACGACAAACCGATAACGAACGCCGCGAAGCGGAACAATTGAGTTTGCAGGCGACCGTTCCCCCCTCGCAAATCCCAGGCTACCGCCTGGAACGGTTTCTAGGTGCTGGTGCGTTTGGACAGGTCTGGGTCGGCCACGACCTAAATACCGGGCGGACCGTCGCTGTCAAATTCTACCTGCACCGAGGTGGAGTCAACTGGTCCCTTCTTTCCCACGAAGTCAAAAACCTCGTTCAGCTGTCTGCCGACCGACATGTGGTTCAAGTTCTGGAAGTGGGCTGGGAAGGCGACCCACCCTATTATGTCATGGAATACTTGGGGAGTGGCTCCCTTGAGGATCTTTTGCAAAGCCAAGGCCGCTTATCGGTCCGCCGCAGTGTCGATATTTTCCGCCGTATTTGCGTCGGATTGAACCACAGCCACGGCAAGGGGGTTTTGCACTGTGACCTCAAACCTGCCAATATTCTACTTGACCAAGATCATGAACCACGGCTAGCCGATTTCGGCCAAAGCCGTATGTCGAACGATCAGAAACCGGCACTGGGGACACTGTTTTACATGGCCCCCGAGCAAGCCGACCTGGAAGCGGTCCCAGACGCTCGGTGGGACGTATATGGCCTGGGGGCTATCCTGTACCGCATGCTAACGGGCAACGCCCCCCATCGCTCCAACAGCCTACTAAAGGAGATGGACACTGCGGGGTCACTCCCGATCCGCCTGGAACGCTACCGCACCACGATTCAAGCAAGCAGATCGCCTCAGAAACATATGGACCGCCGCGGCGTCGATCGAGCTTTGGGTCAGATCGTCGATCGCTGCCTGGACCCCGATCCTGAATCGCGCTTCGCAAATGTCCAACAAGTCCTCGAAGCACTCGACCGACGCGACGCCCAGCGTTCCAGCCGTCCTCTCATGCTGTTGGGAATCATTCTCCCACTGCTGCTGATCACAGCGACCAGTATCTACGCCGCTCGCAGCATGTCGCAATCCCGCAAACGATTCACTACCGCCCTGCGAGCCGCGTCGCACGACAGCAACCAATTCGCCGCGAAATTTGCTGCCAGCACACTCGAAAACCAAATCAGCGGCTACTTCGATCTCGCTCATAACGAAGCGCACGACCCCGCCCTGCTCAAATCCCTGCGTCCGTTGTTGACTTCTCCAGAATTTACCGCCATGCGCGAAGCGGTCGTCAACGGGGAAGCGAACGAGGTTCGCGATGCATTCCTTGACCTGCCCGAGCGACTGGCAATCGACCGGCTTCTAGAAGACCGTGTCCAGCTCCACGCGCGCAGGAACCAGGTCAATGACCAGGCGCCTCACTTGGCAACGATTTTTCTTGTCGATGAATGGGGGACGATTTTTGCAATGGGTTACGAATCGCCCGTCGATCGTGACCATCAAAGCACGGCCAGGAATTTTGCGTTCCGAAGCTACTTTCACGGCGGCCGAGAAGACCTTCCCCGCGACACCCCCGCCAGCGAGGTCCAACCGCTTGAGCGGACGCATCTATCGGCGCCCTTTAAAAGCACGTCGACAAACGTTTGGAAGATCGCGGTCAGCACTCCTGTCTATCTTTCTCCAGAGGACAAACGACCGGCTGCGGTACTTGTTTTGACAACCAATCTGGGCGAATTTCAGTTGATGCAGTCCGATGGCGACATTAATCAATTGGCCGTTCTTGTCGATGCCAGAGCGGGTGAACGATTCGGAACGATCTTGCAGCATCCGTTGATGGATCGTCGTATCGATGCCGGAAAACCACTAGGGGCGGAACGTTTTCAACTTCCCGCTCCGCTGCTAGAACAAATGCTTACCGGCGCAGACATTGACTACCAAGACCCCATGGCAGCGACTCCCGACGGCGGTGATTTTTCAGGAACTTGGCTGGCGGCGGTTCAAGAGGTGTCCGTTCCCCGGAGCGAATCGGACCCGAACCATTCCCATCCCAGCAACGATCATTTTTCCGACATCAGTGCAGAACCTGACCAGACCGACCTGCTGGTCATGGTGCAGTATCGCCTGAGCAACGTTGAAGCCCCCGTCCAAGCATTGCTCCAGAAACTTCTGAAAGAAGGAGCGATTGCAATCGTTTCGATCATTAGCGTCACGTTTATCCTCTGGTACCTCGTCCATCGCGCCAGTGACTTAAGCATCGATCGCCGCGACGCCAAAGATGCCAGCCGTGAAAGTGGATCGACCATCACCGCAGAATCCTGAGCCCTACATTGAAATCGACTGCCCCGGATCAACACACGATCCCCTCCTGGCAACAGAGCACGGCAGACCACCTGTGGATGCCCTACTGCCAACAAAAAACCGCCCCGCGTCCACTGCCCGTTGTTGCAACCGAAGGAATGCATCTGATACTGGACGACGGTCGCCGGCTGATTGATGGCCTTGCTTCCTGGTGGACCGCCTGCCATGGCTATAACCATCCTGCCATCGCAGCGGGCGTAACCGAACAACTGCAACAGATGCCGCACGTCATGTTTGGTGGCATCCAGCACCCGCCTGCAGCGAAACTCGCAACCCGCTTGGCAGCCTTGCTACCGGGTGATCTAAACCGAGTGTTCCTGTGCGATTCAGGATCGGTTGCCATCGAAGTGGCCATGAAAATGGCAGTGCAATCCTACCTCAATCGCAACCAGTCGGGACGACTGCGATTTATCAGTTTCCGCAATGCCTACCACGGCGACACCACCGGCGCGATGTCTCTTTGCGATCCGGTCACCAGCATGCACGCCCACTTCAAAGGGTTCCTATTGGAGCAATACCCTGCCCCGTTACCACGAACAAGGCAAGAGATTGCGGACTTCAATCGCTTTGTAAAAGAACGTCGTGATGATTTAGCAGGAATCGTCATTGAACCTTTAATTCAAGGGGCTGGTGGCATGCGGTTCCACGACCCAGAAACCCTGGTCGCCCTCCGCAACTGCTGCGACGACAATGACTTGTTGTTGATTGCCGATGAAATCGCCACCGGGTTCGGCCGCACGGGAACGATGTTCGCCTGCGAACAAGCCGACATTGTCCCTGACATTATCTGTGTCGGAAAAGCGCTTACCGGCGGCACCATGGGAATGGCAGCCACGATCGCCACCGATCGCCTGTACCAACACTTCCATAGCGACCAGCCGCAGCATGCACTGATGCATGGCCCCACCTTCATGGCCAATCCGCTGGCCTGTACTGCCGCAAACGCGTCGCTAGATCTTTTCGAAACCGAACCCCGACTGCAGCAGGCTCAAGCCCTGCAAAAGGTGCTTGAGGAGGGACTTGCCCCGTGTCGCCGACTGGGCAGTGTCGTCGACGTACGGACACGAGGCGCCGTGGGAGTGGTCCAAGTAAAAGAACTGGACCGAGTCCCACAAATGATTGCCGCCGCCGTTCAAGAAGGCATCTGGGTTCGCCCCTTCAAAGACATGGTTTACGTCACTCCCGCGCTCAACATGCCTCACGCGGTCGCGGAGGAACTATGCGGAGCTCTTGTCAAAGTCCTAGACGCCTGGGACCAAGACAAACTACCCATCAGCTAAAACAGAATTCACTCTCCTGCTAGGAGAGTCGATTCAAAATGCGGAGAAGGCGATCACGACAATGCTCTGCGAGCGTCGCCTAACCGTCCAGCAACTTGGCGTCCAGTTCCTTTTCACAGGTCTGGATGACGCTTTGCACCAACTGGTCGGCTTCGCCACCCGTCAGGGTTGCATCGGAGCGTTGCAAATCGACACTTAGCAAGATTCGTTTCTTGCCAGCTCCATCCTTGTCGGTATTGCGATAGGTTTCTTGGTAGCGAATATCGGTCAACTCGTCTCCAACGGCGCTCCGCACGACCTTCCGCAGTGCCGACCAGCGAACCTGTTCGTTGACGACAAAATTTAGGTCTCTTGAAACCGTAGGATACGGACTTACCGACTGGAACTGCGGCACCAAATGACAGTGGGCCATCAAGACAGGAATCGAAAGTTCCGCTGCCACGACAGCGCCCGGCAACTTTAAGGATTTCTGCACTGCGGAATCGATCAACCCGACATACCCCAGCGTTTCACCAGCGATCTGCAAGCGAATCGATTGGTTCTCCACCATGCCAGCGATGGACTCCACCGAAACTTCTGCTTGAACCTGAACGCCTAAGCGTCGCAGCAAAGTTTCCACGATCCCCTTCGCTTGATAGAAATCGGCCCCGGTGACAAACGCCAACGTGTATTGTTCGTCGGGCAGATCGGTCGCTTCTTTGCCGGGCAGATAGGTATGAGCCAACTCAAACAGGTTGGCGTGCAAACTAGCGGCTGCCCAGTTCCCTGACCGAGAATTCAATAAACTTGGAATCAGGCTTCGACGCAATCGGCGGGCACCTTCCAACATTGCAACCTGGGTTGCCAGAGCGTCTCGTTGCGTCCAGGGGCTAAGCAGATCGTCCAAGGAGTCGACGACGATGCTAGGCGTCATCGCCTCGCTGATTCCAGCCGCCGTCAGCACGTGCCGGATTTGCTCTGCAGCAACATCGAACGGTCGTTTTGCACTCGCGGCAACAGGGATTGGGGCGTCTTCTGGAATTTTGTCGTAGCCATGAATCCGAGCCACTTCCTCGACCAGATCGACTTCTCTCGTCAAATCATGTCGCCAGGTTGGCGGAACCCAGATCGTTTGATCGGCATCCGACCGCTGGGCTTCGCAGCCTAGGCGAGACAGGATCCGGCCTACTTCGGCTGCTGGAATTTCGATCCCCAAGACTCGCTTTAACTGCGACAGGCGAAGCACGACGGACGGGGAATCAGGGATTTGGCTAGCAGTATCAATCACTCCGGAATCGACAGTCCCGCCTGCTGTTTCCACGATCAATTCACAACAGCGACGACTTGCCCAATCGACGCCCAGCGGATCAACACGCCGTTCAAAGCGAAAGGAGGAAGGGCTATGCAGTTTTAATTTCCGAGCCGCGCGGCGGACGAACAGCGGGGTGAAAATCGCAGCTTCGATCAACACGTCCGTCGTGGCCGTACCGACTTCACTTCCTGCACCACCCATGACACCGGCGATCGCCAACGGTTTTTCAGCATCGGCAATCACACAGACCCTAGGATCCAATTCATAACTTTTATGATCGATCGCTTCCAACGTTTCCTTCGCAGCAGCCGGCCGAATTCGGATTTCTCCACCAGCAATTTTTGCCCAATCAAAAGCGTGCAAAGGTTGCCCGCATTCCATCATCACAAAATTGGTCACGTCGACGACGTTATTGATCGGCTGGTACTCATCCAGTCCACCGTCGCGGCGTCGTTTCCAAAAGACGCTTTGCAAAGCTTCCACCAACCAGTCCGGGCTGGGACCCACTTTGATCCCACGAATGCGCCGCGCCGTATAACGGGGACACGCTTCTAGAAAATCATTGCGAACTTGCAGAGAATCTTCGATTGCCGGCCCATCGTTCAACACCGAGGGCTCGGGCGTCGTTAGCGGCAGGTCATACAGAACCGCTACTTCACGAGCGACACCGATGTGCCCCAGACAATCGCCGCGATTACTGGTCACTTCCAAATCGATCGCGATATCCTCACCGATCTCGGTGCTTCCCTCGTGATTCAATCCCGACAACGCCAACCGCTGTGAGAGTTCCTCATGCGACATCTGAAGCGGGACGTAACGCTGCAACCATTTCCACGAAACAAGCATCGATCCGAATATCCAAAGTGGCGTAAATGAAGGGTTGGATTTAGAACTGAGACAAAAACCGCAGATCGCCGCTATAAAGATCTCGGATATCCGTGATGTTATGCCGCCGCATACAAAGGCGTTCGACGCCCAGCCCGAAAGCGAATCCGCCCACCTTTTCAGGATCGTAACCAACCGCTGTCAGCACTGCGGGGTCAACCATCCCCGCCCCACCAAACTCAATCCATTGGTCATTCCACAAGAAATCGACTTCCACACTCGGTTCCGTAAACGGAAAGAACGAGGGCCGGAATCGAATCGGAACGTCCGAGCCTAAATAGTTATTAGCAAACACCCGCAAGACGGTCTTCAGATTGGCCATCGTAACATTCTGGTCGACCAACAACCCTTCCATCTGATGGAACATTGGGAAGTGCGTCGCATCCGGTGCATCGGGTCGATAGACTCGCCCAAGAGAGACGATTCGAATCGGCGGTTGCCGCTTTTCCATCACGCGAATCTGAACCGTACTGGTCTGACTTCGCATCAACTGGGACCCTTCTTCACCGGCGGTCGCACCTGCGGTCGCTAGGTAGAAGTTATCAAGCGGATCACGTGCTGGGTGATCTTCAGGGATATTCAAAGCGACAAAATTGTGCCAGGGACCTTCGACCTCCGGCCCCTCAGCCGACTCAAATCCCATCCGCCCCATGATTTCTTTAAGGTGCTCGATCGTCTGGGTAATCGGATGCACATGCCCCAGATCCATCGGGATACCGGGCAGAGTCGGATCAGGCGTAGGCGAATCGCTCCCTGAATCCTTCTCTTTCAAGGAATCGGTAGCGTTTTCCAGTGCTTCCGCTAGGGCTTTCTTAACCTTGTTCAGTTGCTGCCCAGCTTGAGGCTTGTCCTCTTTCGAGATTTTGCCCAACTGCTGCTGGACTTCACGAAAGGCTCCCTTTTTGGCTCCCAAAAAGCGAACACGAGCCTCCTCCAAATCCTCTTTGGATTGGACGCCCGCAAACACACGACTTGCCTCGGACTGCAACGCTTCAAGCGCCGCGATAAATTCCGCCAGGGTCATGAAAACAGTCTTCTTCAAGAAAGTAGACCCGCGAATCCGCTCGCGGGAACGGAAAGTGACATTGCAAGGCATCAAGCGTAATACCCATTGCAAATATCCCGCAAGCGTTCTTACGGGATCACGAATCGAATGATGCAGCAGGCGAACCCTGGCAGAAACCAGGAGAACCCATCGCGCGACCAACTGACCAGAACAACCCAATCAATCGATCGCAAGCACCATTGCAGGATCACAGCTTCACTCAAGCCTTAGGCGGCGAGAGCGGCTTTCACCTTTTCACACACTGCGTCAAAGCCCGCAGCATCGTTGATCGCCATTTCCGAAAGGGACTTACGGTCCAGTTGGATGTTGGCTTTATTCAGACCGTAAATGAATTCGCTGTAGCGCATTCCGCGTTGGCGGACGGCTGCATTGATACGAATGATCCAAAGCTTGCGAAATTCGCGTTTACGAACGCGACGGTCACGGTAGGCGTAAGCGCCAGCACGCAACAGAGTTTCTTTGACCGATCGGATCAGCGTTCCACGACCGCCAACATAACCCTTAGCACGCTTAAAAAGACGTTTCTTCGATTGCCGACGTGCGGCACCTTTCGTCGTACGCATCTGATTCTCTCCTCGCCACAACGGGCGACAGTTGACCAACTCAGGCCGCTGCACAGCACAGCCGTTACAACCCAGTTGACTTGAAAATTTTTATTCCGAGCAAGCTCAAACGAGCCTAACCATCACTACTCAATCGAACGGACGAATGAACTAGCTACTGTACTTTCCGAGTGCCGCTTTAATCATCGGCTCCATGCAGGTATCAACCGAGGTTGTTCCACGCAGGTTTCGTTTTCGCTTGTGAGACATACGCCCCGCCAAGTGGCTGGTGCCACTACTGCGATGCATCGCTTTTCCTGTTGCCGACAAGCGGAACCGTTTCTTGGTTCCCTTGTGGGTCTTCATCTTCGTTTTGCCTTTGGCCATCGAACCAATTACCTCAGGTACGGTTTTTACGTCAAAATGTAGCCACGCACTATAAAGACCGTCGGCAATTGTAGGAAGGCCTCTGCAGCTGATTTCTTATCCCCGATTATCTAACCTCCCGAAATCGCCTGGCAAGCAAGGTTTTCGCTTTCCCCCACCGCCAAAGGGCTGGCTGAAAATCGCCTATTTTCCAGCGTTTTATCTACCCCACCCCCAATCGGCGGTATCAAAAAACACCACCTGCCACCCAGCTAACGACCAACCGGAAATTACGCACGGAATAGAAACCCCGGAGGACTACAGATAATCCCGCGTCCGAAAAGCCCCCCCGCCGGACGGACGAGACTGAGAGGGGCGCGACTGAGGAGCCCGCGACGAAGAGGACCGCGAAGCCGGTCGACTGGTGCTATTACCAAAGGTTCGCGAACGGCTTCCGTGATGACTAACCCGGCGAGACCCAGCCCTCCGAGCGTGCTCGCTTAAAGCGCTGCCAGCAGCACTGGCCATCGCATGAATCAGGACCTGAGTCAGCGGATGTGCAGCGACCTGCGAAACCTGTTCCATCACCGACGGGCCAAAAACCTGAGCGCGGCGAAGATCAACCCAAATGGAATCGGCCGAAGTATCACCGCGACGAAATGCCTCCAAAGCTCCTGTAATGTCGAAGGTCATCCGAAACTGACTACGCGACGACTCATACCCTGCGGCCCGATATTGCTGCAACAGCCGACCCAATTCCTGAGCCTGCTGCTCCAACCGGGTAACCCGCTGATGCCTGTCCGATACTTCATCGCCTGCGTTTTCCAACTCAGCTTCGACCCCCTGCAGGCGAGCAACGATTTGGTCATCGGAGACCTCAGGCGTCTGATCGGCTCGGCCGGCGAGCGTCCGCATGTCGGTCTTCTCAAGCACGGAGCGAAACAGATCGACGGCTTCGCGGTAGTACGGCCCCCGCGTGTCCTCCAGCTCGGTCAATTCTGAACGGACCGCGTCAAGCTTCAAACGAACGCTGTCCAAACCTTCGATCACGCCGACTCGTTCGGCACGAACCTTTTCCAGTTCTGCCGATACCGCGGTTAACCCCAACGATTCGGCTCGCTGGTCTCGCTGACTTTCCAGTTCCTCCAACACCGTGTCGACCGCTTCGCGATCTTCCTGAACGATTTCCTGCATACGCTGAGGGGTCGTTGTCAGGAAATCGTACCCTTGGCGAGCTTCCCGATAACCGATCAGCTTTCCCACCCAGCGGTCCATTCGCCTGGTAAATCCTTTTCCTGCGTAAGCCGGAGTTCCCAGACCTCGATCATACAAATATTGAAACAAGTGACTCTTTTCGTAGGCGGGTAGTTTCTGTGCGGCATCCTGCTGCACTTCACTTAGCCGACCCTCAGCCTGCTCCAAGGCCGCCTCAGCAGTCGCGGCCCGGTCCGACAAAGAAGCGAACTGCGGATCGGCAGCCAATTCGTCGGCCAACTGCCGACTGAGCACCTGCTGCTGTTCCAGCAGATCCTCTAGACGTGCATCCACATTTTCCAACAAGGCTTCCCAACGCAACTGTTCGTTCTGTTGTTCCGCCAGAACGTCGCCCGCGCGTTGTTGGTGCTCCTGTTTACGAAGCAGAATCTGCCCCACATCCTCTCGGATTTCACGCCAGGTGCCCGCCACCGATTCGGCGGTCAATTCGGCAAGATAAAACTGCGCCAATGAAGCAAGTGTTTCGCCACGATCGCGTGCCAACCGCGTGAGCTGCGCATCCTGCGTCTGCAGGTCCATCCTTTCAGACTGCAGATCCCCGACGACCCGTTGATGGGCACGGATCAAATAGTGATGGACATCAGAACCGGATAAAGTCATTGCACAAATATCTTAGAATAGTTAACAACAAACGATTCGAACTAGCGCGATTCGCGCTAACGAGGAACGTCCAACTGCGTCAGCTGAGCGGACAGCGTAATCGGTTCGCCCGCAGGACCAGGCAAGCGAATGACCGGCTCCATACGACCGCGTTGCTTTTGCGAAAACTCCGTTTCATTCAGCACTCCGTCCGACCGCTTATCTTCTGCCAGCCGGTCATAAACCTCTTTCGGAACCCGCTCAGCCCAGCGATCGACTCGATCCACCCTGCCGGTTTCCGCATTGCGGATCGGCAGAGTCAGGACAGTCCCTTCGGGCGAAACCGCTTCAACCACTACATAATACCCTGCAGTCCGATAGCGTCCCGTCTGATCATTGCGAGCCTCGCGGTGCAACATCGATGCAGCAGTCCCACCCGATACGATGCGAATGTCATACTCCGTCGCCAACTGCTGATGCAGGTCCTTCAGTTGCTGGATCGCGGTCACGGCAACCGCCTGATTTCCGGCATCTGCCGAAAGTACCTGAGCCTGCAAACTAGCAGCTCGCTGCAGCGCGGCAGGATCCTCCGCAATCGCTTTGATTTGCTGGCTTAAACCCTCGGCCTGGGCGACTTTTTCGGCCAGCGATTTACGGCTTTGGACCGCCGGATTGAGAGGTGCCACCGAAGAGAAAAACAAGAACCAGATCATTGCGACCATGGCCGCCACGGCTCCTGCTGCCGCAGTTAAGTAGCGAGACCAGATCCAAGCATACGCCAACATTTTATTGAAATTAAGCGGTGGATCTTGGTAGACATTCAGTCCCGCAAAATACTGATCGATCGCGGCATCGATTTCAGCTTCTGTCACCTGATCGCCAGAAAGCCGAGCAGACCGGAGCAATTTTTCACGAATCTGGGCACGGACACCTTCCTGCTGAAACATTTTTTCGGCAGTCGCACGATCGCGGCCCATCTCGCGAGCCACATCCATCACTCTCAACATTTCATTGAGGGATAGATTCTCACCGGGAATTTCCACATTCGCCACACGAGGACGGGGAGCCGGTTGCTGAGCTCCTTGAGACATATAGATACCTAGGCGTCGCAGGAAAAATGAAGGCCCATCCGCTGCCGCTTTCTATCGGGACGTCTGGTTCCCGGGTTCGGGACAAGGTGCAATATCGCAGGCGTATCGGATCGCAGGCGTATCGGCACAAAAAACCGCCAAGCCCATTCCCATCCCTCTCCCTCAATACCAGCAACAAACCCGATCTTCAGCAGCCCCTTCGATTCTATTGGGATCCAACACCGTGCGATAGCACGCCCCACCAGAACCCACGACAGACTTCGGCCGGGCGTCCCATGCCATCTACGTTGGCACCTGCGGGCGGATTCATTCTGTTTTCGATCCAATAGCCGGACGGCTCGCGGCTTATCGATTTAATCGAAAACGGAGAAAGATTATAGCCTTTCGCGCCGCGAAAGTAGCTTGAAAAGGACGTTCTTTCGCGGGGTACGACGCGTCAATAAATGGCGTAGTGGACGAGGCACCAGAAAAATCCCAACCCGACGCGTCACGGGCTGGGATCTGCCTCCCCACGCCGCTCCCTCCTCCCTTCGGCTTCAGAAAGTGGTACGCTGAAAGATATGTTTTCGCCGCTTGTAGACTTGTCATATTTTCTTTTGGAGATGTCCGGTAATGACCGACCAAGCCCAGCAATCTGCCCAGCAATCTGTCCCGGCCCCGGCGAAACAATCGTCGCAAAGCGATCCCGCCATGATGCGTAAGTATCTGGACCGGGCCATCGACGTCCTCGACAAATTTGGGCTCTCCACGAAGGATTCCTCTCCTAGCGAACTGATCAGCCTGCTTGAAGGAGTCAAACACCTTGACGAGGGAAAGGTGCTAGCGATCGCAGAAGTGATCCAGCACATGAGCACCTTCAATCAACTGGTTCGCGACAATGTCGAAAACATCAAAGTCGGCAATCGCTACATGGAAATCACCCAGCTGTTCGACAGTGTCCGCGAAGACAGCAAAATGCTGATCAACCAACTCGACGATGGCAAGATCTCGGGGACGGAGAAATTCCAAAACTGGTGGATGAAAATTCGCCGCGGGACACCTTCAGATCGCTTCGACACCATTAAAGATGTCTACATAGACGTCTCGAAAGATACCAAGGCGGCCCTGCAAAGCGAAAAAGAAATCATGGAGGGCTACATCGATTTTCGGTTCGCCCTCAAAGAAGCGGAAGTGCTGTCCCGTGAACTACTGGACACTCACGCCCCAATTTTGGAAAGCGCCAAACAGGGACTCGGCGACGCCCAAGTAGCGCTCGACGAGTACAAAGGCGAAGATGAAAGTGGCCGTTCGCGGATGGAACTTGCGAGAGACGAAGCAAGGCACCGCTATGAAGAAGAAGACCGTACCTACCAACTTCTAAAAGACATCGCCGAAAACCTGCAGATCGGCTACGACGTCGGCGAAACGCTGATCACCAAACTGCGGCAGACGCACGACGTTAAAGATCGCGTCTATCGCCGTGCCGTGACCTTCTTCACGACCAACGAACACGTCTTCACAATCCTGGGCACGGTCTACACCAGCCAACAGGGCTTGCACGAAGTCACGCAAGCGACTGAAGCGATGAAAGAAGGAGTGAACAAAGGACTGGAAGATGTCGCCAACCTAGGTCGCGAACTCGAACGCGCCGCACTGCGAGCCGGGTACGGATCGACCATCAATCCCGAATCGGTCCAGAAATTGGTCGATGCCATCAGCGGCTTCCAGATCGAATCGCTGCATATGATTGCGGAACTTCGCCAAGAGAGCGAAGAAAGCACCAAGCAAATTCGAACCGCCGTCGAAACCGGCAAAAAGAAATACCAACAGACGCTGGCTAAGTTTGCCCGCGGCGAATCTCTAGAAGCCAATCACTGATACCTCGAACATCAAACAAACCTGCTGACCGATTCGTTGCTTTCACGAAACGTTTGCATAAGCAAGCCCGTTCAAGCGTCGGCAGCAGGTTGGATTCGTCGATCGAAACAGGCTAGCGTTCGCGTCCCCGCTCCTAGCCGTCTACTATCGGGCCGCAACGACCTGCTCTTCCGCGTTTCCCTTCGGACTGCCGATCGACAGATAGTCGGCGGACTCTGCTTCGATCTTATTGGCTGGCCAAATTTTGAAGGGTGCATCGTCGAACATCGACATCAACATATTACTGGCAGCAAAATAGTGTAAGAAATCGGGGCTGCTTCGCGGGCAGTCTAAAACGCCCAATTCACGCCCCGTGGCGACATCCCAAAATCGAATCGTCAAATCTGACGAAGTTGTCACCAAAGTCGCTCCATCGTCTAAAAACAAGCAAGCATTAACCGTCCGTTGATGGCCTCGCATCAAAACTGCCGGTTTCGAACCGTCCAATGAACGAATTCGTACCGTTCGGTTCGACAAAGTCGTCGCCATCTGCTTGCCTGCAGAATCGAAGGCAATTTTCACATACTCTTCAGCGCCAGTGGCAGCCTGTTCGAAAAGACTTAGTTTCTTTCCGTCCCAACGATAGATCTTTGCCCGACACATGATCAAAAAGGATTCGGCGTCTGGAAAGGTAAGAATTTGATTAGCGTCATTCTCTGGCAACCAAACCTCATCTTCCTGCGTGTAGTCTTTCGTATCGTAAACCAAAAAATGATCATTAAACAAAGCGAATAAACGCTCACTGAAAAACAACAAGCCTCGGCAGTATTTGTCTTTATCCACCAAAGGCAGGCGATGCACCACTTCCCCCGCGGGGACATTGACGACACAGAGGTCCGTTCCTGAAGCAACGACCAACGTCTTTTCATCTTCCGAAACAACAATATTCCCGTATCCATCAAGCGGCAATTCAATGATCTTTTGAATCGAATCCGAGCCACCTTCATAAGAGGCTATGGTACCGTTCTCTAGCCGCAAAAAGATTTTGGAGGCCCCTGGCGAACTTACATGCATGCCAGCCACCGCGGTCGAAACATAGGGCATCCCTTCTCCGCTCGGCCGCATCGGGAAGGAGCGTGCAACGTCCCACAACTGGACTCTGCCATCTTCTGAGGTGGTTAAAAATTGAGTGTTCGAATCAGGATTCGCAATCGCACGGATACCGGTAACCTGCCCAAGGCTGGCCTGGAACAGCAACGGCTCAGCAAAATTTCCTTGCGAGTCCACCTGTTCGGTTTCCCAAACATAGACCAAACCATCGTCGGTGCCGGCAAACGCGAGCGTGCCATCGGCACTGATATCGATACAGCGAACGCGGGCGCCGACTTTCGGTTGCCGAGCCACCGTTCTCCCCGAGGGCCAATCAACTACCGCAACCTGATGCTCGCCAGATGCCGCCAAGCGAAGATCCCCAGCGGAATTTAGCGGCAAAGAACTCCCGAATGTATTGGGCGTGAACTGAAGCTTCACTTGCTGATAACGCTTATCCACAAAATCCCATACACGAATTTCGTTGCGATGATCCTCACGATTCAACAAGGCCAGCGACCGTTTGTCCTTTAGAAATATCAAAGATTCATTTCGAGATTCCGTCGTCTCGCGATGGACAAACCGCCCTTCACTATTGTGAACCTGGACATCGCGATAGCGATCCGCCGTCGCAAACCATTCACCATCCGGCGATACCGCGGTCGCTTCAATCGTATTTGCATGTCCAAGCAACGCAACAATCGTTTCTCCGGTCTGCATGTCTCGTCGCGACACCCCATTAAATCCCGTCAAACTTCGATTCCCTGTCAAGAACCATTTTTTATCGGGCGAAATCGCAATCCCATCCAGCGCCGTACCGACTTCGTGCTTATGCAGCACACGACGATCTTCTAGATCGATGACATACACGAAACCATCATGCCCGACCGAGACCGCCAACTGACCGTCTGTTGAAACCGCGACTTCCGCCGCCACTCCATCGTGTTGACATAACAACGTGGATTCGGGAGCCGTCGTCAAACGCCGCAAAAGTCCCCAAGCAAAATGTTGTGCCCCGTGCTCAAGCGGATCGGGCCGATGTTGCTGGAGCAACTGCTGAACGGTGGGAAAGTTATGGGACGCATAAGCCTTAAATGCAACCGACATATCCGAAACAAACAACTGTTGACTTAATTGTTGCTCACGAACCTCCAAACGCTTGTTCGCAACAACCAGGCTTTTATTGGAATCTTCTAATCGACTATTAACGGCAACAAGGGATCCTGAATAAACCGCTTGCATGACAAGCACCGCGATCACCGTTGCGGCTACTCCCAACAACGACGCCAGTGCGACCAACGGGTTTCTTTCGCTCCATCGATAAAGCCTTGCAGTCCACCCAGGCAAGCGTGCCGAAACGGTTCTTCCAGCGGCAAACAACCGCAAATCTTTAGCAAAATCTTCTGCCGTGAGATACCTTCCCTCCGGCAACAACGACATCGCCTTGCAGATGATCGCTTCTAAAGGGCGAGGAATGTCTGGGCGAACTTTACTGGGAAGCGCAAGATTCCCTTGAGCAACATTGAACAGAATCTGCTCCCGATTACCGGAAAAAGGTTTCTGCAATGTGGCCCATTCATAGAGCGTCGCCCCCAAACTGTAGACGTCTGTGTAACGACTAACCTCCGTCAACGATCCGCCCGCCTGTTCGGGACTCATATAGGCAGGCGTCCCCAACAAATCGCCAGTCATCGTAATCGCAGTCTGTTCATCGCCAACCGAAGCCAATCCGAAATCGGTGAGCCATAACTTCCCACATCGATCGAGCATCAAGTTTGAAGGCTTGATATCGCGATGAACGATTTTTCCAACATGAGCCGCATGAACGGCTTCGGCAATGTCCGCGATCGATTTCGCTATTTCAACATAGGAGAACGCTTCTCCTTCTAGATTCGACTCGCTTCCGGCCGCACCGGTTTCCGGGGAATCGTGAACCGTCGTACAAGCGGGCTGACTCTTGATCTGGGTGATATGCTCGGCAAGCGTCTTTCCTTCGATCAGTTGCATTGCAAGGTACGGAATTCCTTGCTCTTCGCCTGATTCAAACAGCGGAACAATATGCTCGTGCTGAAGCACCTGTACCGCTTGGGCTTCCCGCTGGAAGCGTTGGAGAAATCGCCGCTGCCCCGAATACCGGTGCCGCAACAGTTTCAAAGCGACCGATCGATTGGTGCTAACATCCTCGGCGTGATAGACCTCCCCCATCCCGCCGCGTCCAAGAAACTGCACGATCCGGTAAGAGCCAAACTCGGTTAACGAAGAAAACAGATCTTCAGAAAAACCGTCATCGGCGCGCGTCAGATCATCAGGTAAATGTTCCACTTAAATTGATTCGACCAATCGATTGGGTCGACTCCAATTAATACGAGCCATCAAAACATCGCCGCGATAATTTGCCCTGGGCATCCATTCACCAACCGTCACCCACGATTCATGCGGAGTGGCATTAACGACACCAAAATTCCCCATCAAAGCAACGTTGTCCGCATCCTTGACACCATCGCCAACCAGCGGCAGAAGCACCTGCTCGGTCGAACGAATCAAGCATTGGTTATCCACATCCACCTGAGCCACCCAAAGGGGCGATCGCCAACGCATCACCTTTTCATTTTGGGCATCGTGCCGCGAGTAAACGAGAAACAGCCCATCGCTATGAGTCAACCAGTGCTGCTGAGTCGTCGACATTCGAATCGGTTCTCCATCGTCCCAGGCCCACGCTCGCTTGGGACTCCACTGCAAACCGTCTTCACTTTCCGAATAGTATCCATGATCGTCTTCGGCTCGTATTGTCATCCGATAGCGATCCCCAAAACGAGTCACGCTAGGTTCTAGCAACCCACGACCAACAGCGTTATGAAGCGGAGGACCTACCGATTTCAGTGTCAACTGATTCCCGTCGTAATCGGCGTGGACTCCCGAAACCATTCGATTTTGGGCGGTCGGTCCAAAGGTAAATGACATTTGAATCGCACCATCGGGCATGACCACCCGCTGCCCACAATTATTGGTGTAAATATAAGCCCCGCGAGGATCGTCCCATTCCAAGATCTTTCGATCCGACCAAGTCCCATCGCTTTGCCGCGTCGCATAAACCGGGTAGCGAGCCAACTGCTCGCCACGAGCGAAGTATTTGCCTTTGTAAAAGACAACGTGGCCCAACGCCAAAACCGAATCGGTCGGCGGATGGTACTGTGGAGTGATATCACACACGCCCGCCTCCAGGCCGTCATCACGACCGGGAACAGGCTGACGTCCCAAGGCAGGAATCGGCTCAGGTTCGCTCCACGTCTGACCAAGGTCTTTAGAAATCGAAAAATGGACGGGCCCAAAATAATCGGACCCACCGATTTCTTGCAGGGTCATCAATGCATAAGGAGTTCCCTCTTTCGTGGGCACCATACAAACTCGCGGATGGAACCAAGTTTTCTGTTTCCCATCGCGGTTTCGCCAGAGGGTCTGCTTTGAAATCGAAGCGATCAACGGGGTGCCCGCAGCATCGCCAGCATCCGCAGCGAAGCTTGGCACGCCACCAACCAAGCCAGACTGCAACGCCCCTACCCCAATCCCTGCCAGCAATACACGACGATTCACAGAAGGCTTACTCATTGTTGAACCCTTCGAACATATCCATTAAGGAGTTGACTATTTTAACGGTTGCTTCCTTTTCCACGTAGTTTGTTCCCAACCACGTTTCATAACCTCCCAAGCGATGTTGCTCGGGGGTCGGCAAGTATCCAAAAGACCCGCCGGCTAATTCAATCGTAAAGGTATCGGGAAAGGGACTGCGATCTTTAATTTCCAGGCCGGTCTCCGCAAACGTTTCAAACGGGACCGCCGCGATTCCTAATTCACCAATCTGAAAAGTTTGCAGCGGGACAGAAACCTGCTTGGGTGATTTCTCCAGAGAAGCAATTCGTCTTGCATAGCTTCGTTCACGTCGATGCCCAGCGGCTTTCTCGCCACGTTCATCCACCCCAGCCAAATAAGCTCGCATCTCTTCGGTTGGTTGGCGAACCTGCAACTCCAACTCCGTTTCCTTAGCCGCCAGTTTCACGTCGGTTCGAAATTCAATCTTCTCATGAGCTTCCGCGACGCGGCTGGCAACCTTGTTGGCAACCTCTTGCATTTTTTCGTAAGCGGCATACTTCGGTGAAGTCTTTGCAGCGAAATGAATGTTATTGACATCGCCACTTGTCCCGTTGGAAAGGATGCCAACAAACCGAGGCGTCTGCTCCTGTGCATTCAGTTTCTTTTCAATCAACTTCCCGAAATACCCAAAGTAGTCTGCGGAAATTTCACCATTGGGAACCCCGCCGACGTAATGCAGCGAATAATTCCCCAAGAGTGCGATCGGGCGTCCAGAAGTGCTTTGCACGGAAAGGAAACTGATCTCGGGATCGACCGGCCCAGCGGGTCGGTCCAACTGAGCACTACCGCGAGGCGGATTCATACGCACCCGATCGATACCACCAAACGGGTTGGTCAATAGCGAAGCATCCTTAACGAACCAACGCCGATTGAAGACCTCCGAAGGTTCATCAATTTTCCCCCAACCGATCTGAGCCGGTTCGAGGTTCCCGAGTGCACGACGAACACCGTCGACAATCCGCTGAACCAAAAACGATTGGTAAGGATTCAATTCTTCCGGCGGTGCTCCAGCGATCCTGCGCGGCCCACGGGCGGTCGTCGCGGAGTGAGTATGCGTTGAAGCGGTCAGGACATGCGAACGTTCGATGCCTGTTTTTTCGGCAATCTGTTTTTTAGCTTCGTCAAAGACCTCACGAGGGATCCCGACATTATCGCAGATGACGAAGACCAGCTTTGTCGGCCCTTCCGCCAACACCAAGCATCGGGCGTGAAGTTCATCGTGGACCTGGGCTGCGGGAACGGGTTCCCAGTTGCCAACAATCATTTCGCCAAGCGGCGGGGTGATATTGCTGGTGGCTGCACCCGCCATCAAAACGCCCGCTTCTTCGGCCGCAGTTGCGCGAGCACAAAACAGCAGACACGCGACCACGGCTCCGCACAGCAAACCGACCTCAAGAGTGCGACGCGTCAAATCGACCAAACGATACATAGTGCAGATCTCAAAGGAAGGCAGGAATGGACCGGTTTCGACAAAACCCGAACCAACAAACAGGAAGGTTAAATAACGCAAACGCGGATAGGTATTGTAGCCCCACGCCCCTCCTGGTTGCCTGTTTTCTCCTTAAAATTTCACACACGCACCACTTAAATCTACCCCTGACGGGCTAAACGCGCCAATTGACCAAGCAGGGGAGACGTCATTGCACTGCTACCATCATCCGCGGTCATCTCGCCACGATAGATTCGCAAAACTGCAGCATCCGCCAAGCTGACCATCCCCGATTCGTGTGCCGCATTCAGGATCGTTGAGGGCGGTTTCTGCTGCTCGATCACATTCCCCAGATCATCATCAACCTTAAGAATCTCTGACAGGCAGGTCAGACCGACAAAGCCATCATTGAAGCAGGCGGGACATCCCTGGCTGGTATACAGCTTGGGCGTCTGATCCCCCAGTCGCTTCGCAACGGCCGCCGAAACAGAAAGCGGTTCAGACACTTCGACTTCTTTTCGGCAATCTTGGCATAGCCGTCGAACCAATCGTTGGCAAACAACCCCGTTCAGGGCCGCCGCGAGGAATGGGGGGCTAACCCCGTAATGCCACATCCGCTCAATCGCATCGACCGCCGTCTTTGCATGAATGGTCGCGAGCACTAACTGCCCGCTGGTTCCCGCTCGCACCGCCGCCGTTGCGGTTTTTGGATCCCGGATTTCACCGATCATGATGACATCGGGGCTGTGCCGCATGACCGTCGACAGCAGGTCGGAAAAGTCAAGATCTTGCTTCAGATTCACCTGAGACTGCATCACTCCATCGATTGCATATTCCACAGGATCTTCGATGGAATGTATTTTTTTAGCACCATTGTGCAAGTGTCGCAGCGAGGCATAAAGCGTACTACTTTTTCCGCTTGCGACCGGGCCCGCGACCAGAATCAGGCCTGCTGCAGCGTCAAGCATCTCCAGCAAAGTCGATTCTTCTTGGGCGTCCATCCCCAGTTGCTGCACGCGTCGAACCGACACTTGCCGATCGAACAACCGAACTGCCAAGTCCATTCCAAACAGCGTAGGGATCGTACTCAACCGCAGATCAACCTCGCGGCCTCGCGGCGTCTTAATCGCTGCCCGCCCTTCGGTTGGTCGCAGCAAGTCTCCTGCATCGCTCCCTCCAACGACTCGCAAATAGCCTTGCAGTCGCCGACCGTAGCTACGTGCCAATCGAGCCACCTGCTCGATCCGCCCCATTCGCCGCACAGAAACGATCATGCTGTTTTCGGCATCGGAAAAAAACAGGTCACTGGCATGTCGCTCGACGGCCCATTCGATCAAATTCCCTGCATAAACATCCGGTGGAGAATGCTCCATTTCGCCTTCGACCGGAATAAAATCAATCGCCTCCGAAGTGTCCTCATTTGGTGATTCTTGATTCATGACTGCCGCGACTTTCCGGTTAGTGGTAACGGTCGAAGATGGAACGTCTATGAAGCGAGCTAGCGATACGGTGCACTCCATCCAGCGTCGAATGACCGGATGGTACGTCCCTTTTTCTTTAAAACGAATCTTAAAGTTCGGTTTGCGAGCGGTCCCCTTTCCGCGAAAACAGCCTTAGGATTCCGCGGCAATTCGATGTTCAAAACGCTCGATGTGAACGCATTTCCCTGTCTCGGTATCGACCTCCATCAGGACACCACACAGCCGCACATCGTCGGTAGCGACATGGTAGTGAACGGGTTCGAAACTAATTGCCGTCTTGAGCACGCGTTCGATATTACGACCAATGATACTCTCATAGGGCCCGCTCATCCCAAGGTCACATTGAAAACCTGTTCCCCCAGGGAAGATCGTTGTATCGGCAGTGGGGACATGGGTATGGGTCCCCAAAACGGCGGAGACACGGCCATCCAGGAAGCGTCCCATCAATTGTTTTTCACTTGTCGCTTCGGCGTGCATGTCAAGAATTCGCACTTTCACATCGTCTGGAATTTCCGCCAGAATGCGTTCCGCTGCGACAAAGGGACAATCGACCGGCCGCGTGTAGACGCGTCCTAACAGCGAGAAAATCGCGACCTGCGTTCCATCGCGAGCGGTGACCACGACCGACGTTTTGCCGGGCGACCCTTCAGGGAAGTTACCCGGTTTGACAATACGGTCGCTTGTGTCCAAACGAGTATAGATCTCCCGCTTGCGGTAGACATGGTCTCCCATAGTGAATGCGTCGACGCCTGCTTTTAACAGGGCGTCGTACTGCCGGATCGTCAGCCCCGAACCATCGGCGGCATTTTCAGCATTGGCGATGACCAAGTCCAGATTGTGTTGGGCGCGGATCGATTTCAAATCGCTCTTCACCGCGGCAACCCCCGGTTTGCCAACGATATCCCCCAGGACCAGAATCCGGATCAATGGGCGACCTCCGTGAAGCGGCTTTCCCGGACAACCGTGACTTTAATTTCCCCCGGAAACGTCAACTGCTGCTCGAACGCTTTGGCGATGTTTCGGCAGATCACGGCCGCTTTCGCGTCGTCGGTTTGCTGTGCACTAACAATCACACGCAATTCACGACCAGCCTGAATTGCAAACGCCTGCTGAACGCCGGCGAACCCGGTTGCGATCGATTCCAGTTCTTCCATCCGTTTGACGTAGCGTTCCAGCGATTCACGGCGAGCCCCAGGGCGACTGGCACTGCAAGCGTCGGCGGTCGCCACCAACATCGTGTAAGGATATTCGGTGATGATTTCGTCATGGTGCCCAAAAGCGGCGTGCACCACTTCAGGTGGCTGATTGTGTCGTTTTAGCAAATCGGCCCCAATCTTTGGGTGCCCCCCTTCCAACTCATGATCCGCCGCCTTGCCAATATCGTGCAGCAATCCACAGTGCCGAGCCAAATCCCCATCCAGCCCGATCATTTCGGCCAGCATGCCCGAGATAAACGCAACCTCGACGCTATGCCGAAGAACGTTCTGGCTATAGCTGGTGCGGAAATGCAGACGCCCCAGCATCTGAACCACCTTGGGCGGCAGCCCAGGAATATTGACCTCTTCGATCGCCTCCTGCCCTTTGGTGACAATAAAGGCATCGATCTCTTTCTGAGTCGCTTCGACGACTTCCTCGATCCGAGAGGGATGTATCCGGCCATCGGCGATCAGTTTATTCAACGACATCCTGCCGATTTCGCGTCGCACGGGATCAAATCCGCTGACGATCACAACGCCCGGCGTATCGTCGATAATGACATCCACTCCGGTCGCTTTTTCAAAGCTGCGGATGTTGCGACCTTCGCGACCAATGATCCGCCCCTTCATATCGTCGGTAGGAATATCGACGGTGCTGGTGGTCGATTCCGCCGTATGGGCCGAAGCGTATCGCTGAAGCGCCGTCAGCAGGATTTCCCTCGCCTTACTATCGGCGATCTCCGTAACACGTCGCTCATGGCGCAGCACGATCGTGCCAACCTCTTGTTCCAATTCCTGCTGCAGGTTTTCCATCAACCGCGAAACCGCTTCCTCACGAGTCAAGCCGCTGACTTCCTGGAGTGCGGCGACCTGCTCTTTCGCTGCCGATTCCAGCTGCAGACGCTGCTTGCCGACGGTTTCCAACTGAGCGGTCAAGCGCTGCTGAGTGTTCTCCAATCCCCTTGCCTGCTTACGAAGACTCTCTTCATGAGCCACCAATTGCTCATGCTTTTGCTGAAGTTTTCGTTTATCGTTGCGAAGGTTTTCGCGAGCTTCAGAGATTTCCTTTTCCGCTTGGGATTTGATCATCATCGCGGCCTCTTTGGCTTCCAAAGCGGCTCGGTCTTTTAGGTTGGCCACTTCACCGCGGGCCAGTGTCAATATGCGTTCGCCTTCGCTTTCTGCGTCGCGTCGTTTGGTCGTTTGAACCCATTTTTGAATTCCCAGCGTCAAAAGGGAACCAAAAACGGTTGCGATCACCGCAGTGATCAGTGTCAGGGGGTCGAGCATCTTGCGATCCTGTTATGTTAAAAGAATCGCCTGGAAACCGGGGCTGGAGTGCTGGAGTAAAATCGGAAAAGAGCTGGCTGCACCCAAAAAAAGAGGCTCGAGACCCGCGGGTGGATAACCTTACCTAACCAAACAAATAATCCCGGTCAGGGCAATTCGGTGATCTTTAAGATAGTAACAGTTGTGATAGCAGGCCGAAACAATGGGGACCGAAAAGCCGTACAGGAACGCCATGCAACGTCTGGAACGGGCTTTAGTGAACAGCTGGGCCCCCTCCGAATGGACGGCAGTTCCTCTGTTAGTCGCTGTTAGCGGAGGCGCTGACAGTGTCGCGTTGCTGATCGCATTGACAAATGTTCACCGGAAGCAGAGCGGCAAGGGTCCGCTAACAGTCGCCCACTACAACCATGCCCTTCGATCCGAAGCATCGGACCAAGACGCCCTTTTTGTACAGCGATTGGCCAACAAACTGGGCTGGCCGTGCGTGTCGACCAAAGGATCTGGCCCCCCCGCAGCCGACGAAGCCTCCCTCCGAAACCTGCGCTACGATTTCCTTGCGTCCCTAGCCCACCAGATAGGTGCCCGCTTTGTGGTCACCGGACATACCCAAGAGGACAACGTGGAAACGGTGCTCCACCACCTGTTCCGCGGCACGGGACCGGCCGGACTGGGGGGGGTACCTCGAACGCGAGACCTGGCGGAAGACGTTCTGCTAATCCGCCCCCTCCTCAATGTCCCCAAATCAAACCTCCGAGAAGCCCTCACCGAAATCGGGCAGGAGTGGCGTGAAGATGCGACCAACCAAGAATCGATCTGGAAACGAAACTGGCTTCGCAATCAGCTGCTCCCCCAGATCGAAACCGAATACCCAGGAGCGAGCGACCGGATCGCGGCCCTTATCGACCAACAACAAACCCTGCTGCTAGGCCTGGAGCAACGGGCCTGCCAGTGGACAGATGCCTACATAACCGCTCAGCAGAATGCGATCGTCATCCAGCGTCCCGGCGATGACGATCGTTTTTCAAGCATGCACGATCACCAAGCGATCCGCATCCATGCACTGCGAGGATTGTGGGACCAACAAGGCTGGCAGCGACAAGCGATGGCCCGGCAACACTGGGAACGGCTGTCGGAGGTTTTGGGACACCAAGCGGCCGAGACCTTTGATTTGCCCGGAGGCGTCCGAGCCTCCGCACGCGAAGGCGGTCCTCTGGAACTGCAACGACCAACGAATTTGGCTTCCCCCTCTCGTCAAGAATAAGCGAGAGGGGGTTGTCGCGACCGTCGCAGGCGACGTGCAGTTTACTGGCGAGGGCGGTGCAGGCCTGCCCACGCTTTGGCGAGCGTAGCGACGAACCGGATGACCATCCGTCGCTACGTTCCAGTCCGTTTCTTTATTCTGCCTCGCCCTTTGCGAGAACTCGATCCAGGATCTGGCAAGCTTGATCGATATGTTCGTTGGTCGCGATCGCCGGCGGCGGGAGGAATCGAATTCGCGTTGGCTGGGCACCGCAGATGAACCCCAACAAACCTTCGGTATAGAGCGTATCCAACAGAGCCTTTGCGGTTTCAAACTGGCCATCCCCTGGCGTGAAGGCGATCATCATCCCCTCACCGAATGGGCCGCTAATCTTGCCTGGATACTTCTTTGCCAACCCTTCCAGAGCAGCGGCAAAATAGCGATGCCGCTGCATATTGGCTCCGTCCTCACCGAAACAGTTGGCCTGCTGCAATTGATCCAGCATGGTCAATCCTGCTGCGATCGAAGCGGACGCACCGGTAAAGGTCTGACTAAGGATCGGCCCTTTCGGTTTAAAAGCCTCGCCGTACAAAGTGGCACAGACCTGCGTGATCTTGCCGACCGTCACAATATCGACCATCGATTCCAATCCGTAATGCTGAAAGGCATACGGTCGGCTAAGTCGCGAGAAAGCTTGCACTTCATCAAAGATGATCGGCACGCCCGCTTCCTTCAGCGGTCGACAAAGGGCCATCAGAAAATCGTGACTTCCCGAATAGTAGCCTCCTTCACCGGCAAACGGTTCGGCCCAAAAAGCCCCGTACCGCCCTGGATGGCGATTCAACAGTCGCTTCAGTTCATCAACGGCCCGCTGCTGACTTCCTACCGGATCGGCCGGATCAAGAAACGGCAGATAGTCGACCTGCAACGCCAGAGGCAGCCCCTGACGGTAATTGGGTCGATCGGTGATCGCCGCCATCGCCAACGACCGTCCGGCAAATGCATTTTCAAATGCGATCACACGATCGGCCGGAGCGGCATGATGCAGCGCAATTTTAAGTGCATTCTCATTGGCCATCGCGCCGCTGGTACTTAGCATGCAGTGATCGAGAGCAGCAGATTCTTGCTGGCTATTCGGCTGGACAGCCCATTCCAACAGGCGTTCGCTCAGCACCATTCCGGGCGGATGTTGCTGAAGGTTTCCCTGCATCAACGTATCTTCAATCGCGGCGTCGACTGCCGCATCCAGAATCGCCGGATGACTATGCCCCGCCCCATGGACGCCGATCCCGCCAATCATATCCAGTTTGACGCTTCCATCGGCCAATTCGACCCAAGGTCCATTTCCAATCCCGCTGGCAAGGTAGGGCCAGATCGGTTTCCCTCCACGCGAAGTCTCCAGCCGTTTCAGCATCGCTTCGTAACCGGCAAGCAGCGATTCCCGAGGCGGTCGGACCTCGGTCAGCGGAGCTCCATGTTCAGCCAAAGCCTCTTGCAACAAACGCTTGGCTTCAAGAACTCGAGGGTCGGCACGTAATTTTTCGGCCTGAAGTGAATCGGATGCAGTCACTGTCACGGCAATCTTCCGGTTTCAATCAATAGGGAGGGAAAGGCATTTTGCTGCCCCATCGTAATGCGGGCAGCCACTTCCGTGAATCACTTGTGCCAAAACGAAAACCATCGGCCGCCTTTTCACTGGGCGGCTGATCGTTTCGGACGAAATCAAGGCGTCAATCCCGCTTCGATTCATAGACAAGGGACAACGGACGTCTAAACAGAGACGAACCTAGCCGGGAAGGTTCAGCGCCCAGCCGAGACGGGCTGTCGTTTTAATCGGAAGCGGAGAAACATCGACAATCCGTGCAACGGCAAACCGGCGTCTGAGGCTCAAAACGATGCGTAATTGCCGTGCGGATTCCTAGCGGATCGGTGCAAGCCGACCGGCAAATCCATTGGGTTTTCTATGCGACTGCCGGACGGCTCGCGCCGTACCGCTAAGAAAGTAAACGGCACTGGGCTCGCGGCGTACCGCTAAGAAAGTAGACGGCATTGGGCCTGCGCCGCTCCGGAAATCACCTGCGACGGTTTTGGTCCCCGGGCGATTTGATGCGTTGCAGCCACCGGCCCACCGAGGCGCTCTTCTGAGGCTTTGGTTTTTCGGACCTTTTCATCCCTGGAATTGGATGCTCCGTCACTTTCGGACGTGCGTACTTCAATTCAACCTTGCACTTGGGGCAAAAGCAGGGAGGCTTACGCACCTTCGATTTGCACTGCGGGCAGAAGTATTCCGTTGTCGACTGCGCGGCCGCTTCGAACAGCCCTCCAACCGAACCGGCTTGAAACCAAGCCGAATCGTTTTTCCGGACCATTGTGCTTTGGCAGATAGAACCGTCACGAATCCGATCGAGTAGTGCAGTACTACTAATCGGCCCCAGTTCAGTTTCCGCTTGCTGAATAAACCACTCAGACATTCCTGCAGCCGCTCTACTACGAGAACCGGATAGTCCCCCCTCCAAAGAAGGGCTTTCAATAAAAGTAAACGGTCGGAACAACAAAGGCAAGCTTTAACCTAGATCAGGCTTTCCAGCAATCGTCGTAACTTCCGCAGTTCCACTCGGTGATCCAAACCCTCGGTGGGAGGGATCGAAACGGTCAACGCGCGGTTGTACCGCTCCCGCTCCAACAAGGATACCCATTTTCCATAGTCAATTTCACCCTGCCCGACGCTGGCATGGAACTTGTCTGGCAAGGAATCCCGCAGATGGATGTTATAGACGTATTTTAGAATCCGATCCAAATTTTTGTTCTTTGCTGGCCCACAGATGAAGACACTCGGGTCCATCGTGATTCCCAGACCATGCACGTTGTCGCACAAGACCATCAATGTATCAGGGTCTTCGCTCAACCGCCCCAGTTCGCACTTCACAGCGACTCGAGCTCCCTGAGCTTCGGCCAGATCGACCAACCGCTGCAAATGTTCGACTTCCTCGTTGAAAGGAGTCCCCAGTTCGGCCGAAGGGACGGTCAACGTGACCACGCGAGTCGCTTTGGCGAACTTGCAAATCTCGTCGAACAGGGCGTAGTGTTCGGCACCTGATTGCTTCAGGTCAATGCTATACCCACTGATTTCCATCCGGTGCGAATGACGCACCTGATGCACCACCTTCTCAGGGACAGTCAGTAGGTCTGCAGGATCAACATGCCCATCGGAATGCAAATCAATTTCAACCGCTGTGAACTCTAAATCATTCAACAGCTCAATTGCATCTTCAAAACAGCGGTCAGGAAGACACTCCAAAGTTGCAGCAATTATCATGATTTACCAGCCTCCATGTGGGTTCTTTGCAACAAAAAATAATTGCAGTCATAGTGAACTGGGAAGTTTAGCCATTTAAGCAGCTTTGGTAAAACCCCGGTCCTTTAAGATCGCTGGCGGAAAACCTCAGGAAATGCTAGCAAATTGGCTTGATACAATAGCTTTGCGGATCGTTTACACTAGATCCTTGGTTTGATGGATACCGCTAACAAACGCCCTGCCTACCAGGCTCCTCTTCTCTTAAAAAAGCGCCATGCCAACACTAACGTCCCGCTCTATTGGCTTATTCGTTTTCGCGTGCCTGTGGGCATTTGCGTCCTATCCCGTTTCTTTGCAGGCGGCCGACCGCCCCAACGTAGTCATTGTGATCACGGACGACCAAGGCTATGGCGACCTCTCTTGCCATGGGAATCCGATCCTCAAAACACCTAACGTGGACCAGCTTTATTCCGAAGCGGTTCGGTTGACCGACTACCACGTTTCTCCCACCTGCTCGCCAACACGCAGCGCATTCCTGACAGGCCACTGGACCAATCGCACCGGAGTCTGGCACACGATCATGGGGCGATCGATGCTCCGCGAAAACGAAGTCACAATGGGCAAGGTCTTTCAGGACGCTGGCTATGCAACGGGAATGTTCGGCAAGTGGCACCTCGGGGACAACTACCCGTATCGCCCTGAAGACCGCGGATATGGCGAGGTCCTCCGCCACGGTGGAGGTGGAGTCGGGCAGACGCCCGATTACTGGGACAACGCCTATTTCGATGGCAGCTATTGGCACAACGGGACCCCCACCCCGGTCAAAGGATTCTGCACCGATGTCTTTTTCGATTACGCGAAAAAATTTATTAAGACTCAAAAAGAGGCAGGCAAACCGTTCTTAGCGTACGTCGCAACCAACGCCCCGCACGGTCCAATGCATGCTCCTGAAGATTCAAGTCGCCCCTACGCGGACCAATCGGTCAACTTGGCCAATTTCTATGGCATGATCGCCAACATCGATGACAACGTCGGAAAACTGCGTGCCTTCTTGGACGAAGAAGAATTGACGGACAACACGATCTTCATTTTCACAACCGACAACGGTTCGTCATCGGGATGGAAAACGTTCAACGCAGGAATGCGTGCGGGCAAAGGAAGCGAATACGATGGCGGGCATCGGGTTCCATTTTTCCTCCACTGGCCCGCCGGCAATCTGGACACCGGTCGCGATGTCGAAACGATCACCGCTCACGTCGACGTGCTGCCAACTCTGATTTCAATGTGCGATATCGCTTCCCCAAAAGACGTTCAATTTGATGGAACCGACATCAGCACGCTGATCGAGGGAAATGCAACCGACTGGCCCGACCGAATCCTGGTCACCGATTCCCAGCGAGTCAAAGATCCGATCCAGTGGCGTAAAAGCAGCGTCATGACCGATCGCTGGCGTTTGATCAACGGCAAAGAACTATACGACATCGACCAAGACCCTGGGCAGCAAAAGGACATTGCAGCCGAACACCCGCAAGTCGTCCAGCGGCTTACCGATTTCTACGAATCATGGTGGCATGAATTGCTGCCAACGTTCGCTCAGGAAACTTCGATCTACCTAGGCCATCCACGCGACAATCCCGCCCGCCTGACGTCCCACGACTGGATCACCACGCGGATGACTCCATGGAACCAGCAGCAGGTTCGGCAGGCGATGAACGGCCCTGCGAACACTGGATTCTGGAATGTACTGGTCCACGAAGCGGGCGAATATCAAATTCGTCTTCGCCGTTGGCCTGAGGAAAACGGCAGCGCCATCCAAAGTGCGTTGCCGCCCGGAGCCGACGTGCCGGGTGTTAAACCGTACCGGGCGGCACAAGGCAAAGCGATCGCAGCGACCAAAGCTGGCATCCAAATCGGCGACCAACAGCAACAACAAGCCATTCCCCCAGACACGGCCGAAGTCGTTTTCAACATTCAACTACCCGCCGGAAAGACTCGCTTTGAGGCGACGTTCGAAACAGCGGACGGCACCAAATTCGGAGCCTACTACGCCTATGTTGAACGATTGCCAACCGCCACTAAATAAAGGTCTCTCACCGATGCTGATGTTCGTTCGCTTGCAAGCTGTGCTGCTGGGACTGTTGATGGTCTCGTACAGCCAGGCCGCCACTCCGTCGACCAATTTTGTCGTGATCAATTGCGACAACTTGGGATATGGAGACACCCAGCCCTTCGGATCCGAACTGCATCGCACGCCTTCCTTAAACCAGATGGCTGCGGAGGGACGCAAATTCACACATTTCTATTCCTCGGCAGGTGTCTGCACGCCTTCGCGTGCCAGCCTGATGACAGGTTGTTATTCACAGCGAATTGGGATGCATGACAACCCTCGCGACGGCTGGGTCCTGCGTCCGGTCTCTCGATATGGTTTGAACCCTGATGAAATGACGATTGCAGAAGTTCTTAAACAGCAAGACTATGCGACGGCGATCATTGGCAAATGGCATCTTGGCGACCAACCGGAATTCCTACCGACGCGTCAAGGGTTTGATTACTTCTATGGGATTCCCTATAGCGATGACATGACCGCTCGGACATGGAAAAACGATGGTTCCAAGTGGCCACCACTTCCCCTGATGCAAAACGAAACGGTTATCGAAGCTCCCACGGATCGAACCACTTTGACCGAGCGATACACATCGGCGGCAACCAAGTGGATCACCGAACATCAGGACAGTCCCTTCTTCCTGTACCTGCCGCATGCGATGCCGGGCAGCACCGCACATCCGTATGTGGGGACCGCGTTTGCGGGCAAGAGCGCGAACGGGCCATGGGGAGATTCGATAGAGGAACTTGACTGGTCGGTTGGCCAGATATTGGATCATCTAAAGGAACTGAATCTTGCCGAAAAGACCTTGGTGATCTGGACCAGCGACAACGGAGCTCCCTCCAACAAGAACAATTTCCAGCGGGGTTCCAACCTTCCTCTTCACGGCCGCGGCTATAGCACCAGCGAAGGAGCCTTTCGCGTTCCCATGATCGCATGGCAACCGGGCCGAATTCCCGCGGGCACCGAATGTTCAGAGCTATCAACCATGATGGACCTGCTACCAACATTCGCGCACCTGGCAGGAACAAGCCCCGATCCGAAGCGTCCCATTGACGGGTTAGACATCAGCCCTCTGCTACTGGCAGATGAAGGCGCGACAACGCCTCACGAAGCTTTCTACTATTACTCGGGGGCTCAATTGCAAGCGATTCGCAGCGGACCGTGGAAACTGTTTCTTCCGATCAAACCGGCCGGCAATCATCCCCACTTCTCAGCGGCTCAGCCCCCCGCTCCACTGCTGTTCAACGTTGTCGAAGATATCCGCTGCGAACAGAACGTCGCCCGTCAAAATCCGGACATCGTGTTTCAATTGTGGACACTTGCAGAACAGGCCCGCGATGAACTGGGGGATCAAAATCGCCAAGGAAACGGACAACGCGTCCGAGGTGAACTACCGGTCGACAAGCAACCGGTGGCGCAATCCCTCTAGCCCCGGTCGAAAGGGCATCCGCCATGACAAGTGTTGCTTCACCACAACACTTTGCTCACCACCGCTCGCTTTCGATTTTCCAGGGACGTGAAATCAATAGGTGACGGTTTACGACCGTGGATTTACGAGCCAGCGACGCGATCCGTGCCGTCGTGACAAGAATGCAGCAGGAACCACCATCTGGCGACGGTAGCTGCGGCGGTCCCGTCACGAACCGTTTTCATACCACCCCTTCGACAGCCCAGCATTCGACAGCCCAGCATTCGACAGACATCCGTTCGACAGACATCCCATCGAATGCTTTCACGGACTTGCGTTCGATGCGTTAAAACGGCTGCGTTGTTGGCTTGAATTCCGAATTCACACAGCCGGACAATTCGATATTGTCCGGATCCAGAACCAGCACGGAAGAGCCTGGTGACCAATCCAACTGATCAAGATTTATCCAGATGACATTGGGGCTGGTCGTCAATTCGAAGAAGTAACGGCGTGTATCGAGGTTGGCGACCGTCCGATACTCCGTGTCGTAAATCGTTCCCGCAGTTTTATAGGGAGCGTTAAAAGGAACGGAAGCGTTACGTGCAATCGAAAACACGGATGCGACCGCCTCTCGTTCGCCCTTTGGCTTGCGAAGCGTTTTCAAAAAATAGTTAGCCCGTACAAAGCGATCGATGGGGTTCACATTTCCCGGCAATGTAGTTTGGCGGGTAGCGTTCTCAAAATCCCACTTCTTCAGCTCTAGCAACTGTTCATCGTAAGGCGGGTCATTGGTCATCACTTGATGCTCTTTGCCATGATAGACCTTTGGTTGTCCATTCACATATTCGATGATCGCCGAATCGCCTGTCGGGTCTTCGATCGCCATGTGCAAAGAAGACTTAAACCCGGCGTGTTCCACCATAATCGGCTGAATGCCTTCCATCAGCTTCAACGCTTCCTCAACGGTGGCGGCGTTATCAAGCAGGTACTGTCCCCACAGGCCCGCCTGGACTCCAGCCTTATCGCGATCACGGGGACCGAAGTCAGCAGCCGTCAGGAACAACAGATGCATCACGAATCCTTTTTCATTCATGCCGTCGACGGAGGCAAGACCATAAGCCGAAACGACGACCGATCCATATTTCGAAGTCCATTTCGCCGGATTCTCGTTGACGACGACGGCCGGGCCAACTTGACCGCCATTCCTCTCCAGGCCTGGCGGGAATACGTACAGCATTGGCTCGGTCGATTCGGCCCAATCCATCGTGCGTCCGGAAATATCTGCCAATCCATTTCCGTTCCACAACACTCGCGTACACGCGAGGGCGGTCGACGCCGACAAGACTCCGGCAACGGTCAATAATTCGCAAAATAGTCGAGCAAAATCGTTGGCTGTCGCGATCATTCAGGTTCCTCTAAGGTGTCCAAGTTTGAAAAATTAAAATTCCGCAACGAACTTGTGAATGGCAAGCGAGCGACAGAAGTCACAAAGAACTGGCGAATGCCATCCATGTCGATGAACAAACGAATCACCTGCCCTTCGCACACTCCCTGGCTTCAGCTTCGCCATGCTTCTAGCACAAGAATTTTTCCGGGAGCCGCCAATCAACCGTCAGGCCCTCTCCGGTCGCCACGCCGGTGCAGTATAGGAGATTCCGCCAATTCATTCACGTACTCCCCCACCTGTTTTGCGAAATCGGCACCGGTTTGACTGGTAGCGGCAGGCAACCACCAAGCATGGCGTCGATTGCCCTTCGCCGCTGCGTAGTCGCGTGGCAAGAACGATACGATTCGTCCTTTGTGGATACAGGAAACGCAACGACCAACGCGTCGCTACGGCGTCTCATCCAAAGCAATTTCAAGGTCGTCGATATAGATCCAGTTCTCAGTATCAATGTCGGGGTGACGGTACATTCCCACCTTCAAATAGTGCTGATAGCCGTTGTTCATGTTTGGTCCGCTTGCGATCAGAACCGGGACCTCCGATTCGTCGACAAAAACTTCGGCCTGCCCCGACATTCCCTCTGTCCAAGAAATCCGCGTTTCGATCGTGTGCCACGTTCCCTTCGTAATAGGCGTCGGCCCTATCTGCTGCTGAACATTGCCGTCGGCTGTCAGCCCATAGTTAAGGCCGACAACCAATTGGGAATCGACTTCGCCGATGCTAAGCGAGACGGGTGGGCTGAGCGAGTCAAAGTCCTCCCAAGATTCGCCGATTGCCCGATTCGGTTGATCGTGCCACTGGCCGATCAACCACCAGCGGTTTTCGGGGGCGTCCGACACAAAATCCTCCGCAACCATGAATCGCCAACGATAGGTCACGCAATCACCGTCTTTAAACGGAAAATCAACACTTACTTCTGCACGGATTCCGCCGTGCTGCTTGGGCATTGCAGGGAACACCCGAAGACCAAGGTGCTGTGAATCACCTTCGCCAATGACGGCCAGACTATCACGAGTGGCCACGTCAACACTCGACATTCCAACAAGCGACTCCGGCATGATCGCGCGAAGGAACCCAACCTCCTCGTCCCTCCCCCCGCGTTCGCTGCAGCCACAAAGAAACAGATTTAAGATAGCAAGGTGCGTGAATACGATTCGTCTTGCTGGAGCCATAACGGTAAGGTTCGCGGTGTTGGCGTTCATTATTCAAGCATTCGGATTCAACAGGTAGCAGGAATTCACCTACCTTCTCACAGACACAAATCCCGCGACTTCGGCGGGGCGTTTCTTCTTCGCCTGCTCTTGAGAACCACCCAGCGACGATCAATGTATCCGGCCGAAACGCGATTTGATTTGAAGCAAACGATTTCGCCATCCACGACGACCTTAATGTAGTTGGTATTTGGGCAGCGTTCACGAGGCTCCTTTTCGCTGTTTTTCGGGGTATGATGGAGGAAACCCTGCCTGCGATCCATTCGGCTGTTCCGCCCCTCCTCCTTGCCTGCTCCATGCACTCCCCTGCTCCGCTGCTCCGACTGCTCAGCCTGCTGCTAACCATGGGATGGTTCCTTGGTCCGCTCTCTGCTGCAGATCCGATTGATTTCGCCAAGGATATTCGGCCAATCCTTTCAGAAAATTGCTTCTTCTGTCATGGCCCCGATACGGAGACTCGCGAGGCAGGTTTGCGACTGGACACATCCGCAGGGGCGGACGAGGTCATTGAAGCCAATGCGAGCGAGGAGAGCGAACTGTTCCAGCGGTTGATCAGCGATGATGCAGATATGCTGATGCCTCCGCCAAGTTCCAACCGCCAGCTAAACGCTCAGCAAATTGCTCAGATCAAAGAATGGATCGACCAAGGTGCCAACTGGGAACAGCACTGGTCTTTCAAACCGCTCATCGCTCCGGCCATTCCAACGTTGCCCGACACATCGCTGATCCGAAACCCGATCGATCAATTCGTTCAATCGCAACTTGCAGCACAGAACATCCAACCGTCGCCTGCAGCCGCACAGACCACGCTGGTGCGACGCCTGTTTCTTGACCTGACCGGATTGCCGCCGACCCCGGAACAGACAGCCGAATTTTTGGCAGACGTTTCCGAGGATGCCTACGAGCAATTGGTCGACCGGATTCTGGAATCCCCTGCCTACGGAGAACGCATGGCGTGGAACTGGTTGGAAGCGGCCAGATATGCCGACACGAACGGCTACCAAGGGGACAACGAACGAACGATGTGGCCCTGGCGTGACTGGGTGGTGCAATCTTTTAACAACAACCTTCCCTATGACCAGTTCACTCTGTGGCAACTGGCCGGAGACCTACTTCCCGACGCAACCAACGAACAAATACTTGCAACGGGGTTCGCTCGCAATCACATGATCAACGGCGAGGGTGGACGAATCGCGGCGGAGAACCGTGCCGAATATGTGATGGACATGTCCGAAACGATGGGGACCGTGTGGCTGGGATTAACTCTTAACTGTTGCCGGTGTCACGATCACAAATACGATCCCTTGACCAACGAAGAGTACTATCAGTTCTTTGCCTTTTTTGACCAAACGCCGGTGACAGGCGCAGGAGGCAATGCTCAGACGCCGCCCACCCTGCCGGTCCCCAGCCAAAAAACAGCCAACGAATTGGAGGTGCTGCGTGCTCAGCTACAGACACATAACCAACGCCTTAAAGACCTTGCCAAACAAACGATCGACGGCGGACAGATTCCATTCTCGTTTCCGAAATCAACGGATGCGGTGATCCGAAACGGCTTCCGGCAGGCTGACCGCGCGACTGCGGAACTGGCGATTAAGCAAGACCAGCAAGCGGTTCAAGCGAAAATCACCGCGAAGGAAAAAGCGATTCCCAAGGTGATGGTCATGGCCGACATGAAAGAACCTCGGGAAAGTTTCATCCTAGAACGCGGCCTGTATAACAAACCGACCGTTCAAGTCACCGCGGGCTTCCCCAAATTCCTCCCTGCGCCGGAACCGACCGAGAAAGCAGATCGTTTGACGCTGGCAAAATGGTTGATTGATCCAGAGCATCCGTTAACCGCTCGAGTCGCCGTCAATCGTTTTTGGCTTCAGATTTTTGGCACGGGACTGGTTAAAACAGCCGAGGATTTTGGCGTGCAAGGAGAAATCCCACCTCAACTGAACCTACTGAACTGGCTGGCTGCCGACTTTCGCGATTCAGGCTGGGACGTTAAGCGATTGATTCGTCAGATGGTAACCAGTCACACCTATCGACAATCCTCACGCATCGCATCCCCTGAAATCTATGAACGCGACCCTGAAAACCGACTGCTCGCCCGCGGTTCCCGCTACCGGCTTCCTTCCTGGATGATTCGCGACCAAGCGCTGGCCGCCAGCGGGTTGCTCTCCTCGGTTTCTGGCGGTCCATCGGTGAATACCTACCAACCGCCCGGAGTCTGGGAAGAAGCTTCCTTTGGCAAAAAGAAATACGTCCAAGACCATGGGGAGAAATTGTATCGACGCAGTCTTTATGTTTTCTGGCGAAGGATTGTCGCCCCCACAATGTTCTTTGACAGCGCATCGCGGCAAAGCTGCACCGTCAATATCCAGCGCACCAACACTCCTTTGCATGCTCTGCAAACGCTAAACAACACGACCTATGTTGAAGCGGCCCGCGTCCTGGCAGAAAAGGTCCTGGCAGAAAAGGACCTGGTCGAAACGGGCATCGATCCAACAAGCGATAGCGACGCTCAAAAAATCGACCGAGTGTTTCAGCGAGTTCTTGCCCGCCCCGCAACCGCGACCGAGCAGCAGGCGTTGCAAGCAGGCCTTGACCGCTCACGCACCCAGTTTCACCGAACGCCCGATGCGGCGACCGAGCTAACCGCGATTGGTGAAGCCGCACGGGACACATCGATCCCGGTTGTCGAACATGCCGCCTGGACTGGTCTGTGCTTGGCAGTCCTCAACCTGGACGAAACTCTGAACCGAGAGTAAGCCAATGAATCCGCTACAACAAAACCAGCAGCATTTGAATCGTCGTCATTTCTTTGGCCGCAATGCGACCGGGATCGGGACCGCTGCGCTCGCGTCGCTATTAAGCCGAGACGGATTTGGAGCGACCGCCACGCAAGACGCCAGTGCAAATGGCGGACTTGCCTCGCTTCCGCATTTGGCTCCGAAGGCCAAGCGGGTCATCTATCTATTTCAGAATGGAGCCCCCACCCACGTCGATCTATTTGACTGGAAACCAACCCTAAAAAAGCTGCATACAGAACCGGTACCTTCGTCTTACATCGGCGACCGCCGTTTCAGCACGATGACCGGAAACGCGGATGGCAAATTGCTGTTAGCCCCGATCGAACCTTTCGCACAACACGGGCAAAGTGGTGCTTGGGTCAGCGAGCTAATGCCACACACCGCAAAAATCGCCGACGAATTATGTTTTGTCAAAAGCATGCATACCGAACAGGTCAATCATGCTCCGGCGATCAATTTCATGTTAAGCGGCAGCGAGATGCCCGGGCGTCCTACGATGGGTGCCTGGATGACTTATGGTTTGGGAAGCGAAGCGGAAGAGCTACCTTCGTTTGTCGTGATGACCAGCATCACGAAAGACACCACCTGCGGTCAGATCTTTTACGATTTCTACTGGGGAAGCGGATTCCTTCCCTCGCGATTTCAAGGTGTCAAATTCCGTGGCAGCAGCGACCCTGTTTTGTATGCCGCCAACCCCGCGGGAATATCGCCTGACATGCGTCGCAACTGGCTGGACGTAATCTCCGAGATCAATGAACACAAACTGCAAGAATTTGGAGACCCCGAAATAGCGACGCGAATCGCTCAATATGAAATGGGCTTCAAGATGCAATCGAGCATTCCGGAACTAGCCGACCTCTCCTCGGAATCGGAAGAGACGCTCAACATGTACGGCCCGGGCGTTCGTGAACCGGGCACTTTTGCCTACAACTGCTTGATGGCTCGGCGTTTGGCCGAACGGGGCTGCCGATTTACGCAGCTAATGCACGCGGGCTGGGACCAACACACTTCGCTAACTACGGAACTGTACAACCAGTGCCGCGATACGGACCAGGCGAGTGCCGCATTGGTGATGGATTTGAAGCGACGCGGTTTACTGGACGACACGCTGGTGATTTGGGGAGGTGAATTTGGGCGAACGCCGTTCCTCCAGGGCGACATTAAAAATCGCGTTCGCTGGGGCCGCGACCATCACCCCTATGCCTTTACCGTCTGGATGGCAGGTGGCGGAGTCCGTCCAGGCATCAGTTACGGAGCGACCGACGATCTGGGGATCAACGTGGCTGAAAACCCGGTCCACGTCCACGATCTTCAGGCAACCATTCTGAATCAAATGGGAATCGACCACGAACGACTAACATACAAATTTCAAGGTCGACAATTTCGGCTGACCGATGTGCATGGGCATGTGGTTCGTGACGTGTTGATTTAGGCCGAGAATACGTCATCAATAAATAACGCGTCTCGGCGGATGCTTGCTAGCGGTGGGGGGCAAACGACCCGGCAAATACGTTTTGAAGTTGCGTTTTTGCGGTGATTGCTGTGGTCAATCGCCCTGATTTCCGTACTCTTGCAGATGCCAAAGGTGATGGCATTGAGCTGGCGGCGTTCCGGCAACAGAGAATGCCCGTCGATAAGGAGCACGCGCTGCTAGTCCTTAGACGCTTCGTGCTGCGTCTCGTACATGCGAATTTGACCACTGCCTCCTGCGATCGCCAATCGATCGCCCGCTGGCGAAAAGGCAGCCGAGCGGACGGCTTCTAGACCGGTGTCCAAGATCAATTGGGGTTGCCAAATTGTTGTATCCCACAGCAGTAGGGAGCCACCGAAGTGCCCACTAGCAACGACAAGTCCATCGGGCGAAGCGGCCAGGCCGCCTATCCGCCCTTCCGCCGACCCTAGGCGTTTCAAGTGTTTTAAGGGGACCGTCTGCCAAACGTCGATCGCTCCGTTGCCTCCTCCGGTCACAAACTGATTTTTTCCTGGAAGAATTGCGAGGCAGCGAGTCCCGACCGGACAGGGCAAGCGAGCGGACGTGACGCAATCGCCATCGTCTACCGTGCCAACGGCAACCATCGCATCGCGGGCGAGCCCCACCGTAACCCGCTGTGCGTCATCCCATTCCAGAATTTGAAAAGCGTTACACGTACCAACAATGTCTTGGTCTGCGAGGAAGAAATCACGTTGCTTAGGATCGACCGATTGCTGCTTTGAAACGTTGTCCGCCTGCAGTGGAAATTCCAACAGTCCGTTTTTGGGAACCAAGGCGAATAGCGACCGTCCCTGCGAATCAAATCGCAACCGAAACACAGACCCTCTGGATTGCTCAAAAACGGTCCTCATGGTCTGGGTATCGAAATCGTACAAATCGATATTCCCTCCGCCTCCCGAAACAGCCAGTTTTTTTCCATCGGGCGAAAAGCAAACACCGCTGATTGCCGCATACGGCGTTTGCAATAAGCGTGCAGCCGCCTGCGTTTCGGTCGGCATCAACAAAATGTCGCCCCCGCGGAGCGCACAAGCTAACAAGGGGACATCGTCAGCCACGGCAATCATCCGCGGCTCGTCGTCCACCCCATTGCTTGCCTCCGGTGCATCGCCGTTTAGCGATTCAAGAGAGGGGACGGAAACGTTGAATTGCCAAGCATCATAAAGAACCGATTCTCGCTCTCTGCCGGCCCACCGTGAAACACGACCTCGTCCCGAGAGAATCAATTTCAGCTCCGACAGAGAGACGGATGCCGAGGACATTAAGAGTTGCGGACTGACGCCCAAATAATTCCAGCGTTTCATCAACTTGTCACGCCGAACGTCCCAAAGAACGGTATTTGCCGTCCGCTCCGACACCGACACCCAGTGCAGTCCAGCATCCCAGCTTGCGTGAACCGCTGCGTCCAGGCCGACCTGAGCCCGATGGACCGGTTGGCCACTAACCAGCGACAGCACCTCCACTTTTCCGTCGCTTGCCACAACACCGACATTGTCCCCCGCCTCGTTTAAGGCGATTGAAATGATTGGCTGGTCTGAAACATCGTGAACCCACAGCAACGGTTGATCTTCACTCGCTGCCAACAGTGCCAGCGAACCTTGTGCGTCGCCGACAAGATACCGATCGGTACCGGGCACCCCACAGATAACGGTGCATTTATGCTGCGTCCCGGTAGGCAAGTCTTGGACCGTCGCTTGATCGACGTCCAGCCGAGACACCTTTTGATTACCACTGACAAACCAGACCACATCTCCGGTGGGCGAAACATCCAAGGCCTGCGAGTTCCCGGCCAGGACAATTTTCTTGTGGACCAAACATTCCAGCGATCCAGAATCCCACACGCGAATCCCAGCCAATCCCCCTGATACAACTCGCTTACCATCGGCAGATAAACCGACGTGTGTCAGTTCCCCTCCATCCGCAGCAAATCGACGGTAATCAGGCCGGGTCATGCGATTTAGCAGACTCCAGCCAAAACCACGGACCGACGCAGGAAACGTCTCTTCGTCATCCAATTTACGCTGGACCTCTTGAGGCAAACGTTCCGCGAGCGTGCTTAACCGTAGGAGCGTCGAATTTGCATTGGACCGGAGCATCCGATCGGACGAATCCTGCAAGGCAAGCGTTGAGCGACGCAGCTCGCTTTCATTCCTCTGGATTTTTTCCAGCTGATGTTCAACCCGTTGCTTCGCAATCTTCAGGTTTATGTTCGAAGTCGTCAGTAGATCACTGCGACGGGCAGCACTACTGGCCATCCACAGGGCGATGATACTAAGTGAAACCAGCGAGAGGACGGCGGCAGCCGACAACCGGGCCGCGCGAGGATGCCTTGAACACCACCGACGAAAGGTCACCAACGCGGTAGGCCGTTTGGCGTGGACAGGAAATCCTTGAGAGTACCGCCGCAAGTCAGCGATCAAATCCTGCATCGTCGCATAACGTTCGCTGGGCTCTTTCGCCAACATCGTCAGTACGATCGTTTCCAAATCGCCGCGTAAACTTCGATCGAAAGTCGAAGGCAAGACCGGAGGGGTTTCACGAATCACTTCCGCAACTTGCACGAACGATCGTTTCCGCACGTCATAAGGCAATTTCCCCGTCAACAGTTCGTAAAACACGACCCCCAGCCCGTAAATATCGGAGCGTGCATCCACTGCGGAGGGGTCTTCGTCAAATTGCTCGGGGCTCATGTAGGGCCGCGTTCCGACCAAGGTCCGCGACGTCAGACCAGCGACGATGGTCATGTCAGAATGGGGTTGAACGCGAGCGATTCCGAAATCGATCAGCCGGGGCCGTCCTTCGGAATCGACAAGCATGTTTGCCGGTTTTAGATCGCGATGGATCACGCCACTTTGGTGGGCATAACAGAGGGCATCGCAAAACCCCATCAGCAGCTCGACCGTTTTCTTCGTCGACCAATCGCCCTTCTTACACTGAGCTCGCACGTAGTCGCCAACCCCGTGCCCATCGATCCACTCCATCGTGAAGAACGCTCGCTCCTCACCATTCATTTCGACGCGTCCCGCATCGAATACTTTTACAATTCCGGGATGCTGAAGCGCCGACAACAAGCGGACCTCCAACTCAAAGCGGGATCGAATCCGCGGACTGGACGACGAGGCATCAAGCAACTTCAACGCGACGCGGCGACGTGGAAACGAGCTTTCCGCTTCATAAATCGACGAGGAACCTCCACGTGCGATCTGACGGAGGACCTTATAGCTGCCCACCTGCGAAGGGACTTCTCCCCGCGGCCGCGAAACCACCTCGCCATCCGTCATCGCCGCAATGCAAGATCGCAGGGGTTCAATCAGCTCTGGTGCGTCCCGACAAAGCTCTTCCAGCGAAACATTCTGGCCGCCCGCCCGAAGCGCGTTCCACTCGGAAAACAGCCGGTAGATCCGCTGATCGTCGACCCAAGTATCGGTTGAAGATTTGTCGTCCGAGGCGTCATCATGAGTCGCATCGTCCATCGAACCCGCCGCTCATTTTAATTCTGCATGGCATACGATCTACCGGTCCCGGGCGTCCGGTTTCCATGACTACCTTAGCCTAAAACAAAACCACCCGTCAGCTTGCCCATGTCGCTAGAGAATCGCTTACCCCCCAATCAGGGAGCAACCAACAGACGCTCCGTGGAAAGCCCTGGTTCTTCAAGAACGCGTGGCGGATGTTTTAGCAGCGAGAACCGACGTTGCTCCCGCTAGGCTGAACCGTCGGGAAGTTACCGTCAAAATCACACGGTGCTGCTGCAGGCCCGCATTTAGGCCGCTTCGATCGCCAAACGAAAATCGGCTTGAGGCGACGCGTGCGCGCTTAACCGGACGGCCGTTGCCCACGAGGGGAGCGACTGAACGGAGGTTGCAAATCCAAGCACAAATGGACGTTGATTGCCCGCGGGACGACTGACCACGGCGGTTCGTTCCACCGTCACGTCCCAATTCGTACTTGCTGCCAGCGACCGTTGCAGACGTTTTAACATCCAGGCCTGCCCCCATCTTTCCAGAACCGACAACCCGGTCATGAATTCGAAATGTACCTGACGTTCCGTCTTCTCCGCCAGCTGTTCGCCGATCGCAAGGTAAAACGGAATCTGCAGGTGCAAACCTTTTTCAGCGACCAAGACGGGGCTGACAGCTTGCTGATCGGCTAGATCCACCAACCGTTGGATCAAGGTGTTCATCGAACTCATTACGCCTGCCGCATTCGAGTAAGCAATTTTTGATAATCGATCGTGTCGCTTGGATCGTCATCGTATGCATACGCCTGCACCGGATTCGCTTCCACATCGACGACCTCTTCGATGATCAACATGTCACTGTCGTCAATCAGGTGAATATCGTCTGCAGGTGCTGGTTTCAGATCACTAGTCCCCGTTCCGACACCATCGGTACCGATAGCAGGGACCGCCAGCGAGTCGGCCTCTGATAGTGTGTCGCTAGGCGAATCGGTATGGATCTGCAAATGAGCGGCGGCTTGGGAAAGGCTTGCAACTTCGCGATGCAACCGTTGTTCCGGCTGACATTCTAGCGAGGAAATCGACAGTTCGATTTCGTCATCCAACTGCGCCGAAATCACTTCGCCGCGTTTAACGGCTCGCTCCGCAAGCCCATCGGAGAAAGATCGAGGCATCACGGGCGGAACAGGAACGACTTCTTCTTCATCGAAATCGTCGCCGAATAGCTGAGACGCTTCCACCCGATCGCATGCTACAGGGAACTCATCTTCGTAGAATTCGGATTGCGATTCGATGGTCCACTGTACCGGCGATTCTTCAGCAGTGGTTTCCTGGAAGGTTTCATAACCACTTTCATCCATTCCAGGATTGCGAAGACTCGCGTCCAATTCCGCAACTTCCTCTTTGGCTTCCGCGTCGTTCCACTCCACCTCCGCCTCTGGATCGGTGTAGTCGTCTTCGGAGATCCGCAGGAGGGAATCGGTGATCCGGTCTAAATCGGCAGCCACCTGGGGCATTGATTCGGACAACTCGTCCTTTACGTCTGCCTTATCCGTTTCTAAGACCTCTGGTTCCGGATCGCTTAGTTCGCCGTATTCAACAATGTCATCGACTTCGACTTGTTCGGTCACGGACACCGGTTGCTGTTCCGAAGGTGCTTGTTCCGCTGGAGCCATCGCTTGCGATGGACCGGCGATCGGTGCAGCCTGGAATTCAGGATCTTGGATCGGGCTGGCAAGTTGCTGTGCTTGGCTCCATGCCGCGTTAACATCGGCAGCGGTGATCCGAATTTTTGGTTTGTGCGGGGCGTCGTAGCGAACGATCTGCCGCATCAATTGTTGGATCAAACGTGGGACGCCGGTCGTCGCAAAATGGACGGCCGCCGCCGCGGCATCTTCGATCTCGGCAGTCTTGGACAATCGAAGCAGACCGTTACGCAGAAACTGCTGAGTCTCTTCCTGCCGGAAAGGGTGCAGGTAACAACGGACAGCGATGCGTTGAGCCAGCGATTCCAGTTGAGGCTGTCCGAGCCGGTCTTCCAGTTCATGGTTTCCCGCCAGAACGGTTCGCACGCAGGAACGCCCTCCACGAACAATATTGGTGATCATTCGCAGCTCTTCCAAAATCGTATCCGGAAGGGACTGCGCCTCATCGACGATCAGGACCAATTGGTTTTCTCTGGAATGGGCCCCTTGGGTCAACCGGTCAATCAGGGAGAGCCGCAGCTCACCCTCACTGTGGTTCTTGTAAGGCATATTCAAATGGAACAGAATATTCTGCAGCAGACTGATCTGATCCCGAGGCGAAGATTCCGCCAGCAAAACCACCTCAAAGGAATCCCGCAGGCTCTCGGCCAATTTTTGGCACAAAAGCGACTTACCTGTCCCTGGGGGTCCGACCACCACACCGAGACCCGCATCATTTCGAAGCGCCGATTCCAACTGCTCGCGACATGATTCGATCGATCCCAATGGCTGATAATTACGGGGATCAGGAGCAGCAGAAAAAGGGGTGACGGTGGCTCGTGTCATGAAAATGTCTTGCCGGATGGAGGAAACGCAAACGTGCGTTGATGAGACGCAGACGTCGTGAATATCGGCAAATTCGTCTTCCGACTATAACGGTTATGACGAAACTCTTCGCAAGTTCCGCTAATCTATACAGAAACCTCTCGAAACCCGCCGCCAAATGCCTTTGCTGGCATACTCAAAACGCGAATTAGGCCGTCCTCAATGACTGATATGGAAAGTGTGACTCAGTTGCCCGATGACTTTGACGGCCACGTGCGCCTGTTTCCACTGCCCGACCTAGTCGTCTTTCCGCATGCGATGCAGCCGCTGAATATTTTTGAACCACGATACTGCGATTTGCTAGCTGAATCATTGGCTTCGGACCGCCTGATCACGATGTCGACCTACCATCCACGAGCACCGGGAGCTACCGGGGATCCGTCGAAAATCGAGCCGATCGTCTGTATTTCACGGATCATTTCTCACACCCCCACCGATGACAACCGGCACAACGTCCTTCTTCTGGGAGCAAAGCGTGCCAGGATTCTGCGAGAATACGATACGCAGCGTTCGTTCCGAATGGCAGAGGTAGAGATTATCGAGGACGTCTACCCACCCACGGGTGCATCGAAACGGCAGCCCCTCCGCGACCGTGTGCTGCAAGCGTTTCGCAACCTAATCCCTGCAGCGGGAGGCGTGCACGCGAATCTCCATGAATTGATGGCTTCGCAGATGCCACTCGGCGCGATCACGGACATTATCGCCTATACATTGGCATTTGACGTGCGAAAAAAAATCGAACTGCTGGAGCTTGGTGATGTCGACCGAAGAGCGGACCTTCTGGCGAATCTATTAGAGGAACTGGCGACCAAGGAAAATCACCCCACCAATCCCCCTCCAAGCTCCTTCCCTCCTCCGTTCAGCGACAACTAGCGTTTTCGAGCGAATAAAAAACGGCGGCCCAGGTCGGCGCAAAGGAACTCGGATTCTGCTGTTTCAGGCCAATCGAACGAGCCGTGGAATCGATCCTTGCCCCGCTGCTAGGGTCTAACGTAAATGGGTTGCAGAGAGTAGGCTAAACGCTACAAAACTGTCGTCTCCCGGAGAAACATGAATCCTTCCCGGTGAATGCGAATGGCGACATCCCCCTCCCCCTCAAACTCCGATACTCGATAGTGACATCACCAAGCAACAATCGTTTGCATACCGATCGGAATGAACCAGTTCCGCAAGGCGTCGACTTAAAGCGGATCGAAAAGGCCGTTCGCGAAATCCTGGATGCTGTCGGAGAAGATCCGGACCGAGAAGGACTTCTGGAAACGCCCGCTCGAGTTGCACGAATGTATGCCGAGATGTTTGCGGGCCTGAAATATGACGCGGGCCGTCATCTCACCAAAGTATTCACCGAACGCTACGACGAGATCGTCCTGGTTCGCGATATCAGTTTCTGCAGCATGTGCGAACACCATCTCCTGCCGTTTACCGGAACCGCCCACATCGCCTACCTGCCAAGCGGCAAAGTCGTCGGGCTGAGCAAATTGGCTCGCGTGGTCGAAGAGGTCGCTCGCCGTCCGCAAGTCCAAGAACGGATGACCGAAACCGTAGCCGACCTGGTGGAGCAACGCCTGGAGGCCAGAGGCGTCGCAGTCGTTTGTGAAGCAACGCATTCATGCATGACCATGCGAGGCGTCCGCAAACCGGGCAGCCTCTGCATCACTTCATCGATGCGAGGCGTTTTTCGTGACGACCCATCCAGCCGAGCCGAAGTATTAGGCCTGATCAACCGGTAAACAGGGTGCTTCACCAAAACCAAACGCTTTGCAGACGTTCTTTCGCGGAGCGGAAGGCGACAATCAATCGGCGACGGTTTCGGAACAGGTTGCTGATGTGCGGCAAGACTTCAAACGATCCCAACCCGCTGCGTTAGCGAGGGATCGGGACCGGTTATTGCTGCCCCTCGCTTACGCAGCGGGTAGGGATTTCGGCAGCTTAACGGCCCCTGCTTGTTTCCGGCGGGCAAGCCCGGAAACGGAACTTTTTCGGCAGGCTAGAAGCTCGACGCGTCGGCGCAGTTGATTCCAGAGCAAGCAGGGCGGAAGCAATCCTAGCCGATTCGGAGCCAGACTTCCGTCAATTATAAACGTCACGTCCCACGCGAAAGGCGACATTAGGCGACGTCGCCTAGATCCAAAACCTTGCCATAGCGTTTGAGCACTTGCTTCTTTAGCGATTCGAATTCGGGTGCGGTGAGCTCGCTGTCGGCATCGACGATTTCCTGCGCTAATTCTCGAGCGACGTGGAGAATCTTCTGGTCGCGTTGAAGGTCGGCGACCCGTAGCGGCGGCATGCCGCTCTGCTGCGTTCCCATTAAATCGCCGGGGCCTCGCAGGCGAAAATCGGCCTCGGCCAATTCGAATCCATCACTGGTATCCGCAAAAACCTGCAACCGCTCATTCTCTTCCGGCGAACCTTCGGAATCGGTAAACACGCAGACATGCCCGGCAACTTTGCCTCGCGAGACGCGGCCGCGAAGCTGATGCAATTGAGCCAACCCAAAATGCTCGGCGCCTAAAATTGTCATGACGGTCGCGTTGGGGATATCGATACCGACTTCGATCACCGTCGTTGAAACCAAAACCTGCAATCGTCCCTGCGCAAACCGCTGCATGACAGCCGCCTTTTCGTTTGCTGACATTCGACCGTGCAACAACCCGATCCGATACCCTTTTAATCCCCCTTCGGCAAGCTCCTGAAAAACAGACTCCGCTGACGAGATGCTCTCCAATGAATCGGGGGTCTCTCCCAGTTCCTTGTCGCCCTGCGTTGTCGAGGTTTCGGCGGACTCATCGGCGTCGTCCAGTTCCCGAGGGCTGTCGGCCACTCGCGGTGTGACCACAAACGCTTGCCGACCTTCGTCCAAATGTTCACGGACAAATTTCCACCATCGTTCACGCCAGTTATCACGCCCCAGGTAGGTCCGAACCGGTTTACGGCCCGGCGGTTTTTCACGCAAGGTACTGACATCCAAATCCCCAAACATGGTCATTGCCATGGTTCGCGGAATCGGCGTCGCCGACAACACCAGGTAATGCGGATCCAGTCCACCACTCCGCAACATCGCTCGCTGACCAACTCCAAATTTGTGTTGTTCATCGATCACGACCAAACCCAATTTTGCGGGCGTCCATTCGCCATACAACAAGGCCTGGGTGCCAACGATCACGTCGACCTTTCCCTCGACCGCCTCCTTTACCAAAGCCTGGCGTTGGACCGCGGGCAGCGACCCGGTCAACAATCCGATCCGAACCCGACTGTGTGCAAGAGCCTTGGTCAACGTTTCGTAATGTTGTCGCGCGAGGATTTCGGTCGGCGCCATCAACATGGCTTGGTAACCATGCGCGACGGCCAGCAACATTGCATACTGAGCGATCACCGTTTTGCCGCTCCCCACGTCCCCCTGCACCAATCGATTCATCGGGAACTGACGCCCCATATCCTGGCCGACTTCCGCGATCGTTCGAACCTGATCACCGGTCAAAGCGAAGGGGAAACGTTTTTGAATCCGCAGATCGATTTCGGGCGTGGCGGTTAAAGGAGGCGATGCAAGATCGGTCGTTAGCCGGCGGCGACGCAGTGCCAAGGCAAGCTGCATGACAAGCAGTTCTTGAAAAACCAATCGCGTCCGAGCCTGCCGCAGGGCGTCTTCGCCACTTGGTTGATGAATTTCTCGCAGCGCGACATCGATATCGGGCAACGCGCACCCCAGTCGCTCGCCCGCGGACTGACGAATCTCCGCCGGCAACACCTCGCGTACATGCGACGCCAAGTGAGGTGCGATACCAGCCAGCATCCGCCGCATCGCGTACTGTTTGATCCCGTCGGTCAAACCGTACAGTGGCAAAATCTTCCCCGGTGGCGGGTCTTCGTCCGGTCCGAGGGTCGTCACCTTAGGGTGCGTGAACTGCCAACGCAGACCGACCAATTTTGGCGTCCCCGAAACCAGCACTCGCATTCCTCGCTCGATTTGATCGGCTCGGAAAGCCTGGTTATAAAAAACGATTCGGAATGCACCTTCGTCGTTTTCAACCAACACCCCCAGCGTTGATTTCCCCGCGGCCCCCGATCTCAGTTCGACTTCCGTCACCACCCCGACCAACGACGCGGGCACCCCTTCTTTTAGGTCTGGCAGCTTCGTTTCTATCGAAGGGAATTCATAATTTCGCGGGAAGAAAAAAAGGGCCTCCCCGGCGGCTCGAAGTCCAAGCTTTGCTAGCAAAACTGCTCTGTCATGCCCCACTCCGGGGACGAACCGCAGGTCGGTCCCCAGTTCCAGGTCAGACAATTCGTGCACGACGGTACCGGGCGCCGACGCGGCAGGAATGGGATCGGTCATGTAAAAGCCCCCGGAAAGCAGGAAAACGAGCTGCGAATCAGAACTTTAGCAAATCTGAAATTTTTTCGGCAGATTAGTGTTTCGGGAAAAGGGAACAATCGTGTAGATTTCCCGGACGGAATGATTGCCCAGCAATCGACCCCCCCGTTTTTCAAGGAAAGCAGGGAGACCCTTGGTCGATTGTCGCTGTTGAAATGATTCGATCGCGATATTGTTTCGTCCCGCGTTACCGCCCGTTAGGGGTGACTAGATAGGATTGTCGGCCAAGGAGGAGCCAGACTCATGTTATTGGAACGGATTGATATCGATCAGCAGGGACCCCTGCACCAAGTCCAATTAGGACCATTCTCTCATAAATTGAACGCGATTTTTGGAACCGCTGGCGTTGGCAAAACGACGGTGCTTCATTTTTTGCGTGAAACCATGCTAGGTGAACTCCAACCTAGCCAACCTCTACAAGACATCCAACGCGGGCGTGTCGTCTGGGCAGGACGCGACGGTTTGATGCACTGTGTCCGAGGATCCGACGGTGGCTTGGTGGTCGATTTCGAACCGCGCAACGGCCAACCGGTCCAGCACGGCCAGGAACATGCTCACCGCCTAGCCCATGTATCCCAGTCCGTTGTCGACGGGATCATCACCAGCAGCAACGAACACTCGATTACGCAAGCGATCGCAGCTGCCCATCGTGCGGGCTTGGACGATTTGCAGACATCGCCACCCCAAGACATTGAAGAACAAAACCGTCTGAAGCGACGGATTGCCGAACTGGATCGATTCCTTCATAGCGATCTGGCGGCCGGAGAAACGGTCGCTTCGCTTGATCGACGGCTGACTCAGCTGACAGCCGAACTGGCTCGAATTGATCGTTACGATGCTTATACCGAGCAACACCGCGTCAGCGCGACCCGTCGCCAGTGGGCACTGGACCGGGAAGCCAACCTCGAACGCGACCTCCATCGTCTACTGGACCAGAAGCAAGAACTTCAGCGAATGCTGGACGAAATCGACGCCGAACGCAGTGCGATCGCCCGTCATGCAACCGTGGAACAGCCTCGCTATTCGATCACCGACGGCGACCGCCAACAACTGGAAGAACTAGACAACCAGCTGATTCGCTGGCGTCGAACTCTGTTTGATGTCCGCCAACTTCGCAGTCGTCTGGCGAAAGAATTCGCACAGCGTAGCGATCGCCAATGCCTCGAACGGCCCGTTCGTTCCAGCTCGGCAGTCGATTCGTTGCACGCCCTGGAATCGCGACTAGAAGCGACGCAGCGTGAGATCGATTGGCTGGCAAGTCGCTATGACTTAAACGATCACGTCCTTCCACAGCAGACGTTCCCGAATCACTCTGCCGAACTGGAATACCGCAGTTTGTCGCAGAACCTTCAAGACCTGAAGGATCAACTGCAGCAGATCAACTCGCGTTTGTTTCATCGCAGTCCGGCCCGCTCGGGCGTCGAATCCCCACTCACCTGGACCCGCGAAACCAAAAGCGACCTGTCCCGTTGCGAGCGAGAACTACTGACGTCGATCGATCATCTGATCCGGCACCGCAATACGTTGCTAGACCGAATCGCAGCGGAATACAACGTCCCGCTGGAACAGATCCGAAGCTCGTTTGGCGACTGGCGTCCCGATGTCACCTCGACTGCCTACGGTGACGGACACGCAACACTGGGCGATTGGTTGCTCAGCCCTGGTTGCCCGCCAGAAATGAGTGATCGCCGAGCCCACTCCGCTCGAGTCGCTCGCCTGGAATCCGATCGCTTGGATTACTCGCGAGAACTGGATGCAACGGTTCGCCAGATCCAATCCATCCGCGACGAACTGACTCAATTGCAGGCGGAACGTTCGCGTCTAAGCGTTCAAGAAATCCCGGTCGACCATCGCAGTCGTCACGAGGTCATGCGAGAACGCCAACACGTCCACGACCTCCTTTCACGGGCCGGCTCCCATAGCCGCTACCAGCAAGAACGCGACGTATGCGTGGCTCGACTACGTGAACTTCAGCAGCCGGTCGCGACATCGTCGCGTTTGGCAACCCGCGTTGCTTATTGGTTGCAGCGTCTATCGGCTGGTCGCATGAAAGTCATGCAGTGGGAAACCGCTCAGCAGACCAACCTGCATCCGGCGGCAACCTATCAACGCGTCTATGTCGACGGCCGCAGCGACACCCAGCTTTCCTTGGAAGAACGCTACCTCGCAGCACTCGCAGTTCGGATGGCCGCCATCGATGAACTTGCACAGCGTGGCTACGTCGTTCCGCTGCTAATTGAAACGCCCAGTTCGATCGCCATCGACCGGCAGGCTCCGGTTTACGACAATCATTCGGGATCGATCCGCCCCAGCACCCACTACCTGGATGCAAACTACCCGTACGCCGGCTATCGATTCGAGCACGCTGCTTATGATCGACCAAGCTACGATGAAGCCGTCTACGACCATGGCTATCACCGCGCAAGCGTCGCGATGCCTAATTGGTTGGACACCGTCATGGCGTTTGCCGATGCGGGTCATCAAACGATCCTGTTGACGCGTCACCGCGAATTAGCAGATCGCGTTGCAGCGGCTGGCGGCACCGTCCACGGGCTGGATCGCCCCAACGTCCAACCTCGCGTATCGCAGCCTCAGCCAGCGGCTCGCCCCAACACGTCTTACAACCGCTCGGCAGACGTCAATCGGGACCTCGATGCGGCTTGGCAAGAAACGTACAGTTTCGACGACACCTTCGATCGTTACCCCACACGCCCGGCGACGCGTCCCCTCCACAGCGCCGAACGGCCCGCGGTCTCCGCACGCATTTACGCTCCTCCACAGGACCCTCCGTTCGGATCAAAATCCAGCCACCGGGAGGCGGCCCCAAGCCCTTTTTTCTTGACGGCCGACAGCCCCGTCGACCAAGCTCCTTCGATTGATGCCGTTGCCGGAGCTCGCCTGCGAGGCGTCGGAATTGCTCGAATCGGACAGCTATTGGTTGCCGATCCGGGACGTTTGTCCGATGCGATTGGAATGCCAAACGTCGACGAAGCAGCCATGCTTCGCTGGCAGAACGAAGCTCGACTGGTTTGCCGCGTCCCTCAATTGCGTCCTTTTGACGCTCGGGTCCTGGTTGGCTGTGGAGTCACCGATCCGAAACATTTGGCGGGCATGCATCCAGGCGAACTGCTTGACCGTGTCGAAGCCTTCCTGGCGACCGAACGTGGCCTACAGATCCTCCGCAGCGGAAGCAGTTACGAACTGTCCCGCATCACCAGCTGGATCGCCGCCGCCAACCGCTCGGTTTCCCGCGAAAGCCGTCATGGCCGCCGCAACAATTCATCGCGTCGCCGCAACTTGGCCAGCCAAGAACCGAGTGTCGAATTTGCTCCAGCAGCGACGACGTCTCGATCGGAACGCACCGCTGCCAGCGACCGCGTCACCGTTCCCGCCAGCCGCCACGATCACGAAGGTTATGACCGGGACGGGTTCGACCGCTCGGGATACGATCGTGATGGCTACAACCGAAATGGATACAGCCGCGCAGGATTCAACCGTGCCGGTTACGACCGAAACGGCCACAGCCGATCGACGTCGAATGGCCAAAGCCGATCCGGACATGGTTCCGGTAACGGGTACAGTCAATCCTCCGACAACCACTCGCGCACCCCATCCGAACGTGAACCGCGAAGCCGACGTGACCGAGACAATCGAGAACGGACGCGTCGCAACGAACGGGTTCGCGCCGAACGCCAACAGTACGAGCAAGATCGCACCGATCGTGAACGTCAACGCGTTGCCCGGGATGCCGAAGAGCGTCAAAACGCGATCGACGCTGCTGAACACGATGTCGTCCCGATGCAGGCCAGCAAAACCTCCGAATCCGCCAACTGGCGGTTCTACCTGGAACGCAATAGCCCAATTGTCGACGCCCCGACGATCGGCCCTCGTACGGCAAACAAACTAGAAAAAATCGGTTTGATCACCGTTGGGGATCTGCTGCAAGCCGACCCCGATGACGTTGCCAATCGCCTAAACAATCGTCGCATCGATGCCGATGAAGTCCGCCAATGGCAGCGACAGGCCGCCTTGGTCTGCCGAATCCCAATGCTCCGCGGTCACGATGCCCAGCTGCTAGTCGCGGCCGACGTCTACGACCCCGAGCGGATCGCGAGCAGCGATGCCGATTGGTTGCTAAATCTGATCGAAGAAGTCGTCGACACCAACGAAGGAAAACGAATCCTTCGCGGATCCACGCCTCCCGATCATGCCGAAATCGTCGATTGGATTCGGTTTGCTCAGCACCATCGTGAATTGCGTGCCGCGTAGGTAAACTGACGGAATGCCACGCATTGCCCTACAGTCCATCGAACTGCCTCGTCATTTGACCGACCGTCCCATCCCCGGCCCCATCCAGCAATTGCTGGATGAGTCCTTGCGGAGGACGGTCGCTTTTCATGATCGCCGTGAATCGACCGACGCCGAACATTTTGTCGCCAGCGATCATCCGCTGGTTTACCGAACGCTCGACTGGATCGCCGAAACGCGTTTAGCAACCGGCAACCGCTTCATCGAATGGGGCTGCGGTTTTGCCGTCAACGCATGTGCCGCCGCCTCTTTGGGCTGGGACGTGCTGGCCGTCGAAGTCGAACCGAAGGTCGTTGCCGAAGCGGCAAAAATGATCGCAATGTGGCAGCAACCTGTTGAACTGCTTCAGGGCAACTTTCTCCCGCCCAACGCCGAACGTTTCAGCGAAGATCCCTACCTTCCCTCTTTGGGGCACTCGGCAGAATCGATCTATGCAAAACTGGATATGCAAATCGATGACTTCGACATCATCTTCGCCTATCCATGGCCCGGAGAGCACCGTTTCATCGACGAACTGTTCGCCGTCACCGCCGCTCCGGGCGCCCTCCTAGTTACCTTCCTAGGCCCCAACGAAATCACCGTCCAACAAAAAATGGGGCGGGCGTTCAAGCGTTAAGCGAAGACCTATCAGGGCCAGACTCAGCTGCCAAGCGCATCAGGCCAATGCCATCTACTTTCGCATCCCCGGGCGGTTTTCTTAGCAGAGCAAGATTGTCGCCTTTGGCGGAGCGAAAGGCGACAATCACTAAATCAACATGCCGCTCGCGCCGTTCCGCTAAGAAAGCTGATGGCATCGGGTGTCAGATGACGATTTTTGCTGTGTTGCCTGGAAACAGTAGGCTGATAAACGTGGCCCTGTGTCGGATAGCTCGAATCGATACAATCTAAACCAGCTTTAATTGCCATTAAAACGAAATCCTTTCCGGGATCGCCTTTTAGAATTCAAGGATGGAATCACCATGTCCACGACAAGTCTCCCCAACCGTCAAGACGTCGCCGCCGAAGACACCTGGGACCTTTGCAGCCTGTACGAAAACGACGCTGCATGGGAAGAAGATTTCGCCCTCCAAGATGCCGAAATTGTTAAATATGAGCAATTCCAAGGACGGCTTGCCGAATCGGCCGAAACGCTGCTTGCAGCCCTTCGTTTTGACAGCGAATTCGATCGTCGCGGCGAACGTTTGGGAATCTATGCCTTCTTGAAAACAACTGAAAATCAGGCGGACAGCCACTACCAAGGACTGAAATCGCGATTTCAAAACCTGTCCGTGCGAGCCTCGCAGGCGGCCAGCTACATGCGGCCCGAACTGCTCGCGATCGACGACGAAACGATGAACCAGCGTCTGGCCGATCCGCTGTTGGCCCCTTTCCGTTTACAGCTGGAACGTCTCATTCGTTTTCGCCCTCACACGCTTAGCGATCGTGAAGAGCGTCTGCTGGCGATGCAAGGTGAAATGGCCGTCGCCGCTGGCAATGCATTTCGGCAACTGAACGATGCGGACCTGAAATTCGGCGACATGACCGATCACGAGGGGCGGACCTATGAGCTATCCCACGCAACGTTTGTGCAATTTTTACGGAGCCCTGACCGCGCGATCCGCAAACAAGCCTTCGATCAGTATTACCAACAATTCGAAGCTCACGAAAACACACTTGCCGCGACCCTCGGCGGCAGTATTCAGTCGGACGTCTATTACGCGAAGGCTCGCAACTACGACAGCAGCCTTTCCGCCGCACTCTTTCCCGACAATGTTCCGCAGTCCGTCTACGACAATTTGATCACGGCTGTCCGCGATTCTTTACCCGCGGTCCATCAGTACCTTGATGTTCGCCGTCGCAAAATGAAATTGGACGACATCCATCACTACGACACCTACGTACCGATCCTTCAGGGGATCAAAAAGCATCACACCTGGGATCAAGCGGTCAACGTTATCCTGCAATCACTGGAACCGCTCGGCAGCGAATACTGTGGCGTCCTGGAAGAAGGGCTTCGAGGCCGTTGGTCCGATCGCTATCCGAACCGCGGCAAACAAAGTGGTGCGTTCAGTTGCGGCAGTTTTGATGCCGACCCATTCATCCTGATGAACTTCAAAGAAGAGGTCCTCAACGACGTCTTCACGTTGACTCACGAAGCGGGACATTCGATGCACAGCTGGCACTCCGCTCGCAGCCAGCCATTCGAATACTACAACTACACGATTTTCGTGGCGGAAGTCGCCAGCACCTTCAACGAGCAATTGCTGACGGACCATCTGATCAAGAACGCGGCCGACGATACCGAGCGGGCTTATCTGATCAATGAAGAACTGGACAGCATTCGGGCAACGGTTGTCCGTCAGACGATGTTCGCCGAATTCGAAAAACGGACGCATGAGATGGCCGAAGCGGGTGAACCGCTAACGGTTGAATCGTTCCGTTCGGTCTACCGCGAATTGCTGACCGCCTACTTTGGGCCAGAATTTGTTATCGACAAATCTTTGGAACTGGAATGCTTCCGCATCCCTCACTTCTACCGCGCGTTCTACGTCTACAAATATGCCACCGGATTGAGCGCTGCCGTCGCACTTTCGCGACGTGTTCTCCAAGGGGGTGAACAGGAACTGGCCGATTACCTGAACTTCCTTTCCGCAGGATGCAGTAAAGATCCACTGGATCTGCTGAAAGACGCCGGAGTCGACATGACCGCCCCCGAACCGGTTGCGACCACTCTGAAACGATTCGCCGACCTGACCACGGAACTTGATAAGCTACTGTAAGCGAAGTCTTTTCTTATTCGACTACCAGAGCCCCTGCAACCATGCTGTGCAAACTGACCGGTGGACGGCTGTACGATCCAACATCCGAACTGCGTGGCAAGGTGCAGGACCTGTTCTTAGAAGACCAACGGATTGTTGCCGCTCCGCCGCCCGACCGGTCGATCGATAAAACGATCGACCTAGGCGGGCAAGTCGTTATGGCGGGTGCGATCGATATGCACACGCATATCGGTGGAGGCAAAGTTACGCTGGCAAAAATGCTACTGAGCGATTACCAGCGTGAGCGGACCATCCCCGGCGGAGTCGACGGATTCTTGCCGACGTCGGCAATTACCGGTCAGCAATACGCCAGGATGGGCTACGCGGCCTGCTTTGAACCGGCCGTGATCCCCTGCAACGCGCGGGCGGCCCATGCAGAAATGGCCGACACCCCATACATCGACACCGGCGGCTATTGCCTACTCGGTAACGACGACTGCCTGTTAAGAATGATCCGGGACGACGTCCCCCAGCCCTTCCTGAATGACTATGTCGCCTGGATGGTCCAAGCCACACAGTGCATCGCGGTCAAAGTCGTTAATGCGGGCGGGATCAGCGCATTCAAATTCCAGCGTCAACTGCTGGACGTCGATACGCCTCACCCCGAATATGGGATCACTCCCGGGCAGATCATTCGCCGCCTTGCGCGGGCGGTCCACGAAATCGGCCTTGTCCATCCACTTCATGTGCACTGCAGCAACTTGGGCGTGGCGGGCAATATCGAATCCACCTTAAAAACAATCGCGGCGGCCAATGGTTACCCGCTGCATCTAACGCATGTCCAGTTCCACAGCTACGGCGCCGACGGCGAACACGGTTTCTCCTCCGCTGCGGAACGAATCGTTCAAGCCCTACAACGGCATCCTCTCGTCACGATCGACGTTGGACAGGTGATGTTTGGGCAAACGGTCACGATCTCCGCCGACACTGCCCACCAGACCACCAATCGCAAACATGCATCGCCGCGCAAGAGCGTGATCGTCGACATTGAATGCGAAGCGGGCTGCGGAGTGGTCCCGTTCCGTTATCGCAAAAAGCGTTTTGTCTCCGCCCTGCAGTGGTCGATTGGATTGGAACTATTCTTGATGATGGACGATCCATCGCGAGTTTTTCTGACCACCGATCATCCCAACGGCGGCGCGTTCACGACCTACCCGCACCTGCTCCGCTTGCTGGGCGATCGCACGTTCCGTGAAACGGCACTTGCAGAAATCCACCCCGACGCGGCAGCCGCCAGCCAGCTTGGCGGGATGGATCGTGAATACAACCTGGACGACATCGCCACCATGACCCGGTCGGCCCCTGCGGCAATCCTCGGCCTTCAAGACCGAGGTCGCTTGTCTCCAGGAGCGATCGCCGACGTGGTTTGTTACGAAGAAGACCCAGCAGGCAACTTGGAAACGATGTTCGCCGCTCCTAAAAATGTTTTCCGCCGCGGCAAACAGATTGTCACCGATGGGGAATGGACGCCGATCGATCTGCCTCACGTCACCCTCTCGGCAAAGCCGCTTCACCATGCGGAACTGACCGATCAATTGACCGGTTCCGATTACTGGCAAGCCAGCTATCGCATTGAAAACTTAATGATCGGTGACGACGAAATGGAACAGCACATCGGCAGCGAAGTAACCGTTGCAGGGAGGCATTCCCTTTGAACATTCACGGAATCCCCATCGAGGAAACCTTTGCCGAAGCCTTCGACATGAAGGCGACGCGATTGATCCTAACGGCGCATGACCGTCAATGGGTCAGTGATGCCGCCCAAGCGTTTACAGGGTTTGCGACCAGTGTGATCGCCTGCGGAATCGAAATGGGGATCGAACGCGAACTCACCCCACAGGAAACCCCCGACGGCCGGCCCGGAGTCGCGATCCTGGCATTTGCGGTATCCAGCAAGGAACTGGAAAAGCAAATTCCCCGCCGCGCTGGGCAGTGCGTCCTGACTTGCCCAACGACGGCATTGTTTGCAGGTATCGAAAGCCCCAAACCGGTTCCGCTGGGCAAAACGCTTCGCTTCTTTGGCGATGGATTTCAAATCAGTAAAAGCATCGGAAGCAAACGCTACTGGCGCATTCCGGTCATGGATGGCGAATTCCTGTGTGAGCAGCAGACGGCCCGCGTCGACGCGATTGGTGGCGGCAACTTCTTCTTGTTCGGAGCCGACCTCGATTCCGTCACCATCGCCTGCCGCGCAGCAATCGCCGCAATCAAACCGCTTCCAGGGGTGATCACTCCGTTTCCCGGCGGAGCGACTCGCAGTGGTTCGAAAGTGGGATCCAAATACCCAGCCCTTTTCGCTTCGACCAACGAAGCCTACTGCCCTACGCTGCGGGGCTTGGTCGACACCAATCTTCCCGAACAAACCAACGTCGTGCTAGAAGTTGTCATCGATGGCCTGACGACCTCCGCCATCGCAGAGGCGATTCGCGTCGGTATCAGAGCGGCATGCGAAGCGAAGACCAAGCAACCATTGGTCGCCATTAGTGCAGGCAATTATGGTGGAAACTTAGGAAAGCATCACTTTCACCTGTACGAGGTACTGGCATGAACCTAATCGAACTTGAATTGGTTCAGGCCCCGCGTTTTCGCATCGACATGCGGTCGATCCATCCGACAGACTTGGCAACACGAACCGCTTCCCAGATCGAACACCTTGAATTGCCAATCGGCAGACAAACGATCCCGCTGGGCGAACTATTCAAAGTCCGCTGTGGCAACGACGATCATTCGGACGCAACCATTCGGCTTCGCGGCGATTGCCAATCCTGTGATTCCATCGGCCATCGAATGTCCGCAGGAGAATGGATCGTCGAAGGAGACTGCGGCGACTACTTGGGAAAAGAGATGCAAGCGGGATCGATCACCGTTGAAGGCAACGTCGCCGATCATACCGCCCAAGCGATGCGAGGCGGACAAATCAAAATCCGCGGCAACGTCGGCGACTACCTTGGTGGCCCCGCATCCGGCGAGCGTAGTGGGATGTCGGGCGGAGAGATACACGTCAGCGGAAATACCGGCAACCAGACGGGATATCGTCTCCGTCGAGGGACGATCATTATCGAAGGCAACGCGGGGAAAAACACAGCCGCTGAAATGGTGGCTGGGACGATCGCGATCCACGGGCGGGTTGGCGATCACATGGGACATGGAATGCGCCGCGGCACCATTCTGTTAAGCCAGCGACCTCCGCTTTCTCCGTTCGGATTCACGGAACCACGCCGCGAATCCCCTGCGATTCTGTCGATCCTGCTAACGCAATTTTCCCAAATCACCAATGGCGAATCGCAATTCGTCAATCAATTGCAAACCAACCTTCACGATTCACATAGAGTCCTTGGCGACAAAGCCGTGCAAGGTCAGGGTGAGATATTCTGGTTCGCAAACGAATTCGTAGCGTAGGCCAACCGCTGCGATTTATTAAATGCTTTTGTGCCAAACCGCTTCGTGGAAACATACATCAAATGGGCGGTGATCCGGCAGAGAATCGGTTTACCAGAGCATCCGCAGCTTGATTTCATTTGGTTGTAGAAATTCCGATCACAGCTCGCTTTGTCGACCCCAGGAATGCCATAACAAGCATCATGAGCACGGCAATAGGGACGCCAGTCCGCGTTCCCAACTCCCTGTGGAATCAAATTGCGAAGCGGTCCGGTCAAACCGTCTGGACCACAGGGGCAACGATCCTTATCCGCGGAATAGACGGTACCGGAAATCGAAATTGAAACAGCCGCAAAAAGCAACAGAACGCGATTCATATCAACCTCAACATTAAAAAGGGGCAGGCCTCTTCGTTTACTTACTCGACGGGCAGCAAGCTGGTTCCGTCGAACCACTCAAGTCTCTTCGAAGTCAGGACGACATACAAGGACGGATCATCTTTCTCCTCTCCTGACCAATCGTGCTGGCTGACCTCCCTTGAGGCCAACGGGCGGATTCAGCAGCGTCACTTCTAGTTTCAAATGAGGCTCTACTAATTGAGTCGCTTGGTCGCTGCGAGGATCCATCTGAATCGCTAGCGGGCCGCCGTTGGAGGCAATCAGCGAACGATGAGGCGCCACCAACTGAGCATGCCTATCGACCGACAGCAGTTCTGCCGAAACCACCTTGCCAGCGACTCGCACCTGTAAATGCGAATCTAACAACTCGCTTAATCCAGGCAAATCGGTTTGCGGAATCGCGACAATCGCTTTGATCCTAGACGTATCGATCACACGTGCCACGCCATCCCCCTGCTCCACCCATCGGCCCACCATGTCTTCGATTCCCGCAGCGACCACCACCCCGTCGCGGGGAGCCAGCACGGTCAGCGAAGTCAACTTCTTTTCAATATCCTGAATTTGCAAAGCAAGTGCTTCGGCGGATTTACGTTGAGCGATTGCCAGTCCATTTTCATGGCGTTGTTGGTAGCCGCGACGCTGCGCTTGCATCGCTTGCCATTCTGCATTGGCCGCCGCCAAACGGGTATGCAAACGAGGGTTCTCCAATCGGAGAAGCGGGTCTCCCTCTGCGACTTGCTGGCCATCCTGAACCCAGACCTGAGCGACAAATCCTTCGACATCGGTTCGGATCGGATTTGCATCGACGAATTCGATCGCGGCGGGATACCCCTGATCATAGAACGATGCTGCCCAAGAAACGCCAACTCCGCCACCACCCAACAACAATGCAATCAAGGTTAAACGCAGAAGGACTACCGGTCGCTGCAAACAGGCCTGTCCAGTTGCCTTATAGATTTTGCCCAACAAAGGAATCCCCAACGCAAGCACTAGCACGCCCGCCAGCACCATGCCGAAAATCCCCAACCACTGCACCGCTGCCCACAGCAAGGCGGCGATTACAAACAGCCGGTAAAATGCCGATGCGGTCCCAAACAGCAGAATGCCAGTCGATCGCTGCTCGGCGTGGGGATCGGTTTGAGCCAAGCACAACCACGTCATCGCGGACTGGAAAGCTTGCTGCCCATCGGTCGCCAGATTCGGTTGATCCAACCAGTCGATCAATGCGTAGTAGCCATCCAATTTAATCAACGGATTCAGATTAAACAGGACCGAACCAACGCTGGCGGTAACGGCGACCGTCGCCCAGAAGTGAAGCCAAAGCGGGGATTCCGAAGCCGTCCAAGCGAAGATCGCAAACGCAGAGATCGTCAATTCCAGATAGATCCCCGCCAGCGAAGTTGCAATCCGCTTCCAGCGAGAGCGAATTCGATAGGCGTCGGTCAAATCGACATACGCGACCGGAGCCACAACCATCCAAGCGAAACCGATTTCACCAACTCGACCACCAAACTTGTGACAACTAACCGCATGAGCCGCCTCGTGCACAACCTTCAGCACGAACCACACTGCGGCCAATTTCAACCATCCCAGTGGACTCCACAATCCAGCCAGGCTATCTCCCAACTCCGGCAAACGCTCCACTGCAATCCAGCCGGCAAGCATCCACAACAGGCCGACAACACAAGCAATTGGAAAGTTAAATACCCAGCCCGTGGCGGCCGTCAGGGTGTCCAACCAACGGCCTCCCTGCAGCAGCGGCACAGGGATCCAGGTCAGCGACGCTTTCCGTCGATTGAGGCTCGGGTCCGCTTGATTTGCGGCGTTCTGAAAAGCACCGGTAAACAGTTGCTCACGCCTAGCCCACAAAACCAGACTTTCGGTTTGCTCGACGCTTAGTGCACAGCCTTCCTGGGCAGCCAGGGCCCGCGCCTCGGCAATGGTTCGTTCCCCATCCAAGCGAGCCAGCAAGAGGGCTTCGTCTTTGCCGACTCGCAAAAAGCGATCTCGGTCGGAACTCCGGCCAACCGATTTGATCGCTGGCTTCATCAATCGATACCACTGTTTACCTGACCGATCCGAATGGACCGACACGCGCACGCCCGCACTCATCCGGGGTTTGCTTTGCAGCAAATCGATGCAGTTCGGAGCGTTCGTGTTCAAGCGGCTAACCTCCCTAGGGACGTCCGATTTACAAGTTGACCGTTTCGCCGATCGTCATTGTTCTAAATGAGTGTGGCAGTTGTTTGATTGCAGAAACCAGCAGTCTTCCTGCTCTCCTAAAGGAGCGCAAAAACAACTTCGTCACTCGCACTTTCTAATTACACATTGCCGGAAAAATGTCATTTACGATTAAATCCAAGTTCGGATCTGTTGCCACATCCTTTGCAGCAGGCACCAAGCCGCCGGTTTTCGGTCGGTCGCAATGGTTGCATTACCCTGCATTCCAGGTTTAAGATCAGAATTCGAGTTATCGACGGTCATGGTCGCGGTAAATGCGTACTTACCGGCTTCATTCAGTTCCCCTCTTGGAGCGACTCGGGCAATTTTCAATCCGGTTTGACGTCCAGCGGCCTCCAGTCGCATGGTGACTTCCTGGCCCGCTTGAACATGCTGGATCTGATCGGAAGGAATCTCCAACTTAGCAATCATTTGCGTTAACGGAGCGATCTCCAGGAGCGTTTGCCCTTCGGTCACAGGGACACCAACCATCGGTTGCAGGTCTTCTCCCAAGACGACGCCTGCAACGGGACTGCGGATATCCGCTTGGGATAGCTGAAGTTGCAGCTGATCGATTTCAGCTTGTAATTTCTTCGCCTGCAATCGAGCCAATTCGGCATCGCCCTGTCGACCGGCCGCGACATGGCCTGAACGCTCGGCACCAATACGTTCGATTTCTGCCGTCAGCGCCGTCCACTGATTCAGCGCTTCCTCACGATTCAGTTCAACCAGAATCTGGCCCGCTTCGACGGTATCGCCGGGAGCAACCCGAATCCCTTTTAGGCTTCCATCAAAGGGGACCGCTACGATTCGAGAATGCTCAGGTTGCAATGTGACATTTGCGCGCACAGGGTAATGCATCGGCAAGAAACCACAAGCGATGACGCCTCCGATTGCGGTTCCCACGACCAACGACCGTTGGGACCGCAAGCGTTTCTTCCAGCGTTCCCACCGCTGTCCCCATCGCGACGGCTGACCACGATCGATCGCCCCCAAAATGCCAGCCAACACGACTTGAATACGCAAGCAGAACGCTTCATGGTTCGGCTCCATCTGTGCGCGACCAAACCAGATCGCCTGCAGGCCGCCGATCGGCGTATCATCATCCTGCAGCAGAGGCAGGGTAAACGTCGCGTGCAGCCCCGCTTCGGGGTGATGAGCCGCCAAGGCGATTCGCAATCCGTTTGCGGCCAACGCCGAATCGGCGACCGCTTCGTTTGTTGAACCTCTCAATGGGCGTGCTGCAAACAGTGCTTCCGAAAGCGAAGCGGTTATTTCTTCGGTAAGAGCTTCGGCAATCGCGACTCGACCGGCCGCGATCGGCTGTACCGCCAGACCATTGTGCTGGCTACAGATTACGACGATGTCCGCCTGCAAGTATTCCAGGATCAAATCAGCCGCTTGCTGTCGTACTGCGACCGGCTGGACCTGGTTCAATAACCGTCCACAAAGGTCCAAACCGGCCTCCGCGTTCAGGTCATTCGCATTCCCAGCGGCAGCCCTTTGAATCGCCTCCAGCAAACTTTGCGAGGACGATTCAGAGCCTACTTGAGGATCATGACCTTTCGTCTGGGAATCTAGCAAGTTCATTTCCGATCCAAGAAGGGAAACTGTCGAATGGTTTGATTCAGTGACTGTTCGCGATCCAGACTGGAACGTTTGGGTTGCAAGCGCACGTCGACCGCGATACCGGCGGAATACTCTAGATTTGGATTTGGCAAACGAAGTTTGATGTGCCGCATTCCTGATTGGGCGTCGACGACTGGCGAGACAAATTCAACGACTGCCTCAAGTGTCTTACCGCGAATCGTGACTGGCAAAGAATCGCCAACCTCAATGACTCCCAATTGGCGGGCGTTCCCGCTGGCAATAATCTTCAGTGGATCAAGCTGTACGATTCGAAGCAGATGCGGGTCGGCAGGGGAAACCGCCTGCCCGACATCTTTCACTTGTTCAACAACCACCCCATCGATCGGAGATTTGATCGTCAGCCGCGCCAATTGAGCTTCCGCCTGGGCAAGTTCTAGCTGGCGGCGATGAGTCAATTCTTCATAAGCCTGAAGACGAGCGGTCGCTTCATCCAAATCGAGCCGCGCATTCCACAGTTCTTGGTCGGTGGCATGTTCGCGAGAGTGAAGTTCCTTCACCTGCTCAAGACGTCGTTTTTTATCGGCCAGCGAATGTTTTGCCGTATCGATTTCACCCTTCGCGGTCGCTGCCGAACGGGCGACTTCGACGGCGATCCTAACGACGGAATCATTTAACTGAATCAGCGTTTGGCCCGCCTTAACGGTCTCGCCTTCTTCGGCCCAAACATCTTGGATCACGGCCGTTTCAGAAGATCCGATCAGGATATCGCGGTATGCCTGCGTGTACGCTTCCAGCTGAATCGGTGCCGAACCTTTCGATTCCCCGGGCGTTCCGACGCCAACAAAATCGGAGCGTTCAGGTCTTGCCGACGAGCGACCGGACTCCTGGGCCTGGGCTACCACAGGAGCGCACGTCAGCAGGCTAAAGAGAACAAGACTCCATGGACGGGTCCTTGAATCGATCATACGGAGGCCTCTGCATTCGATGAATGAAAAAATGATTCGTGGTCCATATCGCGACGAGCCATCGAGGCCCGAGCCGCCACGGCCCGTTTATCAGCCCGCCTGGCAGCACGACGTACGATCGCTGGCAAACTGCCTGGATCACGCACCGCGGGAGCCGCTTCCTGAACTAACGAGTCCTCAAGACAGATAAATGTTCTGGCGGTGCCCGGCTGACCTTGACGGGCGGCACGCCCGATCAACTGCCGGTCCAAGCGAGGTGATTTTCGCGGCGAAACCACAATCACATGCAAACCACCAGCCTCTTCGACGGCGGGCGAAATTTTGATATCGGTTCCCCGACCAGCAAGGTCCGTGGCAATCGTGATCGCACCTGGATCTCCTGCCGCCGCGACGATGTCCGCTTCCTCAGCATCTTGAATGCCATTCAAAACCTGCAATCGGTAACCGACCAATCGCAAAAAGGCAGCCAATTCTTCAGACTGTCGAATCGATTCGGTCCCCAACAAAACAGGGCGACCGGAATCAATCACCTGCCCGATTTCGATCGCGATCGATTCGTACTTCTCTTGCTGCGAATGAAAAAGACTGGTTGGAAGCACTTGCCGTCGTGACGGAATACGCAGTGGAACGTTTAAGGTTTGCAAACCGTAAACGTCTAGCAATTCATCTTTCGCATCCAACGCCGTGCCGCTGCAACCGCCAAGCTGTTGGTACAAATCGAAGAATCGCCAACGCGATATCTGAGCCGTCGCATCTAGTTCGGCCGACACCGCGACGCCCTCTTTGACCTCAACTGCCTGATGCAAACCCGCCTGCCACTGTCGGTCGGACTGGATTCTTCCGGTCGCCGGATCGATGATCTGAATTTTTCCATCAACGACAACGTAGTCGATATCACGAACCACCCGCTGCCTCGCTTCGACCGCATGCTGGACGTATTCCTGCCAGGGGCGTAGCAGTTGCGATCGTTCGATGCCTTTAGGCGCATGCTGTGCAACACGCTGCAGACCGGCTGCGGTCCACTGGATGGCAAAGCCAGAACGTCCAGGAACCCAATCGATCGATTCCATCAGATCGGCGGCAACCGCATCGGCCTGACGAAAGATCTGCGATGCGTTCTCTTCAGCCGACGGGGGGCCGGGGTTTGAAAGAACTAACGGAGTCCCCGCTTCATCAATCAGAATATGATCGATTTCATCAATCAAAGCAAAATGGCGACGTCGATTCAAAAGTTCAAGCGGGCGTCCCTTCCCTAGGGCCGAGAGCTTGCGTTGTCGTTTGGCGGTGACGTCCCGGAGAAAATCGAAAGCGAAATCATCGGCGGTACCGTAGGTCACATCCGCTTGATACGCGTGCCGTTTATCCTTGGCAGACAACGCGGTTTCGACCAATCGAGTCCGCAGCCCTAATCGAGCGAGTGCAGGCCCGATCAGTTCGCAGTCGCGTCGCGCCAAATAACTATTGGCCGTTGCCACGTGCACGCAACCGCCACGCACCGCAACCATTGCCGCAGCCAGGCCAACCGAAATGGTTTTACCTTCACCGGTTGCCATTTCGGCAACGTTTCCCATCGCCATGACGGCAGCCGCCAAACGCTGCACATGGTAAGGAACCGGCCCGACCTCTTGCTGGATTGCAAGGCAAGCAAGCGCTAAGGCGCGTTCGTGAATCGCATCGGTATTGGAATTCTTTCGCCGCAAAGACTGCAAACGAAGCGATTCGTAGGCAGCCGCTAACGGCACCCCAGCAAACTCTTTTTCATAGCTTGCCGAAGCGACAGCCATCCGTTCTGCTGTGGAAGCTGCAACGAGGTTCTGTTGAGGACGCCGAATCAAAATGCATTCTCCTCAAGCATCTGAGAATCAAGCATTGGCGTCGCGAGGTCCGCTCGTGTTTGATCATCGCTGTCATGCAGGTCACCGCTGGGCGATTGCGTGAAGTGTGCGGACCTTAACAGAGTCCCCACAGCGCGATGGTACTGCAAGATCACAATGTTTAAATCGGCCTCAGCAGCGGAGAGCGACGTTTCTTCGTCGGCGACGCGAACCTGAGCATCAATCAGATTTTCCAGTAACAGAATGGCCGATCCATCCGCAACCGCCATGGTTTGCCAACGATCTTCCAGGTACCACAGTTCCGCTCGAGCGGCCTTTGCGGAAAGCTCTCGCTGCAGCATGGTTTGATAGTTTACTTCCATTAACGAAAGAGCCAATTCAACATCGGCCCTTGTTGTTTGAAGTGCAGCATCGTATTCAGAGATCGAGCGTTGGAGTTCTAGTTCATTGCGTTGGACAAGCCCTCGAGCGGCTCGATTCCCTACCGCACGTTCCCACACCAAGCCGACGTTTACGCTAGGGCGACCATCGACAAATTGGCGACCATAAGCCGGAAAAAGGTTTCGATGCGCATTCAAACCCGCAACATAAGTCCCTGCTAATAAATCCAGTCGTGGCAGCAACTGATTACGGCTGACACCTAATCGCAAGCTTGCTGCACGAACTTCGCGGACGGCCTTTACGATTTCCGGCCGACCTGTCAGCGCCGTTTGAACAACCGTTTCGCGGTCCCACGAAGGAGGGACGCGAGTCGGCAGTTGCGCGGGCACCAATTCGGTCTCGAAATCGACCTGCCCAATAAATCGCTGTAGGCGTGTCTCGGCCGTATCGGCGGCGGCGGCAATCGTCATCAATTCCGCACGACGCTGGGCCGCGGCTACCTTCGCCCGCAAAATTTGTCGACTGGTTGCATCCAGTTTCGACCGCTCGGTTAACGATACAACCAATTTGTCAGCTTCCTCGACCGCGCGCCGGCGAATTAAGAAGGCTGCTCGGGTTTTATAAAGCTGCCAGTACGACGTGCCAACACTCAGCACGTGGTCTTGTAACCTGGCCAATGATTCGGCTTCGGTCGCCGCCGTACCTAGCTGGGCTTCCACGACGCGGAAGTAGTTCACTTCTTTTCCTCGACCGGCCAACAGTGGCTGAGTGACGGTCAATTCCAACCTAGATGTCGACTGCGGGTTCGGAACAAGAAAATCCGAATTGTTTCTTTGCCAGCCTGAACGCTGTGAGATTTCCCATTCGGCTCCGGTCGTCGACCGCTTTCGAACCCCCAAACCACCATTCAGTTGATCGTCTATAAATCGCCCGGTGGTCGAACCTGTCGTTAGCACGCTGCCGATTGGGTCACTTCGATTTGCCCAGCTTGTCTCGAGAAAGTTCGTCCAATCAAAGGCCGCTTTTTGACGGGTGATATCGGTCCGCCGGATTTGAGGTTCGACCCGAATAATCTGCACTTCGGGCGAAAATTCAAGCGATTCCGCAGTTGCGTCGTCTGCAGAAATGGCCAAAGCGCGGGGCCCAATTCCTAGTGGCAACAGAATCGGTTCGTGCCACCAAAGGTCGACGCCCGTGGGAACCAAGCGACTTTCCGCCAATTCCACGCGTTCCTGATCACGCGAATCGCGAGAGATCGGTTCAGGTAATGAACCTGGAACCGAATCCTGAGCCAGCAACTTTTTAGGGCACGGCAGACTTCCGAAAGCGCACAGAACCAACCCCAATAGAAGGGTTTTCCCAATATTTTGATGGGGGCAGGTCATGAAACGTTCAATTCCGTCGAACAGCAGCAAGCTTCTGGGGACATCCGTGCCGCCAGCGATTCTCGCATTGCCTCACTCAAACCATCGGTCCACAGATACTTTGACTTGTCCTGGAGTCCTCAATTGCCGGTTGTATCGGATGTGCGAGAAACAGAAACCGCAAGAAGTTCAACCGCATTGGTTCGGGACGCTAACAAGAATAAATCCAACCTAGGTTTTTTATGGACCGTCGCCCCGCAGTTGCCTTTCTTCACAGTCAGTTAAACGATGCCTCAAAGTCGCCAAACCGCTCGCCGCACCACACGCACCGCCACTCCGTTGACGCGGTTAAGAAATCGGTGCGAAGACTGGTCAAACCGGGCGCGATACCTACTTAGGGAAACGCTTGTCAGTGAAGCACGTCCCTCCAGCGGAATCGATGCCGCGCGACTGGAGGACCGCATCCTCTTAAGTGCTTCCCCCATCGCTCAGGCGATCGGCGAAGGAACTGAAGCGATCACGCCGCTTCAGTTTGAACCAGCTGTAACGGTTACAACGCCAGAAAAGTCCAGTTCGATGTCGGCTCAAGCGAAAGAGCGAGCCTTGGTCATCATCGATCCTACGGTCCAAGACCTCGATGCGCTGGTAAACGATCTTGAACTGGCCGAATCAGCCGATGTCGACTTCTTGTTGCTTGATAGTGAACAAAATGGAATCGATCAGATCAGCCAATACTTGGCAAGCCAAGACGGAATCACCCAAATCCACTTGCTGACGCACGGCAACGAACAAGGCATCCAACTGGGCAACACCTGGTTGAACAATGAACAATTTGCAGCCCATTCCGCGTCGTTTGCCAGTTGGTCTGCAGCGTTAACTTCCGATGCCGACCTGCTCGTCTATGGATGCGATCTGGCAAGCAGCGCCGACGGCCGTCAGTTACTGCAGAATATCGCCGCAACCACCGGCGCCGACGTTGCTGCCAGCGATGACGTGACCGGGCATGCCAACCAGCACGGTGACTGGCAACTGGAATATGAAATCGGAACGATTGACACCCTGATCCCATTCTCTGCCGAATTCCAGCAAGCGTGGCATCACGTGCTTGCGGCCAACGTTGCCCCCACGATTCAAGCCCCCAGCGGCGAAACAATGTCCGCCGGTGGCGAAATCACCTTTTCAAACGACCGCGGAAACGCGATCACCGTAAGCGATACCGACGCGGGCAGTCTTGCGATCGAAGTTCAGATCAGCGTCGGTTCGGGGAACTTGACCCTTGCGTCCACGACAGGATTAACGTTTGTCACCGGAGATGGAACCGAAGATGGCACGGTAACGTTCCGCGGCGACCAAGCGGACATCAACACCGCCCTGGACGGCCTGCTGTACAAACGAACGAACGCTCAAACCGGGCAGCAAGCGTTACTGATTTCCGTGGACGACCTTGGAAATTCTGGCACCGGGACCGCGCTGACCGATTCACACACCGTTCAGATCGGAGTCGTCGCTGAATTCGACAATGCCAATCAGTGGATTGCCAATACATTCCTTGCATCCGAAACGAATTCCAGCGAGCACCGCGGTTCCGCCCAGTCGCTTGCCGTTTCTAAAAGCGGCAAACAGGTAGCCGTCTGGAGCGTGATTGGATTGGCCAGCAAAAGCGAATTTTCGCTGCTGGACACAGACGGCACGTTGATCAAACGAGCCTCAACTCCGCTGCACGGAAGCCAGTTGAGTGTCGCCATCGATGATGTCGGGAATTTCGTTGTCGTTGGTGTCGACAACGATACCGACCAAATTTTTGCACAGCGATATGACTCGGCCGGCAATACCATCGGCGCTGCCTTAACACTGAACACTCTCTCTCCAGAACAGGTCGCTCCCACCGTTGCCATGAATGGGCAAGGCGATTTCGTGGTTTCTTGGGAAGCTAAAACAGCAGGCGATTCGACAATCTATTTCCAACGATTCAATGCAGCCGGAACTGCCGTCGACGCCGCGCGAGTACAGGTCTCCTTGGGGACGAATCAACACGGTCCCTCCGTTGGTATCGATCAAAACCAGAATGTCATCGTTTCCTGGAACGAAGATGGTGGAATGTATTACACAACCTACCGCGGAGGAATACTCTCTAACAAAATCCTCTTAAGTTCCACCAATGAGGCCGGACGCAGTTCGTTGGCAATGAGCGAAATCGGCGAAGCGGTTATCGCCTGGGATGAATCGCCAGCGCAAATGCTTCCCAATAAATCACAGGTCCGCTACCAGCGGATAAATGCTGCTGGCGAAAGGATCGGCAATGTTGAATTTGCTGCGGCAAACCTAACCATCGACCATCACTCTCCTGACGTAGCGTTGGATGAATCCGGCGACTTTGTCATCGCTTGGGACGGAGACGATGGGATCACGTTGCGACGGTTTGGTGCCAATGGATCGATCGGCTGGGAAGAGCAAATCGATCTTTCTGCGCCGACAGCTAAAAACGTCAGTATCGGCATGCTGGATCAAAATAACATTGCCGTCATTTGGGCCGAATTTAATGGTCCTTCGATCTCCAATGGGATTCAACACACCACGCTCCATACTCAGGAAGTAACGGTCACCACCACCGCGGATACCAACGACGGGACAACAACAAGCATCGCGGACCTGAAATCCAACCGCGGAGCCGACGGCCAGATCTCTTTACGAGAAGCGATCCAAGCAGCCAACAATGAAGCCCACGCCGTACGGATCATATTGCCAGCGGGAACCTACACTTTCACTGGATCGAATAGTCACACGTTTGAGCAAGACATCTTTATTGAAGGGCAAGGGATCACCGAAACGATTATCGATGGTGGGCTAATGACGACGACATTCGTTGCGGACAACGATGCAAGTCTATCGATGTCCTCGCTGACACTCACCGGTGGCAATGGCACGTCGGGCGGCGCCATTCGCTTGGATGACGCAAGCGATTTCAGCGGGTCAAAGATTCGATTGACAGCCAATTTCTCGTCGGCCAACGGAGGCGCCATTGAAGGCAACACGGGAGAAATTGCAATCCAAAATGCAGAACTAGATACCAACAATGCAGGTGGTAACGGCGGCGCTATTAGCCATTCAGGAGTCCTGTTTCTCGAAAATACAACGTTGCGTGCCAATCGCAGCGGGGCGAATGGCGGAGCGATTGCCAGTCTGACCACCGATGCGTCCACGTTTCTGTTCAATGTGACCATTAGCGGAAACCAAGCTGGCAGTACTGGAGGTGCAATCCTTACCGATCAAAACCTTACCATTTCTCAGTCGACCATCGCCTTTAACACTGCAGCGTCGACCTACGGGATTCACACGACCGACGACGGCGACAAAATCAAGGTCTCCAATTCGATTCTCTACAATCCCGGTGGCAACAATGCGAACGCCACGTTTACGTCGTTCGGCGGAAACTTAGACGGCGATGCAACGGCCGGATTTGCGGAACTGACAGATCAAAATAACGTCGACCCGTTATTGCAAACGCTGGCCTATAACGGGGGCGTCGGGCAAACCCATGCATTGGACGCGGCAAGTACCGCGATCGATAGTGCGACGGACGTATGGACCTCCCTATTCGACCAAACCGGACAGATGCGAATGGGCGGCGCGGACATCGGAGCCTTCGAAACTCCGACGTCACTCCTCACCGTCGACACAAAATCGGACGTCGCGGATGGCGACACCAGCTCGATTGCAAACCTGCTGCTCGATCGTGGAGCCGATGGAAAAATCTCTCTGCGTGAAGCCATCCTAGCGACGAACAATACTGCGAATACGAATTCAAGTCCCGACCGCATTCAGTTTGAAATAGGCGAAATCGGACCTTGGGTTATCGACGTCACCTCCGCTTTGCCAACGATCACCGATGCGGTCAACATCGACGCGACAACGCAAACCGGTTACGTCGATCGCCCCCTGATCGCATTAGATGGTGGTGCAATCCTAGAAGATGGGATCAAGATAGGTACCGGCGGCAGCAACAGCACCATTCGTGGTTTACTGATTCGTGATTTTGGTTTAAGCGGAATCTCCGTCGTCGCGACGGCAGTGAATAACAAATTGCAAGCGAACTGGATCGGCGATTACCGCTTATCCGGAGAAGCCTCAGGGACTCCACAAGGTAACGACGAATCGGGAATCACCGTTCTGAGCTCAGGAAACCTCATCGGCGGTTCCTCCGCTGGCGACGGAAACCGGATCGGCGGAAATGGAGAGAACGGGATCCTGCTTAAGAATGCTACGGCGACGGCAAACCAAATCTGGGGCAACGAGATTGGCTTGGCAAGCGACGGCGCCACCCTGCTGCCTAATGGCGAATCCGGGATCTACCTCGATGGAAGTTCGCTAAATGAAATCGGTGGTACCACCAGTGAAAAAGGGAACGTGATTGTCGGAATGCTGCAACACGGCATTTTCCTTGAAGAAGCCGACAACAACACGATCCAAGGGAACTGGATCGGAACCAATTCGGCAAACGATTCCGGCCTAGGGAATGTGACCTACGGAATTGGGCTGGGAACCAACAGCGAACAAAACACCGTCGGTGGAGTCGGTGCGGGCGAAGCAAACGTGATTCGCAATAACGGGGTCGGAATCGCAAGCGTTGCCACGGCACGCCAAAACAGCATTCGCGGCAACATCATCACCGGAAGTACCGGGCTGGGGATCGACTTGGACCTGGATGGTGTCGGGACAAATGATGCCGGAGATGTCGACTCTGGCGCGAACACTGGCCAGAACTATCCGCTGCTGGGATCCGCCATATTCAGTGGTGGCAGCGTGACCATCGAAGGCGCATTTGATGGCATCGCCAACCAAACCCTCACCATCGATTTCTACAAAGCCGATGTCGATCTTAGCGGCTATGGTGAAGCGGAAGCCTACCTCGGTTCCACCACCGTTACCACGGATGGCACAGGACAGGGAACCTTCACTTTCAGTCAAGCCGTAACGAATTTTAATGTCGGTTCCACGGTCACCGCAACCGCTACCGATGCAGCGGGGAACACCTCGGAATTCGCCGCAAACATCCTAGCAGCAGCCCCCAACACGGCCCCTACGCTAACCCTTGATTCGACCTCTCTTACGACCCAGGAAGATACGGATGTTAGCTCCGCGGTTTTAATCACAAACATCACCGTTAACGATGACGGCAATGGCACCAATTCACTACAACTAAGTGGCACCGATGCCGCTCATTTCCAAATCATCGGTTCCGCACTTTATCTACGATCGGGTACCGTCCTGGATTACGAATCCAAAACGAGTTACTCCGTGACCGTATCGGTCGATGATACAACGGTCGGTGGAAGTCCGGATGATTCCGAAACCTTTACGCTGACGATCGGCGATGTGAACGAAGCGCCCGTCCTTCAAAACGATGCCTACTCTCTTGCCGAAGGGGGCTCGCGTGTTGTTCCCATTGGAACGGGCGTACTGGGCAACGACAGCGACGTTGACGGCGATACGCTAACGGCAAGCTTGGTGTCAGGACCTGCCAACGCAGCATCGTTCACGCTAAATGCTGACGGATCCTTTTCTTACACCCACGATGGAAGTGAAACCGCAACCGACCAGTTCACCTACCAAGTCAGCGACGGAACCGTCACTCGAAATGCGACGGTCAATCTGACAATTACGGCCGTCAATGATGCTCCGGTCGCTCAAAACGATGCCTACACGATCGGCGAAGGGGGATCGCTAACGATTCCTGTGGGGACAGGAGTCCTCAATAACGACAGCGATGCAGAGGGCGATACGCTAACGGCAAGCTTGGTATCAGGACCTGCCAACGCAGCATCGTTCACCCTGAATGCTGACGGATCTTTCTCCTACACCCACGATGGAAGTGAAACCGCAACCGACCAATTCACCTATCAAGTCAGCGACGGTACGGTCACTCGAAATGCGACGGTCAATCTGACGATTACGGCCGTCAATGATGCTCCGGTCGCTCAAAACGATGCCTATTCCGTCGCCGAAGGGGGATCGCTAACGATTCCGGTGGGGACAGGGGTCCTCAACAACGACAGCGATGCAGAGGGCGATACACTAACGGCAAGTTTGGTATCAGGGCCTGCCAACGCAGCATCGTTCACGCTAAATGCTGACGGATCCTTTTCTTATACCCACGATGGAAGTGAAACCGCAACCGACCAATTCACCTATCAAGTCAGCGACGGTACGGTCACTCGAAATGCAACGGTCAACCTGACGATAACGGCAGCCAATGATGCTCCGGTCGCTCAAAACGATGCCTATTCCGTCGCCGAAGGGGGATCGCTAACGATTCCAGTGGGGACGGGAGTTCTCAATAACGACAGCGATACAGATGGCGATACGCTAACGGCAAGCCTGGTGTCAGGACCTGCCAACGCAGCGTCATTCACGCTAAATGCTGACGGATCCTTTTCTTATACCCACGATGGAAGTGAAACCGCAACCGACCAATTCACCTATCAAGTCAGCGACGGTACGGTCACTCGAAATGCGACAGTCAACCTAACAATTACGGCAGTCAATGACGCGCCGGTCGCTCAAAACGATGCCTACACTGTTGCCGAAGGGGGATCGCTAACGATTCCGGTGGGAACCGGAGTCCTCAATAACGACAGCGATGCAGAAGGCGATACGCTAACGGCAAGCCTGGTGTCAGGACCTACCAATGCAGCATCGTTCACACTGAATGCTGACGGATCCTTTTCTTACACCCACGATGGAAGTGAAACCGCAACCGACCAGTTCACCTACCAAGTCAGCGACGGTACGGTCACTCGAAATGCGACGGTCAACCTAACAATCACCGGGGTCAATGATGCTCCGATTGCACAAAACGATGCGTATACCGTTGCCGAAGGCGGATCTCGCATCGTTCCTATTGGAACGGGCGTGCTTAGCAACGACAGCGACGTGGACGGCGATACGCTAACCGTCAGCCTGGTCACGGGGCCGTCCCATGCTGCGTCCTTCACATTGAATGCGGACGGATCGTTTGCCTACACTCACAACGGAAACGAAGGGGCAACCGATCAATTCACTTATCAAATCAGCGATGGAACGGTCACGCGAACCGCGACGGTAACGTTGACAATCACCGACGTAAACGATGCTCCCATAGCACTGCCTGACGCTTATACGATTAGCGAAGGGGGCCTGATCAGCATCCCAGCAGGCATCGGGTTGCTTCAAAACGACTCGGACATTGAAGGCGACACGTTAACGGCCAGTTTGGTCTCAGGGCCTTCAAATGCGCTGGCATTCGGTTTGAACGCCGACGGATCGTTTACCTACACGCACGACGGGAGTGAAACAGCAGTCGACCAGTTCGTTTACGAAATCAGCGATGGGACTTCGACGCATCAAGCGACCGTCACGGTCAATGTGACCCCGGTGAACGATGCCCCTGTTGGCAATAGTGATAGTTACACCCTGCTCGCAGGTTCCGAGCTAAACGTATCGGCTATCAATGGCGTACTGCAAAACGATATCGATGCAGAAAGTGACACTCTACGGATCGAACTTGTCTCTGGCCCCGATCATGCCGAGGACTTTACGCTGAATGCAGATGGGTCTTTCCATTATGATCACCACAACGACACCCATACCGTCGACCAATTCAGTTATCGCGTCTTTGACGGGGAATCCGGCAGCGAAGTTATAACGGTTACCATCAACATCCTTCCGATCCAGCAACCCGTCCCAATCGCACCGCAAGCACGTCCAGCGCCGCCTGAAGCTATCATTCCGGAAATCCAAGCGAGCGAAGAGGAAGCGGACACCGATTCGGGGAGTGAAGCGACGCAAGAGAGTACCGTTTCCCCAGTACCTCAGCAAACGTCCGATCAGCCAGCCAACAAACCATCTAGCAGTTTGCAGCCAGCCGTTACCGAGGTCGCCGATCCCGGGAGTTCCGACAGCCCGCAGCAATCGTTGGAATTGGGGCAAATTGAATTGATCGTGCTGAATTCAAACCGCACCAGCGACGTGGGCAGCCGATCACAAAACGGGGCGGAAGCACAAGACCTAGCCCAGTCCGCATTGGCTTCGGCAACGACTCGCGTCAACGCCGCTCTGGCACAACCTCAACTGTGGCAAGCCCTTGGTTCGATGCAAGACCAGATGGGTCAGTCGATCTCTACGGCGAATTTAACGATTGGGGCAACTGTTACCGCCACGACCGGAATTACCGTGGGGTATGTCGTTTGGGTGATACGTGGAGGCATTTTGTTAAGTAGTTTGATGGCCAATCTGCCGATGTGGCGTCTAATGGACCCGATGGCCATCCTCGATTCGAGCGGTTCTGTCGAAAGTGACGACGAGTCCCTTGAATCGATGGTTGAAGAAGAGGAGCGTCCCTCCGAGCCAACTTCGCACGCGTCACCAGTTCCCGTTAACCCGGCATAGACCCTATGAATCGTCAGATCACAGCACGCCTGCGACTGGCGATCGGTGCAGCTGGAATTGTTGCCAGCTGTTTGCTGACCTGTGCATTTCTAGGTTTGCTACCGGACGAACGTCCCGCGGTCGCTCAAGGCCGCGCCCACCTGTGCGAATCGATCGCCGTTTACAGTTCGGCGTTGTTGGCTCAGGGGGAAGTCCGAACGATGGACAACACCCTCCAGGCGATCGCCGCCCACAATCCGCAAGTCATCTCGGTCGGCATTCGACGTGAAAATGGCCGCCTTCTGAATAACACCGGGGATCATCAACAACACTGGCACCTTGAACCGGGGCAAACCTCGACAGTCGATCAAGTCCGCGCCCCCTTGCTGGCCCATGGTCAACCTTGGGGTTCTGTCGAAGTCGTCTTTACGCCGCTCACCCACCCTGGCATTCTTGGTGTGATCCGCCAACGTGCGATCGCATTCCCATTGATGGTCGGCGCCGCAACCTGCATCCTCTTTTGGTTCTACTTCGGCCGGATGCTGAAACAGTTGGACCCCAATGCGGCAGTTCCGGGACGGGTTCGAGAAGCTTTGGATGTGCTTGCAGAAAGCCTGCTGTTGGTCGATCACAAGGGCACGATTCGGTTTGCGAACCGCGTTTTCTCCGACCTTCTGCAAATGCCAGCGGAAAGACTGGTCGGCCGTCCAATTCGCAGCTTGCCGTGGTTAGAAACCGACACCAAAGGGGAACATCCTGAAGGTACCGTAAGAGACCTGTTACCTTGGGAAGAATCGCAGCAAGAAGGTCAGGCACTCGTCGGTCAAATGTTGGAACTGGTTGATTCGCATGGGACCAAACGAACCCTCAACGTTAGTTGCTCGCCCGTGTTGGCCGCAGGCGGGGTCGTCCGCGGGGTAATGATCTGTTGCGATGACGTGACCCATCTGGAAGAAATCAAGATTCAACTTCGCAATGCACGTGATCAGGCCGACGCCGCCAGTGCCGCCAAAAGTGCTTTTGTCGCCAACATGAGCCACGAAATTCGAACTCCGCTAAATGCGGTCCTTGGGTTTGCGGACGTTCTTCGCCGCGGGATGGCCACCAGTCGAGAGGAAGAAGTCGAATACCTCGACATGATCCACCGCAGTGGGCACCACCTTCTGGAACTGATTAACGACATCCTGGACCTTTCCAAAATTGAATCGGGGCGCCTGCAAGTCGAATCGATTGAATGTTCCGTCGCCCGCATCGCCCACGATGTCCGCTCGGTGTTGTCTCAACGCGCCTCCGAGAAAAGCCTATCGCTAAACGTTGAATTCAAATCGGAGCTGCCTGAATTCATTCAGTCCGACCCGACCAAGCTTCGCCAGATCCTGACCAATCTGACCGGCAATGCCCTCAAGTTTACCGAGCGCGGCGGCGTCACTATCGAAATCCGAATGGTCCGAGGCCGACAGCCACACATCGAAGCATCGATTCAAGACACCGGCATCGGGATGACACCGGAGCAGCAGAAAAAGATCTTCGATGCATTCCAGCAAGCAGACGGCTCGACAACGCGTCGCTTTGGAGGGACCGGGCTAGGGCTAGCGATCAGCCGCCAGTTCGCCGAGGCGATGGGGGGAACACTGACGGTATCCAGCGTTCCCGATAAAGGAAGCACGTTCCTGGTCCGCCTACCCACCGGATCACTGCGTGGGACACGATTGATGTCGATTGAGGAAATCGAAGCGGACCTAGAAGAGTTGACCGATACGAACGATGCCGCTCAGACGTTGCGTCTGCCAGCCAAACGGATTTTGATCGTCGACGATGGCGAGGCCAACCGCCGCCTGCTGGAATTGGTTCTTCGCCGCGCCGGAGCCGTTACCCATCTGGGCTGCGACGGCCGAGACGCCCTCAAAGCGGTCAGCGAACAAGACTTTGACTTAGTCCTGATGGACATGCAGATGCCTGTCATGACCGGTTACGAAGCGGCACAGCGAATCCGATCGACCGGCTGCAATGTGCCGATCATCGCGCTCACTGGCAACGCAATGAAAGGCGATCGTCAACGCTGCATTGAAGCGGGCTGTAACGAATTCCTAACCAAACCGGTCAATGTCGACCTATTGGTCCAAACCGTTGCCCAGTTTGTCGGCTGTGAACCACGCCCTATCGAGAAGGTCGAACCCGAACCAGCGATCGACGAAACGATGCTGCAGCTACCGGCAATCCCACCGCTCGAATTCCCCACGGTCGAAGAAGAACTGCAGGCGGATGTCGAGGAACTGCAGCAGGAAATCGACGCACAAAAGGTCGATTCCAAAGCGCCCGTTCGGTCCGCTCTACCAATGGATGACGAAGAGTTCCGAGAAATCGTGCAAGAGTTCGTTCCTCGGATGGAGCAACGTTTCGAAGAAATCAAACAGCTGCTAGCGAGCGAAGACTACGAAAACCTCAGCGAACTAGCGCACTGGTTAAAAGGATCCGCAGGGACCACCGGTTTCCTCCCCTTGGTCGAACCGTCAGAACGTCTGCAGGTCGCAGCCCGAGCGGGCAACGCCACCACCTGCCAAGCTACGGTCGCAGAATTAGAAGAACTAATCGGCCGCGTCGAAGTCCCCACCTAGCAAATCACCAACCGGTCTGGGAAACGTTTAAAAAACGCTCAACTCCCAACGAAGAGAACGATATCGGTTTGGTTCGCATACGTCCCCTCCATTGAATCGGCTAGCAATACAGTTTGATTGTTTCCGGTTCCTTAACGGCTCCCATTAAAGCGGGAGACGTCGAAAGGACGATAAGTGCTAAATCATACTTTTCTTTGCGGTTAATCATAGCTCGGCGATCCTCTCGCCTGCTTTAAAAGGTTTTACCATGGCTTCAGCGGACTATTCACCCACAAACAGCACAGACTTCTCATTGGGTGTATCCGCGTCGCCGACCGCAAGCGAAGTCGCGGCTCCGAGTCATGTTGCAGCCACCAAACCAGCAGCTCAAGACCTACCGTCCGATGCCGCGCCAGCGAATGGTTCATTTGGCCCGCAGACCTTAACCGCTGCCAAAATCCTGATCCTCGATGATGAATCGGCCAACGTCCGAGTCTTAAAGAGATACCTAGAAGGTTCGGGCTACACCAACATCCAGACGAGTACCGATTCCACCAATGCAATGGAATGGATCGAACAGCAAAGAGCCGATTTGCTGTTATTGGACGTGATGATGCCGGACGTTTCAGGGATCGACATCCTCGGCGAAATGCGGAAACATAGCCGCCTGCGGTTTGTCCCTGTCCTTGTGATCACCGCCAATACGGACAGCGAAACCAAACAGACCTGCCTCTCCTTAGGCGCGACCGACTTTTTGGCAAAACCTGTCGACCCAAATGATCTATTGCCGCGAGTCCGCAACACGCTGGTGACCCGTGCCTTTCAAAACCAGATGGCACGGTATACCCAACAACTAGAACGCCGCGTCAAAGAACGAACGGCAGAACTTGAAGTATCGCGGCGGGAAGTGGTCGAGTGTTTGGCTCGAGCGGCGGAGTACCGTGACACCGAAACAGGCAATCATGTTGTCCGCGTGGGACGATTCGCCGGCATCATTGCAAAAGGAATGGGCTTCAGCGAAGAAGAGGTCAGCAACATTGAATTAGCGGCTCAGCTGCACGACGTCGGAAAAATCGCCATCGCCGACGCGATCCTCCATAAACCGGGGCGTCTTGATCCCGATGAAATGGATTTCATGAAACGGCATGCAGCGATCGGCAATTCGATCATCCGGGCTCATTCCTCAGCCGACGCCGACACCCTTCGCAAGCACGTGATGGCAGGCGGCCAACTGCTGGCGGCTCAAGCAAGTCCACTGCTGCGGCTAGCAGCGACGATCGCCCTTTCCCATCACGAACGTTGGGACGGAACGGGATACCCGCTCGGATTGAAGGGGGATGATATTCCTCTGGAAGCAAGGATCACCAGCGTCGCCGATGTCTACGATGCCCTGAGCAGCGTCCGGCCGTACAAGAAAGCGATGCCAAGAGAAAAGTGTTTCGCAATCCTCGAAGAAGGGCGCGGAACGCAATTTGATTCACGTGTCCTGGACGCTTTCTTTGCAGCAAGCCCCGAGATCATCCAAATCCAATTAGACTTGGTCGATTTGACCTAGACTGCGCCAGCCCCAGCACCGGCGCTCCTACTTGGAATCACTCGCATGAAATCCATCCTTTCCATCGCGATCGCCCTGCTCTGCTTCATCCCCGTCACGGTTCGCGCCGATTCCCCGCCGCCCAATGACGTTTCTCCGCTACTGACTCCCATCGTTCAGAAGCATGACGTGCCGGGGATGGCCGTGGCCGTCATCCAGAGCGGCGAAACGGTCGCCGTCGGCGTTGCCGGCGTCCGCACGCGTGGCAAAGACGACAAAATCGCAGCCGCCGATCACTTCCATATCGGCTCGGTGACCAAAGGGATGACCGCCATGCTCTGCGGCATCCTGGTCGATGAGGGAAAAATGAAATGGTCTCAGACCCTCGGCGAAACTTTCCCCGAACTGAAGGAATCGATTCACCCCCAGTACCAAGCCGTCACGCTCGAACAATTCCTGACGCACCGCGGCGGAGCCCCTGGAGCGCTCGAGAAGGATGGACTGTGGGGCGAACTTTGGCAGTTCAAGGGGACGCCCACAAACGCCCGCCGGCGACTCCTTACGGGGGTCACGCGGAAGCCGCCCGAAGCCCCTCCCGGCACGAAGTTCATCTACTCTAACGCCGGCGTTTCCATCGCCGGTCACATGGCCGAAAAAGTCACCGGCGAATCCTGGGAAGACCTGGTGCGAGAGAAGGTCTTTCGGCCCCTGGGCATGACGACCGCCGGCTTCGGTCCGCCCGGTACGCGGATCAAGAACGACCAACCCCGCGGACACAAACCCGACGGCTCCCCCGTCGAACCCGGCCCCGCCGCCGACAACCCGGTCGCCATCGGTCCCGCCGGCATCGTCCACTGCTCGATCGGAGACTTGGCCAAGTACGTCGCTGCCAACCTGCGATCTGGCAAGACCCAACTGGTTAAACCCGAAACATTGGAAAGGCTCCACACGCCCGCTTCCGCTGCCCCCGGCGATCCGAAATACGCGATGGGCTGGTTTATCTCCGACGGGCAACCCTGGGCTGGCGGCAGCGCCCTTACCCACATAGGCAGCAACACGATGTGGTTCGCTGTCGTCTGGTTAGCACCCGAAAAGGACTTCGCGGTCGTCATCGCCTGCAACCAAGCTGACGGCAAATCCTGCAACGACGCCGCCCTCGCGCTCATCGCCGACCATTTCAAAGGCGACAATCGCTAAATCGACAGCCGCGACAAACCCGAAACGGAATTCATGCGGCGCGTCAAACCGGGCTTACTCGAACGACCACGCCCAGCTGACTGCAATGCACGGTTATGTCCCCAGTCCTCTTCATGCTTGACCATCGACAAGAAAACGACGCAGCGGTTCACTAGCCAATAGAGTTCCGTTTCGCTCTCGCAATTGGCAGCAACCTAATTGGTTGGCTCCGCCCCCCGCCCGACGGGTGATTCGACTCCGGTTAGGAATGCGTTTTGCGTCTCCCGGCACAGTTCTAGTAATGCGACAGTGGTTCCCAACAAGTGAATCCACTCGGCATCTTCACTGGCCGATTCTTCCTCCAGCTGTCTCGCGGCTGTCGCGAGTGCGGGGACGCCACCTTGTTGAGCAACATCGGCGACGCGGGATGCCAACGCTTGCAGACCATCGACATCCTGTTCATCAAGGGCTGTCGCTAACCGTTCGATCTGCAATCCAATTTGCAGGGCAGCCTGCTTCGGTACCGTCAATGGTGAACCGCTTGGGATCTGTCGCTTCCCATCTAACTTGTGAATGAAATGATCAACTAGTTCGGGATCGAACTGTGTTCCAGAACATCGTTTCAGTTCGGCGACAGCGTCTTCGTGTGACCTTCCTTTGCGATAAGGGCGATCCGAAGTCATCGAATCATAGCTATCGCAAATCGCCAGCAAGCGAGCTCCGACGGGGATATTCGTTCCTTCAGGGAGTGCCGAATTCTGCCCACCACCACCAAAGAACGCATGATGGGTACGAATGATTTCGGAAAGTTCGTGACAATTGAAACTTCCGGCGATGATCTCGACTCCGATCCGATCATGCTTGTTCATCAACTTCCATTCATCCACCGTCAATCGGCCCGGTTTCAGCAAGACATTATCGGGGACACCAACCTTACCGATGTCATGCAGCAACGCACCAATTTCCAAGATGTAGGTCTGTTTCTGATCAAGCAAACCCTTAGCTGCTAACACAGCCAGATCGGCGACTCGGCGGCTATGCTCCGCCGTGTTCGCATCACGAAACGCCAACGCCGAAAAGAGTGCCATGACCGCTTGAAACGGTACCGATTCGGTTTGTTTGTCTTCAACCTTTCGCGATCGTGCGCCCGATTCCTCTTCGGTTTCCATGACCGCGAACTGCGGCAGGTAAACGATCACTCGGTTACGTCCCTGTCGTTTTGCCACGTACAAGCAGCGGTCGGCCTGATTGATCAAATCCTGAGGATCCTCGGGATCGTATCGCAAGTCTGCAATCCCAAAGCTTGCCGTCGTCTTCAGCGCTGGAGCCTCTTCGATTCGAACGGTTTCGATTTTTTGCCGCAGTTGTTCCGCGAATCGTTCCGCATATTTTGCATCTTTACCGGGAAGCACGATACAGAATTCTTCGCCGCCATATCGGCACAACAGATCGTGTTCGCCGCAGACTTCTTTCAGGACCACAGCGACGGCGCGAAGGACTTGGTCCCCTACATGATGACCATAGTTATCGTTGACCGCTTTAAAGTGGTCATTGTCCAGCATCACACAAGCCATCGAACGGCCACCTTTTTGGGCTGCCGTCCAAAGGCGACTTAGGCCTTCGAAGAAAGCACGCCGGTTCAAGCAGCCGGTCAGTGGATCCTGCGTGGCCAGAACTTCCAGTTCCTTATTCTTTAAGCCGATTTCATCACGACTGGACTGCAGAACACTTAGCATTTTCTCCATTTCGATCCGTTGCTTTTCCGTTTGCGTCACATCACGGAAGGTCGCCAGAGTCCCATTGTTCTTCCCTCCAATGCCGACGATCGGAGCACTATTCGTCGAAAAGATCCGAAACTTTCCATCGGGAAGTCGGTAACGGAGCAATTGCTCGGTTTGCATTTCCGAGGTCTGAATGGCTCGAACCCAGGGAAAACCATTTGCTTCTAATCGTGAATCCAAAACCCACGGCAAAGCACTTGCCTGCGTTTCTTTTAATTGCTCCTGCGTGCACTGCGTCGTTTCGGTAAAGGACTTATTTGCCAACACAATTGTCCCTTTTTCATTCAACAACAGCAGCCCTTCGGCCAACGTGTCCAAGGCCCGTCGCACGCGGTCAGGAACCGTGCGGTCATTGTTGAAAACGCCGATCAGACGCGCTGCAATCAGCGTATAAATCCCGATCCCAGCGATCACAAAAAAGATCAATAGCCGAGCCAGCGGAATCTGCAGGATTGCGGGGATGCCGGGCTTTGCGATCGGTTGGTAACAGAGTTCCACCTGTCCCCACTGATACTGGTTCAGTGTAATGGGAACTTTCAAAGTATCGATGGTGCGAGACTTCGCGATTAACGACGAAGGTTCCACGTCCTTCGCCGCCACCGCATCGTTGCTTTCCTCGGCAGCTTGATTCCAATTCTCAGCATGCCCATCGGTTTCCAAACGGAGGAACCCCGATTGAGTCCGGACGCCGACCGATAACAGTTTCTCATCCTGGGCGGTGATCGAGCGGAGAGCCGCATCCAAATTCGCCCACTGGCTGCCACGGATCATGGTGGCAGCGTTGATTGCGATCGCTTCGCACTGCCGCTTGCGGCCTTCCAATTCTGCAAGCCGCGCGTCTGGCAATAGATTCAGCCACTGGGCAGCGAGAATCAAACTGATTCCGACGCATACCAGCGCAACAGCCAAACGCAGCGAATTGAAAAACAGCCTAATCACGGAGAGCTTCACAGAGATTCAGGGACACAACTTCCGGGAGACAAATAGAACCCGACAAATTGTTGCTTACTGCTTCTCGTTCGCTCTACTTTCGAACCGGCCAAGGTAACTTCCTTCCCCAGCCCGGCACCCTGCGACGGTTACACGGGCTGCGCCACCAGCGACCAACGCTGCTACTGAATCAGGTTCTGATCTAGGCTAGCCAAAATGGCGGCCACTCTTTCCCTTTCGGGGGGCAAGAAGTGCGAAAAGGGCTCGGCCAGTTGATCTGCACAAACCTCTAAAATGGCCAAGCCGCTTTTGGTTGCCTTGATGTGCCGCGACGCGTACTTACCGATGTCATAGATCGCTTGCAGTTGTTCAATTTGATCTTGCAACGCATCGATCCGGGGTGGGTCGCCATCACGGGTCGCTTCATAGCAACGAACGAACAACTTGGGATAGAGATTCGCACCGCCGTTGACTCCGCCGTCTCCTCCCATCCCCAATGACTTCGACATCAAGTGTTCTGGGCCAATCAGAATGGACCAGTCCGGACGGACCTGCTTCAGCTGAGTCAGTTTTCCGTAGTATTCCAGATCCCCTCCGCTATCTTTGACTCCGACGATGCCTTCCAAATCGGCCAACTGACGGAGCGTATCGATTTCAAACCAAACCTTCGTCAGACTGGGCATGTTGTAAAGCATGACGGGCAGCGGCAATTCCGCCACAAGATGCCGAACGTAACGGATTAATTCGGTTTGCCCTGCAGGGAAATAATAGGGCGTTGAAAGCACAACCGCCGTGGCACCCGCTTCCGCAGCGATTCGGGAAACGTTCAGCGATTCAACAAACGAGGTATCGGTAATCCCAACCAGCACGGGGACTCTGCCGGCAACCTGTTGGCATACCAAGCGAATGAATTCGGCTCGCAAACGGTAGCTCAAACTGGGCGCTTCGCCGGTGGTTCCAAGGATGAAGATTCCCCCGACGCCCCCTTCAACAAGCCGTTCGACCAAACGAACGGTTCCCTCCTGATCCAACGTATCCCGTTCCAATAACGGAGTCACCATGGGAGGAATGATGCCAGAAAACGAGATGTCGGTCGCAGAAGGTACAGTCATTATGTTTATTACATGGAGAAAACGGAAACAGATAAATCCAGGCTATCAAGACTCGCTATCGGCTGGCTCGTGTGGTGTACGCCGGAAAAAAACGGACAACAGACTACCAAGGACAAAGATCGTCGTTGTCCCGATAACAATCGCCATTTTCGAATCGAAAGGGCTCTGATATTTTTCGGCCAGCCAACTGGTTTCCGCTGGCAAACTAATCCAGCCAATGACCAACACTCCGACCACGACGGCGATGCCAGCGGCCAACCGCCCCACATGCTTTGAAACGATTCCCAGCAGAAACAACCCCAAGATGCCTCCGGCAAAAACGCCTTGCAGCGTCCACCAGGCGTCCAAAATACTGTGCACTCCGATCATCGAAATCGCGATCCCGGTTCCCAGCATCCCGACCAGCATCGTGGCGGCTCGTAGCACCCACAGCGATTCCTTCTCGCTAACATTCGGTCGGAGCCAACGCTGATAGACATCCTTCAGCAGTACGGTTGCGGACGAATTCAACGAGGTATCGATACTGCTCATCGCGGCCGCTGCGATCGCGGCAATCAGCAACCCAGCCGATCCGTATGGCAATTTAGCGGTAATAAAATGCGGTAAGACTTTGTCGCCGATCTCTTTCAGAGAAACCGGCGCGGACGCATCCTCGCCGACATTCCGATTCTCTACGACCTGCTGCTTCACGTCAGCCATTAATTCGGGGTTGGCCTGATAATACGCGTAACAAGCTGTCCCGATAAAGAAGAACAACAAGGAGATCGGTATATAGAGGATTGCCCCCAGCCATACGGCTCGGTTTGCCGCCGCGGGGCTGTCCGCCGTGTAATACCGCTGCACAAAGCTTTGGTCGATACCGAAATTGCCCAGGTTAATAAAGACACCAAACAGAAAGACCACCCAGACCGTCGACGTGGACCAATCGAGAGACCAACTGCCCAGGCTGAACTTATTTTCAGCCATTCCCATCGATATCGCCTGTCCCGGACCTTCCGGCATCCCAAACAGCAGCATTCCCAACAGCACAACGGCTCCGCCCATCAGCACCAACGACTGAACGACATCGGTCCAGATCACCGCTTCGATCCCGCCCAACAAAGTGTAGAGCGTCACGAACAATCCAGAGACCAGAATGATCATCACCATCGACCAGCCGGTCAGTGCGTGCAGGACCAAACTGACTCCGATCATGATCGTTCCCATCCTCGCGATCTGAGTTAACAGATAACAAACGACGGCGTACATTCGGGCCCAAACACCAAATCGATGCTCAAGGTGCTCGTACGCAGACCCTGCCCCGCTCGATCGGTAAAAGGGGACGAAGTAGCGTGTGGCCAGCCAAGCTGCCACAGGCAAGGAGAGGCTAAACACAAAGGCGTTGTAGTTACTAGCAAAGGCCTTTCCGGGGACCCCCAAAAAAGTATTGCTACTTAAAAAGGTCCCAAAGATCGATAAACCGACAGCCCATCCCGGCAATCCCCCTTTGGCAAACATGAATGCGTCGGAAGAATCGTTTCGGCGTACAAACCAACATCCAAACGCCACCACACCAGCGATATACAGAAACAAAACAATTAGATCGGCCGATTGCAGCAAAGGGCACCTCTGAAGGCTGGTGGGATAGGGTGGAGGGGAAACGTCAACGACGGCCCACAGGATAACAAAAATAAAAGTCGAGAGATTCTTCGGGAACCGAGCCAGACGGCATTCGTCTATCTTCGTGGTTCGCCCCCCCGGGTCTTTTTCCGCTTTCTGGAGTCTCTTCGATGCTTTCGATTCGAGCGTCCGTGTTGTTGTCGCTGTTGTTATCACTAATTGGAGCGAATTCAGCTGCCACGGTCTTAGGTCAGGGGTTTCTCATTCCCAGTGATCCGAAAGTCGCCTATTGGCATCCGCGTCCTGGAATTCCGATCACTCCCCCGATCCGCACGCCTCCGCCGCGGACCTACGAAGTCGAAAAAATCGCCGTCGACGCCTCGATCCAAGACCAAGTCGCGACGGTCACCGTAGCCCAGACGTTTCGCAACACCTCTGCTCAGACTTTACAGGTCCGCTTTGTATTCCCGATGCCGTATGACGGAGCGGTCGACCAGATGACGTTTCTGGTCGATGGCAACGAACTGCCGGGCGAACTGATGGACGCGGACGAGGCTCGAAAAAAGTTTGCGGATTACGTTCGTCGCCGCGAAGACCCCGCACTGGTTCAGTGGCTGGGGACAGGAATGTTCCAGACCCAAGTCTTCCCGGTTCCTGCGGGAGCCGAACGAACGGTATCGCTGCGTTACACCCAACTACTCCGCCGTACCGGTTCCATGACCGAATGGCTGCTTCCGTTGGACCCCGCCCGCACCGGCGGCACCCCGGTTAAAAAACTGGAAGTCCACGCGCGGATTCGCGGGGCGGCTCGACTAACGAACGTTTACAGCCCCACACACGATCTAAAAATCGACAAGCAAAATCGCCGTACGGTTTCCATCAAGATCAATGAATCGAAACCGGCCAATTCCGGCAACCTACGAATCCTGTGGGATCAAACCGAAGCCCCCGTCCCGATGTCGCTGGTCGGTTATCAAGGTTCCTCAAAAGAAGACGGCTATTTCATGCTACTGCTGCAGCCCGACCTTCCCGAACCGACAGCCGAAGACCGCCAACAGGGAAAACGAATCGTCTTGGTATTGGACAAAAGCGGCAGCATGAAGCAAGAGAAAATCAAACAAGCGCGCGCGGCGGTCAGCTACGTGCTCAGCCAACTAAAACCGCGTGACCGGTTTGAATTGATTGCCTACGACAACACCGTCGAAAGCTATGCGAGAACTCTAACCCCCGCCAAGAAAAAGACCGTCCAGGACGCAACCGAATATGTTGAATCGCTACTCGCCGGTGGGGGGACCAATATTAACGATGCCCTGCAAGCGGCTTTGCAGGTCACCGAAAAAGAATCCAAGCCTGCCTACATCGTTTTCTTAACCGATGGGCGGCCGACGGCAGGAGTCACCAAAATTGGTCAGATCGTCGCCAACGCGACGGCTGCCAACACGCAACGGGCGAGGTTGCTTAGCCTTGGTGTAGGGCATGATGTGAACAGCCGACTGTTGGACAAACTATCGGACGAGATGCTGGGTCAAACGATTTATGTCAGTCCGGGCGAAGCGATCGATGACCACGTCCGTAAACTTTACGACCGGATCGGTGCCCCCGCCCTGACCGATGTCGACATTCGCTTAAGCGTCGATGGCAAACCCGGAGCCATCCGCCAACTGTTCCCCCACGACATGGTTGATCTGTTCTCTGGAGACCAAGTGGTTATCGTCGGTCGCTACCGCCGCGCCGGAGAACTGAAGATCGAACTCACCGGCAATCTAGGTGACGAAAAACAGACCTACAAATTTCAAGGCATCCTCCCCAACGCCAATGAGAGCAAAGGGAGCCACGCCTTTGTCGAACGACTATGGGCGATTCGCCGAATCGGTTCCATCATCGATGAAATCGACCTCCACGGTGAACAGGCTGAACTGATTGACGAATTGATCGCCCTCTCCAAACGGCACGGTGTGCTAACCCCTTATACGGCTTTCCTGGCCGACGAAGAGGTTGGCCTGAATGACCGGCAAGCTCAAACGGGGGCCGCCAGATCATCCCTGGGACGCCTGCATCTTGAATCGGGCGCCGAAGCCTTCCACCAACGTTCGGCGAAAAGCCAACTGAAATCTGCCAATCGCTATGACCAGGCAGCCCAAGCTTACTCCCTTGCCGAAAACGCGCCGGCAAGCGGTTCCGCTTCGCCCGCGTCCAATCAAATGAACCAAGTTGGTCGTCCCGCACTGACCCCCAATCGATCGGCCAATGGTTTTGGAGCCGGGGGAATGCGACAGCCAACGCTTCATCCCGCGACCCCGTCGAAACCGCGTGCCAGTACCCCACCAGTACGCCTACTGGGTGAAAGAACGTTCTACCAGCGAGGCGAAATGCTGGTCGATGCAATGGCAACCGATAAACAACTTGCCCAGCCGCAAACGATTAAGCAGTTTGGCGACGGGTATTTCGACCTGCTAGAAAAATTGACGTCGGAGCAGAAAATCTGGCTGGCTCAGAACCAACCTCTGATCGTGGTGATCAACGACATCGCCTACAAAATCGTCCCCGCAGAGGCGGCCAGCGAATAAGGCGGAGCAGGTGACGAAAACCAGATCCTCCCGGATGGTTTTCAAAAAAGTCACCGACGTCCCTTCGCGAGTGACCTAAGCTTTCACGAAGGGACCCTCCACAATTCATTGCGAAACGGCTTGAGTCCTCTGGTTACCTAGTACCGGAAGGCTTGAGCCCGGACGCGATCGTTCCGGTTACCAATTTTGCTGGGCGTCCCGTAGCTTTCTCGCGATACGGGTCACTCCGGGCGTCATGATCACTGTTGAAAATCTAGAAAAATACTACGGCGATACTCTGGCCGTTGACCGGCTTTCCTTTTCCCTTGCACCAGGCCAAATATGCGGCTTGGTCGGAAAAAACGGAGCGGGAAAGACGACCACGATGCGAGCCATCGCAGGCCTGCTGACTCCAACAGATGGCAGCCTAACGGTCGCTGGTTTTGACGTGCTGTCCCAGCCGATTGAAATCCGCCGGCGACTTGCTTACGTCCCCGATGATCCACCGTTGTTCAATGACCTTTCGGTCGGACAACATCTTGATTTCATTGGCGGGGTTTATCAGGTTCCCGACCATCGCCAGCAGGCGGAAGCTTTGCTGGAAGAATTCGAATTGTTGGACAAACGGGCGACGGCCGCTCGCGCACTGTCGCGAGGGATGCGTCAGAAACTAGCGATCTGTTGTGCTTATCTATACTCTCCGTCCGTGATCCTGCTGGATGAACCTTTGACCGGTCTGGACCCTCCAGGCATCCGAACGCTGCTGCAATCGCTTCAGCGCCGAGCCGCCGCCGGAGCGACCGTGATTCTTAGCAGCCATTTACTGGCAATGATCGAAGACGTTTGCAGTCATCTGTTAGTGATGCAGGCGGGAAAAAGTCAGTTCTTTGGACCGACCGACTTACTGCGTAAGCAAAACGACCAATCGCAAACGCTGGAAGAAGCATTCTTCGCGACCACAACCTGGCTGCCCACCGGAGAGGAATTCCCATGCCCGGTACCACAGTAAAAGGGGCACCGTTTTCCGTCCTACTTCGATTGATTGGACAACAGTATCTGGGCCGGATGCGCAGAACGGCGGAACGTTTGCGATCCCCACGACGGATCTTTCCAACGTTATTGGTGCTGATCCCCGCAGCCATCCTGATCCCCAACTTCATCGCGGCGGCGGTTCTTCGCGCCGCAGCTCCGTCCGAACAGATTGCCCTTTGGCTATCGGGTGGGCTTGCCTTTTATGCGATCTTTCATCTGGTTCGGGCCGCATGGCAAGAACCTGAATTCAATTTCGGATTAACCCCAGCCCAACAACTATGGCTTGGCGGGGCTCCGATCCCTCGCAGTTCTTTGATCGCCTACAAAGCATCGATCGTCCTGGTCCCCACGCTGATCAAAGCATCGATGCTGTGCGTGATCATGGCCCGCGATACCCCGCAACCTTGGCTGACCGCCCTGGCAATCTTCGGTGCCTTACTGGCACTGGAACTGGTACGGATGTTGATCTTTACGATCGCTTCAGGATGTCACGGCCGGTCGCTGGTTTACCTGCGATTGCTAGGAACCGGTTTAGCGATCGCCGTCGTCAGCCAAGTACTTCTTCGTACAGTGCAGCAGTGGCCCGGCGGCTGGGACCATGCTGCACCTGTTCGTTTGGTCAAACTAATATTCGCATCGATCGGAACCACCGCAAGCGATTCGACAATGCAAACCCTTGCATTGCCTTTCCAACCGTTTGCAACCTTAGCGATTGCCGATCGATTCGACGGATCGTGCTGGCTTGCAATGCTAGGAATTGTGATCCTGTTTGGCACGTTGTTCAAAGCAATTCTCGTTGCAGACCGACGCGCGAATGCAGCCTGTTTACTCAATGAACAAAAACAACTTGCCGCCTATCGATCGGGTTTAAACACGACGAGGAAGCGGACCAAACGAACGCACACCGCACGACTGCGAACGCTGCCGTTCTGGGGCGGTGCAGGTCCCTTGATGGCTCGACAGCTAGTGACGCTAAGACGATACCGAACCGCAGTCTTTATCAGTTTGGCGTTACCTGGGTTGCTTGCGTTGCTGCCCGTGTTTTTAGGAACGTGGGGGACAGGCACGATTCTGGATGTTGTCGGAGGCTTGGCATTTTACACCCTGCTGCTGGCACCACCGGCCCTCAAGTTGGACTTCCGTCGAGACATCGAATCGATGGTTTCGCTGGCTGCGATGCCACTGACTCCCCTGCGAATGTTGATTGGGCAGATCGCATTGCCGGTCTTATTGACATTGGTATTTCAAACGGTCGTGATCGGGATCGCATTGGTCGCGCGTCCCACGTCCATTCTGCAAACCTGTTTTTGGATGACCACATTGGCAGGGACGGCCGTGTTTGCATTTGCGTTAGAAAACGCTCTCTTTTTGACTTTCCCTCATCGCTTAAAGCAGGAGGGGATCGAGATGTTTGTCCGAGCGAAACTGGTTTTTGTGGGGAAGAGCTGCCTCTGGATTTCGGCAACGGTGATGCTTGGTTTATGGGCAATGTTTTGTGCCCATTTTGTACCACCAGGTTTCCGTCTGCCGATCCTCTCCGCAGGAGTCCTCGGTTTGGTCTGGGGACTGGCACTCTTAATGTTATGGTTCGCAGCCCGCTCATGGCGCCGCTTCGACACCAGCAGCGATTTGCCAGCGTAGCGCGGGACAGGCTTTGCGGCCGGACGGCTAGCGTCCAATGCCATCTACTTTCTTAGCGGAACGGCGCGAGCCGTCCGGCAAATGTGCGCGGTTTCCAGGGCGACGGCCGGACGGCTTGCGCCGTACCGCTAAGAAAAGGATCGAGCACCTGAGAGCGCGGCCGGTTATTACCGTCTAAAACAAATTGACTGGTTGGATTCCTTTGCCAACGTGCATGCCTTTGGCTAATGCTGTTGTTAGGAACCGTTTTGCTTGAGAGATCGCCTCGGGTAATGCAATGCCTTTTGCTAGGTTGGCGGTGATTGCGGCAGAGAGTACGCACCCCGTTCCATGGGTGTGCTTGGTTGGAATCCGTTTTTCGACAAAGGTTTGGACGGTACCGTCGACCGATAACAAATCGATCGCCTCGTGCTTGTCTCCGCCGCCTTTGACCAGAACTCGGCGACAACCCCGATCGTGGATTCGCAGGGCAGCCTGTTCCATGCTGCTCAGATTGGAAACCTTCACGCCGGTCAATCGTTCGGCTTCCATTCGGTTTGGAGTCACGAGAAAAGCTTGCGGAAGCAAAAGATCCTGGAAAGCCTGAACGGCCGTATCATCGATCAGAGAGCCGCCATGTTTGCTGATCATGACGGGATCGACGACCAGCGGAAAAGCAAAATCAACCGCTTGCCGCGCCACCGCAGCAATCACTGCGGCATTGCCAAGCGCCCCTGTCTTGGCCGCCTTTACGTCAAGGTCCTCCAGAACCGCTGTCAGCTGAGCGCTAACAAAATCTTCCGCGACCATCGAAACGTCGCGGACTCCCTGCGTGTTCTGGACGGTCAGCAATGTGACCACGCTACTCCCGTAACATCCCAATTGATGGAATGTTTTCAGATCCGCTTGCAGGCCCGCTCCTCCCGAAGGATCGGAACCTGCAATGGTCAACGTGACGGGGGCCGTCGAATTCGTCACCGCGATTACTTTTCGATCAGTTTTGCGGTTTTCAAAACAACGTCCTTCTCGGGGACATTTGCATGGGGTGCCTTGGTGACGGTTTTAACACCGGCAATCTTATCGACAACTTCTTTCCCAGCAACAACTTTCCCAAAGACGGCATACCCAGCACCATCACGAGCATTTTCACGATTCAAGAAATCGTTGTCTGCAAGGTTGATAAAGAATTGACTGGTTGCACTATCGGGTGCTGGCGTGCGTGCCATCGCGACGGTGTAAGGCAAGTTCTTCAGGCCGTTGGCCGATTCGTTTTTGACGGGAGCACGAGTCGGTTTTTCAGTCAAACCAGCCACCATGCCTCCACCCTGAATCATGAACTGAGGGATCACGCGGTGAAAAATCGTCCCGTTGTAGTGACCATCTTTGACATACTGAACGAAATTGGCCACCGTTTGAGGAGCCTTGTCAGCGTCTAATTCCAGTTCAATCTTACCGAGCGTCGTATCCAGCTCCACTCGAACAGGCTCTGCCGCCGAAACGGTGACGACCGAAGCGGCCACGAAAGCCAACGAAGCAAACAAAACTCGACCGCCAAGCATCTGACTTCTAAACATCTGATTCATCCTCATCCAATCCTATTTCTTCGAGGCAGGAAATGTCGACCAACGATCCGGATTTAGCAAAGAGAAAATTGCTCGAATCCGCCAGTCTGGTGGGTATTGGGTCATTGTTGCTGCTACACCAAACAGGACAACCCCCAGATTCTGGTGAGCACCCGCTGACGCTGCAATTGGCTGAAATCATAGCCGAAGGCGGAAGCTGTCGCATGGTCAAGGCTAACGGTGTCGCGTCTGAGCCCCCGTTGACGTGGACTTTAGGCAGCCAAATGGGCCTCTCGCCCCAAAAGCTTGAGCGATCGGCTGTTTTTCACTTACCCACATACGTGACCGGCCGATTATACTGAATCACTTATCAAGACAAAAAATCAAAAGTCGAACAAATACCTACAGCTTTGGCTCATTCCCACCATGAATCACGTCCCTTCTATTCTCCTGTTCTCCGCCCTCCTCGCTTCGGTTCCCGCTTCATTGCTAGCGACCCCGGCGGACCCTGCGAAACCGACTGCCGATGCGGCCAAAGATGCCGAAGCAGCCAAAGAGACCACACCTGATATTGGCAGCTACCCGAAACTGCCAAAGATCGGATCCACGGGAACCGGCGCGATTGCGGATACCCCTTGGCACGTCCACGATGTCTATCGCCCTCGGCCCACTAAAATCACTCCTGGAAAGGTCGACCTTAGCCAGGGGCAAGGGACCACCGCCCCCAGCGACGCGATCGTCTTGTTTGATGGAACGGACCTGTCGCAGTGGTGCCACTTGCAGGGTGGCGACCAGATGTTCAAGCCTCGCTGGAAAATCGAAAACGGGTATATGGAAGTCACCGGAGGAACGGGCAGCCTTTACACCATCGATTCCTTTGGAAGCTGCCAATTGCACATCGAGTGGGCTTCGCCAAAAGAAGTTCGCAGCGACAGCCAAGGCCGCGGCAATAGCGGCATCAAGTTCTTTGGCTTGTACGAAATCCAAGTGCTTGATTCGTTCGACAACCCGACCTACGCCGACGGACAAGCAGGAGCGATCTACGGACAGTTTCCGCCAAAGGTCAATGCGACTCGCCCTTCCGGTGAATGGCAAACCTACGACATCCTCTTCCGAGCTCCGGAACTGAAAGACGGAAAGATGGTCAAACCGGCCGTCGTCACCGTCCTTCTGAACGGCGTTATGGTTCACCATGCACAGGAACTAAAAGGCGTTGCCCGCGCGGGCCGCTCACCCGTCTACTTTGACCATGCTCCGGCCGGCCAAATCATGTTGCAAGATCACGGGAACCCTGTTCGTTACCGCAACATTTGGATTCGCCCTCAGTAGTTGCCCTCCCCACCGCTCTATCCAATTTGCGAACGAATCATGACACGATCGATCCTTAGTTTCGTTTTGGTTGCAGCCTTTGGCTGGCCGACGTTTGCCCAAGAAGCCTCCCCGGCACCACTCAAGGTCCTGACCTACAACATTCGCTACGCCAGTTCAGGTGACGGGGAAGACATTTGGAAAAATCGTCGTGAACGAGTGAATGAAGTGATCCAGCAAAGCGACATTGTCGGTTTGCAGGAAGTCACCGCCGGACAGTTTGAGGACGTTCGCAAGGGGACTCCCGATTTCTCGTGGTATGGTCCAGCCCGGAACGACGGCAAACAGGATGGTGAAGCATGCCCGGTCGGCTATCGAACCGATCGCTTTAAATCACTCGGCAAGGGAACGTTTTGGCTCTCGGAGTCTCCGGACGTTGTGGGATCGAAGGGCTGGGACGCAGCGCTTCCTCGCATTGCTAGTTGGGTTCGGCTGCAAGCATCCAACAGCGACAAAACCTTCCTGGTGGTCTGCACTCACTTCGATCACCGCGGCCCGACCGCTCGCCATCGTTCGGGTGAACTGATTCGCGGCAAACTGCCTGAATTGGCCGGCCCAAACGACCGAATCATTGTGATGGGCGATTTGAATGCCCGTCCCGATAGCGACGCGTTGAAGGCACTTCTTGCCCCTCCTTCGGCTACCGAAGAAGGTCGCACCAACCTGTCGGACAGCCGGTCCCTTTCCAAATCGACGCCGAGTGGCCCGTCCGGGACATTTAACGGCTTTCGAAAGATTGTCCCAGATGTCCAAATCGACTACATCCTTTTGGCAGGCGACTGGACCGTACTAACCCACCAAACGCTTGATCCCAAAACCTCAACAGGTCGTTTCGCCAGCGATCATCAACCGATCATGGTCGAACTTCGCTAGTCATCAATCACCTGCTGCCGTTTCAATCGGAAACGGAGCAAGATGCTTCAAGAGAGCGTTCTTTCGCGGAGCGAAAGGCGACAATCACTACGACAGCCCGTGCTGCTTAGGACTTGTGCCAATAGGATGGCAGGTCCGCTTTGGTTTCTGACAAAATACTTAGGATGGCGGTTCGCGAGGGCGCATCGATGTGTGCGTAATCGTCGTCGGCTGCGGGGTTCGTAAGAACGTCCCACAATTGTTTGTAGACCTGAGCTTTCAACGGAGGCTCAAGCGATTCGAATGCAGCGGAGTCGATCAAGTAGCTGCATGGATAACGGAACAGCCGAGTCTTCAAATCAAAGTCTCTCAGCGATCGACCGTCTTTCGTTCTCGATCCCATCCGCCCGAAATCGGCCACGTAGGTCGACGATCCTTTGATCTCTGCTTCAATGGGGGCTTCACCGCTGAACAACAGATAAGAAACAATTTGTTCAGCGGCCTGCTGAATGACTTGATCGATATTGCTATCCGCATTCTCTTCGGTCGCTGCTTCCAATGCCGCCCGCCGTACGTCTAGGTTGGCTCGGGTGAATGTGTTCTGCATCTGCGTCTGATGTTCCATCACCATCAAAGCGACGATGTCACTGTGAGGCGAAAGCCAACGCGAAGTATCAAAGTCGGCTTCTAGATTCGCGCGGTTGTTCTCGCCAAAGGGGACCAGTTCTTCGCCTTCAAGAAAAGCGTTGCCCATATGCTGCATCGCACCGACGTTTCCGGTGACGTACCAGCCTCCCCAACGATCAGCAAATCGACTGGTATGGTCTGTCACAAACGACCGCTCCAGGCTATTGATCCGGCCGGTCTCCTTGGTAAGAACACTTCGGATCGCGTGCCCGGGAACCCCTTGAGTCATCGGGATATAGTGGCACGCCAAGCAGCGATTATTTTCCCGTTGGAAATGAACCCGTTCCGGCCGCATCCGCATCGTGTAAAACGCAGCCCCCAGACGAGGATCCGTCGTCGAAATTTCCAGCAGCGCACTCCCCTGAACCCAGCCGATATAGACATCGTCATTAAAGTAAATGGCTCGCGGATTCTGAGGCGAAATCCGCCCGGCCTGCAAACTGGTTTTCGAATAAACCAAGCTTTGCGAGGAAACAGGAATCTTCAGTTCGTCCAGCAAAGAGCGTAGATAGCCGTAGTGCGGATCGTATTCCAGTTGGACTTCCCCCGCTCGCACTTTTTCGAACAGATCGGTGATCGGGTTCTCGTCGCGAGTCTGTTCGTAGTTCAGGGTACTGTCATACGGACCGAACTGTGCGGCCGCTGGAGCGTTGACGACCAACGTTAAACCCACTGCGTAAAGGACCGGCAAAATGACCGAACAAGCGACGGTTTCTCGCATCAACATCCGAAACATAGAAACGATTTCTCTTAACGGTTGGGGGCTATGGACGCGGCGTGCATCCTCCTCAATATAACCGCTGACCATCGAAACTGTCTGCGTTGATTTTTCTAGGCCCCGCCTCGGGGGGAGGACAACGTGGATGCAGCCCTCCCTTCCATCGATGCCTTTGCCGCGAATAGAGGTCGCCAATCCTAGCGGAAATGGCTTAGAAAACGCTGGCGGTGATCGGGCATCTCGGCGGCCAACCGTCTTGCGAAGGAACCGGGGGGTGAATGTGCCTGCAGTTCTCGGAGAAACCGGATTAGGATCCCGCGGGACTGGTCACTCTCGTGAAGCAAAAAATGCACCCAGGCCCAGGAGTCACGATACTGGGCGTTCCCCATCTGGCCGATGCTGCCGATGTTTTCCAATTCCGTCACTTCGGGGGCTCGTCCAACCAGAGCCCGCAACTGCACGCTACGGCGGTGCGGGCTTCCCGTTTCACGTTCTGCGGCGGGCATTTCGAAATACTCCGCCAACCCTTCATCAAGCCAAAGCGGCACGTAAGGAAGCGAATCATTCAGCAAGGCATGGGTTGTTTCGTGTCGCAAATCGACTTCGATCGATCGGTTTTCATACGCAAAAACCATCCCGTGCCCCCGCTTCTTAACGTATAGGGCTTGGCGATCGGGAATGTCCGGAAAGTGCAGACGTAGATACGAACGGTATTCGTTGTGACGTGCAAAGAGAATCAGATGGATCGGATCCTCTTGAATCCGGATCTGTAATTGTTGAGCCAATTGCGTACGGAGCGCGGCCAATTCATTTAGGAGCGCCGTTCGCGAAGAAACGTCGTAATCGGAATGCACCTGAAACGCGCCGACTTGCGATTCAAACGGCCAGCGAGCAGGGGCGGTCCCTTGGCGGGCTGGTTCTGCGGCAAACAGAATCGGTGCACCAATCGCACAGAAGACGATCCATAGGCACCGACCAAACGTTCGCCAACACGGACGAGAAATCATGCCGACTTCCGCCCGAACAACCAGCTGGTTGTCCTTTGCATCCAGTTCGTATTGTTGACGACTGGAGGAAGCGCGTCCACGTTGCGTCCCTCCGCAACGGCTCTTGGATTTTCCGAACACATGGCATTGGCCATCGAACGACCCACCATCTGTTCCGCCAGGTCATAGGCCCGTCGCAACCGCGGCGGTCGCTTGGTACTTCCGTGAGCGTCGGTTGCCAGGAAATGGCACCATCCATTTCCGACGATATGTTTCGCCAACGCTTCGGGTTCCTGGCCAAATTCACCGACAAAACTATCGGCGGTAACCTGCATCAAACAGCCCGCTCGGATCAACGGTTCGATCACCTGAGGCTGTCTCATGATCCCGCGATTGCGTTCAGGATGGCTAAGGATTCCAACCATCCCGATCCGTTCCAACTGCTCGAGGACCGGTTCGAGAGGGAGGTATAATTCGTGAGGCAATTCCAGCAAGACATGCCGCCGTCGGTCGCCCAGGGAAACACAATCGCCTGACTGCAAGCGAGTGATCATGTCCGCATCGATTCGAACGTCGGCTCCGGGAAGCACGTTCAACGGAACTTGATTGGTCTGCAACCACTGCTGCAACTGTCCGGTTCGCTGGCGAATGGTTTGCCCGGTGGTCGACGTATAGTTCCCCAACTGGTGCGGCGTCACGCAAACGGTATCGATTCCTTCAGCAACCATTTGCTGCGCCATTGCAAGCGAATCTTCCCAGCTGCGGGAACCGTCATCGATCCCTGGCAACAAGTGGCAATGAATGTCAACAAAGGAGGGAACGTTTGAAAAAGCTACCGTCGACATACTCAGCGTGCCCTCGAAAAGCAGTGTAGGATTCCATCGGTATTTAAAGCAATTCAGCGTCCAAGGCGACGCTATCCCGATGATCATAGCGATGGAAGTATCGCGCCAGTTCTTCACTTAAGCGATGCAAGAAGACGCGTCGGAACTTCGCTTCGGTTGTCTCGCTGGTGTACTGGCCGCCGGTGATCGGGTAGGAGTAATCGTCGACATGGCGGCGAAATTCTCGCTTGCCCGTTTTGACATCAAAAACAGTTGTCGTCGCACTTACCTGGCCTCGGTAGAGCGTTTTCCCGTCCTGCAGCCTAAGATCGGTCAATTCAATGGCAACGATCTTGTCCGCTTTGACGCCTCGACCAATCGTGATGAAATCAAGCTGATCCCATCCGTTGCTGTCCCGCCAATCGGAGATTTCGTCTTCGCGAACCAGTTTGATGTCTTTGACTTCATCACTCAAGATTTCACTGATTTCGCGGCCGACCATTTGAGCGGCAACATCGTCGCTGTAGTGACTGCTATCGGTGACAGCGATCACAGCGACTCGCTGTTTCTCAAGGCCTTCAAACTGGGCCGGGATCATGTCGGCCCCGGTCGTGTGCAAGATGGTCGATACCAACCCCATGCAGCCAGCCTGACAGAGAGCAACAAGGCCCACCATGAGGAGAATATAATTACGGTTTCGAGTCACCAGATGCATCGCGAATCCTTTCGCACATCGACGTCTATTCAACTAAATAAGCTTAACTTAACAGCCGTATCGCCCAATCACCCAACGTCACCGCCAGTCCCACAATCAGGACGCCCGCGAGCAACGGCAGTGACCAATTCGGCCCCCGTTTCCCGGTAACAGCCAAATAGGCCAACCATGGTACGGCTACCGTAGCGATGACAGCAAACAGGAATCCACCGGGATTGGTACACCAACTGGTCCACCAATGGCCGTCGGTAAAGTACGCCCAGGAGGTGGTCATTCCACACGCCGGACAGCGAACTCCCCATAACACCACGATGGAGCAAGGCGGCAAACCCAATTGTTGATGGGTCCCCATGCCTGTCGGATTGGGTTGCAATCGCCAAGCGGTTACTAGCAATCCTGCTAGACCGATGACAAAAACCAGCCAAACCAGCCGCAAAAACCAACCGGCTTCAGCGACCGCGGGGAGAGTAGAGGAAGGGGCAGAGCCAGGCAAGAGCGATTTCCATCCTTATTCGATAGGCAGGCGTTTACTGATCGCCCAGTTCTTCCTCAACTGCGGAGAACCTTTTGCGATAAACAAGGCGTTCCCACCAATTGGGGAGCCGCAAACGAGGATCGTCTTTGGCGACCGTGTTTTGTTTGCCACGGCGAGTGCGAAGGAGGACTTGATCCTCCATAACCTCTTCAACCACCCAGTACTTATCGACCATGTACTGGTAGGTTTCACCCTGCGATGCAGCGCGCACCTCGACCGCCCGTGGCCCTGGAGACTGGCTCGCTTTTTGTTTGCGGTAAATAACCCAAGCACCAGGCTTTAAATTTCCAGATTGCACAGCAAACCCACTCCTTGATAGACACGATCATTGAAACGAGTGAGACCGACCGAACTTCATGCTCCATCGTAAAAAAGCATGACGACTGAAATTGCGACTATAGCGCAACTTCTTCTTCACGAGTCACCGTAAACCCTAAATCCTCGATCATCTGATAATCGGCTTCTGGGGCTTGGCCCGAGGTGGTCAGGTAATCCCCGACGAACATACTATTGGCGGCATACAGTCCCATGGGCTGCAGTGCCCGCAGGTGAATTTCGCGCCCGCCAGAAATTCGCAGTTCGCGATCGGGATTGACCAACCGGAACATCGCCAGCGCTTTCAAGCAGTAATTGGGCGTTAAGTGATGATTCCCGTGCAACGGAGTCCCTTCGATCGACGTGAAAAAGTTCAGCGGGATCGATTCCACTCCGATATCTCGCAGATCAAATGCCATGGTCACGACATCCTCATCGGTTTCCCCCATTCCGATGATTCCGCCACTGCACAGTTCCAGTCCAGCCTTACGGACATTTTGCAGCGTTTCGACGCGATCCCCATGGGTGTGGGTGCTGCAGATCTCTTTGTAGAACCGCTCGCTGGAGTTCAGATTGTGATTGACGCGGTCAACGCCACAGGCCTTCAACCTGGCCGCCTGCTTGTCGTCTAGCAGCCCCAAGCAAGCACAGACCTTCAGGTCGTATTTGGCTTTGATTTCGGGAACGATCTCTTCAACCGCTTTCATTTCCCGTTCGTTGGGGCCTCGAGCCGAAATGACCAAGCAATACGTTTTGGCATTCCGCTCCGCTGCGATTTTGGCAGCGGCCATCAATTTATCGCGTTGCAGGATGTTGTATTTGGGAACCGGGGCATCGGAGACCTTCGACTGACTGCAATAGCCACAATCTTCAGGACAAAGACCACTCTTGGCATTCATTAGGAAATAGAGCTGAACCGCTTTCCCAAAGTAGTGACGGCGGACCTTAAATGCTGCCGCCATGACCTCCAGCAAATCATCGTCAGGACTGCGGAGAACCGCCAAAGCCTGCTCAGAGGTTATTGGCTGGCCGGCCAAAACCTGCTGTGCCATCGAATCGTACAAGCCTGCGGAGGGGAGCGTATCGGACGACATGAGCGGTGTTGGACTCATCAAAAACGGGGATGGAAATCAACAAAAAACGCGAGGCAGCCAGCAAACATTACCCAAACTACCCGACAGAACCGCGATTCTCGTCATAAGTATTGAAACCGTTGTCTTCGTTTAGGTCTACCACCAATCAGGTCCGAATTAGATTCCTAAGCGTATTTTTTTTGAATCGAAATACTCAGAGATCGTCCGTAAGCATGCTGCTGAAGCCCTCATTTCGCGCTCTACACCCCGCTCTACTGGGGGTAATCGTGCTTGCGTTGGTCGCCGCTGCCGGGTGCAAACGAACCGATTATCGCCGCCGAGCCGATCGCGATGTCGACGGGATTTTACAAGAAAAAACCGCTGGCACCCTCTGGCAAACCCCGCCCGGGAACCATGTCTACCCCGATCCCCGCTCTCGTTTCTACGATCCGACGGCAACCGATTGTCCCAGCCTGCCCAATCCGACCCCAATCCTAAACCCCTACCCCATTCCTCCACTGGCGACCGGCGATCCGCTGGAACCGCCTCCGAACATCGATTTGGTTTCCGGAGAACGGAAACCTGACGACGAGCTTCCGGGCGGCGATTCCCCCGAATCGATTGAAACTCCCGAAGGACTGCAGGAAGCTATCGATCCTCCCTTGCTGGAAAGCCTTGCGCCTGAAGGAGTCGATAGCCTCCAAATTGTCCCGATTCCAGAATCTGCCTGGGAACCGTTGCCGGAAAGCTGCCTAAACCGAATGTTCGAATTCACGTCGATCCAGGCGGAATACGAGCGCAGTTTTGGACACCCAGCACCGCAGGGATCCAAGGACATTCCCAGAGTCACACTAGAAAACATTATGGAACTGGCGCTGATCAACAGCCGCGCCTACCAAACCCGCAAAGAAGCCTTGTATACGACAGCGCTGCGGTTGACGGGGGAACGCTATCAATACGATCTGAACCCTCGCCCCTTCAACAATGGATCGGCCGCCAATTATCAAAACTTCCGCAGCGGGGGTGCTACCATCGATACCCTGGGCATTCCAACAAGCGTCGGCGTGCAAAAATCGCTTTCCACCGGAGGCCAATTCCTGGCCTCCTTTGCGAATGATGTGGTCCTCACTTTTAACGGCCCCCAAGGGTTTACCGCCGACATCGGCTCCGCATTGCTATTTGATTTCCAGCAGACGATTTTCCAAACCGACATCCAACTGGAACCGTTGACTCAACAAGAACGGGACGTGGTCTACGCGGCCAGAGATCTAATCCGGTTTCGCAGAGGATTGTTTCGCGACCTGTCGGCACAGTATTACAACCTGCTGCTGTCGTATCGAAGCATCGAAATCGGCACGCAAGACTACTTCAGTAACCAGCGCGCCTTCCTCCAAGGGCGCGCGGAATATACCGAAGCCGGTCGCTTGCCCCGCGTCCAAGTCGATCAATTCGAACAGAACGCCCTCCGCAGCCGAAGTGAATTGGTCGCCAGCTGCAACAACATGGAAACCAGCCTCGATCGCTTGAAACTAGCGATCGGAGTTCCGCCGGAAATGCCGTTCAACCTTCGGCTGACCGAATTGGAAGCCCTCTCGACGACGGATCAATTGACCGTCGCGCAGCAGCTGGTCCGGCGGACCCAGGCGGAACTTCAAACCCAACACCAAACCTCTCGCGTCGCACCGATTGCCCTGCTAAACGCCGCTGCGGTTTTAACCGAACGATTGCTGGACATCGAAAAATTGGCTTCCCCCGAAGGCAAGCCGCGATCCGCATTGACCGAAGTCGCATCGCGACTGGCCGTTTTGGAGGCTCGAAACCAAGCGGATGTTAAGCGAGCCGTTCTGGATGAAGAAACGTTTGCAGAGGATAAACGCCAAAGCCAACTTCGCCCCCAGGCGGGCGATTCCCCAGAAGCGACGGCGTTGGACAGTCCTCTGCGAGCCTACCTGCGGACAGTCGATGTGATTGAATCGCTACTTGTCCTCTCCTATCGCTCCCTGGAAGCCGAAGCGATGCAGCAATCGCCCAACGCGCCACAGGGACCGCTTGGAGCCGATCCGCGGCGAGACCAGCTGAAACGTTTTGCGAAGGAGTTTGCCGCGGTAAATAGCAAAATGGACAGCGCCGTCGAAAATCGAGAACTGGGAAAAATTCGCGGCATCAAGGATGAAGCAACCGTCCTGCTCGGGAAGGCCGAGCAGTTGGCTACCGAATCAACTACCTGGTTGATTTCCGGCGACCGACAGGCTTTCTTGGGGACCGTCGAAGCGACCGTTGCCGAAGTCATTCAGTTAAGCGAAGAAGTGATCAGCCAATCCGACAGCGCGTTGCCGAAAGTCGACGTCGAGGAAGAAGAGGCGATGATGACCGCCCTCGTTCAGCGACTGGACCTGATGAACCGCCGCGCGGAACTGGCGGACAGCCGCCGAGCGGTCAAACTGGCGGCCGACGACCTCCGCAGCATAATGGATCTTCGCGCCACCCATATCTTGCGGACTCGTGACGATGCAAACACACCGTTTGATTTCTCACTAAACGACAGCGAAACACGCTTGAGTCTCGCCCTGGACACGCCGCTCAATCGAAGAAACCAACGCAACGTTTATCGACTTGCCCTGATCGACTACAACCGAACGCTTCGCAACCTGATCGAATCGGAAGATACGGTCAAACTAGATATCCGCCAGGATTTACGTCAGCTGCGATTGCGTCGCGATCAATATGAAATCGCAATCGCCAGTGCGGCACTTGCGTACGAACGGGTTGTCAGCACTCGTATGCAATTGCAATTTGCCATCAAGGACGTGGTCGCCCGCGACTTCCTAGAAGCCCAACAGGCCTACACCGCCGCCCTTTCCAGTGTCGCCCGTCAACACATCGCGTATATCCTCGATCGAATCGAATTGTTTTACGACATGGAAGGGATCCAATTGGATTCCACCGGATTCTGGGTCGGCCTAGAAGACGACTCACTGCAGCCGCCGGTCAACCTCGACTTCCGCGGAACCAATCCATTCCCCTACGGCCACCTGGTCCCAGGACTGCGATACTCCAAAGAAATTCTCAGTACCGAATAGCGGCGTCCTTTGCCCGCAGCCCCAAAGGATCGGCACCATCAATGCCGGGAGAGGAACGGGCCATCGGTTTAATCCAATGCGGAGAGCGATGATGGTCCGCGACCCATCTTGGCTACGAGTGCTTTCCGTTTTCGCTCTGCCGCTTGCGAATGGCCGGGATAATTTCGCGAGGAACAAACCGGGCAAGTCGTTCGTCGTCGTCGGACATCTGAGCGATCTGTTTCAGCAGCGAACTACTGACGTGAGCAAACCGATCATCCGCCATTAAGAAGACGGTTTCGATCGCTGGGTCAAGCTGCCGATTGGCCATCAACATTGTGAACTCTCCCGCCACATCGGTCATCGGTCGGATTCCCCGGACCATCACCTTTGCCCCGCAGCGCCGGACAAAGTCGACCGCCAATCCCGAAAACGTCTCGACACGGACCGACGGAATATCGGCAGTCACCTGTTTGACCAGGGCGACACGTTCATCCGGGTCGAACAGCGGGTGCTTGTCTTTATTGATCCCGATGCCGATCACCAGCACATCGACCAGGGCGGCCGCCCGATGGATAATATGAAGGTGCCCGAGGGTGACAGGGTCGAACGAACCGGTGTAGACGGCGATACGATTGGACATGAATTTGAATCCGGTTTAGGACCGTGCTACTTTTCGGACGACCGCGGCCAACCGTAAAAGATCTTCGCGATCATTGTAGGCATGAATACTGGCGCGAATCCCTCCGCCGCGACAACTTACGACAACTCCCTCATCCAAGGCAGCTTGGCGAAAAGCCGCTGGATCGATTCCAGGGATCTGGAATAAAACGATCCCACTTCGATGGCAACGTTCCTCGGGGACCTGGGGGATCGCCCCGGCCTGCCGAAGCAGCTCCACCGCCTCTTCGACCAAGTCCAACACCCTTTCGGCGATGGAATTGGGGCCGTGAGCTTCGATCACCTGCCAAAAGAGCTTCAGGCTGCGATGCATCGCCAGCAATCCGACCATATTTGCCGACCCCGCCTCATATCGAGCCGCCGTGTCCCTCAGATCGAACTCGGCGCCCCCGAACAGGTGAGCATTCTTCACGCTATTCCAGCCGACTGTCCGGCAGCGGAGCGATTCCAGGTGCTTCCGGCGTACAAACGCCAACCCGGCACCTTCCGGTCCCAGCAGCCACTTATGCCCATCGGCGGCCAGGAAATCGACCGGTGTCTGTCCCAAATCGATCGGAAAAACGCCCAAACCCTGGATCGCATCTAAAAAAAAGAGAGAATTTTTTGCGTGAGCAATGCGGACCAAACGGTCGATATCCAGCCGGTATCCCGACGCGTATCCCACCCAACTCGCGGCGACCAAACGGGTTGAGTTGTCGATGGCGGCATCGATTTCGTCCAGATCTGGAGGGCTTCCCTCGCTGCCGATCACGCGAACTTCGACCCCTAAATCCCGCTGCTGTAACCAAGGAAAAAGATTCGAGGGGAACTCGCCGGCGGGAAGCACAATGTTGTCGCCAGGCTGCCAGTCGATCCCTTCGGCCGCGATATTGATTCCATAAGAAGTATTAGGAATCATAGCGATTTCAGCAGGATCCGCCCCCATCCAGGTGGCCGCTGACCGTCTCATCTGTTCCACATCGCCCGACCACTGAAGCCAATCCACGTCCCCTTGCTCGGCAGCCTGAGTGGCAAAATCTCCGATCCGCTGAGCCGTCGGACCGGGGAGCGGCGCGACGGCAGCGTGGTCAAAGTACGCCCACCTCTGGACCACCGGCATCTGACTACGCCACCAAGCCCAAGGGGTTTTGAGGAGCGCGTCGGAAGGGTGCGAGTGGTATTCGTCAGACATGGCAAGGGCGTTATGATCGGACGCGAACAAAGAGGAAAAATTTAGATAGACCCGGCGGTCTTGGGAAACTGCGAAGTTTTCAATTATACTGCCGCAGATAGCCACGATATCAGAACTGCACCATGATCTTAAGCCGAGGATTCTTGATGCCCAAGGCGCTTTGCCTAACCAGCCTTGCGGTAGCCATTGTTACCGCCCTCCTTTTTCTTGCTGACCTCGTAATGGGTTTGGCCGGAATGGCTGATAGTGCACCACTGCGTGGGGCGAGTTCTCTCATGGACATCGCTTTTCTTGCCGCAGGCATTGCCATTGCCGTAATGAGCTGGAAAACTTATCGCGAGCTGGGATGACCGCGGGATCGCGGTCGATACGTCCCCATTCCGCGATCGTAGCGATCATTAAAGGTGAAGTGCACTTATGGAAATTCTTGGTGGGCCCCTGTACAGCGTCGCCGGTGCGGGAGAATCGCACGGACCCGCGATCACAACCATCATCAATGGCTGCCCTCCCGGCCTACGGATCGACCGAAATCAAGTTCAACAGGACCTCGATCGCCGGCGTCCTGGTGGCAACAAGCACGGAACTCCGCGGAACGAAAAAGACAAAGTCGTCTTTCTTTCCGGCCTGTACGACAGCCAAGACCACCAATCCCTGCTCGCGGGCCCCGAAATCTCCGTGAAAGTCGACGACACGACTTTCGCTACCGAATCGTACGAAACCGGCTACACCACGGGCGAACCGATCGCTGCGATCGTACTGTCGACGTCAAAAAAGTCGCACGACTATACCCAGCTGACCGGCGACCAAGGCGAAGTCCGTCCCGGACATACGGATCTGGTCAAATTCCATCAATCGCAGCAGTTTGTCGACGTACGTGGCGGCGGACGATCCAGTTACCGATCGACCATCAGCGATGTCATTGGCGGCTCCATCGCCCGTGAATTCCTGCGAATCCATTTTGGGACGGTCATCCTTTCTTCGATCCAGCAAGTCGGAAGTCTGGAAGCATCCGTATCGCTTGCCGACAAAATCGCCGCGCTCGCAGGGGATGGCGGCCGCCTGAGCTCCGAACAGCTGGCCGAAATCGAATCGGCCCTGTCGTCAGAAGTCCTCCACACGGCCGACGCTGAATTCGCGCAGGAAGCAGCCGAGCTGATCAAAGAGACGCGGAAAGATGGGGATTCATTGGGGGCGGCCCTGGAAGTCGTCGCGGTCAACGTTCCAGCCCTCGTCGGCGAACCGCTCTACCAAAGCCTAAAAGCCCGCTTGATGGGCACGCTGGGTGGCTTGAACGCCGTCCAGTCGTGTGAAATCGGAGCTGGCAAAGCGGTTGTCGAACGCCGCGGCAGTGAAAACAACGACCCCATTCGGCAAACCGGTTATCAAGCGAACAGCCATGGCGGGTTACTGGGAGGGATCACCACGGGGATGCCAATCGTCTGCAAGGTCGGTTTCAAACCAACCTCAACCATCCACAAACCACAATCGTCGATCCGCAAGAATTTCGAAGAGATCGAATTCCACCTCCAATCGGGACGACACGATCCCTGCGTAGGCGTCCGCGCCGGAGTCACGCTGGAATCTCGAGTCGCCATCGAATTGATGAATGCCACACTGATGCATCAATCCCAACACATCGACCCCAAAAGCTTCCAGCTCTTCTAAAGCCCCCCGCATAATCCTAGCCCAGCACGCGGCAAATATCTGTCGCCCTCCGGGCTATAAAGCCGCATTGAAAACCAGCCCGGAGGGCGGCACATACTTGCCGGCGGCGTCAGCCGCCGGGATGAATTTCTCAAACGAAAAAGCCCAGAGGGCGACAGAATCATCGCGCAATCCAATCTGTCGCCCTCCGGGCTTTCCCTGCCCGCAGTTTACTACCCGTTGGCTTACGCCAACGGCAAATATCTGTCGCCCTCCGGGCTATTAAGCCGCATCGAGAACCAGCCCGGAGGGCGGCACATACTTGCCGGCGGTGTCAGCCGCCGGGATGAATTTCTCAATCAAAAAAGCCCAGCGGGCGACAGAATCATCTCGCAATCCAATCTGTCGCCCTCCGGGCTTTCACTGCCCGCAGTTTACTACCCGTTGGCTTACGCCAACGGCAAGTATCTGTCGCCCTCCGGGCTAAAAAGCCGCACCGCAAATCAGCCCGGAGGGCGGCACATACTTGCCGGCGGCGTCAGCCGCCGGGATGAATTTCTCAAACAAAAAGCCCAGCGGGCGACAGAATCATTCCCAGAGATATCGCTCGTCGAACTCGATTTCATGTTGTTTTAACATCAGCATAAACTCGCTTTTGAAATCTCGCTTTGTGTGGTGCTGCAGTTGGTTTTCGATGTACCGCACTACTTCAGCCTCTTGTGATCGACTGACCGTGAACGCCCCATAGCCATCCTGCCAATGGAACTTCAAAACCGCATTGCGACTTTCATTGATATTTCTACTGGCATTGGACTTTAAAGTTCGGACGAAATCGGCGACAGCAACCTTAGCTGGAATTTTGACCAACACATGAGCATGATCGAAATGGCCGCCAATCCTAACGGCATGCCCGCCAAGGCTTGAACAGATTCCAGCCATATACCTCCAGGTCTGGTCGCGAAAGTTGTCGTCACGCAGTAGCGGACGGCGGTCCTTGGTACTGAAGACGATGTGATAAAGAAGGTGCTGGTGTGCGCCCATAACATGTTCCTCCTGAGTCATGGAATCTGTCGTCCTCCGGGCTTTCCCTGCCCGCAGTTTACTACCCGTTGGCTTACGCCAACGGCAAATATCTGTCGCCCTCCGGGCTATTAAGCCGCATCGAGAACCAGCCCGGAGGGCGGCACATACTTGCCGGCGGTGTCAGCCGCCGGGATGAATTTCTCAATCAAAAAAGCCCAGCGGGCGACAGAATCATCTCGCAATCCAATCTGTCGCCCTCCGGGCTTTCACTGCCCGCAGTTTACTACCCGTTGGCTTACGCCGAGCCCTTTCAAGCTAGCACTTAGCGGCTCTTTGGTCGAGGATTTTGGCAGTCGAAACATGGTTGCCGCGGTTACCGCTTTTCTTTTTTGGTGGCGGCTTCTTTGGGCCTCTGGGGCTCTTTTTGTAACGGCTGAAATCGAGCTGCTTTCCGATGTCGACCAGCTCCTTAGCGAGCTGCTCCAAGGTTAGTTCTCGATACACAGAATCAAACTCTTCTTCGGTGACCGCTATCGCAAAACCTTTCCACGATTCCGAGACATCATTGGCCGCGTAATAACTCGAGACCTTGTCGGCTAAATCCGCGTCGTTCGCTGCACAGCCAATCGATGTTTTTATCACGCTCAGAATGTTGTACATCATTACCGCCATGCAAAAACTGAATAGCGCCGCTTTGGGATATCCAAGCGTCTTGATTTCACTGTGAAGCGTCGTGGCGAGTTGCTGGAAGGCTGTTTCGATGTTCCATCGCTTACGGTATCCCTTCGCCACTTTTTTTGCGCTGACGCGTTTGGGCAGATTGGTCAAAATGTGGACGGCTTTGTCCCCTTTGCGAGTCGGCTTATCGAGTTCAATCGTGATCCGACGCAAGTGAAGGGGGCGGCCTTGGTACGTAAAAGAAATCTTCTGTTCATACAAAACGCCACCATCACAAGGCCCGATTTTACTGCGTTTTCCTTGCGATTCCCAGTTCGGCAGCAAAGCTGTTGAATGACGCAAAACGAAAAACGCTTGTTTGTCTAAGGCGATGGTCGTCATCATCTTCTGCGAAGCAAAGTGGCGGTCACCAATCCAAACTTGATCCTTTTGGACGAGGTCAAAAATTTGGGGATGCAAAGTGGCTTCGCCGGCATGTCCATCGCGACAAACAATCACGTCCACAAGTAGCTTCTTGTCGGGATCGAGTATTGGAATGGTGGTGGCCGGTAGGGCTGCAGCGCCAAGAGTCCGTAGCTCTTTGATGCGATGCTCCGTTCCTGCCAAGTGGTTGCCGTCCATGATCCGCGTGGCGTAGCCGTTAAACACTGGCAATGATTTGGGACCTTCAAGATGATCCCACAACTGTGAAAGCTCGGCTGCTGTTTCACTAACCAAAGCACGGCTCACCTGCAGCTCGATGCCTTGAAGTTTGTTGTAAACGGATGCGATGGAAACTTCGATATTTTCTTTGTGTCGTCTGTAAGCAGCATTCACCGAAGGTTTGATTTTCAGGGCAACACATGCCATGACGTCAGCGACTGAAGAAAACAATAGTTCACCGCACCTTTGGCGTTCTACATGCCTCGCAAAGAGAGCGTCCATCCGCTCGTTACTGAGCAAATGATTGAGCACTAAACGAGTTCCTAACGCTACAGGACAATCTTTTTTGAAGCGTTCGAGCAGTTCGTCAACATTCATTTCAACACCTCATTTTGCGTAACATCCTCTAAGTAAACTACTTAGATAGAGTCGCAAACAAGATGCCAAAACGCCAAAGTGCTAGCTTGAAAGGGCTCGGCTTACGCCAACGGCAAATATCTGTCGCCCTCCGGGCTATTAAGCCGCATCGAGAACCAGCCCGGAGGGCGGCACATACTTGCCGGCGGTGTCAGCCGCCGGGATGAATTTCTCAATCAAAAAAGCCCAGCGGGCGACAGAATCATCGCGCAATCCAATCTGTCGCCCTCCGGGCTTTCACTGCCCGCAGTTTACTACCCGTTGGCTTACGCCAACGGCAAATATCTGTCGCCCTCCGGGCTAAAAAGCCGCACCCCAAATCAGCCCGGAGGGCGGCACATACTTGCCGGCGGCGTCAGCCGCCGGGATGAATTTCTCAATCAAAAAAGCCCAGCGGGCGACAGAATCATCGCGCAATTTAACCTGTTCTCAAGAACAAGAAATTCTTGAGAACAGGGAACCCTGACACACTTGCCTATTCGGCCTTTTTCTTCTTCCCTTTTTCCTTCTTCTTTTCGCTGCCTGTTAGGCGAGCTGGCAACTGAGCTTTTTGCTCGTCGGTCAACAATTCGACAACCGCTTTCTGAAGCTTGGTTCGCATCATGCCCATCTTTTTCATGGCAGCCAGTTGAGCTTCATTCATGCCTGAATTCTTATCGACTTCGGCGGCAAGCTCTTTTCCTTTTAGCCCCGCCTGACGCGCTGCCTTCATCGCTTCGCCTCGCTTCTTGGTCAGTTCAGGCGTCAGCCCAGCTTCTTCACGAAGCGCCTTAGTCTCTTCTGCCACTTTCTGAACCAACACTTTGACCTTTGCTTTTTGATCATCGGTCAATTCGATGGCTGCGAAGGGTTTCATCAGTTGAGCGTTTGCGCGTTGCTTCCCTTTACCCTGTGCTCCCTTCTTTTTCGGTTTTGCATCGTCTGCAGAAACGGAAACCACCAGCGCCAAACTTAATACCAGCAAGCCCAAAATTCGTTGTTTCATAACAGTCAACTTTTTCCAGAATTTCCAGAGGGACCGGAGCAAATGCCAGCCCCAAGTCCGCTTGATTTTACTAACCTGCGGTCCGTAGCGTCTGAAAATTCCTCTCGGAATTGCTACTTAGGTTTGGCAGGCGGGTCGAACAACAACGTGATTTCGGCGACAAGGTCGGTCGGAATCCCCTGTGATTTCTCTCCGGCCTTAACCTCACCACGAACAAGCAGTCGCATCGAGCGGGCCGCGGGCCGTCCCTCGACGTATCCCTTGATGGCATTTCGCATCTGCGAATTCAAGTAGGCGACCGAGCTTGGATCGACAACATATCGAGATTTATCGGCCTCCGCTTTTAGCACCAAATCGAACGGATTCTCGGCTCCCGAGCAGATGGCTAGCCCCAGCGGTGTATCCGTTAGCAACTGAACCGAAACCTTCGCGTCTGCCACGACATCTTCAGGCTTAGGCATTTTGATCGACAACGTGCCGCCTCCCACGAAGGTCAGATCTCCCAGTTTAGGAACCGTATTTGGCCTAGAGATTTGCTGAGCCAACTGGAGCGACGCAGGATTCCAGGCGACTTTTGCCGCCGTCGGTTTCTTTTCCGGTTCATTCAGCGGAATCATCAGATGACTGCTGACTCCATACGGTGTCGCAACATGAACATCGACCAAGCGACTATCTTGCCCACGTCCCAAACTCTGGACTCCTTTCGGGACCGTGACCTTCATAATCTGCCTGGATAGCAAGTCGTGCTTCGCCGTCTTGCCACCGACGACCACCTGGGTCTCATGCACGCTAAAACCTTCCCCAACCAGAAACAGCGTGGTGTCTGCCTTGGGATCGATCCCTGGAGCCCCATACCAACTGGTCAATTCGACCGCCAGGTCACCGATCCCACCCGACACCAATTCAAATCCACCGACGGAGCTTTCGAAGGGAATCTGGACCACGGAAGATTGCAAAGGCAACCGCTGGGAAAGCTGATTTGCGGTACTTGAAAGATGAGCCACATCGGCCGGACGGTAGCAATCACACTGCGGAACACACTGCGTGAATTGATGAACCGCTTCACTGGCTCGACTGAGTTTCATCGTGTCCGTCAGCGTCAATTCGCGATCGGCCGGATTGGTGATCCGAAACCAACTGGTCCGGCTGTGCAAATTCATGTAGGGAACGAAACTGGGCATCACGATCACCGCGGTGCATTCCCGCTGCCCAGGCTCTAAACGCCTGGAACTAAGCAAACGGTCGCGTGACGGTCCTCCCAACAACGTCTGACTTATCGACCGTAACGTGTTTGCGTTGTCGGGGGACTGCAGACGGGGATAGAATCGCCAACCGAAGACATTGGTCCCGTGAGCAAACGCGACTTCGGTTGCGTTGACATCAATCGTATCGATATCGACTTCTAACTGTCTGGCAAAATTGCCCGCCGCCCGGACCGAAGCGTTCCCGGTGGCGATCGCGACCGCCGCAGCAAGCTGCAGTTCGCGGCGAAGATTAAACGAATCGGCAATGTTCTGCTCTTGAGTGTTGGGGTCGAGCGCAAACACCTGAATCGGCCATCGGTTCAACACGTACTGATTAAAAGCTTCTCGGGCTTCCGGTGAAGGATCGGGACCATGAAACTGAAGCTGCACAGACCCAGCCAAACCACAAGCAACCCCTTTTTCGGACTCCAAACGTTTCATCGATTCAAGCAATTCACGATTTAGCAAACTTGCTTCAACGATCAGCGACCAAGCGAGCGCCGAGGTCGGACTAAACCGAACGCCAACGCCCAGTTCGCTTAAGAACGACTCTCGTATCGAACGAACCATTTTGAAGTTGCGAGTCGTAATCGCTTCAGCCAGCTCCGGCGAAGCGTACTCCCACAGATGAACTTTGCTAGGCTGACACAACAGTTCGCAGGTGTGAATCAGTTCCTCTTTTAAGATCGAACGGACATCGCTAACAAGGACGTAGTTCCCGTCGTTCGGCGGGGTTTTGTTTAGAGCTCTAGCAATGGGCATTGCCAGATTAAAAAACGATTCGTATCCAATCACGGGAAGGTATTGACTGGGCGTCAGAGGTCGCCGAATCCGCCGAGATCGAGCGGGAGCAGTAGGACTGGCCGCAAAGGTTGTCGCGTTGATCTGTTGCTCTAAAACAATCGACGCCGAGCTTAGAGACACTCCTCCTGCAGCGTTCAAGGATTCAGAATTCATTGAAAAGGAGATGCCTGACGGATTGCTTGGGTCTTGCCCATCCACTTGCTTCGTAAGGTTCCCCCACTGTCGAAAGAATGCTTGAGAAGCATATTTGACAATGGCATCAGCCATTCCAAAGGACTCAGCTTCTGATCTGCATGTTTTATTAGCCAGCCATTTTTTCAGTGCTTCAATCGCTTGTTCATCTGTATCTAAGCGCTCAGCCAGCTTTACCAGCTTTGGCTCATCCGCAATGCGGCAAATCAACAAATCCATCCGCCGCTGATTCTCGATTTGCATCCCAGGAGCGAGAAGATCCGTTAGCGGATAAACCGGGTAATAAGGTAACTGTCGCCTTGTCGCTTGCTCCACTTTGTCTTCGATCGCGCCAAACACCATCTTGATTTTGATCGGCTTTAATTGGACTGATCCAGAACAACCATTAGGCTCAGGAGTGATTGAGATTGTCACCTCCTGCACCGTCGCGTACCTCGACAACAAGTCCTCAATTCCATCAAGCAAAGCTCCCGATTCGACCAGCACATCGACCTTTGCCTTGAAGTCCGATTTTTCAATCGTTCCAGACATAATCGGATACTGTTTATCCGAGGTTTTTCGTAGCTGCAACGATAGAGCATGATGAGCCAAGTCTTCAAAGCGAAGTCTCAAGTATTCGCGGTCATCTTCGGCATATTTGATCGCATCGTAAATTCCCGAATTGACCATGACTTCCGAGTTCATCTGTTCAATACGCTTATCGAACAACACCATCATTTTTGCTGCCCGTCGCTCTGCTGCAGCATGTAAACTCAATTGCTCGGTTGCATTTGGCGAGTCGTCTGACAAAAACCTTGTGATCGTCAGACCGTGCATGTCAACGACGTCGTTGATGATCAGGTCACGAAAGGTATTGGGCAGCAAATCGTCTCCCAGAATCGGCTCGGCCGTGAGAGTCACTTCACATCCATAACCTGTTCGAGTTCGCGATCCTGGCAGGACGCTTACCGGGATTCGAACCAAGTTCATCGCGTACCCGGTTCCATCGGCGGTGTCGTCCCCTTCATTGATCCGGCGCAGTTGATTAAGCGCGTTCAGGTAGCGGAAGCGTTGGTCATTCAACTTCACCGGTTCAAGCGATAGTTCTTGTGTTTTATGGCGATCGGCTGGAAGCGAGCTAAAATCACGAACCGCAGGAGCTTCAATCATTCCCTCCGCAACACTCTTGGCTGCTGAATCGCTCTCCGATTGCTGCGCGATCACCACGGTTGCCGGCTCGACGGCGGCCGCGGCATTCAACGCCAGCGAGAGCGCCGCTTGATCGCTACGACGGATCGCCCCCTGCAACGATTTGTCAAACGTCCCCAACTGATCAGCCAAATGCTTTTCGACTTCTTCGCGGTGGCGAGTCATGCGGGCTTCGCCCCAGACGTCGGGATGCTTGGGGACGACCGATCCATAGACATCCAGGTGGTGTTCTAGCCAATCGAGCTGCCCGGCGAGCGATTCGACACTTTGATGCGTACACGACTGAGGCCGATGCCGCTCCACGGTGGCCTCTTTGCCACCACGAACGATCCGGGTCACGGTTTTGAAAAACCCACCCATCGGCTCGCCTGCCTCTGCGAACGGAAGCCCCTGCAAAGTGAGGAAGCCTGCGAACAACGCTCCCATGCAAACCCAACGAACCACTTTCGAAACGCCAATAGACATCGTGTACTCCGATTTTTGCTGCAGAACTGCAGACGGAAAAGATCGCCCACCCCAAGACCTCGCGCCCTAGTGACGGTTCCTTGACCGCACGACCGAACGGAATTCAGCGATAGTGGAGCTACCGCAAAAAGAGGCCCCCCTTTTGATCGACCCCTCTACAGAGGCAACATTAGCCGACAGACCGCCCCCCCAAAAGAGAGTCCATATCGCCTCCGGCACCCAAGTCACCTGGGCTGCGCAGATCCCCGGAATTACTGACTGGCAGAATCGCGGTCCGCTTGCCGTTGACGCTTGCGGATCGCCTTGGTCAGCAGTCGATCAAAGGTCGCGGCAAACGCTTTTTTATCGGTATCGCTGTAGGGGGCTCCGCCTCCGACGACCATCCCTTCCCCGCGAAGGGAATCCATGAAATTTCGCATCGACAGCCTGGTCGCGATCGTATTGGGCGAGTACTCATCGCCGCGTGGGTCGATCACGAAGATCCCTTTTGCTACTAAATCGCCAGCCAAAGGCAGATCGGCCGTGATCGCCAAATCGCCTGCAGTGCTGTGTTCCACGATATAGCGATCCGCGACGTCCGCCCCTTCGCGAACCAGGATCGAACGAACGAGGGGCACATTTCGGGGGGTATCCAAGGGCTGATTCGCAACCAGCAGGGTTTCCAGTTGTAGTCTTTGGGCCGCCCGAAAGACAATTTGCTTGACTTCAACGGGTGCGGCATCGGCGTCGACCCAGATTTTTACGCTCACAACAAGGGCTTTTTGCAAGTAGGACCGAAGGTGTCAAACCCTCGTGCGATGTTATTCGTGTCACCCAATTCTCACGGAGGAAACATCGGATGTCCAAGTTTTACATTGTCTGCGGTTCACACTCACTTGTCATCACCGCCCCCTCAGCAGATCAAGCTGCCCTGCGATTAATCGACGAAGTTTTGGCACCCCATATCTGGATTTACGACGATCCCGACCTGAGCAACCAGGATCGTCTGGACCACCTGACCCTAGAAGCCCTCCTCCATATGGAACCGGAGGTGATGGTCAGCCAACGAGGATTAGGACGCGACGAAGCGGGGCGTTTTGAAGTCCCCAACATGATTCGCGATTGGCATCGCTTAATGACGGGCGTTAGTCGACTGTTTGTCGCCGCCGGACTGGCTCCGCGAAGAGTGCTTCCAGCTGGCATGGATGCCGGCGGAAGCGATCAGGACGAAATGGGGCCGAAATCATTGAAATAGGGCTCCATAACGAACTGGCCGGCCACCGCGTTTGCTAGGCAGGCGCCTCGATCGCTACCGCACGACTGCCCCTCGCGATCCCCCGTGCCAGCGGGATCAAATCGTCGAACCGCGACGTTTTCCGACCGATGGCTAAGCGGCTTGCTTGCCGCCAGCGACTGCAGAACCGATACAAATGCTCCAAAACACCACTTTTCATTGTGGGATCGGTGGATTACCCTAAAATAGCAGTTAGAGGTCTCTGATTCACCTAACTCCGCGACTCCCCGCCTAGTGCCCACCAATGAGCCCCCCCGATGAAATCGTTCTTTCAGTTGATGTTGTTGTCGTCGTTAATCCTCTGCCCTCTCTGCTTGTCAGGTTGCTCGAGTCAACTTAGCGAAGAAGAGACCCCGATGATGGCGACCGATGAAGACGCCCCTGCAGCCGATGCAGCAACCACCAACGATCCAGAAAATCCGTAACCGACGCGTCTTCACTGCGTTGCTCACCTGTTCTTAATAATCATTTCGCTCTGATGGTCGTTTAGGCCCTCAGAGCTATTTCTTTTGTCGTCGGTTCGATGACCACGGCTCAAACCCTGCTTTGGAGCTCCCCTATGCACTCCCCTAAACGAAGTGCGTTCACGCTTGTCGAACTGCTAGTCGTGATCGCGATCATCGGTGTCTTGGTTGGGCTTTTGCTCCCCGCCGTTCAATCAGCCCGTGAAGCGGCTCGCCGCATGTCCTGCGGCAACAACCTGAAACAGATCGGGATCGCACTGCACAACTACCACGACACCATGGGCAGTTTCCCTCCTGGCTGGATCCTGCCAAATGGATCCGGAGATGCACGCTATGCATGGGGCTGGTCCGCATCGATCCTTGGATTCATGGAACAGAAGAACGTCCAAGATGCTGCTTCTTATGGAGACACCAACATCCATACGGCCGCCAACATCCCCGCCCTCTTGGTCGCGCTTCAAACTCCCATTTCTAGCTTTCGTTGTCCCTCCGACGTCGCACCAGCAACCAACAATTGGCTAGCCATCCGCAGCCAACGAATGTCGACGTCCAGTTACGTTGGAACCCACAACAGCGACTACTGGGACAAGGACGGAGATCCCACACAGGGGGGGATCTTTATCGAAAACCGGGGCACGCGAATGGCGGACATTCAAGACGGCACCAGCAATACGGTAATGGTCGGCGAACGTGGCTGGCAGTTCCGTGACGCTAGCGGAAACGTCCTCATTTCGGGTTCGGCCCACGTCTGGGGAAATGTCCCAGGGCATGCGTCCGACTGGCGTTGGGGCTATCAGGTCGCTTTAGGCGTTTACAAATCGAACCTGCATGGCACCGACCAAACAGGCAAGATTTACGTGAACGAAGTCAGCATGCGTGGCGCCAACGCGTTTTCCAGCATGCACCCTGGCGGGACACAGTTCTGCCGAGCCGACGGTAGCGTTTCGTTGATTACCGAAACGATCGAATCCTACTTCAATGACCAAGGTGTCCAAACCGACGCATCGGGAAACCGCGACCGCGCCGCGCGTGCTCGCGTCGACACCCTCTGGGAACGACTGATCGCCAAATCCGATGGGCAGCCTCTTAACGAGTAACCAACGCTCCCTTCCAGGCTAGCTAATGTTAAAAGGAACGGCGAAGCAGGACATCCTGTCTTCGTCGCTCCAGCGGTCCGAATCCCCTACTTGATTCGCTTCTTACTCTGGCCCCATTTGGTGGTTAGGCAAAATTCCTGCCGCGGACGATCTTGACGGATCAGGGGCACGCGGACTATGCCCAACGTGAAAACCGCACTCCCCAACTTCCAAGGACGGAAGCCGGCGCGGTGAAGAGAAATTGCGAAAGGATTCGCTGATTGTTTCACGTTTTTGCCAATAAAAAGACCCGTTATGGGAGTCTTTTGCTAGCTGTATTGCTTTTGGGGTTGCTGCTGCGCAATCCACTGGCTCGCTTCACCGCGATAAAAATTGGCTCCTCCTTTTTGGAAACGGAACTAAAAATTGAGGCGGTCGATATTGGCTGGATGTCGGTCAGCGTGTCGGGGATCGAACTGCTGGAACCTCGGCTAGCAGAAACCCAACAAGCCCACATTGATAAGGTTGCCGTTGAACTGACTCCTTGGACAGGGATTCGAAAAGGCGTCTGGGCCAGCCACTTGGTGATCGATCAGCCAACGCTTCATGTTCGCTTTGATGCCGACGGCAAACTGATCAGCCAATTCCCCTCTGGCGGCGAAAGCGAACCGAATCCCGACCCGCTGCAAATCCCCATTGGATCGCTGGCCATTCGGGATGCAAAATTGGTCATCCATCAAACGGGCAAACCAAGTTTCGAAATCGCCGACGTCGCCGTAACGGGCCACTTCACCGATCAAATTGAATTCCGTTGCCTGGTCCCCAAACTGTTGAAAGGATCGATCGAATTCCACTCGCAACTGTCGGCGGATACGTTTGCGGGAACCAGTCGCCTGGACGTCCACAAGATTTCCTTGGACAGCAAGAACCTTGCACAAATGCCGCTTGTGCCCTCGGCGGTTGAACAAGAACAGATCACGGGCAATGCAGACCTGACCCTTCAGATCAAACATCCAGCCAACACCTTTGACCCTCTAAAACATTTAAAACATTCGCTCCAACTGCGAGGCGTTCTCCAGGACTTGCATTCCGAAAGCGTCGGAACGCTCGCCGATCAGATTGTCTTGACCGCCTCCTGTGACCAGGGTGTCAGCCGAATATCCGTCGTTGGCAATCCTCTTGAGGGGAATCTGAACCTGGAAGCGAGTGGAGACCTGAACCAGCATCCGCTTGCGGCTCACTTCAAAGCCAACCTCGATGACCATCGACTGGAACCGCTGCGGGCATTGATTCCCGACCTGCCTCCGTTTACAGCCGCGGCCAATCTTGCGGCAACCGGGACAGCCGACTGGGACAACCAGCGACTACGATTCCAGCTCGATTCAACAACGACGGCATCGGATTTAACCGCCGAGAACATTCCTATCGGAGATGTGATCCATCACCTGACCGCTGAGGGATCTTGGTCGCCGTCCGCCCAGCCTCCACTGTCAGGATCTGTTTCTGGCAGAGTGACCACTTCGGGAATTCAATTAGCGGACGTGGGGCAGCGTTATAACCTGCAGTCGCCATCGACGATGGGGCAAGTCCGTGTTGAAGCGAATTACAGTGCGTCGCTAGACCGCTTGCCCGCTCCCGATTCAATCCAAGCGACCGCCAAGGTGCATACGGTCGGCCTTACTATCGATGATTTTCAGATCGACGACACAACGGCCGAACTACAGGTGAAAGACGGTCAAGTCGCACTGCAAACAACAGGGGGAACGGTCCGGGATGCAGACCATCAACCGGTCTTACAGTGGCTGACAACAGGGTCCACCCAATTGGTGCGTTCCAGTCCTCTTCAGGTACAGTCGGTTTTCCAATTCACGCCCACCCAAACGTTTGGCAAACAACTGCAACTTCCCTCGACCGATAGTTCTGGATCCTTTACAGCAACGGCGCAAGCGGGCTGCAAAATCAAGGACATGGCCGACCCCAAGCGTTGGCTGGCAGCAACGACCATCCAGTCTAACAATTTGATCCTTGCGGGCGAACGGATCAACGATTTCAAGGCTCGCTGTGACCTTCGCGACGGGCAGATCACGCTTCCTGAAATGCTTGTCATTTGGCGTGAGAGTGAATTCCGAATTTCTGCGACAGGGAATCTAGACAAACAACTTCACCTGCAGGGAAAACTGAACGCATCGCCCATCCGGTTGACCGATGTCGCACGCTTGGCGGAACGTTTTTCAAACGCCCCTTTACTGGCCGACGGCATTGCAACCATCGAGGGTGGATTTCAATTGCAAAGTGCTCCCCTCCAATTCACCGCGGGGGGAACCGCGTTTTTGCAAGAGGCCCATTATGCGCACACTCGGATCGGCAATGCAAAACTTGACTGGAACGCGGACCTTGAAAAATTTTCGCTAACCAGTTCGTCCGCGGATTTTCTGGGCGGCCGTTATCGCATGACTGCGACCGCCAAAGAACTGGATTGGACACAAACGATTCTGGAAGGCGAATTCAACGACGTCTCCGTTCCCCGTTTGATTGGGCTTGGCAAACAGCCGATCGCCTCGACCGGCAAACTTGACGGCGGCCTACAGATCACCTCGCTCTCTAGCCTGAACGCTCTGACAGGATCGGCATGGGTGCGAAGCCGTGGCCTTTCCGTTCAGCAAGCTCCGATCGACATCGGTGAAACCACTCTGGAAATTAGCCAGGGTGCGTTGACGGCGAAGTCAAACGGTTCGATTCTGCACGGCACGTACCACGCGCAAGGCGGAGGAGACCTTCCAACCGTCGTTACGTTTTTGCAAGATGCGGACCCGAAATTCGAGAAGCTACCGATTACAGGTCGAGCCAAGTTGACGGGGGTGAACATCGACACCCTGCTGAAGCTTGCCGGGCAAAACTCACAGAAAATCCCCCTTCGTGGATCGCTGGAAACAGAGTGCATTCGCGATCCATCGACCATCGCAGCGGGACTGTACTGCACCGCTTCGGGAAGCGTCGAAAACCTTCGCTGGAAACATGCTCGTCTGTCCGACCGGATTACCGGCACCCTTCGACTCCACTCCGACCGTATCGAATTGCAATCGGTCGATGGGCAACTAGCGGACGGCAGACTGTCGGGAACCGCAGAGTTTGCGCTCTCGGCGATTCCGACCGGCAGATTTGAATTTGCCGCGCAGCGAGTGAACCTTAGACGTCTGCTGCAGCCGCTAACGGGTCAGGACATTTCCGGATCCGGATCGATGCGATTGAGTGGGCGAGCCGCTGGAGTCTTGAGTGGAAAACTGGACCTGACGGCCGACAACATAGTCGCCTCCGGCGTCTTGGCCCGCGAAGCTCGTTTACCGATCGACTGGTCTTTTAGCCCTCGATCGGGACTAGCCCGTTGGCAATGTCGTTCCGGAGTCATCGACACCGGTGGCGGAAAAATCCGCATCGCGAGTAGCGGCGATGGCAGCCGTCACATGAACACAACCACAACCATCCGCCTGCAAAAGATCGACACATCCAAGTTGCTACGTGGTAAATCGTTGGGTGCGGGTGTCTTGGATGGAGAAGTCTTTGTCCAAGCAAAACGAGCTCGATCGATCGAGCAACTGGTCGGCAACTTCGACATCAGCATCTCGCAGGCAAAATCACTGGAAATGCCGGTGCTGAATCAATTACCCTCCTCGATCAGTTTGTCTCCGATGGCAATGAAAGACGACGGGAATGGTTACGTTTACGGACGTTTTTCAAACGGCATGGTCCATATCGGTCAACTGGCGATATCGCAAAGCAACGTGCAAGTCTTGCTAGACGGAAACGCATCGATGACGGGGAAACTGGATCTTGATGTCACCGTTAGCACCCAGCAAACGGGCCCGGCCGATTCGCTTCTTTCGCTAGCCGATTCCCCTTTAATGTTGGCAGCCCCAGCTCCGGTTGCGCTGGTTGCCAAAGCCAACGATTTACTAAAAGACCGTGTCATCCACGCCCACGTCGGAGGGATCGCCGCACGCCCGACGATTCGCTTGCAGCCGGGCAAACAGTTAAGTCAAAGTGCCGTTCAGTTCTTCCTTAAAAACAGTCTTGGATCTGCGGTCGCGGATCTTGCCGAAAGGCAATCGCAACCTCAACGCAAAAGATAAACAGTGTTATGAATCAAAGTAAACCTAACCAGCCACTGATGCTGCTAGCCATGTTGCTACTGAGCGGGACCGTCTTTTTTGGCTGCCGGACGGCCGCCTCGCTTGGGCTGCCGATCTCCGCCGGTTCCAACACGATCATGTCCGATGCCGTTGCCTTGCGACAGCAACAAGGCCACCCCCAAGGGATCGCTACGGAACTGGCCAAGGTGCCACTTCCCCCGCACCCGGTGGAAGCAGGAGACGTCCTGGTCATCGAACCAAACGATTTCAATTCTCCCATTCGGTTGTCCAGCGACCAAACGGTCCAACAAGACGGGACCATCGAACTGGGAGCGTACGGGCGGATGCAGGTCGCCGGGCTGCCTCCTGCTGAAATTCAAAACCGCGTTCAACATGTGATCACCGAACACATCGCTCGCAAACAGCAAGAAGGAATTGGCCTGGCTTCCCACACCGGGCAAGCGGGAGCACTCGATCCCAGCATCGACTACGGGGTGACGGTTCGCTTGGTCAATCAAGAGAGTGCGATGTTCTATGTGATGGGCGAAGTGAACGCCCCCGGTTCTTATCCTTTGGTGGGACATGAAACGGTACTGGACGCATTGATCGCCGCCGGGGGCCTATCGGACCGAGCCAACGATCACAAAATCATCCTTACCCGTCCGCAACCTGCGGGCCAGCCACGAATCATCCTTCCGGTTTGCTACCGCCAAGTTTTACAGATGGGCGATGTTTCAACGAACTACCAACTGCGCCCGGGTGACCGAATCTACGTTCCCAGCCTAAGCCTCTGGGAAGACATCAAACAAAGTGTCTCCAGCAGCGAAAAGAGCTGCCCGCATTGTTCGGAATACCAGTTAGAAGATTAGTGCGGAGCGGTCGTTAGTGTCGCCTTTCGCGGAGCGAAAGACGACAATCCCCGCTTTTCAGCGACGCAGCCAACCACGCCGGAGGAAAAACAACAGCATTCCTACCGCAGACAAACCCATTAGCGCGAGTGCAAATGGATACCCGAATTCCCAGGCCGTTTCGGGCATGTTGTAAGGCGAATCGGCCGTGTTGAAATTCATTCCGTAGACGCCAGCGATAAACGACATCGGCATGAAAATGGTCGAGATGATCGTCAAGACCTGCATGATGTCGTTGGTGCGTTGACTTAGTTTTGTGAAGTACAAGTCTCGCAAATCGTTTACGACCTCTCGAAATGATTCGGTCACGTCAACGATGTGAAGAATATGATCATGTGAATCACGAAGAAAGATCTGAGTCTCCTGCGTAATGTATGGCGTTTTCTCGACCATCAATCGTTGAATCAAATCTCTCTGCGACCAGCTGGTTTTACGAATCGCAGCCAACTCTCGCTTGAACATGCGAATTCGAATTTGATCCTGACCGCTGGGGTCGTCCGACACATCCTCTTCCAACTGCTCTAACGACCGACCGTAGGCCTCCAGTAACGGGAAGTAGCCATCGATGACGGTATCCACCAAGCAGTAAAGCAAATAGTCGACGCCCGATTCTCGGATCCTACCATTGCCACGCTTTAATCGCCGCGAAACGGCTCCAAAAGAATCCTCCGCTTTCTCTTGAAATGAGATCAGCGTATTCCCCGAAATCACAAAGGAAACCTGTTCATAGTGGAAGGGAATCTTCTGGTCGGTGCGATGCATGATCACCGACAAAACGCCATCGGTCACTTCAAATTTTGGCCGCTGATGGGTTTGAACAATATCCTCCAAGGTTAACGGATGCAGACCAAAATGCTCCGCTAAATGTTTAAGGGCCGTCATGTCTGCCAACCCAAACACATTGATCCACTGGACGACGGGCAAATCGCCTTCCGCGGCGACTGGCAGCGAATCTAGGCCGGCATCGATGGCGGCAAGGTCCCCCAAAGTGGACAGATCAACCTCGGCCTCTTCGATAAAAGTTTCTTGGTTATAGATCACGCGCTGAATGAAGGTCGTTTCGGCCGACGTGTCGGCCGAAACCTGCCCCGGTGCTGCCCCTACCTTGGAACGCCGTCGAAATGGGCGATAGAAACGACTGCGAAATCGCTTATGACGTTTTTGCCTACCATGATTTTCAGCCAAAACGGAATCGAGTTCCTGTTCCAGTTCCTCTTCGGCGTTATCTCGGGAGGATGATTCTGCCACGCTTAACTTCCTTGCGGGTAGCGAAGCGGCCCAGACCGCTCGATAAAGGCTTCGTGTTTTTTAAGATTGCTATAGCGGGCAATTCAAATCGCTCCGCCAAAGGGGACACGATCCGGTTCAGCGTTCGTTCGTAAAACGTTGTTGGTCCCCCGCATCGACCGGAAGCGTTTGATTCCACTCCATCACCAACTTTTGCAAACGCTCCACCTGTTCCGGGTTCTGAACAGCGACGCTATTCGTTTCTTCAACATCCCGGTCCAGATCAAACAACTGCGGGGCCGAACCATCGTAGTTCACATAAAACTTCCAACGACCATCTCGGACGGCAAGATCGGGATTCGGGTCCTCTTTCGTGCCTGGTCGATCGGGCGGCCGTCGCCAAAACAAGGGTTCGATTCGAGAGGCTTGATCATTCCCCAGTAAAGTCCCCGACAAATCCTCGCCATCCAGGTCGATCGCTTCGGGCGGGGAAACCGATGTCAACGCGTACAGCGAACGATTCAAATCCAGGGCCGACAAAATGGAATCTGAATTGGTGGTCCCTTCCTTTCCAGCGGCCAACCAACCAGGTGCCCAAACAATCAAAGGCGATCGAACGCCACCTTCATACAGCAACGTCTTAAATCCCCGCAGGGGCGTGCAAGCGCCGACTCCTTCTTCGGGACCATTGTCCGAAGCGATCAGGATGATCGTGTTGTCTCGCAATTTTTCATCACTGCGAATTCGTTCGAACAACTTCCCAAGCTGCGTGTCCATCGCTTCAAGGACAGCGTAGTACAAAGCCCGTTTCGATTGATCGGTCTCCGCTCGCAAATCGGCTGGCGGAAAAAAAGGAGAATGAACATCATCGGGCCACAGGTTGACGAAGAAGGGTTTACCATCCGCTTCCGCTTGATCGATAAATTCCAACGCGTCGGTTACAAACGCGGCCGTTACCTGGCTGCGATCTTCCCAGCGAATCGGTCCCCTCCCCAGGTTGGCGGACCCCAAATCATGGGGCGCCGGCGGCTTGCCATCGTAGGCATCCTTCAAGGGAAGCACTCGAGGCCCCAAGCCTTCAAAATTCGTCAGGCTGGCATCAAAGCCATATTCTGAAATCAGAGGAGCCTCACCGACATCCCGCTGTCCCCCCATATGCCACTTTCCAAAATGGCCGGTTGCGTACCCTGCTTTTTGCAGTTCCCTTGGCAACGATGGTGCACTCGGATCAAGCCACTGGTCCATTCCCCGCTTGCGGTTTGCTTCCCGCCTAGCCAAATAGGAACTGATTCGCCAACGCTGTGGGTACTGCCCTGTGGTAAGGGCGACTCGAGAGGGCGAACAGATCGGAGAATTGACATAGAAATTCGTAAAGCGAAGACCTTCGCTTGCCAACTGATCGATCTGTTTTGTCTCGGTAACCGTCCCACCAAAACAGGATAGGTCCGACCAGCCCATATCATCGATAAAGACTGTCAACACATTGGGACGGCGATCGTCGGCAGAGGCGGAATGACTAAAAACCGAAATCGCCACCAGACTGAAAAACAGTCGATAGAAACGAGAACCAAATTCAATCGAAATCATGCTTCGCCAACTTGATGAGAAAGAAAAAAACCTTTTGCGCGGTCCTTCCCATCATAGCCAAAATCAGCAGGCGATATCGATTCCCGCTAGCCAAGTAACCGAGCGACATCGCGTGCGAAATAAGTCAGAATCCCGTCGGCACCGGCGCGTTTGAAAGCTAATAGACTTTCCAGCATCACCTGCTCGCGATCCAGCCATCCCATCTGCGCCGCCGCATTCAGCATCGCGTATTCACCGCTGACCTGATAAGCGAACGTAGGAACAGAGAACTGATCTTTGACTCGGCGAACAATATCCAGGTAGGGCATGCCCGGTTTGACCATCACGCTGTCGGCCCCTTCGCGAAGATCTAAAGCGACTTCGTGCATGGCCTCGTTCGTATTGGCGGGATCTTGCTGATAGGTTTTTTTGTCCCCACCGGCTAGATTTCCAGAAGAGCCAACCGCATCCCGAAAGGGCCCGTAGAAGGCGCTCGCGTACTTGGCGGCGTAAGCCATGACATGGACCTGGACGTGCCCATTTTCATCCAACGTATTTCGGATCGCTCCGATCCGTCCATCCATCATGTCACTCGGAGCCACGATATCGCAGCCCGCTTCGACTTGGATGAGAGACTGTTGGCATAACATTTCAACGGTCAGGTCGTTTGTCACATAACCGTTGCGAACAAGCCCGTCCTGGCCGTGACTGCTGTAGGGATCGAGTGCAACGTCGCACAAGACTCCCACCGCGTCGCCCACCTCTTCTTTTACCGCTCGGACGGTCCGGCAGACCAAGTTTTCAGGGTTGACCGCCTCGGCGGCATCCTCGGTTTTCAATGCGCTGTCGGTCGCGGGAAAAAGAGCTAGGACCGGAATCCCAAGTTCCGCAGCCTCGGCAGCGGCTCGGCGGACCTGATCGATCGGCAACCGTTCGACGCCAGGCATGCTGACAATCGGTTCGGACTGCGGTCGGTCAATCACAAAGATTGGCCAGATCAGATCGTCCACTGCCAAATGATTTTCACGAATCAATCTTCGCGACCAATCGTGCCGGCGCAAACGACGCATTCGCGTCGCTGGAAAATCACCGCGTGGTGTATCAAACATGGATGCTCATCCATTCCGTGAAAACCGATAACGTCTTCGTTACCAAGGGGCTCGGACGTAATGCACGCCAAACTGATCCGTATGGCTTGGCCAATTCGGGGTGTGGCGGAAACCAGTCCCCGGAGCGTAGCCGTAGCCAGGGTTGTTACGCCCATACTGCTGCGTCACCGGGTACATCAGGTTCTGGCTAACACCCCAGCTGTAAGTCTGACGCATTTTAACTGTCGGAGGAACGACCAATCCGATTGGCTGACCGTATTGGATGTTCTGGTAACCAGCGTGCCAGGGTTGTTCGACAGGAGCGTTCTGGGCGCGGCGATTCGCAAACCCAAACGGACCGCCTGCCTCTGCTGGCTGAAGATCCAACGCCAACGCACCAATCACCACCACGGCAACACAAATCACTCGACAAATCATAGGTCTCTCCTCAGGTCTCAGACAGGGAATAGAATTAACGCGGGATCCGTAAAACGTTCCAGTAGAAATTGCTGGCTGTCTGACGAACTGGCGGGTAGTAGTAAGTCGCTTTGGTGCGGTTCAAACCGCGACCATTGTCATAATAGTTATGAAATTTGTCTTTATGCGCGTATAACATTTCTTGCGGCATAAATGGCTGATACGTGTAGTAGGTATGCCCGACGTGCGCCGGAACCGGCAGCGGAGCAACGTACATCTGAGCGTTGACGCTGTTGCCGTACCCTTGGGTGTAGTTGTTGTAAAACAGGTCGGGCCGACCATACCCGCGCTGACCAACGGCCCCCGCTTGGCAGTTTTCACAGACCTCCCCGGAACCATCACTCACAACCGCTCCACCGATACCGCTGCCACCCACGACTTCGTCGGAGATGACCTGGGAGTTAACGATGTAACTACCCTGCTGTGCGGACGCCACACCAGCGGAAACGAACCCAACTCCAACGGCCATAGCGGCGACGGCTAATTTGATCTGCATACGCATGACGAACGTCCTTAATTTCCGAATTCGAACAACTTAATAAGCTGCGACGGTTTCCCAGCTAGGAATTCCATACCCGCCAAGGCAATCCATCACCCTAGTCTAGGTCCAGTATTGGGATAATTCGGCGATTCAATGCCCCCCAGCCCAATCTTTATTTACCAAATCCTCCCTTTGCCCGGATATTGCCTGGTCTATCCATATTGACACCTGGGATAAAACAGAGCTAATCGGTACAATCCCGAGACTTTAGGCAAGATAACAGGGTGCATCATGACGAAGAACTTGGATGCGAGTCATCGAAGTTGCATCCAACTGAAACAGGGTAGTTTGCGTGGCGAAACGGCGTTCAACATCAGGTACACGATCGAACCGAAACCGAAAATCGGGCGAACCGGACTTACCGACAGAATCGGCAGAGGACCGCTTAATTCCGATTCCGCTACGAGCCGCGGCCCAGTCACGCTATCTGAATTACTCACTTTCGGTAATCACTAGCCGGGCGCTGCCAGATGTCCGCGATGGACTGAAACCGGTTCAACGCCGCATTTTGTATGCGATGAACCAGCTAAATCTGTCCTCCACCGCCAAGCACCGTAAGTGTGCGAAGGTCGTCGGGGATGCGATGAGTAACTACCATCCGCACGGCGACAGTTCGATCTACGAGGCCTTGGTGCGGATGGCTCAGCCATTTGCGCTGCGGATGCCGTTGGTCGACGGCAGCGGCAACTTCGGTTCGGTCGACGGCGACAACGCGGCTGCGATGCGTTACACCGAATGTCGAATGACCGCGATTTCGGCAGAACTGCTAGCAGACCTTTCCACCAAAACGGTTGCCTTTCGTCCCAACTATGACGGAACGCGTGAGGAACCGGTCGTCCTGCCCAGCCGAATGCCCAACCTGCTGGTCAACGGAGCGACGGGAATCGCTGTCGGCATGGCGACGAACATCCCCCCTCACAATCTGAAAGAGGTCTGTCACGCCCTCCTGAAACTACTCAAAGACCCAGAGATCAAAGAGTACCAACTTGTTGCCAATGACGCGGTGCAAGGCCCGGACTTCCCGACCGGGGGGCAGATCATCAACAGCAAGGAAGAGCTCCGCGAAATCTATGCAACCGGTCAAGGGACGATCAAACTTCGGGGGACTTCGATCCTAGTCGAACCACCCAAACCGAAACGCGGAAGCAAAGCTTCCGCTGCCTCGGCAAACGTGTTGCAGATCACCTCCATTCCTTATGGAGTGAATAAAGCGGCGATGGTGGAGCGGATATCCGAACTGGTTTACAGCGGCAAACTTCCTTTGGTGGAAGAAGTACGCGATCTATCGACCGACGAAATCCGTGTCGACATCGTCCTGAAACCAAACGCCGATGCTGACAAAGTCCTGGCTTACCTGTTCAAGCACACCCCTCTGCAAAGCAATTTCCACGTCAACCTGACCTGTCTGGTCCCCAACGAGAATCCTGAAACCAGCGCGCCGGCGCGACTGGGCCTGAAGGAAATTCTCTGGCACTTCCTGCATTTCCGTTTGGATGTTGTCACCGCGCGACTGACAAACGAGCTTCGTGCTCTCGAGAAACGGATCCATATCCTGAACGGATTGGCATTCGTTTTTGACGTCCTGGACGAAATCATCCGGATCATCCGTGCCAGCGATGGGAAAGCGGATGCTGCGGAAAAAATCATGACCAAATACCCCGCCGAGACGGGCGGCTTGGACGCGGAGCAAACCGACGCGATCCTTGAACTGCGTCTTTACCGACTGGCCAAGTTGGAAATCAACGTGGTCATCAAGGAACTGAAAGAAAAAGAAAAACGAGCTCGAGAGATCCGCAAACTGCTGAAGGAAGATACCGCGGACACCAATGCGTCGGGCCGCTGGCAAATCGTGCGAGAAGAAATCCAGCACATTCGCGAAACCTATGCCACTGACCAAGCAGGTCGTCGTCGATCGATCATCGCTCCGTTGACCGAAGAGATCGAATACAACGAAGAAGACTTTATCGTTGCCGAAGAATGCCACATTCTGATCACGACCGATGGCTGGGTGAAACGTCAAAAACAGATCGCAGACCCCAATAAGAGCCGTCTCCGCAGCGGCGACAATGTCTTGACGTGCGTCGCGGGTTCGACGCGAGAAACGATCGCGTTTTTCTCTTCGCTGGGGGTTTGTTATACCGCTCGAATGGCGGACATTCCTGCCTCCACTGGATTCGGAGAACCGATCCAAAAACTGTTCAAACTGAAGGATGGCGAACAGATCATCGCCGCCCTTTCGCTTGATCCACGGGTGATCGGCAACATCCACGACGATCCCAAGTATCCCGACCACTGCCCCGAAACGCATGCGTTTGCGGCAACCAGCAATGGCTATGCCCTCCGGTTCGGGCTGGCCGGTTACCTGGACCCCTCAACCCGTAATGGGCGGCGATATGCCCGCCCAGCCGCAGGGTCCCATGTGATTGACGTCGTCCCCATCCACGGGACCGAAACCATTCTTTCCGTCAGTGAAAACTGTCGAGCGATGGTCTGCCCGGCCGAAGAGGTGAACTATCTATCGGGCCCGGGCAAGGGAGTTTTACTGGTACGCTTGGGTAAAGAAGATCGCCTGCTAGGGTTTAAGGCCTCTACAGGAGACCGTGATTTGATGGTCGTCCAGACCAACCGTGGGGCAAAAAAGACGATCTCGACTGCCAAATACCGAGTCACATCACGTGGCGGAAGAGGAACCGAGATCCAAAAGAATGGAAAGATTGCCGAAATCGTCGTCGATCCCCCAGCCGCACCCGAGACGCTTGAGTGATGAACGATTAAATCTTCGTATTGATTTTTCATCCGCCCTGTTGGCGGCCAGACGCTAGCACGGATGATTGATCAGTCGTTTAGGCATTAGCCCACGGTTCTCAGGATGCACTGAACGAACCGGGGGCTACCCCCGAACGATAGACATAGCAGCCCTCGCTCTTTCCCTTCAAGGAGAGTCGAGGAATGACTGCAGACGAACCCCACGCACACGTTTTTTTCCTCGCATTCAACGAGCCCCGCTGTGAGCACTGTCGCCAAGGAATATAGCGCCAAAGATATCGTCGCCCTGGAAGGGCTAGACCCGGTACGTAAACGTCCGGGGATGTACATCGGTGGCGTCAGCGCGGCAGGTTTGCACCACTTGGTTTGGGAAATCGTTGACAATAGCGTCGACGAAGCGATGAATGGGCATGCCAGCGAAATCAAGGTCACTCTGCATAAAGACGGACAATCGGTTTCCGTCAGCGATAATGGTCGCGGAATCCCCGTCGACAAACATCCCAAAACCAAAAAACCTGCTTTGGAGATGGTCCTTACAGTCCTCCACGCAGGGGGCAAGTTTGACGGCAACAACTACAAAACCTCCGGCGGTCTGCATGGCGTAGGGGCTTCGGTTGTTAACGCTCTTTCCAAAGAAATGGTTGCCGTTGTCAAACGGGATGGCATTCAATATCGAATGCAATTTGCCAAGGGGATCCCTCAGACCAAACTTCAGAAACTAAAGGGAGCGGTTCGCGGAACGGGAACGACGATCACGTTTTCTCCCGACCCCACGATCTTTCCTAAAACCGATTTCGACAGTGCAACCATTCGCACTCGATTGGAAACGGCCAGCTTTATCCATCGCAATCTGAAGGTCACCTACGTCGATGAAGTTCAGGGAACGACGGAAACCTTTCAGCACGAGCAAGGGATCGTCGACTACCTGGCTCAAGTCCTCAAAGAACGCTCCGCCAAACCGATTCATGAATCCCCATTCATCCTTCGCGAAGACAACAGCGACCGCCTAGAGGTGGTTCTGCAGTGGACCGAATCGACCGATGAACACGTTCGCTCTTATGTCAACGGGATCCCCACGGCCAGCGGTGGCTCCCACGAAACAGGATTCCGTGGCGGACTAACCAAGGGAGTCCGCAACTACATCGACACCCACAACCTAACCCCGCGCGGACTGAAGATATCCCACGAAGATATCCGCGAAGGAATGGTTGCCATCGTTTCGATCTTTACCGCCGAACCACAGTTCCAAGGGCAGACCAAAGACCGTCTGAACAACCCCGAAGTCCAACCGCTTGTCGAGGGGGCGGTACGCCCTGCCCTTGAACAATGGATGAACAACAACCGCTCGGTTGCCGACTTCATCGTCGCGCGGATCATTGCCGCAGCAAGAGCCCGAGCCGCATCGCGAGCGGCTTCCGATGCGATTTCACGGAAAGGTGGTTCAAAACGGACGATGCTGCCAGGCAAACTGAGCGATTGCGTATCGGGCGGCCGAGGCGAATCGGAACTCTTCATCGTCGAAGGTGACTCGGCAGGTGGGAGTGCAAAACAAGGACGGGACCGCAATTGCCAAGCCATCCTGCCACTGCGTGGAAAGGTTCTGAATACCGAATGCGCAACGGTCAAAAAGATGCTGGAGAACAAAGAAATCCAGGACATGCTGACCGCGATTGGATGCGGAATCGGAGGAAATGTCGACCTCGCCAACCTCCGCTACGATCGGGTCATCCTGCTGGCCGATGCGGACTCCGACGGGCACCATATCACGACCCTCCTGCTAACATTTTTCTACCGGCACATCCCACAGTTAATCAGCGACGGGCGGCTTTTCATCGCTCAACCGCCCCTATACCGAATCGATCTGGGCAAAGAAACCTTTTGGGCAGCAGACGAAGCCGATCGCGATCGCATCTTGGCAGAATATACCGGCCGATCTCTCCCCGAGATCACTCGCTTTAAAGGCCTGGGGGAAATGATGCCTAAGGTTCTCTGGGACACCACGTTAAACCCGGCCACCAGGCGGCTGCTAAAAGTCGAAATCGATGACCATTTGGAAACCGATCGAGTCATCAGCGATTTGATGGGACGGGACGCATCCGCAAGGTTCCACTTCATCATGGACCGCGCCGACGAAGTCGAAGTACTGGACGTGTAGACGTGAACAAGGTGTAAAGAACGTCACCTATTTCACAACCGTCCCGTAGTGCCTGGGGTTACTTACTTGGCTGCGATACTTTCGCCCAGCTTGACTTGGCAAAAACGTTTGCTGTAGATCGGTTTTGCGTTTGCGAAACCATCGCGATATCAGCGACAGCGTATGCGGGTATTCACCATGCACCGCGTTGTTGGACGAGCCGACTTCAGGACTTTCCAAAAGCATCGTCCAGTGTTTCAATTCGGGTTTTGCTGCGGCGTAGGTATCTTTGCATTTCGGAGCGATCATCCGGCCGGCGATTTCACCGTTGCGGATCAAATACCAGATCGCACAGCCATCAAATCCAGGCACGGCATAAATGAAGGAATAGGTCTGGCGGACATTCGCCAGGTAGGTCAAGCGACGATACAAGAATTCGATAACCTTGAATCGTTCACGAGCATGAAGCGCCAGTTCATACTGACGTCGCTCCGCAGCCAATTCCATGGTCTCCTGAAGTTCAATCAGGATCTCATCATTGAACCCATCCAAAAAACTCTTCGCGGCCATCACCTGTTGATCGTATTGGTCGGATGTACAAGCCGCAGCACAGGGCCCCAAGCAGGTTCCGATCTCCATGCGTAGGCATCCCGGCCGATGCTCTAGCTGAAACAGCGACAACTGCTCGGCAAAGTGCATCGTTTGCTGGCTACTACAATCTCGCAATTTGAAAAAGCTATTCAGCGCGTCGACCGCTTGATTCATTCGTCCGGCGCCATGAAAAGGCCCTTCGCAAGCGATCACGTTTTTCGGCGGCAGTCGCGACAAAAAGAATGTTGGCGCGGGCGATCGTCCCAAACATAAATAGACGGGTCGCTGCCGCTTCGGAATTTCCTGAACATTCCAGCGTGGCGTCAACGTCCGAATCAAATGTTGTTCACGGAGAAGGGCCGCAAACTCGCTCGGCTGCGTCTCCCACTGAATAGCTCGGGTTGCCGCAATGATTCGACCCGCCTTCTCTTCCGCATTGGCGTCGCTGAAGTAGCTAAGCAGACGAGACCTGAGCGCTTTCGATTTGCCGACATAGATCAAGCGTCCACGTCGGTCTAGCATTCCGTAGATGCCAGGGACCTTGGGACACGTTGTACGGATCTCCGCATGCAGATCGTTTTTCGAACGGCCGCCCACTCGGGTCAACGGACGAGGATTGGTGAACGGATGAAAGGGATCGACTCCAAAATCATCCAGCGGGTGATCTTCCCCCCAAATCGCATCCATGCAAGCTCCGTATTTTCATCCAGAAAGAATCGACGATTCGCCACCCCGTTAGCGAAACCCTGAACTTAATAATACCACGGCTGACCACCCCCGTCCCTAAAAAACCGCGTGCGAATGCACCGCGGCTGATAATCAAATCGCCCCTCTAGACCATCCAATCGACTCCGCCCGGCACCGGAACCCCTCGCCGTTCGCCAGAACTGCCACGTTCCCTGGCGGCCCGATAAGCAATGCAAACCCAGGTAGAAACGACCGCCAACGACGCCAGCATAACGACCAAGTGGTTCGTTACCCCCCTCAACAAGCCCTGTACGATTTGCTTTGGATTCCAGCGCATGATTCGATACATCATCGGATTGCCTCCACCCCCAGAATCGAAAACGACCAATGCCCTGCCAACCCAGCGGCTAGCATTCGACGAAGGATTCGTCCGATTTCCAGAGGTCGTTTTAAAGATAAGAAGAAAAGAGCTCCCGCAGGAGCGAAGCCGATGTCACCACCGGCGAAGGTCATCGACTTATACGCAGCTTCTCAGAAACGAGGCAAGACAAAACCACATTGATCGTGACTCGAATGGAAACCGCCTGATAGAATGAATTCACAATGGATTGTGCAACTTTCTTTACTTCCCGCCTCGGATCGCCAATGTTTTCTGTCCCAAGGTCGCTCCAGCCTTGTCTGCAAGCATTACTGCTGGGTGGAATTTTTACGCTTTGCCTGAACGTCTGCGCCACGGTTCAAGCGAACCAACAAGCCCTTCCTGCCAACGTCATCGTGGTTTGCCCGACGTCCTTCCAGGAAGCGATTCAACCATTGGTCCAGCGACGACAGGCCGAGGGACTTCGCGTCCAGGTCATTCCCAGCCAGGCCTCATCTGCGGACTTGGCCAAATCGATCCAGGCCGTTGCGGATCTGGATACGACCCGATATGTCATTTTGGTTGGAGACTGTTCTCTCCGTGATGCCACCACCGGCAGCGACCCGAAATACGAAGTTCCGACGCTGCAAGAACCGGCCACCGTCACCGCCGCCTGGAAGACGACGCCCATGCTGCCGGGCGACACGTTTTATGGTGACTTCGACAACGACGGATTTCCGGACGCCGCGGTCGGCCGCATTCCGATCGATTCCGCTAGACAGTTAACGACCTATATCGATCGCATCATTCACTATGAAGATGAAAGTGAATTTGGACCTTGGTGGCAACGCGTGCAGTTGACCGCAGGCGTTGGCGGGTTTGGATTCCTAGCCGACACAGCGATCGAATCGGTCACCCGAGGAATGGTCACCAGTTCGATGCCAGCCTGGACACATACTCAGGTGACTTATGCCAGCCCCACCAGCCCCTTCAATCCGGGTCTGAACCGTTTCCAAGAAGCGGTTCTCAAGCAGTACTCACAGGGGAACCGATTCTGGGTTTACGCGGGGCACGGCTGGGTCACGGAATTAGACCGCGTCCCTGCGACGGCTGCCGGCCGTCCTGTACTGGCAAACCATAACGTCGATGGTTTACAGCTAACCAATTCGCCTCCGCCCATCGCCTTGATGTTCGCCTGCTACACCGGCGCCTTCGACGCAAACGAAGACTGCTTGGCCGAACAAATGTTACGAACGCCCCATGGCCCGATCGCCGTGGTCGCTGGATCACGTGTCACCCTACCCTACGGAAATGCGGTCGTTGCCACAGGCCTAATCCGAGCCGTCTACGAGGACCACGCACCCCGTCTTGGTGACGCTTGGCGAACCGCCCTCCGCGAAGTCGCCACCGCATCCGAAGCCAATCCAGAACTTAAAAAACGTCGAACCATGATCGACACTTTGGCAACATTGATCAGCCCCACAGCCGCCAATTTGCCAGCCGAACGCCGCGAACACATGCAGCTGTACAACCTTCTGGGCGACCCCACATTGCGGTTGCTCCAGCCACAAAAGTTGCCGCTGAATGTGGCAGGCAACGTCCCGGCGGGAAATCCCATCACGATTACGGGAACCTCGCCGATCGACGGGACCCTAACCCTTTCACTCCATCGCGCCATCGGCAGCTTGCCGGCTGGAACCCCGCTGGAAGATCGACATCAACTTGCTAATTCAACCGAAGTTGCACGCGACCAAGTGATCGTCAAAGCGAAACAGCCTTTCAGCATGCAACTACCAACACTGGCAACCTTAACCGGAACTTTACACGTCATTGGTGCCGTGAAAGAAAGCAGCGCCTTTGCCATCGGCGATGTCCGTGTCTTGATCACTTCTGAATGATCGACATCCACCTGTTCGCAAAAGAACGCTCTCGTCAAGCTTCTTCCGCGGGCGAACATGAAATCGATTCGAAACGTGTTGCCGGTCTGTCCACGCTCCGGCGAGCATAGCGGCGTCACTGCCATTGCTACCGTCGCCAGACGGTAGTTCTTGCTGCATTCTTGTCTGAACGACACTAGTCGCGTCACTGAATTGCAACCTCACTCGGAAACCGGCACTTATTGAATGTCGCCTTTCGCGGGGGACGTGAAATCGATTCATGGCGTACTGCCGGATTGTCCACGCTCTGGCGAGCGCAGCGGCGTCACTGCCGTAGCTACCGTCGCCAGACGGTGGTACCTCACTCGAAAACCGGCACTTGTTGAATGCCAGATCCCTGAGACATCAACGTTTCGCGAAGAAGAAGTTAAGTAACGGCGAATTCTCGATTGAAAGCGATCCACCTTATTGTCCACTCGCAAGCGACCGTGCTACAACCCCGCCCTTCTGACAGCCCGCCTTGAAATGACTCACCCTGAATCCCACCTGCCAGGCTTATGTTCCCTCCTATTTCTTCACGAAGAAACTTTCTTTCTATAGCCGCATGTGCCGGAATAGGCTTCTATCAACAACCATCTGCCTGGGGTGTCATTGATTTACCGCACAATCGACAACCTTACGCCGCGATTGAATGGAATCGTTGTCGGCTAGTCGATTCGGTTTCACATGCTCACTGTCGATCACAAACATCGCTCGACATGCTTTGCCGTCGCGGAATCACTCATCTTGCGATTTCCAACTACTACCCGTCGGCTCCCTGCAAACCGACCGAGCGGATCAGTCAATTTAGAGAACAGCAGGACTTTGCCACGATTGCCGGCAAAGGTTATGTCCAGCAGAAAATGTCCTGGAACGACATCATTCGTGCTCCAGACACAGGGTGGTTCGACAAACTTCCAACGGCCCTGCAAGAGAAAATGCCGTTTGAAACAGGAGACCTTTGCTTCCCCCAACCGATTTCCGATGCAATCTTTTGTCCGAATGCTGAACATCATTCAATGACCGACAGCAATGGTCATTTCAATGCGGTTGGATCTGAATTCGCCAGCGGAACATTCGACGTCCGCGGCAAATACATGCTGCACAATCACGGGTATGCGATGGGAACCGGGCTGCCTTGGCGTGAGGCCTTTAGCCGGATGATCGATGCACTGCAAATCGAATCAGGGGGCGGGATCACCATCAATCATCCCAAATGGAGCGGCTTTTCCGCGGAAAAGATCCAGGAATATCTCGACTTCGACCCTCGTGTTCTGGGGATCGAAATTTGGAACAGCACCGCCGAATCGCTAAACGGCAAAGGATGGTCACTCGATGAATGGGATGCCGTACTCGCAACCGGCAGACGCTGCTTTGGATTTTCCGTTTCCGATCATGCACATAACTCCGACCCAGGATTCAAAGGCCGCAACGTATTGTTGATTGACGGAGCCATCACGGCTAGCGAATTGCCTGCCGCGTGCCTACAAGCCTATCGCAACGGCGATTTCTACAGCTCGCTGGACGGCAACCTGAAACTCAATCGCTGCCAATTCTCAGGTGACCGACTAACGGTCGAAGTCTCGGGTCCCAGCAGGTTGCGGGTCGTTTCGGCAACCGGAATCGTCCACGAACAAACCGGAACAACATTGGACTGGACGTTACCCACAGGGCCTGACTCCTCCCGACGACATGTTTATTTGCGTGTTGAAGCAGAAGAAATCGAAGGGGGCGATCGCCTTTTCACGCAAGCATTCCACTTGAATTAATCAACGACACGATGGCTGCCCGCTCGGGTCGCTAGAGAGATGAAAGGAATCATCTGCCTTCCATTTTCTCCCTCCCTTCTACGAAAACTTAACAAGAGAGAATCATGAAAACGACTTCCCGACGAACCGCGTTTACGCTTGTCGAACTATTGGTGGTGATCGCCATCATCGGTGTTTTGGTCGGCCTATTGTTGCCAGCCGTGCAAGCCGCTCGCGAAGCCGCCCGCCGGATGCAATGCAGCAACAACCTAAAACAAATAGGTCTTGCCATGCACAACTACCACGACACGTTCGGCTCCCTTCCACCGGGCTGGATCGACGAACCAACCAATCAAAACCGTATGGGCTGGGGCACGTTTATACTTCCGTTTATCGAACAGTCGGCCATGCACGACGGGATGAAAGATGTCGGTGCGTACGACGTCCCTTGGTACACCCTTCCAGAAATGACCACCGGTACCGCTGCAGTACCCACGCCGTACGCCAAGACAATCCTAAACGGGTTCATCTGCCCCTCCGATCCTTCCGGTCCAATTAACAACAACCTGCATGACTACGGCAAATCAAACTATACGGGTGTCGGTGGTGCTCACTACATCCGATCCGGAGGAGCCAACGGCACGTTTTACGACAACTCCTACATTCATTTCCGCGACATGAGAGACGGCCTAAGCAATCTAGTCATGATTGGTGAACGGAGCACGATCAACCAACCCTCTCGCAGTTTCGTCAAAAAGGGAACCCTTTGGATCGGAGGCACAACGGCTGGCGAGTACTACCTCAACAATGCGATCGTCAGTGCTTCAACGTACTACTCGATCAACGGGCAAGCCGGCAACTATAACCTTACCAGTGCCCACCCAAGCGGAATTCATTTTCTACTGGGCGATGGGTCCGCACGATTTGTTAGCGAAACCATCGACCTGACGACCTACCGCAACCTGGGATCGATCGCGGACGGATACGTCCTCGGTGAATTCTAAAAAATTTGACGATACCGAATACATTCAACTCAAACAGAAACAACCCCATGCGCATTATCTATATCTGTATCCTGGCAATGGCGATCGGCTGCAGTTCAAAAGAAGTGGTCCAACTGCCAACGCCTACCACGCAAGATCAATTGGTCGTCAAACTGGATCAAATTGCATCGACCGGCCAATACGAAAGCGTGCTTACCGAACTAACGATGGGCCTGGAAGAAGCAGGATTGATGGGCGAAGCAGCGGAACTACAACAGTTACCAGCTTTCGATGATGAAGCGAAAGTCAAGCAAGCCGCCAAAAAACTAACGGCACGGGTCAAAAAACTGCTGGCTACGTCCAACAAATAGGCTCAGCGACCACAATGGCCGCCGCTCAAGACCACAACCCCGGCAAGCTCAATCGCTTGCCGGGGTTGTTTTATTAATAGGGTTCCACTGATTAAAGAAAGACAAACCTGTTTGCTTCCAGACACAACGGGTTCACGATTCGGCAGTCGGCTACTCTTTCGCCCACTTCCATGGCAACAGGCTATATCGCCGGAGCGACATCTCACGCGCTGCCGATCGTTTTCGCATCACGATCAACATCACTCCGCAGACGATCAGCACCACCGCGACCGTCGTCTCCCAGGTAATTTCTTCGCCCAAGATTAACCAACCGAGGAACACCGCGATGACTGGATTAACAAAAGTGTAGGTGGAAACTCGAGTCACATTCACATTTTTCAGCAACCAACAGTAAGCGGTAAACGCGATGAGGGAACCAAACAGTGCGAGGTAGACCGTCGCCACCGCAGAACGTGCCGAAACCTCTCGCCAATCAAAATGCAACCATTCCCTTCCGAGCAGACTAAACACCAACAGAACCACTCCACCGCAAATCGATTCAAGTGCCGTGGCCATAAAAATGTTCTTGGGGAGATTGGCTTTACGGGAATGAAGCGAACCGATCGACCAGAAGACCGGCGCCATCATCAGGGCAAACATGCTGGGCAGATGTAACCCTTCGGCCCCCGCAAGCAAACGTTCCGGCTTCAAGAGAAACACGATCCCGATGAATCCCATCAGCAAGCCGGCTGCAACACGAACGCTTGGCCGCGGACCACGATAAAACAGCCATTCAAAAAGTGTCATCCAAAGGGGCATCGTCGCGACCACCAAAGCGGCAACGCCAGAGGGGACTCTTTGGACGGCCCACATCACCAAGCCATTCCCTCCGACCATCAATAAGCAACCGATCAGAGCGGCCGATTTCCACTGTCCTAAAGAAGGGGCCGGAACCCCTCGCATTCGGAGGACGGAATACGTCAACGTTCCTGCAACGAGAAAACGCCCCGCCGAAATCATAAACGGAGGGATGCTTTCGACCGCGATACGCATCGCCAGGTAAGTCGTTCCCCAAATCAGATAGACCGCAGCAAAGGCAATTACGACCTGAAGTGTCGTCGCCCCAGAATCCTTGTTCATCTCGATTCAACTTCCATCGGTGTCACCCATCGGGTCTAGATTCGTGCGTCGGCCTGGACATCCCTTCACATCAATGATGCTATGCACCTATCAGAGGGAATGCGAAGGATAAGGTTCACACGGCAACAGAGGTACTCCCCGGGAACCTAACGGACGCGATCCGTGCCTAACACTGCTAAAGCGGATGGTTCACTCCCTCAGGCAGAGCAATTTGCTCGGCTCTCGAAAGGTGCGATTGAAGAGCGACGGCCCTGCGGCTTTTGAGTGTAGCCTTTCGCAAGGAAAGTCGAATGAAGAGCGGGTGGTTCGGCAAATCCCAAGCATTTATTCAGCCTGCACTCTCTCTTAGGTTTGAACGCCCTTTTTAGCAGAACGTCGCATGCCGTCCGGCAATCGCATCGAAAACTCAATGAATTTGCCGGTCGGCTTGCGCCGATCCGCTAGGAAATTCGCCCGCAGATGCCAAAGAAGATGGCATTGGGCTCATGCCACTCCGCTAGGATTGAATCCTGCAGTAACAAGCTCGACATCCCCTGGGAGAGTCGAGCTTTAGCGAGGAGAAAGCGACCGCGCCACTCATTGGCGAGCAACGAATGGCTCGTCGATGTCACTACCTTACGGCCCATAACCAACGCAGGTTACTCGAGTTTGATGTCCAGTTCATTCGGACCATCGGCGCTGATCGTTTTACGAATTTCGGAGTTCGCATTGTATTTATCTGGAATCAAAGATTCCGTGATCAATTCGCCGTACTCGTCTTTCTTATCCGTCGATTTCATTGAACTGAATCGCAAGATCATCTCGCCTGCAGGGACTTCCGCCGTCAATTTCCCATTCTGAATGCCTCCCATCCCTGAAATACCTGCCCCACCAACAGGATCAAAGACAACGCTACCCGTTTCAATCGGCTCGCCCTTATAGGTAACGTTTCCGGTAACGGGATAGGTTGTTGGGCCGCTGGAGCCACAGCCGAGAATCGCAGCAACACCAAGCATCAAGCCACAAAAAGTCATACGCGCAATCACAGAACACTCCTTAGGACAAACTATGCAAAAACGGCTGAACCCTGACTGGGGTTCAGCCGTCCCACTGAAAAACAAAGAATCGCGAAGTCGCACTTTACGGCAGCTGCAATGATTCGCTTCCGATCATTGTGCCTGCCGCCTGGAAGATGGTTTGATCAATGGTCTCAGAGATAAACCGAACGGAACCGTCAGCCAATCCAACCATCGCTCCACTTGGATGCCAACTTCTCGAGTGAATTTCTCCGTTCGAACTTGAGCATTCGCGACAGGGCACCTTTGGGTTTCCATTGCAATACTGAGTTTTGTCCCCAACCAAAGTGTTTGGACCACGCATCGTTGTAAAGGTGGCATTCCCATGTCGAGTGTTGTGATAGCGACCGCGGAGGTCATGGGTGCCACCGCAAACGACATTACCCACTCCCTCGGCAGCGATACTATCCAACTGCAGCCGAATCTCTCCCATCATTATGGTGTTAGAAGTTCCATCCTTGATATCCGTCAAACGCGTCTTCGATCGAGGATAGAAAATCCCATTGGTGACACCGGCGCCACTACCGGTATGACTGGAGCCATGGCAGGGAAGGTAATTGCCATGGAAGCCCTGTTGAGTCGTCTTTTCCGTCACCGGATCGGATGGGCACATGAATCCAGCTACGACCGTGGTCGCTTCAGGCCATCCACCGGGAAATTCATTGTTTTCATTACGCCGTTTATAGATTTCGTACAAACCTGGCTGTTCAACATAAGGCAATATCATGTGGTACCAGGAAGCACGATAGTTTGACGACTCACCGGCGAAACCAGCATTGATGGTGCACATCGTGGGAGGAGGGAGCGTCTGCAGCGTGTCATGGTAGTTGTGCATCGCAATGCCCAACTGTTTGAAATTGTTACTGCACTGCATACGCCGAGCAGCTTCACGAGCCGCTTGAACGGCGGGCAAAAGCAAGCCGACCAGAACTCCAATAATAGCGATTACAACTAACAGTTCGACCAGAGTAAATCCAGCACGAGCTCGAGACCTAAGCAGTGGGTTTTGCATGAATAGAACCTTACAAAGTTGAACAGAAAAGGATGACCCCGCTGCAACGTTATACAGCAATCCCCCGCGAATAACACTTCTTTCCACCCCACTAAGCGAGTTATTATGCAACATCACGCCCCGTTAACAGTCCTTCAACCGCAGCAAAAACAGTGATCAAACGATCACGCACCTGAGATCAAAGCAAAACACTCGAGACGCGAACTCCCTAAATAGCCTGTCGCATCTAAGACTCATCAAGGAAAAGTCTCCCTCCCCAAAAAGAGAAAAAGACAGCCTCGCGACGGATGCTGATTAGCTTGCTGGCAAGCAAAATCAGGACGCACCAAGAAGGGGTGCCCTCTTGAGGGCTCTGGTTGCCTAACGCCTACAGGTCATCGCTTCGTCCATTCCCTGGCAGTGAAAACGGGAGGAATAATCCACTCATCATTTCACAGCCATTCTCAGTTTTCTCTCCCGCGCCCGCACTACTCATCAGCCGTTCGGCCGACAGTCCAATGCCATCTACGGGTGGTTTTTCTCGCGGATCAACGCAAACCGACACGCAAATTGATTCTGTTTTCAGTACGATTGCCGGACGGCTCGCGCCGTTCCGCTAAGAAAGTCGTTGGCATTGGGCGATAGCCCACGGTTACCAGGAAACTCAAACAAAAACGTGAGACAACGGTCATACTGTTTTCATCGCGATTTACGTAACGCTGGTCCGCCCCGTAAGTTACAGTCCAATGAGCGAGCTCCATGAATCAACCGAGCGAATGCCCGGTCTGCCCTCGAATAAATTAGGCCCATCGAATGCGAATCTACATCCTTGCGTGCTTCCTCTGCGTCTGCCTGACCGCTTCGGGGACGGAAAAGACGTTGCTTTTCCAGGACTCCTTTGATCGCGATGAACCGCAGGCAGAGAAGGAACAGATTGGCAACGGCTGGACTTCCAACAGCGTCAGCCGCGCCGGGGGCAACAAACAGGTCGACCTTCGCGACAATACGCTGCACATTAAAATGCACGCGACGGCCGATCATGCGGTTTCAGTAAAACACGATGCCGAATTCAAAAACGGAATCGTCGAATTGCGATTCATGCTCGAACATCCCCAAGATGTGCTGGGCCTGAACTTTGCCGATTTGAAACTGAAATCGGTGCACGCCGGGCACTTATTTAAAGTGGACATCGGAACACGAAAAACGACGATCGCCGACCTGAAGACCGGTGTCATGGACTTGAAAACTCGCGAACTGCGACTAGCGAAAAAGGTCAGCCCTCAGCTACTAGCGGAATTGGCAACCAAGCGTACCACTGTCCCCCATCCGCTAAAAACGAGCACTTGGTATTCCCTCACAGTCTCAATCGCCGGAGACAAACTGGACGTGGTCATCGACGATAAGGCAGTCGCATCGTTCCAGTCCCCTGGAATCGAACATCCAACCAAACGAACCCTGAGGATCTCGGTTCCCAAAGAAGTCGTCATCGACGACCTGCAGGTCTTTGCGGTGACCGATTAAATCCCCTGCAGCATCTCGGCGGCTTTTGCTTCGTACAAAGCCTGCCACTCGGGAGCGAGGATGCAATCACTATCCTCTTGGGCGCCCCCAAAGTTCTCCAGTTGCTTGGCGGTGGGGGCGTAGTAGATATAGCCGTTGGTGTATCCGGCAACCAATGTCTGCGGATGCGGCGAGGCCTTTTTGATATTCAAACCAATCTGAACGGTCAGCTCACCCGGAAAAGTTGTCAGCACCAGATCGCCGATGCGAACGGTCGTCAATTCCACGTCGACGGTTCTCTTGCCAGAATCGATTAATCCCCGTTGGTGCTTCCGCAGCAGCCGCAAGTTGGTGTTCACGCGGGTCAGTTCTTCCATCGCGTGAATGTTGCGAATGTAAGCCTGAAGGTTCTTTCGGTTCAGGGCGTCCAGTTTGCGAAAGTCGTCACGCCCCAATTGTTCATCATGCAAATAACGGTGGGACGCGTAGGACGGAAATTGTTCCGACAGGTTGTATTTCACCGTTAACGCGAGAAAGGCTTTTAGATCCAAACTGGTACCATTCAAGGAATTCAGCAAACGCTTTTGCTCCTTTTCCATTTCAAAGATACGGGCTGTGGGGTCTCTTCTTGGGAGCGTCAATTGTTGATTGCGGACAACCAGTCTTGAATCTTCCTTGCACTCAATCTCGCGAACCGCACGGAGGGTACTTAACCCCAGCAGGTTCCCCAGCGGTTCCGCGTCGCGTGGATGTTCGACGTCTTTGTACATCACTGGGTTGATATCGCCGCCGCAGCCTTGCAAGAAGAGCGCCAGCGTTTCGTCTCCGGTGTTCTCTTCGATAACCTTGGAAGCGAACCCGATCATGTCCGCGGTATTGGCACCACTGGGGACTCCTTGAATCGGATGGCAAGCGAAGTTGTAGACGACGCTAAGAATGGAACCGTCCATGCGATCCAGCCGCAGCACTCCGATTTGAGTATCCACCGGGCCAACCTTCGCGACAGCTTCATCGGGAGGCAAAGAATAAGCATGCCGAACGTCTACTTCGGTTCCATCGTTCAGGAACAGTCGTCGATTCTCCATCACTCGGTCTTCATGCCCGCTACCGGTTCCGATTTTGACCGGGACCAAATGAGAGGCAGCTTGCTCGATCGCTTGCACGGTCCTGTCAGCCACGTCCGCACAGACGACTCCGTGGCAATGGCTTGCATTGATCATCACATTGGCAGGCGGGATGCCGACCTGACCCTTGACCGCTGCCCGGACCGCAGGCAAGTACTCATTACTGATGTGACCAATTTCGCCGATCGCAACCGCATCCACCGTCACGATGGCAAACTTTGTCTGCCCCGACTGCAACACGAGTGCTTTCACATACAACGGGTCATTCACCGGGCCTGCTTCTCGATCGGTGATGTCAACTTTCGCCACCCCAGCCATCAATTCTCCGCCGTCTGCGGATTCCATCATCGCATCGCAGCAATGAAAGTAGAGCACCGAGAGAAAGACAAGACTTAGGAAACGGACATTCGGGAAAACATTCATTGTCGTATCTTGAGGCGGGAGAAAACGAATGATTGAAGGAGACCATCGCGGGTTACCAAAGCAAAAGCCTGATAGATCTGGGGAGGCTGAAACCTTGAAGGCTGGCAGAAGCAGAGATCGTCGCAGGAACCATCTTAGTCGTTTCACCCGGGAACTTCAGGAAAGGAGACACGGAGACACGGAGACACGGAGACACGGAGACACGGAGACACGGAGACTCGGAGACTCGGTGGCTGAGGATTCTCTTGTCCTGCAGGCAGCGCCGCTTCAGATTTTTTTGGTCGGAAGCCTCTGATTACTGTTGGCGCATAAAAAAACGCCGATCGCGGACGATCAGCGTTCTTTTATTCTTGTCTCTACTGGCCTAAGCAATTACTTAGTTGCGTCTTTAACGTCGGTTGCAGCGTCGTTGACAGCATCTTTAGCTGCGTCGCCAGCGTCAGCAGCAGCATCGGCAGCGTCGTCGCCAGCGTCTGCAGCGGCGTCACCGAGGTCGGTTGCAACGCCATCGGTGGTTTCAACAACATCGTCGGTTACTTTGGTCGCGTCGCCTTCGCAACCAGCGATTGCCAAAGGAGCTGCCAACAGAGCTACAACGAACATTCCACGGATGAAAGTTTTCATTTTTGTTTCCTTGAATTTGGATGAATTTTTTGTGAACGAACTTTCCACTGCATTACATACCCGCAAATTAGGGAATTGGCAACGATACGCTAGCAATAAAAAGCCCCTAACCGGCTCCACAACACTAAGATATACCGGTTAAGCAATCGAGGAAGGGCCAAGTGCCCCCCAAACGGGAATTTTCGTCGCCTCGGGAGAGCCGCCAGCAGCGGGTAACCTCTCCTGCAAGCTGGTTCCAACCGTTAAACCTGCGACAAAAAAGACCACCATCTGGACCATCGGAATGACCAAAACGTCCTGAAACATGCCGTTAAACAGGTACATCGCCAAAGTCGACAGCATGACCAGCCCCAAAGCTTTGGTAGTCAAATCGGAGGTTGGCGCCCTTGCCAGTCGCCAGGCTCTGGAGGTCCAGAACAACAGCGCTGCCATAAACGCACTTAATCCGATCAGGCCGGTATCGACAAGCAGCGAAAGGAGCAGGTTGTGCTGCACATACCCTCGAGCTTGGCGGATTGGCATGTCGTAGGCTCGGCTGCCATCGTATTCCTTGGCGGCCGTCAGATAGGTCCCAAATCCATGACCGGTCAACGGTGCGTCCTTAAACATTTCATACGCAATGATGCCCAGTAGCGGACGAAGTTCAAGCGATTTGGCGGACGCTTCGGCGGACAATCCCTTATCACGCTTGATGGCGATCAACTGATCTTTCAGTCCTAACATCATCGCTGCCGCTAGACAGACGGTGGCTGCCAGCCCCCAAATCCGCAGCCAACGGGGTGCATATGCCAGCGTCACGATCCCCAACACGAGAACTGCCCCAATCCAGACTCCACGCGTTAAGGTCGCGTAACATCCGGCCAGCATGACCATCACTAATAGTCCATAGGCGACGCGACCGATTCGCTCCGCCTGGAGAGATCGGACGGCAGCTGCGGCCAATCCAACAGCGATCACAATCCCATTACCCGCCGGATTCAGCAGCGGTCCACGGGCTCGCCCATAGAATTCCCAAACAGTTGGATCGACGATGTACTTTGGAAAAACCAGCCCATGCCAGCCTCGCCATTCACAGATTCCCGTCAAGCTAAGGTAGACCCCTAACACGATAAAAGCACTGAGCACCCAATCGATATCACGCCGCGTGAGCTGGACGCTGCGGGCAACCCAGTACATGCCCATCGGCAAAAAGATATAGAACAACCAGCGAGCGAATGGGGACGTCCCGGTTGGCGCCTGTCCATTTTGCGTACAGACGGCCAACCAGGCCATGAACAGGAAGAGTGCTATGTCGCAGCGCGTCAAAGGCTTTTTCTCGCTCTCGGTTTGCTGTCGCCAAACCACGGCGAACCAGACAACCATGACTCCCCACAGAACGCGGTCCAGGCTGACCTGGACAACACTATCGATCGCGAAAAAAGAGGGACCGAAAACGATTCCTAGCACGAGGACACCAAACCCAATCATCGGTAGGCTCGCTTGCCGCAGCAAGGGAATCATCCAAACCAGGGCGGCAAGTCCAAACAGGATGCCAAGCAATTCCATATCCAGCGAATCCAAGACGCAAGGGTTCTGAGGTAAAAAGTGGCTGCTTTTACAGCTCCATCAAGAGCCCACCCCGATCCGTTCATCCGTTCAATGAAGCGGCAATTGCCGGTCGGCAGTTGCAGACGGCTGGAGGGAATCCATGCCGCGCCAATTGAATCGGGTTACGATCGAAGCGATGCTTCTGCAAGGAGCGGACAGGCCCGGTTACAGGGCTTGTACCAATTACAGGCCCACACCCTTCGTGCGCAGCCCTCTCCTTGAGAATCTCTCTTTAACCCTAGCCCTTAAAATCGAAGAAGGACCTGCGAAATCAAATCAAAGCTTTGACTTGCCGATAACCTGTTCACCAATCGCGTAGATATGGTCGGCATCCAGCACCTGGTCATTGGCCGTAAACAAAGCCTTTACCGCAGCATGATGGATCTTCATTTTCAATCCACCAACGCCTAGGGCGCCGTAAACGATCACGCCATCGCAGTCACGCCCTTTGTCGGTCGCTTGGATTCCCTCGATACCAAGCGGAGGGACCGCATTCAAATCGATGGCTAACCGCAGATGTTTGTTGTGGTGAAGAGTGCCTTTATCCACAATTTGGACCCCAGCAGCACCGCTGGAAATCACCGCATCGCAGTCCTCCAAAGCCAACTGCAAAGCATCGTTACCGGCGGTAGTCACCGCGGATAGGTTCGCTCCCTCCAGTCCCACAGACACTTCGGCTGCCGCCTGATGAGCGCGACCATGGTCACGTGAACCCATCTTCACTGCAGCACCTTGCCGAGACAAAAGCCGAGCAACCCGTTGCCCCACCGGACCGGTCCCCCCCAGCACCAGAACGGTCGACTGCTTCAGATCCAGATGCTTTGCAGCCGAAAGAACTGCCGCGGAGGCCGTGGTATTGCAACCATTGCTGTCCAACATCACCGAGACGCGCACCGGACCGAAAAACGTATCTTGAACCGCGGCCAACACTCGTTCCCCCGCCTGAACGTCTGTGCCGCCAATGAATAACGCGGTCGATTTCAGGCCCTCTCCGCCACGGGTAAACATCGCGCCATGAACCAGCCCCGCGACCGTTTCCTCACAGATTCCACCATGCCGAAACAACTGGTCGACCCCTGCATCGACGGCAACAACCCCATCAAAAGTGCTTGGCTGGGGGTCCGTGTCCAACTGAATCAAAATACGTGGAATCGTCATGCTCGGTTGACCTCTACGGGGTACGAACGGGGAAGAATCCGGCTATCTATTGGCGGTAGGCCGCTTAGCAGAAACCTGAAGGCCCATTGAGCCACAACGCGGCGTGCAACGGGCTGTTGCCTAAATTGGACGCAGAGAAAGATTGTAGCCTCCGCTCCGTGAAAGTAGCTTTAAGAGTGAGAGAGCGTTCTTTCGCGGAACGAAAGGCGACAATCACTAAATCAACAACCCGCGAAGCGAGGGCCTTCACAAACTTCTCTCTAACCAGCAAAGAAGCTCTGCGACAACGTGGTCGGCAGAGCCTCGAAATGACTGGGTCGAAGATTTCTTCAAAAGCTTGATTGCTTGAGAAGCTTAGAATCCGCGGAAAGGATGTGCAGCGGAGTCTTTCTGAGCGAGCATTTCGTCAACCGAAGGCTTGTTCTGCATCGCGTTGGCGACAGCCATCTTGGTTGCACTGTAGTTGTAGTTGTAGATCTTCTGGTCGTCTTCAGCCGCTGGGTGAATGAAGACACCACAAACGACAACCAAGCTTTCAGCTTGATCTTTAGGGATGACGCCATCGGCAACCGAATCGGCGATCGCTTTGGCAACGGCTGCCTGAGCAGGTCCGAACATCTGAACCGCCTGCTTCATGCCCTTGATCGTCACTTTGGTGACCATCACGGTCGCTGGCTTAACAGCAACATTTGGAGCCAAAACGGCCAAAAGGTTGTTGTGACCTTCGCTCTGAGTGGCCAAAGCGTTTGCAAACGCAGTCCCAACAGGACCATTCTTATCGCCGATCATAAGGTCGATGTGAGCGATTTCGTTGCCGTCGCCGTCTAATGCTTCACCAATATAGAACTGCATGAGTCAGAACTCCGTACCAAAGGGGTTGTAAAATCGACTGGTGAGCGTAACAAACCCAGGTGCTGATGCAAACTACCCCGGCCATTCCCCCCTGCTGGTCCCCTTCCCGCCTTATTTTGATAGGCGGGTCGGTTCGCGCTGCCGCAATGTCCGCGGTTTCGGCCCGATTTCGCGTGCTGGCTATCGATCGCTTCGGCGACCAAGACCTCCGCGAGATCTGCGAATCGTGGCATCCCTGGCAAGATGGCCCGGACCCTTCCGGCTTAAAGATGACGGACCAGCTTGCCAAAATCACCGCCCAGGCCCCCGATCAGCCGACCGGGATTGTGCTAACAGGCGGCGGCGAAGCCGTCCTCTCGTCCAGCGGATTTCCCGAACTGCCATGCGACCGGAACCTCCGCTGGCTCACCGCTTCAGCCTCCGCCATCCAGAACAGCTCCGATCCAACCAACCTTGCCGCGATCGCCGCGGCCGCCGGGATCCATTTTCCGCAGTGGCGACATCCCAGCGAAATCAACGAAGGTGTATTTGATTCCGAGCCATCCAGTCCAAATCCGTTTCACCCAGATCCGTGGCTGTTCAAACCGCTGCTCGGCTGGGGAGGGATGGGAGTCCGGCAATTGAAAAAATGGAAGCCAGCGGATTCAACCGCCGGTTATCTTCAAAAGAGGATCACCGGAGTGCTGTTTGGAGCAAGCTTCGTCGCGTCTGCAAACGGCACAACCTGCCTGGGAGTCAGCCGAGGCCTGACAAGTAAACGGGAGCCCGCTCCATTTCAATACTGTGGTTCGGTCGGGCCGATCAACCTTTCGCAGGATGAACAGCAACAAATCGAACGTCTAGGATCCATCGCCGCTCAAGCTCTGCAATTGCAAGGCTTGTTCGGAATCGATTTCCTGGTCTCTCCCACCGGCTGGTACCTCCTGGAAATCAATCCACGATTCTGTGCGTCGATGGAATTGTTTGAGGACGGATCCAATTCCCCGATCGCGGCTCACGTCGCAGCGTTCACGCAGCAGGTTCTGCCACGTAAGCAGGCAGCCATTCTAGGATCCTATCGCTGCAAACATATCGTGTACGCGAAACAGGAATATCATTGGGATCAAGCAACGGCCCAATCGCTGGCAGGCTACCTGCAGAGGCATCCCGGATTATCGGTTCACGATCTGCCGGTAGCGGGGACGAAGATCACGAAATCGGCCCCACTGTTTACGATACGATCAACCGGTGCAACCGCTAGACAGGCACTTCGCAAGGCGATCGAACACGATCACCAATGGCAGCGGTCCTAAAGGATCACCAGGATCACGCCAACTTCCGTTTCCACGTGACATGCGAATCCTGTCCCCACCTAAAGCGACCCGACATGCACGGCGGCAAGCGATTGGGCATCCCACCAAGCATGCAGGTTTTCGTTCGCTTGCTGAGCCGATTCCCAGCGATAACGGCTCTCGGGAAGTTGCTGACAAATATCCAGCTCGGTCATTAACTGCAATGTTTCTTCGACATCAAAATCGATTTCCAGACTTAAGACCTCGCGGATAATCCGTTCAACTCGTCGTTTTAAGCGGCGTCGGCTTAGCGTACCGGTGTCGACATCGGTATCGGCCACAGTCAACATCGCGTAATAGGCAACCATTACCTCGCAGTGCCGTTGCTGATGCGCCTCTTCAAGCAATCGATACAGGACGCCTGCATTGGTTCCTAATTTTTGGTGATACAAACTTCTTGTTAGGCTGAGGATGTATCGATTCCGCGTCTGAAAGTAGTTCATCACACTGCGGACGATGTAGCCGATGGCCGCTAAAGTCAAACCGATCAGGATCACGGCGCTGTACACACTAAGGGCGGCGACCAACAGAGCGGTCCGCACGATTTTCCAGATCGTCATCCCGATTCCTCCCAAACTGGGAACCACGATCCGCGTCCGATCAAACCAAGTGATCCGGACCTCTGTCCCGGGCAGCAACATATCCACGTCCAGTTTGGGAATGTTCTTAAACATCCGCAAATGCAGCCCACTCGAATCAACACCCTCTTCGATCTGGCAATGATCCTCTAACTGAAACACCACGACCGCTCTTTGATAGATCGCGACATCGACCAGTTCCTGGCGCCAAGGACGGTACCAGCGACTGAGGTTTTTGGCCCCGATCACGTCCCCTCTCGCATAGACCGCCAACTGCTTAAAGACAGCGAAGTCAACATGCAGCGGAACTCCCCAGTGACTCGCCACTCCGACGGACGCTTCGATTTCTTCCTGCGTCAACTGGGTATAGTTTGCAGCCAAAAGAGCGTCGCGAATCGCCTTGGTCGCCATGCTTGCCGCCGCATCCACCTCCTCTTCACTGCCAAGGGCTGATCCCGTTTCATTGTCGGGATCCAGATCGACGTACAACCGGTTTAGGTGGTCATGCGTACGATGTGCCCGGTGATGAAGGACGGCCGTCAAAGCTTGATTGAATTTCCGAAAAGCGACTTGTTGATCCGCTGACAATTCGTCGCGGTCCATCAAGCGGGCTTGCAAATCATCCGGCAACAGCGGAATGTAGGGTTCTAGCGCCCAATGGGCCGGGTCCGCCGCGAGAAAAGCTCCGGTGGTATTTTGCAAAATTACTTTGCGGAGGGTTTGAATGGACGACAACGTGGATACTCCAGGAAACGGTCAGCGGCCAGCCCGTACCCTCCAAGGCGTTGCACTTGATTTGGACGGCTTGCTGTTCGACACCGAACCATTGTACTGGCAGGTGGGCAGCCAACTACTCGACCGCCGAGGCCATCGTTTTACCGACCAACTTCAACGCCGGATGATGGGACGGCCCGGCGTCCAAGCGATGCAGGTTCTGATCGATGCCCTTCAGTTGACCGATTTGCCAGAAACGCTTTTGGAAGAAAGCAACGATCTCTATGCCGAAATGCTGACCCAAGGCGTCACACCGATGCGCGGGCTGCTGCCCTGGTTCGACGCACTGGAAGCCTCGGGGCTGCCATTTGGAGTCGCTACCAGCAGCCTGCATCGATTTGCCGACCAAATCCTTCGCCAAAACGGGCTCCGCGATCGAATCCAGTTTTTATTGACCGGCGAAGATGTCCGCAAAGGAAAACCAGATCCTGAAATGTACCTTCTGGCGGCTAATACCCTGGGTATCGATCCAGCAAACATGCTGGTGTTAGAAGATAGCGAAAACGGTTGTGCGGCGGCCGTCGCCGCTGGGTCGGTCGCGGTCGCCATCCCCGGCGTCCACTGCGAAGGACACGCCTATCCCGGAGCTCACTTGGTCGCTGATGGCCTGGATGACGCTCGGCTGCTGGGACTGCTGACGACTAAGGCAGGTTGACCACTTCACCACCTGAACGCGTTCCCACGGCCCGCCAAGTCTGCAGGTCGATGGTTTCAGCGATCGTCCGGACCGAACCATCCAGCATGCCGATGTTCACGGAACTGGGATGGAAGCTCCGCGAGGTAATGATCGCGTAGCTGGGACTGCCCGACGTGCCATCCTTGCCTTCCTGCCACGAGTTGTAATCGGTTTCGGGATAAAGGGTGGTTCCGTCGTTGAAATGGCATTCACTATTCGGAGGCAAAGTAACCGTGACCCCCGTGTGATGGACTCGACCGTCGGGCCATTCCGTGTGCCCTGTATTCTTGAATTGCCCGCCACTAGCAACCATCGCCTCCGCTTCGGCTTGATTGTTTGGCATCGTCAGCGTGGCCGGCCCGCCATTACGTTGATAAGGAGTCCATGCTTTGACTTCCCCGACCAACATCGTATGACTGGTTCCATCGGTGCAGGCTTGAAACCCAAGGTAAGAATTCGGATAGAACAATCCGTCTCCGCCCTGTTTTGTTTGCGGGCTGAATACAAACCAGCGTCCATAGTTAAAGCCATAGGTGGTGGGATACAGCAACGGACGACCACTTCCAGGGTCTCGGACCACATCCGATTTCGGATCGCTTGGGCAAGCAAAGGTCGGAACCTTTACCCCACTGATCGAGGGCTGAAAATCCCACCCCAGCGACAGATCGACCAGGTCACTCAAATTCCCCTGCTCGATAAACGGGAGGATCCGGCCGTGAACGCCCCAAGCCTGATTGTTGGCGGTCGTCCCAGGATATAAATCGATCACGACCGACGGTGGCAACCTGCGGAATGTCGATTCGTAATTATGGCAAGCCAAACCAAGCTGACGAATGTTGTTGGAACATTGCATTCGGCGAGCGGCTTCGCGAGCGGCTTGCACGGCGGGCAGCAACAGCCCAACCAATACTCCGATGATCGCGATCACGACCAACAGTTCCACCAAAGTAAAAGCCCGACGTCGATTGGAAATCATGAATGTGGACAATACAACCTCGAGGTAAACGCTGGAGAGAACAGGAGGATATCGAACCCTCAAAAACCCAAGTGCTCCTTGCCTGGCAATCGAGCAACGGCACACGTAAAGCGTTTGAAAAGCAAAACCTATGCCAAAGCAACGATTCGGCAGTCCTTCACCCTCTTTCGGGGACGTGCGACAAACCAAACAATTTGCAATCGAATGACGCAATCCCTTCCCCCCCCTTCCTTGTTCAAAGGTACGTCGATCCTAAGCGAGGAGAGGACATTTTGCATCGCATTGCCATTGAATCGCAGTCCACTGCGTTAGCTGACAACCAGTCGGTCCAGCATCCTCCTTCATTTGATGGAAAAATTGTTTCCAGGAAGAGGGGAGCGACACTTTCTTTCCTTATCGATCGTGACGTCCCGTGGGAGAGAAAAGGCTGCTAAATTTCAGTTACCACGTTCGGCCCCCCGATCACTCAGCGGCGGAATTTGCGTCACCGACGTCGAATTTTCCGCCAACGCCTCCTTCCCTCTTTCCCGAGCTCAACTTGACTCAATCGCCGCTTCGTTCGATCCGCTCACGCATTCTGGTCCCCCTGTTTCTACTCACTGCCATCGCTGCGTTGGCGGTGGCTACCGGATCGGCGTGGCTTGGTTCTAGGCGAGCCGAAATGGAGACCCAGCAGCGTTATGAGGGAATCCGCAAGACGCTGCAAACCAGTTCGTTTCCGCTCAGCGCCCCGGTCCTGAGATGGCTGGCAGACCTTACCGATACCGAACTGGTGACCTACGACGAACAGGGCCGAATGCTTGCGGCGACTCTTGCCATTGCTCGTCCCGAAACCAAGCAACTGCGGGCCCTGGTCTTTGACACCGCCGATACTCGACCGGATGCAGCCCCGTTTGAATACGCAACCCAGCAAACAAAGTACACCGTCTTTGTTTCACCACGCCGAGCCTCGACAAGTGTCGGAGGATCACAGGAAACGGTTGCCGTTTTCTTCAACAATGCCCAACTACGCAAAGCCCGCTGGCAGGCCGCCTCGCTCCCCTTGGTTACCGGCCTGTCAACGGTCCTGCTGCTGGGAACCATGATGCTGTTTTTGACGAACCGTTTAGTCAAAAGAATTCAAGCGATCCAGCAGGCCGCGCAACTGGTTGCTGGCGGAAAATTTGACACGCGGATTGGCGACCGCCGCAAGGATGAACTTGGGCAACTGGGGGATTCGTTCGATACCATGGCGGAACAGCTGAAACAGTTGTGGGCAACGGTTCAGCAACAGCAAAGCACTCAACTGCTGCACCAGATCGCCGGCGGGATGGCCCATCAACTGCGCAATTCGCTAACCGGAGCTCGAATCGCAATCGAATTACACCTGCGTCATACAACCAGCGATAAAAAGGAAGAACTAGAAGTCGCCATCCAACAGATCGAACAAGTCGAACAATACGTCCAGCGATTGCTTACCGTCGGTTCCAGCGACCAACAAACCAACCAGCCTCAAGAACTTTCTGCCTGCTTCCAAGACATCCAGTCCAAGATGGGATTGATGGCCCAGCATCATCAGGTCGAAGTGAACTGGGACTGGGCGGCGACGCTTGAATCAAAAATCATCGCCGATGGACCGACCTTCACCGCCGCGATCACCAATTTGATCCTGAATGCAATCCAGGTCGCTCCCCAAGTCAACATCACGGCCCAGCCCATCCAGGACGAAAAGTTTCAGGTAACCATCCGAGACCGCGGGCCGGGGATTCCAGCCGAGATGGAAAGCCAGCTGTTTGACTTGTTTGCCACCTCCAAACCGGAAGGCCTAGGCCTGGGGCTTCCGCTGGTTCAAAGAGCCGCCGATCACCTGGGAGGCGAAGTTTCCTGGCGGCGCGATGGCGAATGGACCGAATTCACGTTTACCTGCCCGTTTGCAGACAAGCGGTGAATTTATGTTGACAGGCCAGGAGAGCGTCCCCTTTCGCTCGGGACGTGAAATTTACAGCTGACGGTTTCAACCCTGCCCATCGGAATCTGAGTGCAGTGCTTTTAGCCCGGAGGGTGGCAGACACTAAAAACTCCGGCTGGAATAGACTGTAATGACGCCCCTCCTTCACACTCCCCTTAAAGCCAACCCGAATGACTGAAAGCGACCCAGCAAACGTTTTAGTTGTCGACGATGAATCCTCGATCTGCTGGGCACTCGAACGCCTGCTCAGCGAAGAAGGGCATCACGTCCAGACAGCTGGTTCCGCCGAAAGAGGCTTAGAGATCGCGGCCGAGCAACCGATCGATCTGGTGATCCTGGATGTTCGCTTACCAAAACAGGATGGGATTGCGGCGCTCCCCGAATTTGTGCGAGTCACCTCCGGAGCCCCGATTGTTGTGATGACCGCGTTTGGTGATTTGAAAACGGCCGTTGCGGCGATGCAGAACGGAGCGAGCGATTACCTAATCAAACCGTTCAGCCTAGAAAACGTCACCCAGACCTGCCGAAAAGCTCTGATGGCCGCCCGTGCCCATCAGCGTGCCAACCAAGAACCGGAGGCCGCCCCTTCCTCTAAATCCGATGCGCCAGCGGCCGTCAATCAGTTGGTCGGTACGTCCCCGGCGATGCAGCAGGTCTTTCGGCAAATCGCTTTGGTCGCCGACAGTGATTTATCGGTACTGATCACCGGGGAAACGGGGACCGGCAAAGAATTGGTCGCCGCGGCCATCCACCAACACAGCCGCCGCCGCGACAGCACTTACCTGCCGGTCGCTCCGGTCGCGATGAACCCCGACCTGATCGAAAGCGAACTGTTTGGCCACGTCAAAGGGGCGTTTACCGGAGCCGCCGCGGACCGAGCCGGTCTATTTGAACGAGCCGCTGGCGGGACGGTTTTGCTTGACGAAATCGGCGACCTTCCGCTGGGGACTCAGGTCAAATTACTCAGGGTCCTCGAACAAGGCGAATACTGCCGGGTCGGCGACGTCGAACCCAAGCAAGCCGATGTCCGCATCCTGGCCGCCACCCACTGCGACTTGAGCGCGGCGGTCCGCAACGGCACCTTCCGTGAAGACCTGTTCTACCGACTGGCCGGCGCCCAGTTGCACCTCACCCCGCTGCGAAACCGCCCGGAAGACATTGGGCCGCTGTGCGAATCGTTCTTAAAACAATGGAACTACCCCGCGGCAGCCGACGCGATCCAGCCCGAATTACTCTCCGCCCTGGCGGCACGTCCCTGGCACGGAAATGTCCGAGAACTGAAAAATGCCCTCCAACATGCCTCCGTTGTCGCCCGCGGCCGGCCCTTGGTCATCAGCGACTTTCCCCAACCCACCCCCGGAAAGTCGGAATCGGCCAGCTCCACCGACGTCGTTTCTCGCTTGCAAGCCGACGTTGCCCGGTGGATGAAGCAACAAATCGACTCCAATCCCGAATCCGCAAGCGATCTTCACGAAAGTTTTTTGCGAGTCACCGAACCCATCCTGCTGGAAATGGCTCTTGAACAGACATCAGGAAACCGAGTCAAAGCGGCCGAATTGCTGGGAATCCACCGTGGCACCCTCCGAGACCGGCTGCGGACGTACGGAATCAGCGAGGGGAGCGAAAAAGAGCGGCTGCCGAAGAAATAGAGTCCGCAGCGCCAAATTTCCTCCCTCTGCGACGGTCGCCAGCCCCATTCTCTCCCTCTGCCCCGTTTCTTACCCATCGGTTACTATCTTCCGTAGAGATCACCGTCCTGAGCGATCTTGCGAAGGTTCCCCTCCAGGGAGCCCCAAGATCCTAGACAAACGTGTCCTGGACGAGAATTACCTGTTTTGAACCTTTTGAATTTGTAGGCTAGCGGCGCTATGGAAGCCGGAATTGTCGGCTTGCCCAATGTTGGCAAGAGCACTCTCTTTAATGCCCTGACCTCCAGTCAGTCGGCACAAAGTGCAAATTATCCGTTCTGCACCATCGAACCCAACGAAGGGATCGTAAGCGTTCCCGATGAACGGTTGCAGCGGATCACGAAGTACGTCCAGCCCAAAAAAGTCGTTCCTGCGATCCTAAAATTGGTCGACATCGCGGGGATCGTTAAAGGAGCCAGCGAAGGGCAAGGCCTGGGTAATAAATTCCTCAGCCACATCCGCGAAGTCGATGCGATCATCCAAGTGGTCCGCTGCTTCGAAGACCCCGACGTGATCCACGTGGATGGGCACATCGATCCGATCTCCGATATGGAAACGATCGAAACCGAACTGATGTTGGCGGACATCGACATGCTCCAAACCGCCCTTCCCAAAGCGGAACGGGCCGCCCGCGGTGGCGATAAAGAAGCGATTTTACGCGTCGCAGGAATCGGAGCCTGTCTGGAACAACTTTCCAAAGACCTCCCGCTGCGGACCTTGGAAATGGACGAGAAAGAACGCAAAGCGATCAATAGCTTTGGGTTGATGACCGCCAAACCGATCCTCTACATCGCCAATGTCGATGAAGACGACCTCGAAGGTAAAGGCGAATTGGTGGAAAAAGTCCGCCAGTATGCAGCGGAACGAGGCACTAACGTCGTCCCCGTCTGTGCGAAACTGGAAGCCGAAATCGCAGAACTGGACGAAACCGATCGCCAGGAAATGCTCGATTCGGTCGGACTACCCGAACCGGCACTCCATCAGGTCGCCCGGGCCGCTTATGCAACGCTTGGCCTGCAAAGCTACTTTACCGCGGGCGTCCAAGAGGTCCGGGCTTGGACCACGCCGCTCAACGCGACCGCTCCCGAAGCGGCCGGTGTGATCCACTCCGACATGCAACGCGGATTCATCCGAGCCGAAGTCTATACGTTGGAAGACCTGGAAACCTACAAGGGCGAAAAGGAGATCCGCGAGGCGGGCAAATTACGCGTCGAGGGAAAGACCTACATCATGAAAGACGGCGACATCTGCCATTTCCGGTTTAGCGTCTAGAGAAAAAGGCCGAACCCCTTTTTAACATTTGATTTTGAGGAACTCCTGTGACTGCTCTGCCAGACGTGCTGTCTTTGATCCAACCGACGGCCGATCTTCACATCGGCAATTACTTTGGCGCGGTCGCCAATTGGGTCAAACTGCAAGATACCCACTCCTGCGTCTTCGGCATCGCCGACATGCACGCGATCACGATGCCTTACAACCCAGCCGACCTTCGCACCAATACTCGGAATATGGTGATCGATCTGTTGGCTTGTGGCATCGACCCCGAGAAATCAACCCTCTTCATCCAGTCACTTGTCCCGGAACACTGCGAACTCTGCTGGATCCTCAGCTCGCAGTGCTCCTACGGCGAACTGTCTCGGATGACCCAGTTCAAAGACAAATCAAATAAACTTCAAAGCGAATCAGCGGATGAATATGTTTCGGCGGGCTTGTTTACTTACCCCATCCTGCAAGCGGCGGACATCCTTGCCTATCGTCCCACCAGCGTCCCGGTCGGCAAAGACCAAGAACAACATCTCGAGCTCTCGCGCAGCATTGCACGACGCTTTAATCAACGCTTTGACACCGACTTCTTTCCAGAACCGAAGGCCCTGTACACCAAAACCCCCCGGATCATGTCGCTGGCGCAGCCGACCTCAAAAATGAGCAAAAGTGCCGGCCTGAAACATTACATCGGGCTGTTCGAGGAAGAAAAGAGTATCCGCAAGAAAGTCAAATCCGCGGTCACCGACACCGGTGAAAAAGACCCGGCGGTCTACATGAGCCCCGGAGTCCAAAACCTATTTGAAATCCTTTGGGCGTGCGAAGCCCAGGAAGTCGCCGACCAATTAGAATCGGATTACAAAGCGGACCAACTAAAGTATTCGGAACTGAAAGGGGCCGTCGCCGACACCCTGGTCGAATTGACCGATCAATTCCGCCAACGTCGCGATGAACTGCTTGCCGATTCAGATCATGTCGATGCGCAAGTCCGGGCGATGTCGGAGAAGGCTCGACAAATCGCAGCCGAAACCGTCAAAGGTGTTCGCAAACTGGCAGGATTCCCCGCACTTTAACCCAAAGCGTAGCGGACTGTCGTTTTAATGGGAGCGGAAAAGGAATGTAGCCTTTCGCTCCGCGAAAGTAGCTTCAAGAGAACGTTCTTTCGCAGAGCGACGTAAAACAAACACATGGCGAATGATTTCCCGCAGTGGGTCACGCCCCCCCGCTTCATCCTCCCTTTTAAGGAGGGGCGTGAAGGCTGCTAGATCCCCAAATGTCAAACTCCAGACGACCGAAAGTTACGACAACCGTGAACTTACCCGCCGAAACCCAACTGGATTTCTCTTGGTTGAAACGTAAGCCAAGCGAGTGCGAAGTCGGCGTCGACATCGATTTCTACAAGCTGTTCTATGCGCTGAAATCCAATTTCAGCTGCAGCTATTTCTTTGAATCGCTAGAACTGCCCAGGCACCAAGACCGGTACTTCACAACCGGCTTTGACCCGCTGGTCCAGTTCATCGCCCGCGGGAACCAATTGACCATCCGGGGCGACGCCGAATCGATCCAGCGGATAACCGGCCAGCAAGGAACCCCGATCGAAAAGGGCTCCTGCGAAGTCATCGTCGACCTGGAAGGGCAAAGCGAGAATCCCTATGAATACCTCAAACGTCAGATTCCGCTTGAACGTCTGGGGCGAACGCACCAAGGTGGTTTAATCGGTTACTTCTGCTACGAATCGGTCAACTACTTTGAACCGGCGATCAAACTGGAAGAGCACGCCGATTACCCGACATTCCACCTGGGACTGTATACCGATGGATTGATCCTCGATAACGAAACCGGGATCTGCCACTATTACACCTACCACGAAGATCGGATGGACCAAGTCCGTCCGCTACTGGACGGACTGGACGATATCTCGATCCCAACCCGTTTGGATTCAGTCAAGGTTCTTGGGAATAGCGAAACACGCGAAGAACATACGACAGCGATCAACAACACGCTGGACGAAGTCAAAGCAGGCAACACGTTCCAAGCCGAAGTCGGCTTCAAGACGTTGTATAAGATCCAAGGGGACAAGATCGCGGTCTATGACCGACTGCGGCAGATCAATCCCAGCCCTTACATGTTTTATGTCGTTTTTGACGATGTGGAACTGATGGGGGCCAGCCCTGAAATCCTGATCGCCAATACCGGGCCGGCCGTCCTGACCACGCCGACTGCAGGAACGACCGGACGGAGCGAAGACCCTGACGAAGATCGTCGACTGGCAAGAGCCTTGTTGACCGATGCCAAAGAGATCGCCGAACACAACATGTTGGTCGACCTGCATCGCAATGACCTCTCACGCGTCTGCCGAATCGGTACCGTCCGGATCGCCAGCCTGATGTACTTGATCCGCTTCAGCCACGTCCAACACATCGTCAGCGACGTGGTGGGGGAATTGTCAGCCGACCAAACGGCGTACGACCTGCTGGCGGCGATTCTTCCCGGAGGCGTTGTTTCGGGAGCTCCCAAAATTGAAACGATGAAAATCATCGATCGCAACGAGAACACCCCCCGCGGTCCGTACGGTGGTGCCGTGGGGCGGTTTAGCTTTAATGGCGACAGCACTTTCTGCCTCCCCATTCGCAGCCTATTCTGCAAAGGGGACGAATGCTTCACACAAACATGCAGCGGAGTGGTGCTCGATTCAAACGCTGAAAACGAGTACCGCGAACTGACTCGCAAACTAGCTGCAATGCAACAAACTTTGCAGGAGTTAAGCCAATGATTCGTCTGCTACTGATCGACAACTTTGATTCGTTTACGTTCAACCTGTTGCACCTGTTCGGAGAACTTCCCGATGTGGAAGTCACCGTCCGTCGCAACAACGAACCGTTCCTGGAAGATATTAGCGCCGGGAAATACGACGCCATCGTCATCAGCCCCGGCCCCGGATCGCCCGACGACAAAGCTTACTTTGGCAATTGCGAACAAACGATCAAACGGTTTGGACCATCGGGAATCCCGATCCTCGGCGTCTGCCTGGGCTTCCAAGGAATCGCGTTGGCATTCGGAGCCAAACTGAAACGCGCCCCCTACCCGATGCACGGGAAAACAACCGGTCTGCGAATCACTCAGCCAGACGACCTGCTGGCAGAAATCCCAGACGACACCCCGGTCATGCGGTACCATTCAATCATGATCGACCGCGATCAACCGTTCCCCGAATCGTTGATCGTAACAGGCGAAACAACGCCCGGCGAATTGTGCCTGGAACAAAATGGCCCGGAAATCATGGCGTTCCGGCATGCAACCCTGCCGATCTACGGAGTCCAATTCCATCCCGAATCCTTCGGAACCGAATGTGGAACGGATATCGCCAAACATTTTGTTGCAATCGCCCAACAACGACTGGCAGCCAAGCAAGGCTGAACCTCCGTAAACGTTCCCTCACACGTCCCAAGCGAACGCCCATCCCAACACCGGGGTAAGCCAGAAAAGACATGAGCAATCGCATCGGTCCTCCGAAATTCGCATGGATGGATAAGCGGTTGCAGCAGTGGGATGATGTGCAACTGAAACGGCAACTGCGCCCCGTGCAAGCTGACGGCATGACGGTCATTGGCGAAGATGGCAAACCGCGAATCAACTTTGGCTCGAATGACTACCTCGGCCTAGCAGCCGAAAACTACTCGGACAGTGTCGCCACGTCTGCTTCCACAGACGCGGACATGCCGGACGAAGCGAGTTCCGGCGAAGACCATTCGGTCGACAGCAGCATCCGGACAACACTCCGCAAAGGAAGCGGATCCAGTCAGCTTGTTTGTGGTTACACCGAACAACATGCTCGCTTCGCTGCCGAACTTGCTGCCTGGGAACAAACCGAAGCGGTCGCCCTCTACAGTTCCGGATATGCAGCCTGCAGCGGTGTCGTTTCGGCTTTGGCCAGACGAGGCGATTTAATCCTGAGCGATGCTTTCAATCACGCCAGTCTGATCGATGGCTGCCGATTATCAAAAGCCGAGCGGTTCGTTTACCCGCACTGCGATGTCGCTGCCGTCGCCGCTTTGCTTCAGCACCACCGCAAGCGTTTCCAAAACGTTTGGATCATCACCGACAGCGTCTTCAGTATGGATGGCGACATCGCCCCCCTTTCCGACCTTGTCGATCTTGCGATTCGTTTTGATGCCACCATGATCGTCGACGAAGCCCACGCAACGGGAGTCTTAGGGAACGACGGGAGCGGAGCCTGCAAGGCATTGGGCGTCAAGGAAATGGTCGACATCCGCATCGGCACCCTCAGCAAAGCGTTTGGAGTTCAAGGCGGATTCGTCGCAGGGCCTCAGGTCGTGATCGATTACTTGCTGAACACGTCGCGACCGTTGATCTACAGCACGTCGCCATCGCCGCTAACCATTCAAATCGCCGCCCAGCATCTTCATGAGATCCAAACCAATGCAGCGCGACGTTATCGCCTTGCGGAGGTCAGCAGGCGGTTAAGAAGCAAACTGCAAGCGGCAAACCTGCTTTCGACCCTTTTCACGGCGTTGGAAAGTCGAATCCCGATCCATCCGATTCGGATCGGTTCGGCCGAAAAGACCATCGCAATCGCCAACCAACTATGGGATCGCGGTTTCTACGTCCCCGCCATTCGCCCCCCCACGGTCCCCGAGGGGACAAGTCGGCTAAGAATCAGCCTATCGGCGGCCCATACCGATTCCCAAATCGACGCTCTAGCGGACGAACTCCAAAGCCTGCTCGGCTAACGTCCTTGCTAGCAATGATTCCGGTGTGGAGGGGGGGTAACTTCTCAGCTCCCGGGGCGTGCGCTCCTTTAAACCGGTCTCCGCGAAATCTGCGAAAGCGATTGACGGTCGCTCAGTGCTAGAAAACCGCCCAAACCGCACATCCCCCACAACGGTCACCGGCGAACCCCCTGCAGATTAACTATTTTCTCAAAACTAAGGCAAAGTCTGGCACATTTTCTTGACGCAGCCGATCAGACTTCTTAGCTTAAAAGTGGCTTGTGTTGCCTATTCTGTCATTAAAGATGATTTATCGAGCCAAGTACACCCTTCCTTCTTTTCCATTCCGAGGTGTTTCATATGTATCGGTCCGTACCCTTTTCGCAGCCGAATTCGAAAAAGCGCGGTTTTACGCTCGTCGAATTGCTGGTTGTCATCGCTATCATTGGAGTCCTGGTAGGGCTTCTGCTTCCCGCTGTCCAAGCGGCCCGCGAAGCAGCTCGTAGAATGTCCTGCGGCAACAACCTGAAACAGTTGGGGCTAGCACTTCATAACTATCACGACACCTTCGGCACCTTTCCACCCAGTGCGATCTGGGGTCCGGGAGATCCTCCCTACACCCTGCCATACCATCACACCTGGAACGAAATGATTCTGCCATTCGTGGAGCAACAACCGCTTTACGATAGCACCAATCGCCTCCTTCCCGTCTGGGGACAGCCGATCGTTGAAGCGCAAGTTGCGTTTTTGCGTTGCCCATCCGACGGTGGTCGCTGGGAACTATCGGAGACCCACAATATCGCGGTGACCAACTACGCTGGCTGCGAAGGTTATCACTGGTGGGAAACAGGCACTGCTGGAAACAGCGCACCATGGAACACCTTTGGCGATCCAATCACCAAAAACGCAGACATCATGGGCCTGTTCACATCCAACCGAACACGGCGGATGTCGGACGTCACTGACGGATTGTCCAACACGCTTGTAGTTGCCGAAACCGACTCGATGGGCTTTGGCGGCGGACCGATCCGAACCGTGGGCACCGGAGCCCGTCGTACAGGAACCCCTGTCTTCCGCGGTGCATTTGTCGCTGCCGGTGTTAATGGCTGGGCTGGAAACGAAGGAGGCGGCCAGCGAGTCGTCAATCCCGATGGCACTCCAAAGGCTAGCAATGGCTGGTGGAAAAACCACGTCTATCCACCAACCTTCATCTCGGCTTGGGGTCCCAACGCTGACTGGCCAGGTCCTTCCAGCTACCATCCTTCCGGACTACAGGCTGCCTACGGCGACGGAAGCGTCGGCTTCCTATCCGAAACCATCGATTACGGTACTTGGTTGAAAATGACCAGCATCAAAGATGGCCACACTTACAACGATCCTCGTAACTAAACCGGAGTCCTTTCTGAATGCGTTTCTTCATGCTTCTCACCTTGGCTTTTTTCTCTTACCTAGTCGCACCTGGCTGTGGGGACGGACGCCCCGATCCACGCGCCAACCCCGACTTTGACGAAGAAGCCTTTAATGACCCTAGCGCTGTCAAACTAAACTAGAGTCACGGATTCAAGAGAGAAACGGTCGCTGGCATGATTGCCAGCGGCCGTTTTTTCGTTTGCGTAGGCCGGCCGGTACAACTTTTCCTAGCGGCAGGACGCGAGCCTTCCGGCCACGTCAACTATTCCAAAACCGCAAAGGGCCGGACGGCTTGCGCCGTTCCGCTAAGAATGTGAGTGACAACTTTTCCTAGCGGCAGAGCGCGAGTCTTCCGGCCACGTCAACTATTCCAAAACCGCAAAAGGCCGGACGGCTTGCGCCGTTCCGCTAAGAATGTGAGTGACAACTTTTCCTAGCGGCGGGACGCGAGCCTTCCGGCCACGTCAACTATTCCAAAACCGCGAAGGGCCGGACGGCTTGCGCCGTTCCGCTAAGAAAGTGAGTGACGGCTTTTCCTAGCGGCAGAGCGCAAGTCTTCCGGCCACGTCAACTATTCCAGAACCGCAAAGGGCCGGACGGCTTGCGCCGTTCCGCTAAGAATGTGAGTGACAACTTTTCCTAGCGGCGGGACGCGAGCCTTCCGGCCACGTCAACTATTCCAAAACCGCAAAGGGCCGGACGGCTTGCGCCGTTCCGCTAAGAAAGTGAGTGACGGCTTTTCCTTGCCGACTATCGATCGATCTCGTAATCGCTGATCTTGCGATAGGCGGTCGCTCGGCTGATGCCGAGCAATTTGGCGGCTTCGGGGACGTTGCCGTCGGTCCGTTTCAACGCCTTGCGGATCAACCTTTTTTCCCACAGATCCAGCCGCAGCGTATCCATTGTGCTGACCCCGGTATCCCGCAGGCCCAAATCTTCCAGCTCGATTGCAGGGTCCTCTGCCAGTACCACTGCGCTGTCAATCACATTTCGCAGTTGTCGCACATTCCCTGGCCATGCGTAGCGTAGGAGGTGTGCTCGTGCGTCGTCGGACAACTGCAGCGTCGGTCGCCCGTGCTGACGACAGAAATGGTCCAAGAAATGATCGATCAACGAACCGATATCATCTCCTCGATCACGCAGTGGCGGGACAATCAATTCAAAAACAGACAAGCGGTAATAAAGATCTTCGCGAAACTGTTTGGCCCGTACAAATTCAGCCAGATCCCGGTTGGTCGCCGCGATCACTCGCACATCGGCCAGAACTTCCTTGACAGCCCCTACCGGAAGAAACGGATGGCCTTCGAGGATTCGCAGTAATTTGGCTTGACCATCGAGCGTTAGTTCGCCAATTTCATCAAGGAATAAAGTCCCCGTATGGGCCTGCTGAAACCATCCAATATGCTCTGTATCGGCACCGGTAAATGCTCCCTTTCGATGGCCAAACAATTGGCTTTCCATCAGATCGCGAGGGATGGCGGCACAATTGACGCTTAGCATTGGTCGTTCGGCACGAGGGCTGGCGCGGTGCAAGGCTCGCGCGACCAGTTCTTTTCCTGACCCGCTTTCGCCGCGTACCAGAACCGAACCGTGGGCACGGCCAATCCGGCGGATCTTTTCCTTCAGCTTCACCATCGGCCGACTCTCGCCGATCAATTCATCGCTATGGGCGTTGCGATCGGCCAGACGCTGATGGTCGGCCTGCAGCGAATGTGTTTTTCTGGCATTGGCAAGCGCCGCGGCGATCAAGCGCCCCGATGCGATCGCCAACTCAAAATCTTCTTCACAAAAGTGCCGCTGTTCACGATACAGATGCAGCACACCCATCGAAAGCGACTCGGACATCATGGGAACACAGATCGCGTCCGACCAGTTTTCTCCCGACGTTGCCCCTTCCATCGCTTCGGGACGTTCGTGAATCCAAATCGCCTCTCCACCGCGGAGGACTCGCTGAGTCAATTTTTTACTTAACCGCACATGCCGTTTTGAATCGGGCGGAAAAATGCGTTCGGGGGTCAGTTTGCCGTCCCCGGAGTCCCATAAAAACCCAACCACGTCCGCTTGAGTTCGGTCCGCCAACAGTTCAATCGCTAGGCTGGTGATTTCACCGGGATCGTTGCACAGCAACAGGCGCAGGCTCAGCTGATAAAGGTCCAGCAGATGTCCGGTATTGGTCTGTTCCAATTCCGCGCCGAACTGGACGGCGGGAAAACCTTCGGGAATCAAATCGGCCATCGGACGATCGAGCTGCACGGTCTGGGAGAGAGGCAATTCCTCCACCGAATCCGAGACAGGATCGATAAGCTGCAACTCGGTTCCGCCAACCTGCAGTACCGACTGGTCCATCAGCATCGCATGATCGGTCTTTTGACCGTTGACCAACATCCCATTGCGGCTTTGAGTATCACGAACCTGCCAGCGATCGTCTTCGAAATAAACGACGGCATGGAATCGAGACGCGATCGGATCCGACAGCACGATCTGGCAATTGTTGCCGCGGCCGATATGGATGGGGCGCGCACGATCCAGCGGGAATTGTCGTCCCGTCTCTGGGCCGCTACGGACTTTCAAAAAGGTGACCATGATGACTCAAGAAAAAACGCGTTCCTAGAACCAGCATCATAGTCGATCCCCCCGATTCCTGCTCACTTTGAACGCTCCATAAAAAAACCTCACCAGGTCGCCAAATAAGGCACCGATGAGGTTTCAAAATCGTCTATCTGAACCGGACAATCGCCCTAGACGAACGGTAGATAAGTATCTCCCCGCAGCTACGCTCGCCAGAGCGTGGACAGTCGTTGGCTTGCCCTAGGACCACCGTCTGGGACGGTAGCTACGAAATGTGACAGATCGAACTAGCTCTTCTTCTGAGCTGCTGGGGCACCAGGGCCGCCGGCTTGAGGACGAACGCGTTTGTTGATGTCCGTTTCCAGCACACCAAAGACGGCTTCGTGACGCGCAACGGACATCTGCAATGCAGCGAGAAGACGTTTCGCGGTGTAGAAGTTAACGATGATCCGCTGCTTTACCTGAATGGGATCCTTGGGAACACCAACGGGTTGTGGATTCAAGCCAAAGTCAACGATCAGCTCTTCTGGTGAACCGGTTACTCGGCAGAAGTTTGCGTACGTTGCCATAGCATTGTCGTCGTTGACTTGAACCTGAACAGGTTGCTGGGTCTGAGCCTGAGCGGCAGGTGGTGCAGCTTCTGGCGTCTTTGCTTCGGTCTTGCTGTCAGAATCAGCCATTCAAAAATCTCCAAGGAAAGGTCTTCCAGCGCCATCGCTAGCGAAAGCCAGCAACTTGTCCGGTCAGGGGAAATATTAGGTTCGTATCGTACTGTTGTAGTCCATCGCTGCAATAAAAAAGCATGCCTATCGCTTGCTTTTCTCCATCGTGTGGGCTCCCTCCCACCCATCCATTGCAATCCTCACAAAATAGGCAATCTGCGAAGAGAGAATGTTAAAGTTCAAAGTTAAAAGTCTGAGTCACAATTCGCCATAATCTCCAGCCCAAAGATTTGTTCTCGGTGTGAACTTTCGCAGATCCGCGGTACCCCAATCGAATCGGCACGGTGTCGGGTGGCAATCGCACGCTCGCTTGATAGGAAACACTTCGAGGTTTGACCTGGCCGGTCTGCGGATCGATTTCAGTTTCCAAATCGCCTCCGCTTTGGCTGGACATACCCGAAGAAACGTATTCACGATCTTGAGTGGAAAGTTCCAGGATTTCACTCTTAAAGGAGGTCATCTTGCTGGCGTCCAATTTCATATCGACTGGATAACCAATCTTTACCAATTGGATGTCCCCTTGATCGATAATCAGCACGGCTTCCATCGAATCGGGCGATCCCAACTGACACAACAACGTGTCGGGGGTAATCAGTGCTCCGCGGTTATGTTCGGAAAGCGGCGACCCTGACCAATCAGGCAACATCCCGGAACCATCGTCACGGCTCGGTTTATCGGGTGGAGGCAAGACGACGCCATCACGTGGAGCACGAATGGTCAGTCTTTCGATTTCTTCTTCGGTCTTCGACAACATCTCATTAAGCGACGAAATCAGTTTGATCTGCGTCCGAATTTCGGAGACGACCTTCGGATCGCGCCGCGACCGTGCACCCATATTTTCAAATCGGTTTTCCGCTTGCCGCAGTTCGCCCACTTGTTCCGCCTGCTCGATCGCTAAATCGGGATTATCGAGGACCGCCAGAATGTCCCCTTTCTTGACGAAATCACCCGGTTTAACCGCCTTGATTAAGATCCCGGAGGTGTTGGCATAGACGTTCCCGGTTTCAGACAATTGGATTTCAAAAGCAGAATCGATGTGGTGCGGCAGAGGGACATAACAGACCACCCCGATTGCCGCTGCCACCACGCTTAGCGTGATGGCTAATGGAACACGTTTCACTTTGGCCAACCTCCCAGGGGTCCGGCAGAACTTAAATGTTTGAATAACAGGTTGAGCGACCAAACCAACGAACCCAACCATAGCGATCATCCGGCCCACGATCTGCAAACCATACGGTTCCAGAACTTTGATGACGAACCAGCAAATCGAAAAGACAACCACCCAACGATAGATCACCGAAGCGATGGTAAAGATCGCGAAAAACAATTTATTGCGTTGCGGCAAGAAAGGATCGTCCTGCAGTTCCAACCCCAAACAGGTTTGCTGAAACCAGCGTTTGAGAACTTCCGTGGCCTTCTGACGAAGGTTGGGAATTTCCAGGATATCCATCAAAATGTAATAACCGTCGAACCGCAACAACGGGTTTCCGTTGACCAGCACGGTGCTGACGACGTTTAAGAACATCATGTTCAAACACAGGTCATTTAGCATTCCAGGTTCGGTGAAATACCAAATGAAAGTGGCAAACGAGGCCAAGATCATCTCGACATAGATCCCCCCCGCCCCAATCCAAACCCGTTTCCATTTATTCGGCAACATCCAGGAATCGGAAACATTGCAGTACAAGCAAGGCGTAAAGACCAGCAGCATGAACCCTAATTCATGACACTCCCCCCCAAACTTTTTGCAACTGATCCCATGCCCAAATTCGTGTAGGACTTTGACGATTCCCATCGTCAAAGCCAGATACATCCAGCGATCCGCCGCAAAAAACTGCTGGAACGACGGGAGCCGCGCATAAACGGTCTCATACTGCATCGCCAACAGCAGCATCGCTGCCGAGCCCAAGCAGATAAAGAAGAACAACGCGGGGATCGTGAACAGCCAGCCCGTCCAGGGAAGAATCTTGGTCAGAATTCGCTCTGGATCAAAACCGCGGAAACGAAGCGCAAATACGTTGGTGAATTTCCCCATCAACTCTTTGCGGCGTTTGGTGCTTCCCCGCTGCTCCAGTGCCTTCCCTTGTCCCGGAGCATTACTGATCACCAATCCACTGCGGTGCAGCATCCCGATGAACTGCTGCAGGTCGCCAAAGGTAATTTTCTGCGGAGCAAACTGCTGCTCAAATCCATCCTTGATCTGCTGTAGGCTGACATGGCCATCCAGCATGTTCAAGATGAAGAATTCTTCTTCGTGAAAACGAAAGTACTGGAGGCCTACAGGTTCCTTCACGACCCAAAAAGCCGTTCCTTGATATAGCTGGCGTGCGTGCGACAGATCAGGCCGTTTGCGCACCGTCAGAGGTCGCGATGAACTGCTGACAAGGCTATCGGCAAGAGTCGTCATGGCCTAGAAATTCCAACATTCCGAATCGAAAGTGATTAAACATATGGACGCCGCACCGGAACCATTAGTTCCCGATGCCGTAACGACGCCTTAGCGACGAGCCAATTCTGGCTTGGCTTGTAAGACAATCGATGCTTCCATTCCTGGCATGATCAACCAACTATTTCCGACACGAACATTTTCGATATCAACCCAAATACGACGTTGCCCACGAAGATTGACTTGGGCACTGACAAAACCGATTTCAGTATTCACTTGATGGACTGGTTTGCCATTCAGTTTCACGACCACAAGGATGGGCGTTCCGGGAACAATCATTCCCGATGTATCGGAAGCCATGATGTCCCCTTCCACGCGAAGCCGGTCCATCTGCAGCAATTCAACCAACGGCGAACCGGCTTGCACCCATTCACCCAAATGAGCAATTCGAGTTTCAACGTAACCGGCAAACGGCGCTGTGACCTGACGTTTGGACAATTCCAATTCCGCCATTTCCCGTTCTCGTTTTGCCGCAACGACGGCCGTCTTATTCTGTTTTTCTTCCAGTTCCGCCAGTTCGACGCGGAGGGCTTGGCGTTCGGCTTCCAGACGTTTCTTTTCGGCTTCCCAAAAAGGAATCGAACGGTCTTTTAACATCTGTTCGTACGACTTCGATTCGGCTCGCGCGGATGCTTCGCTAGCCATCGCATCCCGCAGATTGACATCATTCGACGCCTGCAGGGTCGCTTTCATTTCTTCGGCTTGCTTTAATCCAAGCATCAGCAGCGCTTGACGATCATCAATCACGGCAATCGTCTGCCCCTTTTCGACATTGTTCCCCTCTTCGACTTTGATTTCGGTCAGCATCCCATCGATCTGCGCGGGAATCCGGACGCTGTTGATCAATTTGACCAAACAGTTTTGTGCCGACAGCGGTTGATCCGCCATCGACCCGGCAGGCGGCTGCTGTTGGGTTAACATCGAAGCGCGGACGGGTTGCTGCAAGGAGCGAACGGAACGGTCCTGAATCGGGCGATTCTGGGCCGAGACGAACACCGGACTGCAACCGATCAGAAGACCGAGTAATAGGTAACGCATATTATTATTTCGTACAGAAAAGGCTGGATGAATTAGAAGAGAAATTTGCATAACCATTCATAAACTTCGTGGAACACGACGTAACCGGCCGACTTCTTACCTGCCTGCACATCGGCGATCACTTTAGCCCCGGGACGCGGGTGCATCTTGGTCAAATCATCATTGTCAGGGATTGCCCGCATCGTGACGGTATTCCCTTCCTCTTGGTCGGGCTTGGCCCGCAGTTCAACCGATTTCGGATCGAGAACAGCATTCAGCGTCGTGTCTGGATCGGTCGCCAGGATGTATTCGACTTCAAGGCTTCCGTCCGTGCTTGCAGCAAAGGCGGCATCCAAATGGCTCATCCGTTTTTCCGGCATGTTCAGTTCGATATGCATCGGCTGAAAGAGGTCGGCAACTTCCAACAAAACCTGCCCGGTCGAAACGGGACGACTATACAAAGTCTTCTCGACATCCCAGGTCAACACTGTCCCGGCAATCGGCGAACGAATAATGAGTGCCTGGCTTTTTTCCTCCAGCAAAAGACGCTTGGATTCCAAACTTTCCAGACGAATTTCCGCTTCCGATTCTTCGCCTAACATCTGGTCGCGCTCGGTACGGCTTAGATCCTTGCTGCTGTTCATGACGCCGCGAATTCGATTCAGATCTGCCACCGAGGTATTGATCTGCCCGAGGGTTTCGACCATCTGCAGTTCCAGCTGACGGTTCTTTAATCGAATCAGTGGCTGGTTGGCTTCGACCACCGAATTGTGACCCACCAAAACTTCCATCACCTCGCCATCAATATTGGCGAATACCTGCTGACGAACGTCGGGCTCCAACGTCCCCTCCGCTTCAAGCTGCAGTTCCAGTGGAACGAAGATCAATCCCAGGATGACCGCTGCAATCAATCCAGCGACCGCCAATGTTTTGGGGAGCGTACGCGCCCGCAAAACCCAGGTCGCTCTGCCGATGGTTCGCCAGACCGGCATCAAAAATAGGTTGCTGTGAACCAGGGAATTGGCGAGGGCTCGCGTTCCGTGTTCGTATACCAAGTTGACTCGGGCACGAAACACGTCCGGTGGCAGATCGGTTTCAATCTGCTCGACAATCAAAGCGCCAATCACTTCTCCGCGATGGGCATTGTCGCGATCGACAACCCCGGCAGCACCCTGCTCTTCACGGCTAGCGTCACGCTGAGGTTCCCTGAGCGGGAGGACCGCAATGTTTCGTCCGTAGGATTGATCGACGTAGTCTTCCAATGCCTCCTCAATTTGTGGAGGGAGGTCCTCGGTTGTACCGTCATGCCAAAGGGGTTCGCCAGCGGCGATCACTCGAGTCGCTAATTTGTTTAATGAGGCCACGATATTCGAACGGTTTTCGATCGTGTCCTGACCACTAATCGCCTGGACTTTGCACTTCCGGCCTTTTTTTATCGCCACGCTAACGCGGTCGCAGCCAATCAGACGGCGACCTTCATTGGCAATGATGTACGCCGTCTCTTTGGCGTTCAGTGATTCATGAGCCGCGCGTGCAAAGGAGTCAGCTTGCTGCCAGAGAACCTGTCGATCGGTAAAGACGCGGAGCTTCTGTCCGCGTAACCATTCACTCGCCAGATCACACATCTGCTGAAGGAATTTCAAGTATCCCTTCTGGGTTTCCGGCGCCGTATCGGGGCGTTGGAAAACTTCGATCAGCCCATCAATTTTGTCATCATGCTTCAAGGGGGCAAGAACCAACAGATAGCGAGTCGGATTCCCTTCTTGCTCGCCATCGGCGGTACCGCTGTAGGGAGGCACGATCAGCGATTGGCCGCTTCGCATGACGCGATTGATCAACCGATTGTGCTGTACCGAGTCATCACTCCCCTCTTCGAGCAAGGATTGGCCAACGTTGATTTGGTATTTCAGACGGGGCTGTTGGTCTTCATCCATCAACCAAACCGCCCCCCCAACGGCTGCCAAAGCCGTGATGACGCGCTGCAGGAATTCCGGAAAGAACTCTTCCGACGTAGCGCCACTCTTCGTCAAAGCCGAGATCTCATTGACGAGAACCCGGATTTGCTGCTTGGTTTCTTCGATAGTTTGTTGATTGACCGTCATTGCTTGGTTGCTTCCCAGTACGAATGGGACAGTGCCGCTGATGAAAATGTCGTCAGTGCGGCCGGAGGACCCGAGTGAAGGCTATTAAGTTGTGGCTACAGCGGCTATAGCGAGTTCTCCAGATATCGCCAATCTCGATCGCTCGCGAAACGACCTTGCCGGTTCTATCAATCATGCACCGAAAGGTGCCGATCAAGCCACCAGCAAGAGGGTTCTCCTCAGACCAAGAAAATCGACTGTTTAAGTAAAATCCGTTTTTGCAAACCGTTTGCTCGCCTCTTTATACTTTTAGTATAGACTATCAGAACAAGGGAACCAAACATCGATTTTTTGATCTGAAAAGAAAGAAATCGCTTCAAACCACCAGTACATAGCTTTTTTTGGCCGCCGGCCTACTTATAGAGCCCAATTATCTATGACAAATCCCTCTGAATCGCTTCCTGATGCAAAGGTTCAGATGGGCCAGGTCAATCAACAGATCCACCACTATCAGCGTGCGATCCGGTTATCTATCGAGAATTACCTGCACGATTTGGCGGGCAAAACCTTTGGATCGGTAGAGGAAAACCAAGCTTTCACGCGTGAAGTCCAGCAGTGGCTAGAGAGCCACGGGCTGCGGGTTCGGTGCCCAGAATGTGGGCATCCAGCGATTTTGCGGACCTCCAAAAGCGGCAACTCGGCGGGCGGCCTGTTTGTATTCGACCACTACATCGATGGACGCAGAACATTCCATGGTGGTGGGTCGACAATTCCGAAGGTCCGCTTAATCGCCAAACCCCCCCGGCGGCCCCGCGCAGCGGCGTCCTAGATCCCAATCCGCCACGTGACGGGCTATCACTTCGATCGGAAGCAAAGAAAGATTGTCGCCTTTCGCTCCGTGAAAGCAGCTTTAAGGGAGCGTTCTTTCGCGAAGCGAAAGGCGCCTATCACTGTTCCTGTCAGCCTGGTGGTACATCGATCTACCGAATGGAGCGGAGAGACCGGTGGATTCAAAATTGCGGTTCCGATTATACATGTGGCGACCATTCGAAAGCGGAGCTGATTTTGCTAACCAGGTGCATCGTTGTTGGTCGATTCGAACTACAATCGACAATCGATGATTCATGAGTGCCTGTTTTTCCTTACCAGACAGTAGATTGCGGAGCTGTGTTAAATGAAGATTGCAATGATTGGTACCGGCTATGTCGGCCTAGTAACGGGCACCTGCTTTGCCGACAGTGGCAATGAAGTCGCTTGCGTCGACATTGACGAAACCAAAATTGCTCGACTGCGGGAGGGTAAGGTCCCCATCTACGAGCCAGGTCTGACCGAATTGGTCATCCGCAATAGCGAATCGGGTCGACTGACCTTCACAACCGACCTGAAGGCAGCGGTTTCCAGTTCACGAATCATCTACTTGGCCGTCGGCACCCCGCCCGCTGCAGACGGATCGGCCGACCTGACCGCGCTCAAGGGCGTCGTCGATGCAATGGCTCCGCACCTGACGGCGGATGCGATCGTGGTTACCAAAAGCACGGTCCCCGTCGGCACCAATCAATTCATTTATGAACGCCTAGAGGAACTGCTCGGACGACAGGTGGACGTTGCCAGCAATCCTGAGTTCCTAAAAGAGGGAGCCGCGATTGACGACTTTATGAAACCCGACCGCGTTGTCGTCGGCGTTCGTCGTCCAGAAGTGGGCGAGGTTTTAGCAGAACTCTATCGTCCTTTCTTGCGGACCGACCACCCGTTCCTAACGATGAGCCCTCAATCGGCCGAGCTAACGAAGTACGTTGCCAACGCGTTGCTGAGCACCAAAATTTCATTCATTAACGAAATGGCGAATTTGTGCGAGCACATGGGTGGGGACATCAATGACGTCCGCCGTGGAATCGGACACGATAGCCGGATCGGGTTTGCCTTCCTCTTCCCTGGCGTTGGGTATGGTGGCAGCTGTTTCCCCAAAGACGTTCGTGCACTTGCCAGCATGGCTCGCGATCAAGGCCTGAACCCGCGGATCATGGATGCCGTCGACGAGGTGAACCAACATCAGAAAACGATCCTCGTTTCCAAAATCGACCAACACTTCAAAACCGACATCGCGGGCAAACGATTTGCGATTTGGGGATTAGCCTTTAAACCGCAAACCGATGACATCCGGGAAGCCCCCGCACTGACGTTGATCGATTATTTGTTGGAAAATGGTGCCCTGCCTCAAGTCCATGATCCCGAAGCAAGCGAGAACATTCGCGCGATCTATGGCAGTAAACTAATCTATTGTGAATCGGCGATGGACGCATTAAATGGCGCCGACGCCTTGGCGATCAACACGGAATGGAAAGCCTATCACAATCCAAATTTCGAAGAGATGCGTTCACGAATGAATGGACACATCGTCTTTGATGGCCGAAATCTGTACGAACCTGAGAAAATGGTGGAGCGAGGATTCTCGTACCATAGCATTGGCCGACCGGCTGTTTATTCCGATGCCCCGCAATAAGCGACGACGTAAATCGAATGCCTGATCAATACCTGGGACCCTATCTTCTTCAAGACAAACTTGGTTCCGGTGGTATGGGATCGGTCTATCGCGCCCGGCATGCCAAAACCGGGCAGCCGGTGGCGGTCAAATTGATCGCCGAACAGGTCGCCGATTCAGAGCGTTTTCGCCGCCGGTTTTCGGTCGAAGTGGAGACCCTAAAAAAGCTGAATCATCCCAACATTGTCCGTTTGATCGGGTATGGCGAAGAACAGGGGCGATTGTTCTATTCGATGGACATCGTCGAAGGCCCCTCCTTACAGCAACACCTTCGTAAGGAAAAACGCCTGGACTGGCATGTCGTTTTACAAATCGGCATCGATATCTGTTCGGCGCTGAAGCATGCCCACGACCTGGGGGTAATCCATCGCGATCTGAAACCTGCCAACTTGCTGATGGCGCCTGACGGATCGATTCAGTTGGTCGATTTCGGGATCGCCAAAATGTTTGGCGCAGGGGACTACACCGCCGTCGGATCGGTTTTAGGAACGGCCGACTACATGGCCCCGGAACAAGCGGGCGATGGAAAAATCACCAACCGAACCGACCTGTATGCACTCGGTAGCGTGATGTACGCCTGCCTCGCCGGGCGGCCACCGTTCAATGGCAAATCGATTACAACCGTCATCGAAGCCCTCCGCCGCGATCCTCCAGTCCCGCTGGACCTGATCGTCCCCGAGACTCCAGAAGAGCTGACGGAACTAATCCATCAGCTGCTTAGCAAGGATCCGCAAGACCGCCCACCAACCGCGCTGGTGGTCGGTAACCGCTTGCGGGCGATGCGTGCCGGGCTGGAAGCGCGCGAAGTCCAAACCCACATGGATACCGCAGGACAAACTCAGATCGAGGACCCAACCGACAACGAAGAGTTAGACGTTGACGACGAATACCTGATCAAAGATGACGTCTCCCCTGTCGCGGGAACCCACGATCAACCGACCATCGATGCCACCATGCATTCAGGCGGCTCGGCGCCGCAGCGAAACCCCACACTTAAGTCACGTGGCGGGACCAATGGGAATGACAACGACGGCTTTGAAATTTCAAGCGGCCTATCCCAGTTCCAGACCGTGGCGGAAGCCGAACGGCGCCAGCGAACACTCAGCGGCACCGAATCGCATCCCGCTGCACATTGGCTATCCATCGCTGGGTTAGTCCTTCTGCTGTGTGGATTGATCGCCGGAGGGCTGTACTTGATCCGTCCCCCCACGGCCGATGATTTGTACTCAGCGATCGCCGCAGCCGACGCGACAGGCAACGTCGCGGAAAGCAAGACCGAAATTCAATCCTTCCTGCGTTTACACGGTGACGACCCGCGTGCCGATCAGGTCCGCCAGATCGCCGATGCAATGGATGTGGAAAGCACCGTACGCAAACTCCGACTGCGAGCTTTACGGTCCGGCGGGATTCAGCACCTCGATCCACCACAGCAAGCATTCCTCGCCGCGGCATTACTCCGAGAACAAGATCCCGGGGCGGCTCGTCAACAACTGCAACACTGGCTCACCGTCTATGGGCACAAAGACTTACCGACCAGTACCGAAGTCAAGCGGCTGGCAATCCTCGCTCGCAGCGAAGTGGAAGCACTGGGGAACCAGCACCAAACGAATAACGACCAACGAGCCGAGGAACTAGCGGAACTGCTAACCTGGGCGAATGACAATTTGCCACCCGAAGAACAGAAACGGTTCTACACCGGAATCATCGCACTGTACGAGGACCAAAGCTGGGCAAGCGAGCAAGTCAAGTCAGCCGAAGCGGCCCTCGGCAAACAAGAGGGTTTGGATCCGCAGATCCTAGTTCCGGCGCCCTAAGGAGGAATGGAACGCAATTGGTGGATCGAATGACGTTTGGTTTGCTCCAGCTTAGGATTGCGGGAGGTCTGAGAGGAGGACTCGGGGGATTAAGATTAAGAGTGTTGGCCGAACACTCAGTTACACCGGTGCCTTTAAAGGGCAATCAATCTGATCGGGTTGCGTTAGCATCTTGAGGCGTGGAAGACGGGAGGAAACCGTTCGAATCAAAACTTGGCGAGTCCCTATCTTCTGCAAGTCTTAATCGTAATCCTAATCTTAATCGTAATCTCCCACGGCCTAAGCACAGAGAGAGCGTTCTCCATCACCCAAGACGCTGCCGAAACCCGCTGGAAGATCCATTGATGTTGGTCCGCTTAGGGTTGCGGGAGGCCTGAGAGGAGGGCGCGGGGATTAGGATTAAGACCGAGTATGCTCACTCCGTCCCTATCGGTTCCCGCAGCTGCGGGCCGGCGATTTCCGGCCCCGTATGCGACAGCTGATTCTTTTCGTTGACAAAGATCAATCGTGGCTGATGAGCGCTTAGGTCTTCGTTCGCGACAAAAGTGTATGTCGCGACGATCACTTGATCTCCTGGGCAAATCAAATGAGCGGCGGCTCCATTGGCACAAACATCGCTGGAACCTGCTAGGCCTTGGATCGCGTACGTTTCCAGACGCGTCCCCCTGGTGACATTCCAGACATGCAACGATTCATACGGAAGAATCCCCGCCGCTTCCATCAATTCTGGTGGAAGCGTGAAGCTACCTTCGTAGGCAAGATCGGCGTGGGTGACCGTCAACCGATGCAACTTGGCGCTGAGGAGTTTTCGCATGGACATTTTTAGCTTTGAACACCGTTCTCAAATTATTGAGAACTTTCAACAATCGTTCAGCCGAGGACTTCTTTCAGCCGCTGATGGGTTTCGGGGGCCTGCAGGGCCAATTTACCAAACCCATAGATCGCCCCTTCTGCGATAGCGGCTTCCTGATGTTCTGCGTGATTGGTGACCAACATCACGGGAATCGAAGCGATTTCCGAGTCGGCTTTGATTTGGCGAATCACTTCGATGCCGTCGCTGTAGTCCTGATCCAGTTTTCGATTCACCGTGACCAAGTCGACCCGCTGAGATCTCAGCACCTTCAACGTATCCTCAGCCCCGTTGGTCTGAAGGACCTGGACGCTATACGAGGACTTCAGCATCGAACTGATTGAGTTGAAATCGGGAGAACAATTCCCGCAATCGACAACCGTTTTGGTCATGGAACTTCAAAACCTGGAGGAAAAATGATAGGAGGCGACAAACCGGTCTATTCGCTTGGTTTACCGATCGAGAACAATTTGTCTTTGGTAGAAATGTACAGGCGATCGTTTGCGGCCACGACCGTACTATAGACACTGCTGCCCATAAAAATTTCTTCAAGAGGCTCTTTGTTCTCTTTGCCGAATTCAAAGACAGCCACTTCACCGTCTTCGTCCCCGATAAACACTTTGCCATCGGCGATCAGCGGGCTACCCCAGCTTTGCGCAAACATATCGTAGGTGAAGTGGACAATTGGTTTGCCGTCTTTGGTTCCTTTAGCGTCTAAGCAGTGGAAAATCCCCGAAAAGTCGGCCAGATAGAGAACGTCGTCTTTGATCGCGACGGTTCCGCAACTGCGGTGCATTTCTTCTTCGAAATCGATTTCACCATCTTCATTTTGGTCGAAGATGCTGTAATGCCAGACGACGGCTGAATTCGGATTATCGACAGCAACTTGTCCTTTTTCGGGCTCGACCGCTTGAATTCGGGTATGAGCCAATGGGACTCGTTCATCCCCTTTGACTTCCAGAGCCAACTGCGGGCTGACGTCGCCACTCTTGGTTGGATCGATGCACCACAGGTGCCCTTCCCCTTCACCATGTTCAGGGTCTTGTCCCACAGCAACGTAGACCAAGTCATCGTAAATGACGGGGGTTGCGATGATATTGTTGCGAGTTCCCTCGCCACCAAGGATCCATTTCGATTCTTTTGGATTGCAATCAAACTTCCAAAGCAGTTCCGGTTTGCCATCTTTGCCACGGTCGGCCTTAAAGCTGTACAGCCAGCCATCACCGCCGGCGAACAGGACTTGAGGAACTCCGTTGATTTCAGCAACCGAAGGACTGGACCATTGTCCGTGCAAAATGTTTTGCCCAGGCAATCCATTGGTCCAGAGAACTTCCCCGGTGTTCTTATCGACACAGATAAAACTAGGTGCCGAAGGAGCAGGCAGGTTGATGTGCGTTTCATCAATCCCGTTACTGGTGTTTACGAACAACAGATCGCCATAGGTAGTGACCGAGCAAGCGGCCATGTTGTGTTGGCTAACGCCCAGAGGGGCGGCCATCATATCCAGCACCCAGATAACGTCCGCTTCGTCTTTGTCATGAACGGAGAGCGCCTTAAAGACCGACAACCGAGGTCCGGCAACCTTCAAAGTCAGCTGACGATCATTACCGGCGATATTCCCGGTCAGTGTCCAGGCTTTTCCGGCGGTGGTCGTTTCGATTTTGGCGTCCCCTTTAAGAGGATGTCCTTGGTCTTCCAACATTTTTTTCAATGCGTCAGAGACCTTTCCTTCGTCAAGTGCGGCGACGGTATCGGCATAACCTTCGGCCGCAGCCGCCAAATCACCAACGCGAACGACTTCGTCTTTGATCGGTCCATTATCGACGCCATCGTGGAAACCTTTGGTGTCCAAACAGCGAACTTCGCCGCGGCTGGTCACAAACCATAAACGGTCTCCTTCGACCAACGAAGCGCTACAAACCCCTTGCAAAGGCCAGTCATGGACTCGGCCGGTGATCAGTTTTTCACTGCTGTGCTGCCACAGAAATTTGCCATCCTTCTCGTCAAAGGCAAGCAAGCAACCGAGGTCGACATCGTTGGGGTAGCGAGGCAGATAGCCGGCTCCGTTGTTTGTTCCCACATAGACTTGGCCACCAGCAACCACTGGGTTTCCGTAGGTTTGGCTACCTAGGTTGGCGTACCAGTTGATGTTTTCGGCTTCGGCATTATCCCATTCGCCGGTACGGCGATCAAAATCGCCGACATTCCAGCTAGCAGGAAGGTTTTTTACGTTTGGGGTGTTATTTCGAAGACGAGTCCCGCCCCACTGTGGCCAATCGCCACCCGCATTGAGGACGACTTGAGGATCTTCAACGCTGCTTTTGTCAGCGGAAACCTTCGCTTCTGGTTTTGCTTCGGCTTTTGCTTCTGGCTTCGGTTCAGCTTTGGGAGCTGGCTTAGCAGCCACTTTGGCTTCTGGCTTTGCTTCAGCTTTGGGAGCCGGTTTCGCAGCCATCTTAGGTTCTGGTTTTGGTTCGGCTTTGGGGGCTGGTTTCGCAGCGACTTTAGGTTCTGGTTTTGGCTCAGCTTTGGGAGCTGGTTTCGCAGCCGCCTTAGGTTCTGGTTTTGGCTCGGCCTTAGGAGCCGGTTTTGGAGCTGCGGCCACTTTCATTACCGGAGCCGGTTTCGCGGCGGCCGCGGCCGTTTGGTTGCTGCTTGGTTTTGCCTGGTTGGCGCGAGTCGCACCAAACGGGGATTCGGCTGGGGCAACCTGGATATTTGCGGAGCCACCGACGGTCGAATTCGATCCAAAGGGACGCATCCCCGCGGCAGTCGAATTCGAATTGAGAGGACGGAACCCAGCGGCGGTCGAATTCGATCCAAACGGTCGCATGCCGGCAACCGTGGAATTACTTCCTAGCGGGCGAAAACCAGCGACGGTTCGGTTCGATCCTGTCGTCCAATTCGACCCTATTGTCCGATTCGATCCCATTGTCCGATTGGATCCAGACGTCTGGTTCGAAGCAGCTTGAAAGGACCCGATATCACCGATCGACGGAGCGGGCGGTTTGGCTGCTTTCTTCTCGACAGCTTCCCCATCGCTGACATCGATATCAAGCGACACATCGACATCGTCGTAGTCCACGTCATCTACAGGAGGACGACAACCACCGAGGGACGTTGCAGCAACGCTTCCCAGCAGTGCGGCACCCAGCAGCATCGACCAAGCAGAAAATTCTTTATTCATCAGATTATTATAGAAAGGGAGTTATAGGATTGGCTGACCGCAAAGTACGCTCCGCAAGGAGCCAACAGCGCGTGGTTTGAATCAATCGTTGGCAATGACTTGGACATTGTCCAAATACAATTCCGCGTCTTTGGCATTCCCATACAAACCAGGGCTGCCCGTCAAGTTAGGAACCTCATCCCGTGCGGTGATGGTCCATTCCTTAGGTTCTGACTCGGTTTTGGGCCAAATCTTGCCGGTGACAATTGCCACTGGTTTGCCATCTTCTTCTTCAATCACGACTTTCAATTTCATCCGGTACCAAACATCTTCCTTCCAAGGGAAGTCGATGGTTGAGGCCATTCGCAACTGAGCTGCCCAGGTTCGAATCTGCAATTCTTGATTTTCACCCTGCAAATCGAGGACATAACCTTGGTTAACCAGTCCGATATCGGGCAACTTCTGGGCCTGACGAGCCCCCTTCGCATCCGCTTCGATGGTGTAGTTCGAAAGCGAACTAGGTCCCATCCAGGCTCGGCTACGTGCTCCCTTTGGAATGGTCGTAATTTTTACCAGTGCTGGGGATCCATCGACGGTGCGAATGACGTGTCGGTAACGAGCTCCGATCCAGGTGACGGGAGCGTCGTTGGCTTTGTCGAAATCAAATTTCCAAGGGAGCGGCGGGATCACTCGCATGCGAGCCTCTCCACTGATGTCCCCTAATTCCGCGACAACATCGACAGCGACATGTTCGTTCCCTTCAGGAGCGGTGTAGGTCGCACCTTCAAAGCTACCACCTCCGTTGACACGGTAGGTCACTTCCTGCTCACCGGGGATCCGTTGACCAAGTGCGTCATACAGGCGGGTTTCAAACTGTACGGTTTCTCCGGGGGCGACAGTCGCTTCGGCGGGGATAACCTGAACCCAGGCAACCGCTGCGTCTTTGGCGGCGGCCGCTTGCTTGGCAGCAACAGGAAGCGCTTCGGCAGGTTTTGCATCCGCGTTACCGACGCAGTACATGGCCGATTTTCCGCGGAAGTAGAGTCGACCATTGGCGGCGATGGGCGAAGCGTTGAAGCCTTCATTGCGAATTCGGTCGCGGTTTAGCAGTTCCGCTCCGTCTGCGGTCGGTTTCAGAATCGCCCAGCGACCATTTTCGGTCAGGACATACAATTTGCCGTCAGCCACTAGCAGGCTGGACCACTGGCGGCTATCGCCCAGCGTGATCCGTTCGGCGATGAATTCACCTGTCTCCGCGTTGATCACATGCAATTTGCAGCGATCGTCGACAACATACAGACGTCCATCCAGTTCGACCGGCGTCGAACGACCGACAACAAGCTGTTCGATCTTCCAGGCCTCGGTCGCTTTTGTATCTTCTCCTGTACCGGTGATATCCAGAGCGACAATGGCTCCCATCGAGGTTCCGGAGACATTTTCTTCGCTATGACTTGCGAAGACTCGGTTACCAACCACCAACGGCGTGGCAAATAGACCGCGTCGCGACAGCGCGTAGTGCCAGAGGGGTTTACCGGTTTGCGGCTGGAATCCCCAGACGCTTCCATCACCGGCTCCAACGATCAGCTGTTGCTGTCCATCGATCGTCACCAAGGAGGGTGCCGAGTAGGTCGTATCATCTGGAAGGTCTCTGGTTCCGCTGAACCAGACGACTTTTCCGGTCCGTTTATCAAAACCGATGAATCGGTGATTTGGTTTAGCTTTATCAGCGTAGTTGATGATCACACCGCTGATAATTACCAGATCGTCGGCGATGATTGGGAAATTGGTCCGTCCCCCGTAGGTGCTCAGCATGCCGAATTGCTCGTGCAGCGGCAGGCTCCAGATGGTTTCGCCGGTTTCTCCGTTGATACAGAGGAAATAGTCGCAGACGCCCAGGACGTAAACGTTCCCGGTTTCGGGATCACAGGCAACGCTGGACCAACCGACACGGGTATCGGGAACATCGGAGAGCCATACGTTGAATCGATTCTCCCAGAGGATTTCGCCGGTGGCCGCATCGGCACAAACGACCTTCTCTCCTTCGCGGGAGGTTCCCGGTTCGGCGCGCATGATCGTGTAGAGGCGATCATTCATAACCGTTGGCGTCGAGCGACCTCCGAGCTCTTCGTTCTTCCAAAGCAAGTGGCTATCGTCTCCCCCTTTGGCATCCCAGTGATCGGGCAGCCCGGTTTCGGGACTGTGTCCGTCGAATTGGGGACCACGCCAGTAGGTCCAATCAGCGGCTGGCAGGTAGGAGGTCACCGCGAGGAGGGCCGTGGTGACAAACAGGAGGTTCTTTGTCGTGGGCATTAGGATTCGCTGGGAAGGAAGAATTCGTCGTTGGGATCAAATTTCGGAGTGCAAAACAGGATGACTTCCATCTCGCCGATCGCGCGATGATGCACGCCGGGGGGAATCAGCACCGCCATTCCGGGGTGCAAGGGATGGATTTGGCCATCCAATTCAATGGCTGCGTTCTCTTCGCACTTCACCACGACGTAGACCTCAGTCTGCTGTCGGTGGTAGTGCAGTTGGGCGTCTTTGCTGATTGAGGTGAGATGAACGGTTGCAGGGAAATCGCCACGGTCGGCAAAAGCCCGCCGCGCCTCACCGCAGGGGCACGGAATTCCAGGCAGGGCTTTTAGATCGACCAGCTCATAAGTGGAAGGGTTGGCCATAAACGGGTGGGTAGCTGATAATTTCTAGGGTTTACGTAAAGGCTCTGCTTTATTTTATACCGATTGTTTCGATCATGCCATGAGATACTTCAAAGAAGCCGTTTTATCAGGAAAAACAAGTCAAACCGGAGTAATAGAAACAGTTTACCAAGCGGCGCAAAATCGCCCGGAAAGCTAACCATGGAGCAACTTCGTTCCGATACCTTTTTCTGTCGCCCTGATGAAGCAGACGACTGACCTCTGTGTCAGTCATCTCCAAACAACTTGATTGGGGGGGCTTAAAGGAAGGGACCTCGCCATGGGATGGCGTTGTACCAACCAGTGATACTGCAGCAAATAACGAGTACCAATCTTTCGATCGCTCGAAAGGTTTCCGGTCCTTGTTAACAGAGCGAAGTCAGCGGGCCGGGTGTCCGCACCCGGCTGGTGAGTGTTAACGGACACAAGGAATCGATCGATGGCAACTTCGTCCACCGACTGACTCTTTAATCCAACCGGACATCGTTGTTTGCGAAGACACTGTATTGAACTGAAACAAATACGCTTCGGCGTTTAGGAGAAGATCTCCATGAAACGATCCATTCTTGTTGCTACCCTGGTTCTCGGCAGCTCAATCTGTTCGCAAAGCTTTGGGTTTGATTTACTAGACCGTATGCTCGGTCTTAAGGGTTGCGGAAGCAGCAGTGCTTGTTGCGAAGCCCCATGTTACGACGGTTGCGAGCCTGCTTGCGGCCTGGAATCAGCTTGCAACGATTGTTGCGAGCCAGCTTGTGGTGCTGAGTCCAAATGCTTGGGCGATCGCCTGTTCGGCAAGAAAAGTTGCTGCGAGCCAGCTTGTGGACTTGAGTCCTCCTGCAGCAGCTGCAACAGCTGCGAGCCAGCATGTGGACTTGAATCCTCATGCAACAGCTGCAACAGCTGCGAACCAGCTTGTGGTGCTGAAATCGCTTGCGAACCTACTTGCTGCGACAGCGGATGCTGCTCGGGCAAACGTGGTTTGCTAGACAAATTGGTTGGCAAACTACGTAACCACCATTGCGGTTGCGACAGCATCTGCGACAGCGGATGCGGATCGCACTCAGCATGCGGATGTGGCGAACCAGCTTGTGGCTGCGAATCGACTTTCGGTTGCAACAGCTGCGAACCAGCTTGCGGTGCTGAAATCGCTTGCGGACCTACTTGCTGCGACAGCCCTTGTGGCACCAAAAAATGTGGATTGTTGAGCAAACTGTTCGGCAACCTGAAGCACAAAAGCAGCTGCTGCGATAGCGGATGCGACAGCGGATGCGGATGTGGATCCACCTACGCCGCTCCTCTAGCACCAGCTGCTGCACCTGCTCCGGCTCCTGTCACTGAAGAAGCAGCTCCTGCTCCTCCAGCACCAGTTGTCGATCCAAGTGCAAGCAACTTGCACAGCAAGCGTCGCGTCATTCAGGCCAGTGCCCTCTACGTTCGCTGAATAAGCGAATGAGGATTCTGAATCCTTCAGACGTGACCTAAACAAGAACGGTCTGATCAGTGCAAACTGATCGGACCGTTTTTTTTTGGTTGGATGGTTTTGCCGATCAATGCAAACCTTCTCCCTCCGGTGGTGATGACGGACCTAATATCCGCCCTCTTCGCCCCCAACCTCCCTCCCAATCCCTACATTCCGCACAACAGCCCTCTCCTTCCACCCGGGGGGACTATTTCAACGATTGGATCGCTCCCCGCTTTTCTGGCGCTACTAAGTAACCGTTGGTGGCTTACTGCAGATCTCGCAGCAAGCCAACCCTTACGGGCCTCTACTTAAAAGCGCTGGGAGCGATTCTTGTGAGCCAACCTTCGACCCCCCCTCCGTCGGATTCCACCAACCCAGCCTCCAATGTCCCGCCGACGGACCTCCAGGATTGCCCAGTAATCCTCAGGCTTTTAGAAACGATGGATCAATTGGATCCTGAACGTTTGGGGGCGCTTTGGGATGCACAGAACGAAGACGAGGAAACGGTCGAACAATCGGTCATTCGGTTCGGTCTGGCGGATGAAAGCCAAATTGCCACGGCCTATGCGAAGCATTATCTGTTACCTCTGTTTGACCCGCCGGCCGACCAACCCTCGCCGGTTGATCCAGCGGTCGCCCAGCGGCTGCCGGCTCAGCTCTGCCTGAATCACCTGATCGCCCCGCTAACCGATGACGGCCACACGCTAGAGGTAGCGATCGCCTCCCCCGATGCACTCCGGCTAGCCGACGAAATTCAGTACCTTTCCGGGCGGCGCATGCGGGCCATGTTTACCCCTCTGTCTGCGATTGAGCGTCTGCTTGGGGACATGTACGAAGAAAGCCAGTGGTCACCGGACGACTATTGTTTTCAGCGTCATCATGAACCGACATCGCTCGAATCGAGCAGCACCTCTGCAAACGCCGAAGAAGACGATTCGGAATTCCATGAATTCGAATCCCTCAGCGAAGAGGCTTTTGTCAACGCTCAAACGGTTGATGAACAGACGCAAGCCTATATCCATAGCCTGATCGAGCAGGCGATCCTTGCCAAAGCAACAGCGATTCACCTGGAACCTTTTGAAGAGTGCTGCCGGGTGCGAATCCGCGTCGCGGGGAACTTTGAAGAACGGCCAGCGCCAGCGCCGTCGATTCAGGAGTCGGTGTTCGATCGACTGAAATCGCTAGCTAAAATGGATATCGATCAACGACATGTGCCCCAAGACGGAACCATCACGGTTCGCGCTGGAGAACGAAAAATCCAAATTCGAATGCATACCTGCCCGACGCTGACCAGCGAAAAAATCGTGCTTCAATTGCAATCGAAAACACCGATCCCGACCAGCCTAAGAGCCCTCGGGTTGGAGGAACGTCAGTTCAAGGATTTGAAAGCTGCGATTGAAAATCCCAGCGGAGTCGTTCTGGTCACGGGATCACAGGCAAGCGGCAAATCAAACACGCTATACGCTTGCCTCCAGCATCTAAATGATCTGGAAAACAACATCTACACCATCGAAGATTCGATTGCACAACCATGTGGCGGAATCAACCAAATTCAGACTCGCCCCGAGGTTGGACTGACGATCCCCAACGCATTGCAATCGGTGCTTTTCCAAGATCCGGACGTGATCATGATCGAGGAAATTCGGGATGCGGAAACCGCTGACCGAACCCTCCGCGCCGCGTTGGGAAATCACTTAATGCTATCAGCGCTACCAACCCCCGATGCGCTCTCCGCGATCGCTCGCTTGCAAGAATTGGATGTTGCTCCATACCTAATTGCCAGTTCCTTAAAACTGCTGATTTCCCAACGGCGACTGCGAACCCTCTGCGAAGAATGCTGCCAACCTTACCAGCTGAATCGCGAAGAATATGTCCGTTTTGGAATCCAACCTGGCACCGTTCTGAAACGGCCTGCAGGATGTGAACATTGTCAGCAAACGGGCTACAACGGCTACCTGCCGATGACCGAAGTGATTCCGGTCACAAATCCGCTACGCCGACTGATCCGCCGCGGTGCATCGCTTCAGCAATTGCGGCGAGCGGTCAAAGCAAATGGCACTCAATTGTTCGACCAAATCAGTTTGCAACAGGTCGCTGCGGGAGTCACCAGCCTTCAAGAAGCCCTGCTCCGGCCGATCTAAAGAGGCGTTAGCCCTGGGGTGCTACTTAGCCGTCGCCGCAGCATATTCCTGCGGATCATGTTCGGCTTCTAATTGAGCCAAATCACTCTGAATCCGCATGCAAAAATCCTCCAAACTCTCTTCGGGCTTGATCCGGAGTGGAGGCCCAAAGTAGGCATCAATCTTGGCCAGCGGTTTGGGAATCTGCAAGCGATCCCATGCCCGCGTGAGGATCCACCGGCGACTGGGGACCGGTGCAATGGTGATCACCGCCGCGTCAGCTTGGCGAGCCAACATCGCAATCCCTTTGTGAACGCGTCCGCGTGGACCGCGTGGACCATCGACCGCCAAATAAGCCGGTTTTCCACCAACGACGTGATCGATCATCGCTTGCAGCGCGGCGCGGCCTCCTTTGTCTTGACCCTGCCGGCGACTGGATCCTCGAATCGGCACACAGCCGCGCACTCGCAGGGCTGGAACAATCATTTGCCCATCGTTGGATCGCGAAACCATGGCCCCCGTACCCGGCTCGCTATCCATGATTGCCGAAACCTGATGAGCATGCAGAACCGCATAGATATACCGCTCCTCGTTCGCTTTCAGCGATTGGCGAGGATCATCATGCAAACGGATCCTGCAAGTAAATCGTAAGCAAAGAATCGCAAAGGCAACGGACCAACTGATAAACCAAGTTGAAAATGACTTGAAGATTGGAGGCCCCTCGTTCGGCGTTGAGACAAACAAATGGAGAATAACAAGGTACGAATCCGCCAAAGGTAGCGGATATCGTTTGGATCCGGAACCTACTCAGCTGCACTCAAACGTGCGATTCAGACGCGCCGTGAAACCGTCTTCGATAATGAATGGCGACATTCTCCCCGGGAACCTGCCGTTTAAGCAATCCGGATGATCCTTGCGCTGTGAGCGAAGCATCGACATCACCTGTCTCTTAAACACGGCCGTTTGCGGAGACTCCCGACGAGATTTAGGACGCGGAAAACCAGGGGGCAATAGGTACCCCTGCCTTGATTCCTATTTTCGTTAAATCTTACGCCTTCATCTGGCGATGAATAACCATACCAAGATGCGTTATTGGCGCATCCCACATATTTACACAGGCCGACGGACTTCCGGAGGCCACTGCCGTGCAGCCAAGGGGGGCCAAATGGCGGACCAGAAACAGCTTCGTGCTAAAACGACTCGATCCCGATACGGACGTCGGTCGCTATCCGCTTTGGTGGCTAGCCTGATTACCGGCGGGGTTTTATTAACCAGTTCCACCGGCTGCACTGCCTTTAGTGCTGCCAGTCAGAAACTGAAACGGAATGATTGCATTGATGATTTTGTCATCGGATATCGCAATCAAGCGTTGGCTGCCAAGGCTTGGCATGCTCAGAAACATTGCTTCGCCAATCAACCGCACACGCGTCACTTCGAAGCCGGATTTCGATCTGGATATGAAGATGTCGCCAGTGGTTCCGATGGCTGCACACCCTCGATCGCTCCACAGGAGTATTGGGGCTGGCGTTATCAGTCACCTGAAGGGCAAGCCAAAGTGGCCGCCTGGTTTGCGGGCTATCCGCTGGGTGCCAAAGCAGCCGAACAAGATGGCTTAGCCCACTGGTCTGAGATTCCAACGATGTTCTCCAAGCCTGCAGAGCAACCAACCGAACCGCCGGTTGAAGCTCCCGAGCCGGAACTACCTCAGCCGCCGCCTCAAGGGGTGCCCGTCATGATCCAACAAACGACTTTTGACATGGCTCCGACTCCTGCAGTCCCTTACCAACCGGCAACGACGCGAAGTCTCGCCGCACCGCCGGCGGGTTCAGGCAACGTACCGTTCCCTTCGTACCCGTTCAACGCATCTAAATAGGCTGCCACTACATAACGGAAACTCCGTTCCCTGTGGTCGTCTTACTGCACTCCGATTTGCCTGTTTACCTGTGAGTATATTGCGATGAGAATCTATCGCTCTCGATTTCGATCCATCACGCCCACCAAGGCGTCCTCGGGACCGTCCGGATGCGGACGCTGGTTGGCTCCATTGCAATTGGCGTCAGCCATGCTGCTATTGGTCTCGACCGGCTGTACGGCGCTGACCAATCCAATTCACGGGGTACCCGCAAATCGATTGCCATCGCAGCTATTTGCCAAACCAAAAAACAACTTGGTTCCCATTGATATTTCCCTGTTAACGTTGGAGCCGCCACGCAGCTACCAACTGGATTCGGGCGATATCCTGGGGATCTATGTTGAAGGCGTTATGCCGTTTGTTCCTTTGGACAAACCACCTGAGCCTCCTCCGGTGAACTTCCCAGATGCGAGCAGCCTACTGCCTCCTTCGATTGGGTATCCGATCCCGGTTGCTGAGGACGGGACCCTCTCCTTACCGCTGCTCTCGCCGCTGAACGTTCGCGGTTTGACACTGGACCAAGTTCGCGAAGCGATTCGACAGGCTTACATCGAACGGGAGATCATGCCCGCGGATAAGGCTCGACCTGTCGTAACACTGATCCAAGAGCGGACCTACAACGTAATCGTCGTCCGTCAGGACAATGTATCGAGCAATCTAAACGGGGAGATCCGAGGGAGCAGCGATGAAAGCTCCAGCGGCAAACTGGTGAAACTTCCCGCTTATCAAAACGATATCCTGCACGCCCTTGTGCAAACCGGTGGACTACCAGGATTGAAAGCGAAGAACGAAGTCCAAGTACTTCGCTCCAGCAAAGCCGATAAGATTAAACGGGCTCAGTTTGTTAGCGAATTCTATCGCCATCAAGCGGCCGCACAGTGTGACCCTTGTGCTTGCCCACCTGAATTGCCCGCCGACCCTTCGATCCTTCGCATCCCGCTGCGATTACCACCCGGCGTGGTTCCCAGCTTAAGCAATGATGATATCCGGCTAGAAGATGGCGACATCGTCTACATCGAATCTCGCGAGACCGAAGTCTTCTATACCGGTGGCTTGCTGCCTGGTGGCGAACACATGCTCCCTCGTGACTACGACTTGGATGTCCTCGGAGCGATCGCGATCACCGGCGGAAACATTGGTGGCACCAGCGGCAATGGCGGTGGCGGTGGCGGGATGAGGGGCGGTATCGGAGGCTTTGGTGGAGTCCCACCGGGGCAACTTTATATCCTCCGCGAAACCGAATGTGACGGACAAGTGATCATCGAAGTCGACCTGAACAAAGCGATCATGAATCCTCGCAGCCGACCATTGATCCAGGCCGGCGACGTCCTGATCCTTCAATACAAGTGTGAAGAAGAGATCGTGAACTTCGGTCTTGGAACCTTCTTCACCTATGGTATCCAAGAAATGCTCCGTAACTAACGGATCAGGACCGAACCAGACGAATACCGAGCGGCAGTGTTTCTCCGAACACTGCCGCTTCGTCGTCTGTCTCCAGTCGGCCGCCATCTCGAACCAACGAACAATAGTGTTCACTGGCTCCGGCCCCTCTTAACCAAGCGACGACCGCATCTCGGTCGTGTTCCGCCAGGTCTCGAAAACGATCTCCCGTTGGGAGCGAAAGCTGAACGAGGGCTAGCGGCAGACTGCTACAGTCTGCCTTGCGTGCCGTTAATTGCTCGACCCAACGAGCCACTTCGTCGCGTGGGACGGTTGTATTGAGTGGGCCGTAGGTTAGTTGCCGGCTTCCCAACCTTCCGATCGTCCAGATCATCGCCTCATGTAGTTTCGCGTGCTTTTTGTTTTTGGACATCTGCAACGCCAATCTTCCCCACTCGATTTTTGTTTGGATGTCCAAACGCTCCAGCGAACCAACCAATCGCCAATTCTCTAAAGCTTCATTGGTTGGCATTCGGACCCCTTTGCCTCGTAACATCGCGTTCAAGGGAAGGACCAATTGCTCTTGCTGTGCCGGAGTCAATCCACCAGCGATCCGCCGCCACAGAATGGCCGATTCGATGCTGGACGAAGCAGCAGGAAAAGCCAATTTATTGTGGATCACACGCCACGTCTGTGCGACTCGCCAATCGTCGACGGCCACTCCGTAGCCTGGACGCAAACAATAACCCAACAGATTCAGCCAACGCGATTCATGCTGAGGCGACACACGGCGTCCGGCCTGTTCATCAAACAGGGTCTGCCAAAAAGAACGCAGCAACGATGGCGGCCATGCGGCGCGGGGCTGTTCTAAAATGGACTGCAATGCTTTAACCAGCCGACTGGGTGGCTGCGAATCGCCTTTCCAATCACTCGCAAAGACCGAAGCTATCTGTTCTTCGCACTGGGACACGGTTTCACTGTCCACAATCCCTGCCGCTTCGCCTCCCCCTTGGTGTGCGGTACGATCGGTTTCCAGGGTACTGCGAATATCGAAGTCCAATTTCCATCGCTGCCCCGAAACGGGATCGACGCAATGAAGCCCAACCGTTCCGATCTCGCTTAGTTCGGCCTCGACCAAGACCCGCAGCGTGGTCTCTTTCCGGCGACGTTTCTGGACCAGTGCCGTACAAATCGGCGGCAACGGCGTCGCTTCCCCCGACTGCATGGGAATCACCTCTCCCACGTCATCAGCCAATCGCGTGCTGCTAACCCACAACGGAAACTGAACCGGAGTTCCAATTTGCATTTCTAGCGGATGCGTATCGGCGACAAACCGCTCTCCTGCCTCGGCACTGCCGGGGATCAGACAGAGCCCGGTTGGCGGGTGGTCGCTAACCTGCATGTAATAAGATCGTCCCAGGTTGGCCGCGATCCGAATGCCTTGCCCGCGACGAACCATCCCGTAATAGGCGGCCCCTCGCGAAACCGCTAAATCGAGGCGCTGATTATCCAGGACGGTTGGTTTCCAATCGGATTCGTCTGCGAACCAGCGAGTCAGCGAGTCAACGATCCGCTGGCCGATCGCCGGAGCTCCCATCACACCACCGTTAAACAGTACCAAGTCAGGGCGATCGGCTGCCTCGGTATCATCCCCCATCCCGCTACGGCGATGATCGGAGAGAAATGCAGCCAGATGTCGAGTGATCCCAGGGTCGGAGGCATACGGCAAACCAAACTCTTGGAACCCACTCTGCCCCGCTTCTGGACGCGTGTTGAGTTCCACCGCGGGAAAAAATCCGTCCAGTAGTGTCTGATCGACTTCGGCGGCCGTCAGCGAAATCTGAATCGCCCCGCCCACCAATCGTGCCCCTTCCGCAGGCAGATTGATCGTGTACTCCTCGGGCCTTTCGGTCGCCAACATCGTCTCCTTGACCACCCGTGACGCCTGTACCAACCGTTCCCATTGAGACGGGGTCAATTTCGTCTCAGGTTGATCCGCCTGCCATTTCGATTCGGCGTACTTGGCGATCGCCAGATCCAAATTATCACCGCCCAGGATCAAGTGCTTACCGACCGCGACACGATGAAACTGCACCTGTCCGCCACCGGCGGCTCGAACACGAATCAGCGTCAGGTCAGTGGTCCCTCCGCCGATATCGCAAACCAAAATCAACTGTCCCGGAGTAACCGCATCCTGCCAGGCTTCGCCCTGAGAATCGATCCAGGCATAAAACGCCGCTTGCGGTTCTTCGATCAAATAAACACGAGGCAAACCGGCCTGCTTCGCGGCTTGAACCGTCAATTCACGCGCCACTTCGTCGAACGATGCAGGCAACGTGATCACGACATCTTGATCGGCCAACAAGGCGTCGGGATGTTCGTAATCCCAAGCCTCGCGGAGATGTTTCAAGTAGGCCGCCGAGACATCGACCGGCGACAATCGTTGCACCCCCGCTTCACCGTGCCAGGGGAGCAGGTCCGCGGTCCGGTCGACCCCGTCGTGCGACAACCAACTTTTTGCAGACGAGGCTTGGCGGCCGGGATGTCGGCCTCCCGCATCGCGCGCGAACAAGCCAACGCAACTGGCCGGTGAGGACTCTTGCCACGGTAGCCGCGGCGCATCACCGGCCGCTTCCTCTACCGTCCATTCATAATGGAAAGAAGGCAACGTGTCGCGACGTTCCCATTGCCGCAGGTCGACCCACTGGGGGACTCGCAGCGATTCGACCTGCCAAGGATCTTGGGTCGTATCGACAAAACTAACCGCACAGTTGGTCGTTCCAAGATCGATGCCAACGACATACCGAGATAGATTAGTCTCCTCGGCCCCCTCCGCACTCTCGCTCATACCGGTTCCCCGTGACCCTCTTCACGAACGTTGAATTCCATCTTCCATTCTTCATCACTGCGGGTTGCCCGGCACCATAATTCGAACATTCCCAGTTCCGTGATTCGACTGTGAAACTGAACCGGCACGAAGGGTTCGTCCCCTGCGTTTTCGCTGGTCAATTGCAACTCGATGGGATCGCTTTCCACCAATTCTTCAGGACTCCAATGGTCCAATTTCGTGCCGGCGGTATCTTCGCTTCGCATGGTGGAAGCAAAGAAGCGAAACCGCGCCGACGTGCCGACAACCACTCCAACGGGATCGCTGGGAACGTCCATCTGTGTCCCTTCTTCCATACCCTGCGGGGCGACACAAAGAGCCCGCAGCGGACGCGGCATTCCGGGGATCGCTAGACCCGCGGTTTCAATTCCGATGTAATAAGCCCGTGCGGTCCCGCCGCGGATACGAATCCCACCTTGCCGTTTGGTCCACCCATAATAGGCGGCCCCGATGGCAACCGCGTGGTCCAGGTCTTCACCTTCGGTCAATGGCGTCAGTTTACCGTCACACCATCCACTCAATGTTGCAGTCAACCGTTCACGAATCGCGGGGCTGCGAAACACGCCTCCATTGAGAAGCAGATGCGTCGGACGACCGCCGGCCAAACCACTTTCCGAATCCCCCTCATTTTGATTCGCGAGGAAGGCGGCGATCTGTTTCGTGATCGCCGGATCCGATTCGTATGGCAAGCCAATATCTTGAAACCCACTGGCAACGTTTCGTTCGGGCCGAGCCTCCGCATTGCAGTTTGGAAAGAATCCATCCAGCAGGATTTCGGCCGCTTTCGTTTTGCTAATCGTTGTCGAAAGCGTCCCGCCGATCAACGAACTCCCTCGTCCTAAAACCGATACGGTTTGTTCTTCCGGTCCATCAGCCGACAGCAACTGTTCTTTAGCATTCCGGCAAGCATGCCAAAGCGAAACACTTTGCCATGGGTCAAGCGTATGTCCGTCCGCGGCCAACTGCTGCGACACCACATGGGCCAGCGTCAAATCCATGTTGTCGCCACCGACCAACAAATGATTCCCGACCGCCGTCCGCTGCAAAATCAATTCCCCTTCTTCCTCGGCAACCGAAACCAAAGTCAGGTCGGTTGTTCCCCCTCCAACATCGACAACCAACAGCGAATCCCCCGTCCCTAAACGCTGACGCCATTTGTCCGACTGTCCCGCTAACCAGCTGTAAACGGCCGCTTGCGGTTCTTCCAAAAGAACGAAATCGGCAGGCAACCCTGCATCCAAGGCGGCTTGTCGTGTCAATTCACGGGCCGCTGGATCGAAGGACGCGGGAACTGTCAGAACGACTTGTTGTTCAAGCAAAGGGTCTTCGGGATGAGCCGCTTCCCAGGCCGCAACCAAGTGCTGGAGGAAACGCGTCGTGCAGTCCATCGCCGAAACCTTGGAAACTTCGTCAGGAGCCTGCCAAGGAAGGATCGCCTGGCCGCGGCCCTGGCGATGGTGGCAGAGCCAGCTTTTGGCAGCCACGACGACCCGCTGTGGGTTCTCTGCCGCTTGCTGGCGAGCATAGATCCCCGCGACCCCATTGCGTGGATCGATCGGCAGAGAGCCTCGCAGCGATTCCAGTTCACCCTCACGAGGAAGGTACAAAAACGACGGAAGCGAAAATCGCGATTCCGTTTGCCCCGGCTGGACGATCTGTGGGATCGGCAGCAACGCGGGGATTCCTGCGGACTCCTCCAGAGGAGTGTACGCGACCACGGAATTGGTTGTTCCCAAGTCAATCCCGACGGAGAACTTTGCAGAAGTTGAGAGCACAGGGATTTCAGGGGTTTAGTAGGGGAAGACGTTAAGCAATCAAGTCACAAAAGTTTTGGTCGTCGATCAATGCTTTATCTGAGCCGGTGCAATAATTTTTGCGTCAGCATCCTGACCGGTCCACTCGGGCAAATCGACGCGGCTGGCTTTCCAACCTGGATGGACCAATTGTCCCGACGTTCCGCTTCCTTCGCCGATCCACTGATAAGCGGCCGGTGAAGCACCACTGGGAACTTCCACCTGGCTTCCCTCAGAACCTGCCACCACCGGCTGCAAGCCCATCACCCTTTCCAAAATGGATGCACACTGCAGCAGGCAAGGTCGAGCCGCAGCGCCGACCTGAGCGTCTGAATAGGCATCCAATTTTTCCTGCACCAAATCGACCAAGCGAGCCTCTCGCTGCAGAGTTGCTAGCAAGGCCACCGCATCGCTGCGCGCCGGCGGCAACGGAGCCGGCGGAACGGGAGCCGTTTCAATCCGAGCCGGTTCGGGCGCCGACACGGCGGATTCGCCCTCGAGTGCTAGCTGCACCCGCTGCGAAGTTTCTGAATTAAAAAGGGAGCCAAAAAAGGCTCGGAAAGCTGTACCCAGGGCCATGACAATCTCGAAGGGCTAAAGACTTCTAAAAATCGCAGATCTTGCGAACTATTTTTGCGAGCGATTTCTCTAGCTAATAGCCTGAATCGCAAAGTCGATTTCGTCCAGACGTGTGAAACCGCTCAAGTCGATCCGATTTCTGGCCGATATCTTTTCCATGCAACCAAGGGAACCTGTGAAACCGTCAGATATTGACCAATCATCACTGAATCCCTACGTTACTTAAATCACCAGCCGACAGCGGGTCGGACCGGTTTTTCAAAGCAAAAAGATCGGTATCGTCAAAAACGGCAGGTAACTATCGGCGACGTGGCCAAGCGGCTAAGGCATCGGATTGCAAATCCGACATCCCGGGTTCGAATCCCGGCGTCGCCTCTTTCGAATTCATCAGGACGAAACTTCGCTTTCTACCGATGAAACGGCAAAAAAACCCCAGCCCACCGTTTTTGGTGGGCTGGGGTTTTTTGTTGTCCTCCCGACGCTGGCTCTCGGATGATCAGCCCCGATTTATACAAAAATAGCCAAACCTACGACTTCTTCATCAAATTACTCGGCTACCAAGCGGGCATCGATCGGTATCTCCGGACGATGACGCTGGAAACCGCCCCTCGCCGGGTGCTTGATGCGGGCTGCGGCACCGGTCTGCTGGGACTGCATTTTCTTCAGCGTTTTCCCCAGACTCGTTTATTGGCGACCGACCTAGAACCCAATTTTCTGCAAGCGACGCTCGCCAATGCCGATTCGCGGAAAATCGACCGCAAGCGAATTGAAGTCGGCATCGCCAACATTTCAGCCCCCAGAAAAATCACCTCGCTAGATGGTCAACTGTCGACGCTCGATGAAGGGACTTTTGACCTGATCTGCGTCGGAGCGGTTGTGGGGTACGCGGACGATACAAAACAAAGCCTCCGTGAATTGGTCTCGCTGTTGGCTCCAGGTGGGACGTTGATCAATATCGAAATGAATGAAAGCCTCACCGGCCGATTTGTTTCCCATCGCTACCACTACCACAATATCCCGCTCGCTCAAATGCAACAGCTGCTCACGGAAGCTGGATGTGAGATGAAAGCGATGAAGCTAAGCCTAAAGCATCTGCCAGCCAAACTGACCAGAACCGCCATCGTCGCTCGCAAGAAGTAAAACCCTTTCTTGCGATCAGCCTAGAGGATCAATTCCAGCCAAACATCTGTGATATCGCAGTGGTGAAATCACCGCGGATTCGCATCAAATTCAGCCCAAAGGGAACGCCGCATTTCAAAAAAATGCGGCGACACCTTAGACTCTTTTCAACCAGAGAACCTGGTAGGGGGCAACTATCAGGTCCGTGCTACTGCCATAGGTTTGACCGCCGATCGCGTCTTCGAAGAACCGTCCTAGCCCCGCGGTTCGCAGCACATTACCCTCCAGTGACTGCGGTTGTTCGGAGAAGTTTGCGACCACCACCAAACGGTGGCTGTCTCGCGACCGAACAAATGTTAACAGATGTGTATTGCCTGACTGAACAAGGTCCATCTTTTGTCCGCCCAGCGCTGGCAATGACTTGCGCACCGTGATCATCCGCTGAAGCGACCGAAAGATCCGTCGCCTGAGCGATCCCGGCCCCGAGCCCAAACTGTCTCCCAGTTCCTCCAAGAACTCCCACTTCATTTTGGGACGGTGAACCCACCGCGTATCGCCTGCTTTGGCTGGATCTTCAACGAAATCATAATCGTTTAGCATTCCCCACTCTTCACCCAGATACAGCAGCGGAATCCCACCGATACTCAGTGCGACTCCCTGAAGAAGCAGGATACGGCCGATCGCTTCGTCCATTCCCTTTTCGTCTTCATGCTCAATCGCTAATTCAAGGCCTGCCAGGGAAGCCATCGTGCCGGCGATACGCATGTCCCCGGTCGCTTGGTTCTCTTGGAAAGGGATTCCGCGTGCAAACGATCCTTGAAACTGACCGGTGTAAAACCGATTGAGGAACTGCCGATGGTCATAGGCATTGATTCCTATCTTCGAGGCATCGGCATCATCAAAGGTCCAGCCGATATCATCATGGCAGCGAAGGTAGTTCACCCATGCCGTGTTTTCTGGCAATTGATGTCGGTGACTGAGCGACTGGGTCAATAATCGAACCTCACGCGTCGCCAACGATTCCCACAACAACGCCATCAACGTTGGATTATAAGAAATCTGGCATTCGTCGTGACCGATATACTTAACGACATCGTCCGGGTGCACGATCGCTTCGGATTTAAACAGCAGGCCTGGGGTTGCGATACTCGCCAATCGGTTAAACGCCTGGATCAAGGTATGGGCCTTCGGCAGATTTTCGCAATTGGTTCCCATCTGTTTCCAGATAAAGGCAACCGCATCCAGCCTTAAAATATCGACCCCGGTATCCGCGATAAAAAACAGCTCTTCCAGCATCGCTCGAAAGACCGATGGGTTGCTGTAATTCAGGTCCCACTGGAAACTATTGAACGTGGTCCAAACCCACTGTTGCATCCCGTCATGCCAAGTGAAGTTCCCTCTGCGGACGGTAGGAAAAATCTCGCGAAGGGTCTGCTCGTACCGGTCCGGAGTCTCTCGATCGGGATAGATGTAGTAAAACTCTTGATACTCCAACTCACCGGCCTGAGCTTTCTGAGCCCACTGATGATCATCCGAGGTGTGGTTAAAAACAAAATCGAGGACCAAGCAAATCCCCGCTTCACGGAGATCGTCCGCCAGTAGTCTGAGGTCCTCCATCGTTCCCAAGCGAGGATCGACCGAACGGTAATTACTGATCGCATAACCACCATCATTGTTTCCCGGGCGAACGGCAAACAGCGGCATCAAGTGAAGGTAGGTCAGCCCTAGTTCTTGAAAGTAACCAATCGATTCTCGCAAGCGTCCTAGATTGTCGCTAAACAAATCGACGTATAAGGCGCCGCCAACCATCTTCTCCGACGTAAACCAATCGGGATCGTTGATACGCTGATGATCCACCTCACGAAGCACCGGTGAACGATGAGCCCAAGCTTCCGCAGCGGTGATCAGAATTTGTTCTAGGTGGTAAAAGAAATCGTACCGCTGGCCATACAATTCGCGCAGCAGTTCAAACAGCGATTGCCAGTGGTCATGCAATCGAACTTCGAAATCGTGCCGCACACGTTCCGATGTTTTCGTTTTCTCCCAAACCGCGTCTAGCCTTGGCAGCAAACGCTGCAATGTAAGTTGTGCCTCAAACGCAAGACTTCCAGGCCTAAGGTTCCCGGACGTCCTTTTTCCTTGGCTAGGTGCACCGTTTTGGGAGGCGGCTCCGTTATTCTTCGTGCCGATCATTCGGGATAACGATATTGTCTAAGAATTGGTAGTAATGAATGCCCTCAATGATCCCTCGTGCGTGTTCCGCTTCGGCAAAGTAGACACGAGGTCGATTGCGTATCACTTCCAATTCGGGACTATAGTTCCCCACAACAACACCTAGCGTTCTACCCAGTAGCATGCCAGCGTCGTTACCGGAATCGCCTGCCACAAGAACATTGTCGGGCGAGAACCCCCATTTCCACAACAGGTGCCGCATCGACAAATCGCTGCCACCACGAACAGGAATCACGTCTAAGTACATTCCCAGGGATAGAACAACCTTAGCACGCAATCCAGCACTGCGAAGGGCCTTCTGAATTTCGGCAGGAGTCGGTGCTTTTTCTGGATCGATTTCATAGCTGATTTTATACTCGGATTGCTGAGATTCAGGCTGTATATAAAGCCCCTCGATCGAATCCAATTTTTCCCGAATCTCGGCAGGCTTCCAGGCGAATCCAATTTGCTGCCGCCAGCTGAGGTCCGGAGTCAACCGCTCTCCATAATGCAGTTGTGTCCCCGCATCGGTATCGATCAGGTCCGGTTGCGGCAGCCCCAATTCCTGAATCAAATTCAACGCGCTGTCCAATCGCCGACCGGTCGCGATCCCAAATCCAATGTGTGGGTGGTCCTTAATCAGCTGGATAAATTCGGCTAGCCCGTCAGGGTCGCCGGTCAACGTGTTATCCAAATCGGTGATGATGATCCGATCAAATTCAGGCAACCGCCGCTGCGAGTGTGTCTGTTGCAAGACAGGTGCTGCGCTATTCTGCAGGATATCATCCAAGTCTCGCAAATAGCGTTTGGCGTGGTTACTCCAGGAATAATGTTTTCGAGTACCAACGATTCCGGCTTTTGACCATTCGTCCCACTGCTCCGGTTCGGTCAACCCCCGTAGCAATGCCTTCTCGATCCCCTCGTTATCGAGCGGATCGATCAACAGCCCATTTCCGCAGTTAGCGATGATGTCGCGAGGCCCCCCATCATTGGTTGCGATAATCGGCAAACCGGTGGCTCCCGCTTCCAATAATGTCAGTCCAAACGGTTCGGTCAGCGCGGGGTTGATGAACAGCCCTCGTCGAGAGGTCGCCAAGCGATAAAGGTCCGGCACGTCTCGAGGGGTATGGTTTTTGGGATAGGCAACCTTGCCATACAAATCATACTTATCGATTTGTTCCATAATGTTACGGATGACATCTCGCTGAGCCTTGGGAAGATCTTTCAGGTCTTCACGCGTCCCCATGATGAGGACAAGATTCGCCCGTTCGCGAAGCTCTTCGCTTTCGCCGTAGACTTCAACCAACTTATGAAGATTCTTCCGCTCGTCTGGGCGAGCCAGCGTCAGAATCATTGGCTTTTCGGGTTCTTTCAAAAAGCGATGCAGTTCGTCTGCGAACGGAGTTGGTTTCCAGTCATCCGTCAGCGGGGAAAAATTATCCAGGTCCACTCCCGGCGGAATCACCTCCATCCGTGAAGGCTGGTAATGGTCGTACAATTCGTACTGCTGTTCGATCTCTTGACTGGTGCTTGTAACGACCATCGACGCGGTTTCCAGCGCGACCTCTTCCGCTTCGATCCGCTGCGTAAACTTGTACTTTCGCTCCATCGCATCCGTTGAATTGGCATGCTTGCCGACACTCAATCGCTGCTGTTTCACTCGACCGAGTGAGTGCCCCGTGAAGATAAAGGGGATATGCAGTAATTGCGCCAGATGAGCCCCCACCATCCCCGCATCGGCGTAGTGACCATGAATGATATGCGGCAAGCCATGGCGGCGAAAATGGACCAGGCATTGGTCGATGAACATTTCCAAGAATGGCCACAACGACTCTTTTTTCAAATACCGTTTAGGACCGAACGGGATCCGGACAATTTTTGCGTTCTCGCAGATAGCTTCTTCTAATTGAGCGTAATCATCATCCAGGCGGGGATCGATAATCTGCCGGGTCAATAATTCGACTTCACGGACGTGCGGCTGAGCAGCTAACTCTCGAGCCAATTCGAGGACATATTTGATCTGCCCACCGGTGTCTGAATCAAAGCCAAGCGGTGCGTCGGTCGCGCGAATTAAACCATGGAGACTAATGAGAGAAATTTTGAGTGAATTTTCTTCTTCAAGAAGTTTCATTTTGGCTTGGGGATAGACGAACGGAAAGTTGAAGACGACTAGATCCATCGACCAGCAAACACCGATTCTGTTTGCCTAACCTTAAACCCTACCCTAACTCGAAGCGGATTGCTGGCGCGCACCTAACTCAAACCAGGAAACCGGCATTCAATCAAGCAACAATGGATCCGAAAAAACGAACGTAATCATGAGTGTGCAAAAACCGTTCCAAGAACAGGATGCAGCCTGGGCATCGCTTCGACGGCAAGTTCACTGCCCCACTCAAAGGAATCGAAGCTTCCACTACTGTCCCAGTAGGGAGAAAACAGGTACCAATAACTGGCTGAGATGAATTGTGGCGTAAGCCAATTTCGATAAACTGAGGGTTTTCGTGTTTTCATTTCGAATCAACAGCAAATGAAAATCAACCTCAGAAGGTGCTAATCTGCCCTTCCTCACCTTTTATGGGCGAATTCCAAAAATGTGTTCCAAACAAACTTCGCGTATCTCGCGACGTGGTTTTACCTTAGTCGAATTGCTCGTGGTGATCGCCATCATTGGAGTGCTTGTCGGGCTGCTCCTGCCTGCGGTTCAAGCAGCCCGCGAAGCTGCTCGCCGAATGCAGTGTTCGAACAACATGAAACAGCTTGGCCTAGCCCTGCACAATTACCACGATGTCAACAAGCGATTCCCTCCATGCAGCATCGATGGTGGCGGCAAAATTGGGATTTTGGTCCGTTTGCTCCCTTTCATGGAGCAACAAAACCTCTTTGAACAGGTCCGTTACGACGGCAACTATGTTCAAAATCTTCCGATGGCTCAGAACCGAATCGACGGTTTCTTATGCCCCAGCGGGCCCGAACAGTTTTCTGTTAGCACCGCGGCAAATGAAGCCGATCTTTACACGACGCACTACTACGGAAACTCAGGCCCCATCGGTACCAACGCACAAACCAATCAGACCTACGTCCGCGACACAACTCGTGAAAATGCATCTTTTGGCGAATATGCCACAGACGGTGTTTTCCAATTACGTAGCAACCTGCGATTCGCCGACATTACCGATGGCACGACCAACACCATCGGCATGGGAGAAGTCTCTTACGAACAGTACAAGTTCTATCGGGCTTGGACTCGCGGGCTGTATTGGTACAACGGAGTCGCTTTATTGTCGACCAAAAACCACAAGTGGCCAATCAATGCCGCCAAAAATGGAGGGTTCACAATGACCTTCAACAACGGTGGATACGGATCGCAACATCCTTCGGGCGCGATGTTTGGGATGATGGATGGATCGGTCCGATTTGTCTCGGAGACGATCGACATGACGGCGTATCGCGCTGCGGCTAGTCGGGGTTCGGGTGAGGTTAAGGGACTATGAGCCAAACCATTCGTTTGAAGCATCAGCTTGTGCGATTTTTACCAGCTTTCCTGATCCCCGTTCTGTTCGCGATAAGTCTCGGCTGCGATTCTTCGGGGGTCCAGCGATACCGTTTTTCAGGCACCGTCTCCTACCAAGGGAAACCGGTCCCCCAGGGAACGATCATGCTGGAACCCGACACTTCCAAAGGGAATTCTGGAGCTGCGGGTTCCGCAGCAATTGTCGATGGACGATTCGATTCCTCTGCCAACGGCACGGGCTTCACCGGAGGCCCTCAAATAGTGAGTATCCAAGGCTTTGACGGGGTCAATCCTGAACCCGATTTCGCACCATATGGAGCTCCCATTGGAAAAGGAAAAAGCTATATCAAGCCTTTCGATTTTCCAGAAGAAGATGTCGAAATGGATTTTGAAATGGCCGACGTCATCGACGCCAAGTAGCCAAACACCAAAACCCAATCCATATTCCGACACGCCGCAACCAACAATAATCCTCGGCTCAAAGAATCGAGGATTACCATCTGAACGCGATAGCTGCTCAAACGGCTGAGGACACTCTACGCCAGCTGCTCCTCCATGCGTGCTAGCAACATCCCCGTAGAGGACACTCTATGGAAACAACGGCTGAGGACACTCTATGGACGCTAGCACTATGGCAGCTAGCAAATGATCTACTGGATTTGGTTCGCTTTCAGGTGTATTTAGATGTGCCATCTTTTTGGGACATGCAAGCAATTGGCAGGAATTGGCTCACGACATTTGCCCCTCTCCCTAACAGAGTTGCCCAATCACCCCGACAGTAGTAGGATACAAGTGTCGAGTTAACTCGCTCTTTTTTCATGCATGGGGTAGGTGAAATGTGCAATGTAAATCGAAGTGAAGTGTTCAGGGCAAAAGAGGTAAACGTCTATCATGCGATGAATCGCACATCACGTGGCATTTATCTGTTCGGAATCGACTTGAATTCCAAACGTGACTATCGGGATCGGCGAGTCTGGTATCGAGACCGGATGGCGTTGCTTGCTCGCTTCTTTTGTATTGATGTTTTGGCTTACAGCATCCTGTCGAATCATTGGCATGCCATCCTTCGGAATCGACCTGACCTGGCGGCCAAACTGACGCCACGTGAGATCGCTATTCGCTGGCTTTCAGTTACGTCGCGTGCGAAGTGCCGAGCGAAAAACGGCGGGAAGATTACCGAGTCGGAAATCGCTAAGATCGTCAACGATCCCGAGGTTGTCGAAGAGTACCGTGAACGGTTGTCGAATATCTCATGGTTTGTTCGGCAGATGTGTCAAACGCTTTCCAGACGCTGCAACAAAGAAGACGGAGTTACCGGACGTCTTTTCGGTAACCGCTTTAAATTGAATCGTTTGCCAACTGAAGAGGAGATTTTGGCGGGGATGCTGTACGTCGACTTGAACCCGATACGCGCCGGCTTGGCCGAAGCCTTAGACGACTTTGCCGAAGTGTCGATCAGCGAACGACTGAAAACCCTTGAAGGTAAAACCGCCGATCTCGAATCATGGCTAGCACCGCTGGAGCTAGAAGGAGAAGTCGATGGCCAGCAAGTTGTGGTCGCGAACAAGCTAACGACTGCTCAGATCGAAGAGCAAGTTCGCAAACGTGAAGCCTTAAGCGAGCGTCTCGGTTGCGTCCCGATGAAACTAAAAGCCTACGAGGAATTGCTTTGGCACCTGGCCATCCAGTCCCGGCCAGAACTTCAGGCCTCCGATCGACTACCGGCGCGCATGTTCCGAAGTCTAATAGAGCTAGATGGGACCGCCGTGAACGTTGAAGAGTTAGCCGAGCGACACGCACAAATGGGGCATCGCTACGCATCGCCGGTCGACCTGCAAACCCGCACCGCGATCTACCAACGTCAAATCGCCGACCAGGAAACCGTCCCAATCGACAATACATGGTCGATAGTCTGACCTAATCCCCGGTCGCCGAGTCCAAGTAGCGTCTCAAAAGTCAAGAAATGGGCCTTTGATCGCTACCGGTACACCCATAGCCCCAAAAAACGGCCTCAACAGGTAGTTAATCGGTCAAAATCTCTGTAACAAAGTGCCCACATTCATCAAAAAAACAAACATCAAAGCCAGCACACCCCCCCAACCATAGAGTGTCCTCGGACTAACTCGGACTAATCTCCCCCGACCATAGAGTGTCCTGGAAAGGTGATAGAGTGTCCTGGAAAGGGGTGGGTACCAACGACAATCCTCGACTCTTTGAGCCGAGGATTATCGTTTGACTGCGGTGGCTGCTGTCAGCTTTAGTCTAGGAAACCGACTAAGTCCTGGCTGCGGCTTGGTTGCTGCAGTTTGCGAACGGCCTTGGCTTCGATTTGTCGAATTCGCTCGCGGGTTACCTTGAAGATATGGCCTACTTCTTCCAGCGTGTAACTGTAACCATCCCCTAGGCCGTAACGCAATTTGATAATTTCGCGTTCTCGATAGGAGAGACTTTTCAGGACGTTGTTGATCCGATCACGGAGCATGTCCTGAGCCGCACCTATCGCTGGGCTTTCGGCAGTACCATCTGGTAGCAAGTCACCAAACTGACTGTCTTCGCTGTTGCCAACGGGTCGATCCAAACTGATCGGATATCGGCTCATCGCTAGAACTCGGCGAGCTTCTTCGATCGTCGTTTCAGCTCGACGAGCTGTTTCTTCGATCGTTGGTTCGCGGCCCAATTCCTGCAACAACTGACGAGCAACGTTACGTACGCGGCTCATCGTTTCCACCATGTGGACTGGAATCCGAATGGTTCGGCTCTGATCCGCGACGGCTCGGGTAATCGCTTGGCGAATCCACCAAGTGGCGTATGTGCAGAACTTGAAACCACGACGATATTCAAATTTATCGACGGCACGCATCAAGCCTGCGTTTCCTTCTTGAATCAAATCAAGGAAGGAGAGGCCTCGGTTACGGTATTTCTTGGCGATCGAAACAACCAACCGCAAGTTTCCTTCGCTCAGCTCACGTTTCGCTTGCTGATACTCGCTGTAAACCCGTTTCAGCAATTCGACACGGTTGCGAAGGGAGGTTGGTGTTTCCTGGCAAGCGGTCAGAATCTGACGACGCTCTTGCAGTAGCACCTCGCGATCTTCTCGGCCCTGTTTCGTTTTTGGGGCTTCACTGATTTGTGAATCGAGCTCTTCGATCCGGTTGTTGAATTTCTCCAACAGTCCGATTCGATTTTCGATCCGCTGGGTCCGCAATCCCAGTTCCTCGATCAGGCGAACCGCACGACGACGACGATGTGCCAAAGAACGCCATGCTTCTTGACGCCGTTCTTCGGTGGTCGATTTACTGAGGGCAATACGCCAGTCGTGACAGTTGCGGCGAAGCAGTACCGAAAGCGTTTTCAGGTTATGAGGCAACCGCCCCAAGATTTGCTCTTTTTCCAACCGATCAGTCACCGAGACCTGAACGGTCCGGTCAAAAGGCAGTTCCCCACGATGAACGCGTTTAAGCGTCTTGTAGGCCTCTACAAGTACATAGTGGTTTTCAAGCAATTTGGAGCGGAAACGACGGCGGGTCTCTTCGATCCGCTTAGCCAACAGAATCTCTTCGCGACGCGTCAACAATGGGATTTCGCCCATCTGCGTCAGGTACATTCGGACAGGATCATCGGACCAAGTTTCGGATTCATCCGGAACCAGCAGATCGTCGGGGCTATCTAACTGAACCTCACCTTCAACGGCTTCTACAGCTGAAATCGCTGCAGATTCATCTTCACTGTCATCGATTGGGAGCTTGCTGAAATTGCGAACGACGTCGGTTGCGGCCGGTGCGTCGTCTTCAAAATCGTCCAAAATATTTTGATACAAAGGTGTGACTCCTTTAACCCTAAATTAATAATGCCGTGGTATATTCAGCGGGAGACCAACGAAAAAACGCCGGTGAGCAATAACAGTGGATTGACAATCTATTCTACCACCGCTACAGCAAGTGACCGGATCCCTTCAAGCAATTGGTAAAACTTTGCGATTACGGTGACTTAACGGGCCTCAGTATCGACCCATTATTTTCCCTAATCAGGACAGTGCCGCCAAAATGCCAGCTACCTAGGGTCTTGACGAACCGAAGGCGGTCGTGGTTACGTACTAAAAATGGTGTCGTGTTTCAGTTGACCGTCATGGGTCGGCAACCTGAGTGACCGTCTATCGGTGGGATCCGGGAGTACGGACGAATCAGTCCGCTATTGGCGTTGAGCACTTGGTCTGACAATGGAAGGATTATCAAACGGAAGGTCATTACGGCCGGTGTTGCCGGTTGTCTCGGTTGTTCTTTTAAGATTCTAGTCAGCCGCCTTGCACGGTCCAGTCATTCCGCAAAAGTTCCTGTATCTTCATTGGTTTTTCTACGATGTACGCATTGCCATGTACCTGCGGCCAAATCCTCTCGGTCAGCCCCGGCCAAGCGGGTGATCAGACAACGTGCCCGAACTGCCAGACAATAGTCAAAATCCCACAACTAAGGGAACTCCGTTTACTACCAAAAACCGATTCCACCACCACCACCCCGCCAGTGGCGGAACACGCTTTCCCGCTGCGGATGCTGTTCGCCGTGATGGGATTTATCGCCCTGGTATTCGGCGCCTTCGGGACGTTTGCTCTCGTCAGCGCCTTGATGATTCCTATTGAATACGACACCGACAAATTTGTGGAATACAACGAAGCCGTCATGCTTTCGACGTCGACGGAAGACCTTGTGACCCGCTGGGAGCAGCTGGTCCGCCGCCCGCTAGGCGATCGCCAGCCATTTCCGTATCAAGTCCAAGCAAATACAAAAGCAAGCTGGAATTGGTGGATGACTTTTGGGTATAGCATCGCCGGAGTCGCTCTTCTAATCGCGATCGGAATTGCGATCCTTGAACGACGACGGACGCCCCCTTCTGTCGCCGCATAAAAAGGCTAAGGAAGCCCGCAAGTAAAGAGACACTTAGGGAGTGTCAAAAGTCCACTGCCGACGCAGGGGCCCCCTGTGTGCGACCCTGAGAACGGTTTGCTCACGCGGATCACAGATAACGGCCAAACCGCCACGCCAAGATTTCCCCACCAGGACAGCTCGCTCAGCGTCACGCCAGCCCCGCCAATTCCCATATTTCTCCCATTCAGGGTGCTTCTTTAGCAACGCAACCAATAGCGGGTCGTTGCCAGCGATCGGCTCCCCTTCGCGGCAATCGCTACATCGGTGACCCGAAATTTGACTAGGAACCACCTGTCGCTGACACCACTGACAGGATTCTAACAAATCGGTAATCGCCTTCCGCCCGCTTATCGCACAGACGGACAAAAATTCTGGAAGGACACGTTTGCCAGAAATTTCGCAGGTTTCCAGACGGCTGATCAGCGTCGCTATCTGAGAAGCCTGACAGATTCCAACGGCGGCTGAAACCGTCACGGTTTGCGAATCAAGCGCCACCAGTTCATAGCCAGTGATGCCGGTTTCAGGGCATCGAAACGGATCGGGTTTTTGACGTTTTGAGACAAAATCACTTGCCCAACCTGCAAACGGAATCCTGGCCGAAGCTCCATTGTCAAATCGGAAAGCTACCGTCCCCGAAGCCCAGCGACACCACAGAATGACGGTTTCAGGATCTTGACCTAAGAGGGCTTCCGAGCTGGATGCTTGAGTCGCTCCATCCGATGGGTTTTCTATCAACCGCTCCGACGCCAACTGATCGACCGCAATTTTCCGCCAACGCTCGACCATCGGCGTATCCCCGGCACGCAAACGAGCATCACACGGCTGATGCGAATCGAAACCCAATTTTCGAATCAAGGATTCGGAGACAGGCATTCCGTCTCCGCCGAACCACTTCCAATCCGCTGAAAGATTTTCATCCTCAACAGCGCTAAATCGCAATCCAAGAAACGGACGCGGGTCGAGCGTACATCCGGAAAATTCCTGATGCCCCTTGGAAACTTGATAAGCCCCTAAAATACTGGGCGACAACTCGCGAACCTGTTGTGGGTCGTTTACCGGAATCGCTTCCGTACAACCTAACACCCCGGCCTGATTCCCGGGTGAGAGCGTTACCGATTCTTGCAACGATGCCGAATCATCCGCGACGACGCTACCGACCACCGGATCAGCCGCATTCGAAGCGTCTGAATCAAAGGCTGCCGAATCGGCTTCATTTTGAGGAACCACCCATAAGCTCCCACGGAAAGGGGGAATGTTAAGTTCCTAGTCTAATCGCTCGAGTGGTCCGATGGGATAGGGTTTTGCCAGACTATTAAAGTCTTCTCAGCACATAGACCACATCTTCGGTGCTGGAATCGACTTTCAAGGGTGAATCGAGGTCATAAGCGAAATCGTAGGTTTCCAGAACCTCCCAAACCCCGCTCGCCGCAATCAGGGTCTCCATTTGCTTGACGGTGTAGGATCTTAAAACCAGTTCATCAACGATCCGAAATTGACGCCGAGGCGTATGCACATCGAACTGAATGCCAAACCGCTCGATCCTGGTTTTCGGGTTGCGGTCGACGGTCCACATTCGAGTATTGACTGCCAGGTGACCACGGCGGGCCGACCAAGATTCGCCTTCCTCTGGGATTCCATTCGTAGGGGATAGGTGAATCCCAAGCAGGTACAATCCACCTCGCCGGACGATCTTGCCCATGCATTCAAAATGCCCCTCAGCCTCCGCGGCCGTTCCCAAATGGCGGAAACTGTTGATCGTATTGAATGCCAAATCCCACTTATGAGGTTGTTTAAAGGCCGACATATCGGCGACCTGGACGCGATCTTCCCAGCCATTGCGTTTCAATCGATCATTGCAATAAGCGACCGCTTTCGGGTTCAAATCAATCCCGCCGACTCGGTATCCACGAGCCGCGAAGTGATTCAACAGGCGACCTGTTCCACACGCGGGTTCGAACAAACGTTCGACTCGACCTGACATAAACTGGGCCGCACAGGCTTCAATAAATTGCAGTTCGGATGCACAGTCGGACCCAAAAACCAAATCGTAATACTTGGGATGGTCGTAAATGCTCTCGTTGACGATTTCCAGTTCCATTTCCAGCGATCCGAATCCAATAGATGTAAGTGATTTTGGCACCATCCAACCTTAGCGCCTTTCGATTTTCGCATCTGGTTTTCCAACCAGAAAGCTGCAAGATCGACCTAACGGACAGGATCCAAACCCAACAAACGTCTTGTCAAACCGATTTGCCCCGCATGAATCTGTTCATGCAGCGGGCAGAAGAGAATCGCCCCTAACTTGATCGGATAGACCGCGTAAGGCATATCGATCGGATCAAGCAACCCTTCCCCGTCTTCCATCCCCTGCAGTTCTTCTCTAGCGATTTCATGAACTTTGTGAAGTTTGCTAAGCAATTCATCTGCTGACGGGTGTTGGTCTGGGCCCGATTTCGGCACCGAGCCTCGACTGTAGGTTTTGCGAAAACGCCCCGGAATCAATTCCAAATCATCGGGCTGGCGTCCGCGTTGCCGAAACAACAACAGCCCGTACTGCGAAACCGCCAAGTGCCCAACCTGCCAAGCGATGCAGGTGGGAGCTCCCGCGGGAACGTCAAACCATCGTTCGGCAGGTGTTTTCTCAAGCAGTTCCAGCGTATAGGCTCGAGCAAATTCCATTTGGCCGAGCGCCACTCGGCACATGACAAGCGCTTCCTCAGAACTTGGCAACGGCGGAGCGACCGAAGAATTGGTCGGATCGGACGGAGAAGCGGTCATAACAGAGAAACCCAAGAACTAGTAAGAAAGCTGATCAAACCGATTTCGACATAGGTGGCCTTTGGGATAGGCGGCTCGGTCCCCTATAGCATCGGTGGGAAAATCAGGCTCGCAAGCCCCACCCCTCGGGCCTTTTTTAAACAACGAGTTAGAATAGACGCATGATCCAATTTCTTTCCGGAATCTCCGTTACCTGTTTTGTAACCAGCTACCTAGTTGCTTTGGTGCTGGAATTGACTCGTACATGGTTCGAAATCCCTGTCCGCCGCATCGTGATCCTTGGATTCACGGTGGTCGGTTTAGTGCTGCAGCTAGCCTATTTGATCCTTCGAGCCCAACCAGATGGGACGACCGAAGCGGGGCTGATGGCAACCTGGTACGACTGGTCCCTGCTTTTATCGTGGGGATTGGCTGCCTGTTACCTTTTTTTCCTGCTTCGCAGACCTGAAACAACGGTCGGTTCCTTCCTCCTCCCCCCCGTTTTAGCGTTAATCGCCTTGGCAATATACGTCCAGGATTCCCCTCCTTTCTCTCGCGAAGAAGCGACCGGGATTTGGCGTAATGTGCACGCGATGGCAATGCTCTTAGGCTCGCTGGCTGTCTTGCTGGGATTCCTGGCCGGTGTGATGTACCTGGTTCAGTCCTCTCGTTTAAAGCAAAAACGAGCCGGAAGAGGTCGTGTTCGGCTACCAAACTTAGAAGGTCTGCAGCATCTAAACCGCCGCTGTTTGTACTTCAGCACGATCGCTTTGGCGTGCGGATTGTTCTCGGGAGTCCTGATGAATCTCAATCGCTGGGGATCTGTTGGCTGGACCGAAAGGGGAGTGATCTTTTCGGGAATCCTATTGTTGTGGTTGGTAGCAGCGACCCTGTTTGAAATTTTTTACCGACCGTCTCGCCGAGGCCGAAAAGTCGCCTACCTAACGTTTGCTAGTTTTGTCTTTTTAGTCCTCGCTTTTGCTGCCGTATTAACCTCGCCACACGGCAGAGGCCTCCCCGACGAAGCCCCCTCCTCCGCGGATACGTCGATCTCCCTAAACTGGAAGGGAACACGATGAAACTGCAAATGATTGGGTGCAATCACCGCCAGGCAGCGGTTGAATTCCGCGAACAGTTGTCTTTCACAACCGCTCAAGCTCAAACGGCTTTAAACGATTTCCGAAATCGCTTTCCGGCGGCAGAAATTGTGCTGCTAAGCACCTGCAATCGCGTCGAGCTGTATACAGGAGCCGCCGATGGCGATGGCCCTGATCAACGCGCGATGGCCGATTTCCTTGCCACCCAGCGAAACCTGCCTACCGATGGTTTGCTTGAACAACTGGTCTATCTGGACGGACAAGCCGCGATCGAACACCTGTTCACCGTAGCGGCAAGCCTAGACAGCATGGTGGTCGGAGAAGCTCAGATTATCTCACAGGTCAAACAAGCTTATGAACTTGCCTGCGAGAGTGGATCCGCCGGCCCTTTAACGCATGCCGCTTTCCAAGCTGCCAGCCATGTCGCAAAACGTGTGGACCGAGAAACCTCAATCCATCGTCGCCGGGTAAGCGTTCCCAGTGTTGCTGTGGGTGAGGTCATCCCTGAATTCTTCGATACCCTGGCCGACAAATGCATCGTGTTAATCGGTGCCGGCGAAATGGGAGAAGAAACACTCAAATATCTGGTCACCGCTGGTGCCAAAGACATTCATGTGGTCAACCGAAGCCGCGAGCGGGCTGAAAAAATTGCCAAAGAAATTGGTGGCACCGCTCGCCCTTGGCCTGAATTAGACCTGCTTTTGACCCACGCCGATTTGATCGTCAGCACCACCGGAGCGACCGACACACTGATCACTTTAGAACGGTTTCAGACGATTCACGAAGCCCGATATGATCGCCTGCTATTGATCCTAGACCTAGCCGTCCCTCGTGACTTTGCTCACGACATAGGGGAACTTGCGAGCGTTTATCTCTATTCGGTGGACGACCTGCAGTCGGCTTGTGAACGAAACCAGCGAGAACGTCAAAAACAGTGGCCCAAGGCTCAAGGCATCATTGCCGAGGAATCCCGTAAATTCATTGCGGACCTACATCACCGGGCAACCGGACCGGTCATTCGCCAATTAAGAGACCAGGCGGAGCAACTAAAACAAGAGGAACTGAAGCGGCTGATGGGTCGCCTAAGTCAACAGACCGAACTCGGTACACAAGCGACGAAAGACATCGAACAGGCCTTTGATCGGCTGGTCAACAAACTCCTTCACCCTCCCTTGGCTTCGCTAAAAGACGATGCCGCGGCAGGTCATAGCGGAGGCCTTTTGGTTGCACTCCGTGAACTCTTCAAATTGAATGATGGCGAATAGGGGTCAGTCCCACTCGTCATCGTCTTCATCGTCGTCGTCCAGATCTTCATCTAGATCGTCCTCGTCTAGATCATCGTCGTCGTCGAACTCGACGTCGTCCTCGTCACCATCTTCGGTGTCGTCGTCGTCATCAGCATCATCGTCGTCATCTTCTTCGTCGTCATCATCATCTTCATCGTCGTCCCCGACTTCTTCCCAGTCATCCTCTTCTTCATCGTCGTCCCAGTCGTCTTCTTCATCGTCCCACTCGTCATCATCTTCATCATCCCAGTCATTTTCTTCATCCTCGATGATTGCCGTGGGCGCATCGGTCCCCGTCTCCGTGACAAGGGCAACCGCCCCACCAAGGTCAGGTGAAATCAAATTACTAGAATGGGGGCCGAGAACGGCGGTTTCCAGAGCGATGCTCACGTCGGATTCCTCTACTGAATCGCTGGGGTCAATTTGTTCATTCAAAAGCTGCGGATCGGCAAGATCGGCCTGGCTGCCCTCTTCATCATTTTCAGACGTCTCATCAGGCAGCATATCAAAACGAATGTTCGGCAGCGCGTCTACACTATGTAAACCAAATATTTGTAGAAATCGCTTTGAAGTCGAATATAGGAAGGGTCGGCCCAATTCTTCACTGCGTCCACTAATCCTTACAAGATCTCTCTCCATAAGTTGCCGCAACAATTCGCCGCAGGCAACTCCGCGGATCGCTTCGATGTTTGCTCGCATCACCGGCTGGCGATAAGCCACAATTGCCAACGTTTCCATCGCTGGCGACGAAAGACTCACTGGAGCCGGCACATGCCCCAAGCGGCGAATCCAGGGCGCAAACTGGGGGCGCGTTAGCAATTGATACCCGCCTGCGATCGACTCCACACGAATCGATCGACCATATTCATCAAAAACTTCATTTAGCCGACGGATCATGGTTCGGGCCTCCGTCGCGTCTTCAAGATTTGCTAGCTGAGCAATTTTGCGAGCGGTCTGAGGTCCTTTGGCCAGCAAAAGAACCGCTTCCACTTTTTGCAGCCGAGTCTGTGGATCGTCTTGAGGGATCGCCGGGGCTTGAACTTCGTCTTTTGACGCATGATAGACCGCATAGGGACGTCCCCAACGATTTGCCTGCTTCGTTGACGCGGACTTCCAGCCATTTCGGGAAGCCCCAGCGACTAGACGAGCGCCTGAAGTTCGATTTCGGAAGGTTGTGTTTTTCAATCCGACCTCGTTTGGGAAAGAGTACGTCGTACCGTAGAATGAGATTGTTCGCTGCCAATCAAACCGGTGGCAACCTCAAATCTATTTATTCCGCAGGAAACCTCGTGGATGGCCGCCAAATCAACTCGCCGTAAAACCCGGCACCAAGTTCTGGTTGGAATCATTGGAACGGTCTGTTTGGTCGGAAGTATCGGTTTAGCCACGCTGATACAGGGAAACGTCCACGGACGCGAGTTCTCTCCGAGCAATTTTCAACTTCGAAATTTTTCCTTTTGGGAAATTCCCTTGGTCCATCTGCAGGTGCGGCCCATTCGACGTTCCGGATCGATGAACTCGCTCGCGTCTTATCTGATCGCTCAGAAACTGATCCAATCGCCTCAAAATGGCAAACTGCCCGGCAACTGGCACCTCGTTAAATTGTCACGCGGGACACTCCAGAGACCTCCGTCCGATGCTGAAATCTTGGTTCAGTACCTCGAAGGAGATCTCGGTACCAACTGGCGAGACTGGACCATCAGCCATCCTAAAGAGGCCGCCATCTTGTGGCCTGTCGTCCAAAACCTGGCCCAGCGAGAGCTGTATGTGCTGCTGCCCGAACTGTTCCGACTGGCAAAAAAGTCCGACGATCCGGCCCAACTTCAAGCCTCCATTCGGACCTTCCTGATCCGTGAAAATCTGCAAATTGCAAGCGATTTGAACGAGTCTGGCCGTTCCGGAATCGCCCGCGAATTACTGGCGGAAACGCTGCTTGAATATCCAGACAGTCAACCGCTTCAAGAAGCGATCGCTGCGTTGCCCCCTCCGCCGCCCGCTGCCGCCACGAATGCTCAACCGTGATCTACCTGGATAATAACGCGACCACCCGAATCGCTCCTGCTGTCCTTCAAGCGATGGCCAGCGTCTGGGAAAGAGGCCCGCTCAATCCTTCCAGCCAGCACGCTCAAGGGAGAATTGCCCGCTCCATTCTTGATCAAGCGCTCGCCCAAATCGGACGCCTCCTGGGCGCTGATATCGAAAAACCAGGAGGTCCGCAACTAATACTGACCAGTGGTGGAACCGAAGCGAACCAGTTGGCGATGTGCGGTTTCGGGGATTCCCATCGCCCCTTGGTTGTTTCCGCGATCGAGCACCCCAGCATCCTGGAAATGGCCAAAATCTGGAAAGCGGAAGGTCGTGAGGTGACCTTCTTGCCGGTCGACAAGCATGGCGTCGTCTCGCTGGAAAGCCTTCAACAAACCCTTGAACATCGATCGGGTGAATCTCCCCTGGTCTGCCTGATGGCTGCCAACAACGAAACCGGCGTGCTGCAACCGATCTTCAAGGCTGCCCAGTTGTGCCGTGCTGCGAAGGCTCATCTGCATGTCGATGCGACCCAGGCGATTGGAAAGATCCCTTTCGACTTTACCGCTCTGGAAATCGATTCGCTCGTTTTTGCTCCTCACAAATTTCACGGTCCAGCCGGAATTGGTGGGCTGCTGATCGCACCCCACATCCCTTTTAAAGCCATCTGGCGCGGTGGTGCTCAACAGCTTGGGATGCGTCCAGGAACCGAGTCCGTGCCGCTTGCCGTCGGCGCAGCGTCTGCTTTGCAGCTGGCATGCGATTCCCTTCACCAGATGCAAGCTGAGATCCAACCGCTCCGTGACTCGTTCGAACAACAACTTCAAAACGCGATCCCCGGACTGGTCATTCATGGCGGCCTAGCGGAAAGGTTGGCCACCACCAGCTGCCTCGGTTTTCCCCACATCGATCGTCAATCGATGCTGATGGGACTGGATATGAACGGTGTCTGCTGCAGCAGCGGATCGGCATGTGCCAGCGGTAGCAGCGAGCCAAGCTACGTCCTTCAAGCAATGGACGTGGCGGCTGAAACATTACAGGGTTCGCTCCGTTTTGGGCTTTCAAAGTTTTCCACGCCTGTTGAAATAAATGATGCATCAGACCGTATCATCAACTGCTTCAACAGGTTACGACCGTAGAACAATGTGGAAAAGATGCCGGATTCATCTCGCCTACCGGCTAACTGGCTGGTAAACTATTCGGGATGTACCCATTTCGCGTGCCATACTTCACGCAAAGACGATTCAACTTCCCAATGGTTCTCCGGGTGAACCTTGCGGAGTGGCGCCAGCGGTCTGTTGATTTGGCGATTCAACCAACAGCCTGCAAACCGGGTCGCCAAAGGTGTCGATGGCATTAGGCGACGCTCAAGCGACTCAATTCGACGTCCCGTAAGGCTGGGCGGCAACCAAGGGTAAATGGTT